>NZ_JBHMVA010000009.1:0-196757 GCF_042436675.1 Quyinboa ferrireducens | reverse complement strand
TTACTTACTGGTTTTCCTTTCTTTTTGAATTTATGTTATTATCTCAAATTTAAGCCTTTCCAGATCATTTAAGAATATATCCACAAATCTAAGGTTTAAAAAGGAGGTGTTGATTCCGATATTATATCGGGATCAACGGAGGATTTATTTTAATTTAGGAACCAGAACATAAGACATTTTAAATTACGAATTGAACATAAGAATCAGAATATGAGACTTCTCAAATCTTAAATCACTCATTTTATTAGCGAAAATCTTGTGTCTTGATTCCTGATACGTGATACTATAATATTATGAAAATACTTGTTGTATATAATTTGCCGCGTGAAGGGTTTAAGGCATTAACAGATGCGGGACATGAAGTTGTATTTCCTGAAGAAACCAAATTCTCATCAGATCAGCTACTGAAAAAGCTGCATGATATAGATGTAGTTGTATCAGTATTTACTGAACCGTTTACGAAAGAACACATCGAAGCTGCACCAGATCTGAAACTTATAGCAAATTACGGTGTAGGATACAATACCATTGATGTGGAATGTGCTACAAAAAAAGGCATAACCGTCACCAACACGCCTGATCCCGTGATTGAACCAACAGCAGAGCTGGCCATGGCACTGATGCTGGCTATTTCAAGAAGAGTGACAGAACTGAACCAAAAAATCAGGGTTAAGGATGGGCTGAAATGGGGCATTATGGAAAACCTTAGCACTTCTCTTGAAGGTAAAACTCTGGGGATTATCGGCATGGGAAATATCGGGCAATCCCTGGCAAGAAGAGCATTGGCCAACCGGATGAAGATCATTTATCACAACCGCCACAAACTGGATCAGAGCACTGAAAAGCTTTACGATGCTGAATATGTGGATTTAAATACTTTGTTATCCACTTCAGATTATATTTCCTTGAATGCACCGTATACCAAAGCAACGCATCACATTCTGGATAAGCATGCATTTGAGAAAATGAAATCCTCTGTGTATATCATAAATACGGCCAGAGGACCGCTAATTGATGAAGCGGCGCTGACTGAAGCGTTACAAACCAAACGCATAGCGGGTGCAGCCCTTGATGTATTTGAAAACGAGCCGGAGATCCATCCCGGATTATTGAAACTGAATAACGTTATTATGGTTCCTCATGTAGGGACCGGAACCATTGATACACGTATTGAATTGGGTAAAAGTGTATCAAAAAACATACTGAATTTCATTTCGGGAAAAGGAAAGATCGATATAGTGAATTAAGCTTATATTTCCCCGGATTACATAATTTGCTATTTGCATAGAATATTAACATTTGCTACATTTAACCTCCTTTTCAGCCCACTTTAAAACTACGTTCAGGAAGGCAAATTTCAATTGAATGAAGATTTACTCATACTTGTATAACAATTAACCTAATAGTAATTTTAAAATTTTTAGAATGGAAAATCAAACAACTTATGTGGAACAAATAAGTGATAAAAGTTTTGTTGCTACGTTACTACTTTGCCTGTTTCTGGGATATTTAGGTGTACATCGGTTTTATGCAGGTAAAATAGGCACAGGTATTTTAATGCTGATTACCGGCGGAGGATTGGGAATCTGGGTATTAATTGATCTTATCATGATTATACTTGGAAATTTTAAAGATAATAATGGCAGATCCATTAAAAATTAAATCGTATAAAAAGGAACTGTCCAAAACTTGATATCAAAATAAACTTTACTTACGGATTGTAAGTAGTTTTTATAAAATTACCCCTAAATCCCCTTGTTCCTCCGCTATAGCTTCGGCGACACGCGGAAAGGGGAATTAAAGCCTTCCGTCAGCTGACATAGAGGTTTGGAGGGGTAGAACAAGGATTGCTTACAATTTATAAGTTCAAACTATTTTTTTGTCTTGTTGGACAGCCTCTTTTATTTTTACCCTAAAGTAGCGAGCCTTTACAAAAAACTTGAATTAATAAATAGTCTGCTTTAAATCATAAGCCGAACTGCTGATTCCTGCGGTATCTGCAACGACAAAATCAACCGACAGATTTTTGAAATGAGTGCTACCTGCGGGATTTTCTGAATAACTGCTTTTTCCAACATTTACACTTACGGATGTGCCCGGTCCGGGAGCATCATTACTGGTTTCTTCAAGGTAAATTTTGTATGTACCCTCCGGTACACGGTTTCCCATATAATCTTTCAGATTCCAGGCCACATCAAACGTCTGCGTACCTAAAATGGTAGCACCGGTTACAGCATCTGTCGTGATCCCCTTGGATGAACCATACCATTTTACAAGATATTGTTTTCTTGCCTGTGCATAAACGGCCAAAGATGTTACAAATTCTCCACTTGAATCTTCTACCCATACCGCCATAACATACCTTGGCGCATAACGTCCAGAAAGATTGGCAGTGGAAAATGTGAAATTAAGATGATCTCCGCTTATCGTCACATTTGTTGATCCTGA
Source organism: Quyinboa ferrireducens (assembly GCF_042436675.1). Taxonomy (NCBI): domain Bacteria; kingdom Pseudomonadati; phylum Bacteroidota; class Bacteroidia; order Bacteroidales; family Quyinboaceae; genus Quyinboa; species Quyinboa ferrireducens. The sequence goes on along the minus strand of NZ_JBHMVA010000009.1, from coordinate 194,309 downwards.
CGGATTTGAAGTTGATTTTTGACAGGCGGTAAAACCTAAAACAACAAAGAGAAGTATAAACACTCCCCATAAAATGTTCCTTCTGTTCATATTCTTAACTGTTTAATTAATTATCCGAATTACCTTACACAAGTCGTTTTAAAATTATTCAATCAACGTGCTGTGAGATTAATTGTACATGGGTAGTAATAGAGATCAATTAAAAAAATTGTAAAAATCTTTTACATATTTATTTGTTTGGAATATGAACTATTCTTTAATTATGGACGCATGCTCCGATGTGAGCATTCGGTTATCACCGGTAATAAGGATACACTCCACGCCTCTCAATTTGTTGATCAGCATTAAGCCGGTCTCAGGCCCTAATACCGAAACTGATGTTGCTAGTCCGTCTGCCAGTTCCGCATCGGGACAAATGATGGTTACACTTCTCATTTTTTCAACCGGCCATCCCGATTTTGGATCAATAATATGCGAGAGATTAGCTGTATCAGTCTGAATGTGATACACGTAGTCTCCCGAAGTGACCACAGCCATGTCACTCACTTCGAGCCAACCAAGGGCTTTGGTACGATTATCGGGAGAGGCAAGTCCTACTTTCCACGGCTCACCATTATTTGAACCCCAGAATAAAATATCGCCACTGGCATCCACATAGCCGTTTTCAACTCCCAGTGCAGTCATTATGCCTTTTGCACGGTTTGCCGCATATCCCTTTCCGATAGCTCCAAAACCAATCCGCATTCCCTTCTTCTTCAGGAAAATTGTCCTATCCTTCGGATTAAGTATGATATTGTGATAGTCAATAAGACTTTTCAAAGAGTCGGCCCTGGCATGATCCGGAACTTTACCGTAACCTGACTTAAAATCCCATAGCTTATCGGTAACTGCGTATGAAATATCAAAGGCACCATCGGTGAGCCGCGATAATTTAAGGGAACGTTCCACCAGATCATACAATTCAGGATCAACCTTAACCGGTTTTATTCCCGACATATTATTGACCAGCGAAGTTTGTGAATTGGATCTGTAAGAAGATATTAACTCTTCTATGCGTGAAATTTCGATAATGGCACGCCGAATGGCTTCATCTGCAACTTCAGGATCTTGATGCAGCGCACATATCTCAAAGGCTGTTCCCATAAGGGTCAGATCCTGTTTACGCTCCGTCAATTTGTTCTGACCAGATAGTGTAAATACGGAAAGAACAGCTGCAATGCAGATCAGAAAGAATTTCATTTTTTATGAATCCCGTCGTCCAGTAATTTTATGAAGGAGGTTACCGGAATATCCTTGTAACCTGTAGCAAAAACTTTCTCTCCCTGTCCGTTAACTACTACCAGGTAAGGGAACTGACCATCCTTATCATATTTATCAGCCAGCGTTTCATTAAACTTTTTCAGTGGTTTTTCCTGCTTAGTACGATACGGGAAATCTGCCTGATATAATTTAAAATCTTTGGCATATTGCATGAATTCATTCGAATCAAGTAGTTCGGCTTTCATTTTAATGCAAGGCTTGCACCAGTCTGAGCCAGAAAAATATATCAGATATAATTCCGTAGAGGGTTCATTAAAATTTACCTTTGTATAATCCTGCGACCACTTTTTCTCTTCGGCATGTAACGACACCATCACCGCCAACACTATCATTATCAGAGCTATTCTTTTCATTCCAGTACTATTTTTTGTGTCCAGACGAATTCATTTGTTTTAACCTGTAAAAAATATGCGCCTTTATTTAATGTGGGGTCTCTGTCGAATTTTAACGTTTGCTTCCCTGAAAGAATAACACCTGAATATAATCTGTCAGATGAACGTCCTGTCAGATCGATCAGCTCAACGGTTGTAAAAAGAGGTTTTGAAAACTCAACGTTCATGTTCAGACTTTCTTTTACAGGATTTGGATAAAAACTTATTTCCGCCTTGCTATCCAATCCATGAATTGGGGTTGCATCATTACCTGTGTATTCCAGTGTCATATTTTTATAATAGGTGTCACCGTTTGGATTCTCTGTATAACTGCTGCCTCCTACTGTAAACTGAATACTTTTTTTAGGTCCGGCGCTATTCTGACTCGTAGCTTCAATCATGAGAACATAGGTGCCATCGGGAACACGGTTTCCACTATAGTCATTCAGATTCCAGGTAACATTATAAGTTCTGAAACTGCTTACAGTTGCACCTGTAACCGCATCACCCTTTATTCCTTTCGAGGCCCCATACCATGTAGAAAGATATCCCAGACGTCTGTTTCCGTAAACAGCAAGACTGTTAACATAGTTACCGTTTGAATCTTCTACCCAAATTGCAATTACGTGCCGTGGTGCAAAGTTGCCCGGAATATTGGATACATTCACAGAAAATGAAATCTGTGAATCGCCCTGAGTCTGTGCCATTGCAGGAAGAAACAATACTACACTTAATATGATGTAAAAAAATCTTCTCATTCCAATACTATTTTCTTTGTCCAAATAAATCTGTCCGTTTTCAGGGTAATAAAGTAGTTGCCTGTCTTTATCATTGGGTCCCTGCTAAAGGTTAACGTTTGATCACCAGCAAAAATCATACCTGAAAATAAACCATCCACTGTTTTACCACTGAGATCAACCAGATCAATATGCGCTAAGGCTGGCATGGACAAATGACTTTTCAGTACGATTTCGCTCTGAACCGGATTCGGATACACTTCAATTTCCGCTTGACTAAACACCTTGCTGACAGGTGTATTATCATTTGTAACATAGCCCAGTTCAAGATTGGTAAAATGTGTATTACCTTCAGGCTTTAAGGTATACGCTGATCCTCCAACCGTAAATTCAAAACTGTAATTCGGACCTTCCCAATCGTCACTTGTTGCTTCCACCCACATCACATAGGTTCCATCAGGCACCGTATTTTCGTTATAATCTTTTAAGTTCCAGGTAACGCTGTATGTCTGGAACTGTAGCTGCGTCGCCCCGGTAATTGCGTCAGCCTTTAATCCTTTTGATGCAGCCCACCAGGCCCAAAGGTTTCCAAGACGTTCATTTCCATAAACAGCCAGACTGTTCACATAATTACCAGTCGCATCCACGATCCAAATCGCCATAACATGTTTAGGAGTGTATGGCCCCTGAATATTGGAAACATCAACTGTAAAATCCACTCTTGCAGTATTCTGAGCATTCACCACATCTGGCAGAATCATTAAAAAAACCAGGGCTCCGAATATCTTTTTCATAATATGCTTTTTATAACGTAAATGTAAGATCTATGCTTCCAAAAAATGAGTGCAGTCCATCAGATCTTTGATATATCCCACCTCTGAAATTGATGCTTTTGAATGCTGTATGATGATTCAGAAAATTGGTACTGTTTGAACGGGAGATTCCAAATGGTGGAGATAACCGCATTCCTGCTCCAATTTTTTGACTGGTAAATCCGGAGAGATCATAGTCGGATGTGTAGAACTTTTCACCAAGCACATGTTCATTGAACGGCTTGAAATATGTTGAAGCTGTTTGGCGGTAATATCTGTAAAAAGGATAAACCGAAAAGAAGCGGGTGAATTTGACCGGGAGCTCTATCTCTGCCGTGTAGGACTCAATTCCGAACGAGTCGAAATAGTATCTGAAAAAGTTTCTTATAATCAGTGAATTAAATGGATATGCCGATGTGCGTAAACCAAATGCATGTTTATTTCTGAAATCCGGTAACTTTTCGATGCTGACGGTTTTAAAAAAGTCACCTACACTTCTGCCATCATTAAAAACCACACGATGAAATGGGGTGGACAAAATACCCTTCTGGTAGGTATATTCATAAATTAAAGCAGCCTGAAAGCGAGGTGTCAGGACACGCGAAAGCACAACTGATCCACTAAACGTATTTCGTATATGAGTTTGCAAAAGCGTATCCGGTCGACCCTGCAGATAACGTAGCTCCACCGGATAAATCAATTTCCAGTTATCCCTCATACCTACAAGATTGAATTGAAGACTGGTATTTTTATCTGCCGATTCAATGGAATAACCTCCATTTGCAGAAAATGATGTTACATCGAACTCACTGCTGAAACCCAGCCCCACATTATACGACTGATTATCTTTAAACATATTGGTAAAACCAAAATTTCCATATTTCCGCTGATCCTTATAAGAAGCTCCGGTTAAAGGATATGGATCACCGCGTAAAGCATAAGGAACCGGAATTCCCGGATCGATAGCCGCAGATGAAGCTGATGTATATGAGTCGAAACTTAATTTTGCATTATAGATATACTGTGAATCAACAGGAATTTTTAATTCGACCGCAAAAACCTGGTCATGCAGTGCCTGACTGCCAATACCTCCTAAAACAGCCCCATGATCTCCATCCTGCTGATAATAACTGGAAATGAAGTCTACTTCAACGTCTCCTATATCATATTTCCTGTTGCCGGACCCCGTCTGGGCAATCGTGACATTCCTCATGGAGAAAAGCAGGAAAAAACCTAAAGTTAAGCGCCTTAGTTGCATCCGCATCCTCCTCCCGTTTTACCGCCTTCGGCACCCGAACTCCCTTCGCGATAGGTTTGAAAACTACTTTCGTAATATTGAAGCGGCCTGGCTGAAAGCTCCATCTCCTCGTCGTTGAGGTAGACTTTCTGATAACTTTTAACAGATTGACAGGAAACAAACAGTAGCAGGCCTGTCACAATCAGGAGTACAAACTTTATAATGCTTTTTTTCATCTCGACATAACTCGTTATACTATAGAATAAGTAGTATAAATCAATCAACACAAATTAAAGGAAATTGTTGGTCTGGGATTGTTCTTTCCTGACTTATATCAGTTTTATTAACAATTAATGGATGAATTTAACGAATAGAAATCCGGTAGAATTAAATATTAAATTACGGTTCAAAAGCCACGTTGAGTTGCCGTTTATTTCCTAAAAGGGCAATTCTGATACAGGTCATTTACAAAAGAGACCCGCCATGCAAAATTATAATCTGCCTGCCAGAATATCAGCAATATGAATGGTTTGTATGGGCAGGTTATGCTTTTTAATGTAGCCCTGAATATTCATCATGCAGGAGGCCTCGGTGGCAATAATGTATTCTGCTCCGGTATCCAGTGCATTGTTCACCTTCATTTCGGCCATTGCTGATGAGACCGGTTCAAATTTTACAGAGAACGTTCCGCCAAAGCCGCAGCACACATCCGTATCTGCCATCTCAATCAACTCAAGCCCGTTTACTTTACTCAGGAGCAAGCGAGGTTCATCTTTTATGCCATAATCCCTCAAGGCATGACACGAATCGTGAAAGGTAACCTTGTGATTAAATTCCGCATTAAAATCCGTAAATTTTAAATGATTGACCAGAAAATCAGTGAGTTCAAACACACGTGGACTGAGGTTATCACAATTATTAAGTTGTTCCGGATCATCCTTAAACAAGCGTTTGTAATGATTTTTCACGTAACCGGTACACGATCCACTTGGAGAAATAATAGGGTTTGATCCGGGAAAATCACGCATAAACTTCAGTGCCAGATCGCGGCTTTTGTCCCAATGACCGCTATTATAAAAAGGCTGGCCACAACATGTTTGTTCCGGATTATAGTTGACTGTACACCCTGCTTTTTCCAGAACTTTAATGGTATTAAACGCCGTATCAGGATATAACTGATCTATAAAACAGGGCACAAACAAATCAACTTCCATAATCCTAATATTTAATCGCAAATGTAATGAAATTCGTTTATCCCGGCCATTGGCTTATGAACTTATTCACCCTTGTGATTATGCGCGATGTGTTTATATTCACCCTGTGAATAAGGCAAAACATTTCGTTTTAAGACTCTTACAATATGTTTGTTTACAGGACTATGAACTTGTGTTATTTACTGTTATAAAGTATCAAAACTACAACACATACAGATTTTTTAATATATATTTGTACCACACTAAGGTGAACATTAATGCTTGCAAACAAATTTTTCACATTCGCGGAAATCATTCCGGACTTAACAGAGCGGTTCAAAGACAATATAGCGCTAAGCTATATTGATGAAGATGGTTTAACTTATGCGCAGATGGCGCGTAAGATCAGTGCTGTTATGGCTTTTTCTGAACAGCTTGGCTTAAAACCTGGTGATAAGGTGATTATTTTAAGTCAGAACATGCCTAACTGGGGCATTACCTATCTGGCGATGTTAAGCATGGGGATTATTGCAGTGCCTGTTCTTCCCGACTTTACAGAGGAAGAAGTGGCAAACGTAATAGAACATTCGGAAGCCCGGACTGCATTTGTATCTAAAAGTCTGATGCCAAAGCTTAAGGAAAAAGCATCTGCTTACATCAAACACCTTATTCATATTGAAGATTTCACCCTGACACAGGAAAGTGAAGTTTCTTTTGATGAAAATGCAAAGCCATTAAATCAATACACAACAAACGAAAACGATCTTGCGATTTTAATTTACACATCCGGCACTACCGGTAATTCCAAAGGTGTAATGCTGTCGCAGAAAAATGTGATTAGCAACGTTATTCAGTCATCGGGAGTACAGGAGATTAATGAAAATGACCGGTTTTTATCGGTTCTGCCCTTATCGCATACGTATGAGAATACGATAGGATTTTTACTCCCACTCCTTGCGGGTGCCAGTGTTACCTACCTGCGTAAACCACCAACACCGGCGATCCTGGTTCCGGCCATGAAAAAAGTCAGGCCGACGCTGATGCTAACGGTTCCGTTGATTATTGAAAAGATCTTTCGAAATAAAGTGCTTCCTGAACTGGAGGGAAAAACCGTCACAAGAGTATTGTACAAATTTCCACCCACAAGAAAACTACTGCACAGGGTAGCAGGGAAAAAATTGATGCAAACCTTTGGTGGCCAGCTGAAATTCTTTGGAATAGGCGGAGCCAAACTCGATGGAACTGTTGAGCGCTTTCTTAGAGAAGCCCGTTTCCCGTATGCCATTGGTTATGGACTGACGGAAACATCTCCTCTCCTTGCAGGATCTAATCCGACCAATACAAAATTTCAGGCTATCGGACCAGTGGTTGAAAACTGCGAAATCAAAATTAATGAACCTGATTCCAGAACAGGTGAAGGTGAAATCTGGGCCAAAGGGCCGAATGTGATGTTGGGTTACTATAAAAATCAGGAGGAAACTGAGAAAGTACTGACTACGGATGGCTGGTTTAAAACCGGTGATTTGGGTGTATTTGACAGACAAGGCTGGCTGAACCATAAAGGGCGTTTGAAAAATGTGCTGGTTGGAGCCAACGGCGAAAATATTTACCCGGAAGAAATTGAGTCCGTCATCAATAACTTTAAACATGTGCTGGAATCCATCGTGGTTCAGAAGAAGGGAAAACTGGTGGCCATGGTGCATTTTAATCGTGAAGAAGTGGAACTGAAGCTGCAGGAAGTAAAACACAATCTTTCGCAAAGACTTGATGACACAATTATCGGTGATTTCTCAAAACATGTTGATGAAAAAATAGAAGAACTGGCCAGGGAACTGAAGGAATATATTAACGCCAGGGTCAATAAATTCTCAAAAATCCAGAATCTTATCATTCAGTCTGATCCGTTTAAAAAGACAGCTACCAAAAAGATAAAACGGTATTTGTATACCTGATAGGACACACTAAGGAATTACAATTATTTTCAGGGGTTTAACACCCTCTTCCTCATTTCAATCGGAATTCACCCAGTTGATACTTTTTGACGCATCAAAAACTATCGAAAAAATGCTTGCTGTAAAGAACCGCAATAACTGACACGAAAGTATTAATCTGAAAGTCTTCCAACCCGCTAATCTGCACTCTTTACAGCGGCCAACGCACAATTCAAATCATTTGAAATTTCCTTTAAACTAATATTGACCCTGAATGGGTTAATTTGTGTATTGTTAATAATCAACATCCAATAATATATGAGAACGAACGTCAAATATGGTATCAACTTACGAGGATTTGTTCATATTTTATATTTTTCGTTATCAATATATTTCTTGATATTATTGAGAATGCCTCTCAAAAATATAACAACCTCATTCTTAATTGTATTCAACTGATCAAATGTATATTGTCGACCACATTCAGAAAAAGAATAACTACCATGTGCTAACCCGTTTCGTTGTGTTTTTACTTGGTGCAGTTTGACTCCATTTTTAGCCATATAATGAACATTCATTGAAAATCCCACCTTATCTGAAAAGCTTCTTATCTTTTGAGCGTCTATATTTCCAGATATAGTCTTATCACTATTAAATTGTATGTCAATTATATCATTTGTAATATTTGTAAAGCTGTCAAATATAAATTCTGTACCTTTATTATTGAAATTTTTATAATTCTCTTGGATCCAAATTTTTTTTATTTCGTTAATTACATCATCATATTTTATATTTGCTACAGTTATTGAATCGTATATTTCCCTAATCGATGATTTTATAGATGATTCCATTAAATTATATAAAAGTAGAAAGCAATTAGCTTTCATAACTTTTATTAAATCTTCACTAATTGTTTTTGTTTTATGAGTCCTTTTAGTAGGATAAAACAAAACAGCACTATCATTGATGAAGTTATTCAATAAATCGTAATACTCATCAATCTCATCTACTCTTTTATTGAAATCACTAATAACCGTAATCATTACAATAGTAGATTATCCTTTACAAAGTTGATCTTATCTTTTACATTCGATGGAGTATTATGACTTCCTCCTGTTACAAGCTTAATGAACTTTGGCGACTCTAAGAAATTGAGATTTTTGGGTTTTAAGTTAGGTCTTTCTCTTAAAGCTAAATTAATGCCAACAGCTATTGCTTCAAATCTCACTCTAGGAGTTTTTTGAGAATCAGGTGTTTTTTTAAATGCATTTGGAATATAAGTATCCACAAACTTCAGCATTAGATCAAATTCTTCGAACATTTTATTCCTATCAAACTTTTTATTTCTTTTCTCTGTATATTGGTTTAAGAAAGCATTCATGCCTGTTTTGAATTCCCTATACTCATCAGAGAAAGCAAAAAAACGTAATATTAATTCTTGTGGTTCCCCTCTTCTTTTAACTTTATCAGTAAATGATGTATGCTTTATAAATAAAGGATGCACGGAACATTCTTTATAAATAAATTCAATGAATTTACCCCCAAATATTCCTTTTCTTTTCTCCATATCTTTTAATAAATCGCTACCTGTATTTATTCTCTCAAACATCATAAACCTTACATCTTCATCACTTTTATCAGATAAAGCAATCATCCGAATTGTAGAATTCTTAAATTTTCTTTGTCTTGCAATACTTAGGTTAGCGTATTTGAAGCCATTAAGTTTATCCAAAATCTCTAACTTTGTTAATATCAAATTGTTTTCAATGAAATTAACAATCGTCCTTAGCCTTTGAGAACCATCTACTATTTCTAATCTTCCATCTTCAACGTCCGCCGTAAATATATATGGTATTGGAATTCCAAGTAATATAGATTCAATGAATTTTGCTTGTCTTTCTTCATCCCACACAAAATTTCTTTGATATGCTGGGATAAAAATATCATTTTCGTCATTTTCTGCTCCTACTAAGTATTTTTGAGTGATTAACTCAATGGTAAATTCCTTTATATCATAATCAACAATTTTTTGCTTTTCAATAATTTGTTCTTCTGCTTCTTTATAAATATCTCTTACCATTGTGGATTTTATTTAGATAGATAGTTTAATTAGTTTAATATCAGATTTCTGACCAATAAATTTATAACTAATAATTGATATATCAAGTTATGTCTGAATTATTTGTATTTATGGTTTATCAAAATAATTATATTTTGTTAGTCTAGAGATAATAATGTTTCCCACTAATTCATCAGAAAATGGGAGAACAACCCCAAGCCCCAATCTCACTCTGCTTACAATTTCCTACCTTTGTTAAAACCAATTTGCTATGATCCGATCCGTCAGAACATCCGATGCTGAAGCTATATGTACTATCTATAACCATTTTGTGAACCACACGGTAGTGACCTTTGAGGAAGAACCTGTAACCACAGTCGAAATGGAAAACCGCATTAAAGAAATTTCCATGCGCTTTCCTTATATTGTTCTGGAACTGGATGGTGCGATTAAAGGATATGCGTATACCACAGATTGGAAAACAAGAGCATCTTATCGGTTTTCAGTGGAAACAACGGTTTATTTAGAGCCCGGAACAGAAGGAAAGGGATATGGATTTGCCTTATATTCTCACCTTATAGACCTTTTGAAACAGCAAAACATCCATGCCGTTATCGGTGGCATTTCACTGCCCAATGCGGCAAGCATAAGGCTTCATGAAAAATGCGGATTTAAATACCTTGGAAAATTCAGTGATGTGGGATACAAATTTAATAACTGGGTTGATGTGGGCTACTGGGAGTTAATACTTTAGTCCCTTAGCGTCCGGTTCCCCTTAATGTGCTTTGGAAAATAAGCACAATGCCTGCATCCGTTCCCGCAACAATAGCCCCTGTCTCTGTGGTACTTCTCAGTAAATATCCTGAAACCGCGCTTATCCATGTAATAATCTTCTCCCTCTTTCAAAGGTGTTGGTGTAAATTCTATATCGTCGTACATTTTTTTCTAAATTCTCTGTTCTTAAAACATTAACTCTTATCAAAGGTTCATTCCTAACGAACATGAATCCCTGATTAGCTGATCAATGTAAAATGTGACATTAGAAAATTTTTACTCTGCGCATATCTGCGAAATATTTCAGCGTACATCAGCGAGAACAAGTAATCCGTTATTTTTTTAAAATTATTTCTCGCAGAATACCGCAGATTAAACCGCAGATTTACGCTAAATTTCATTTAGAAACTCAATTACGGTTAAAATATAAGTTTGCCCTCTTATTTCCCATGTGATCTGACTATTGTTCTATGACATTAAATCCTGCCAATCCAAGATCTTTCCAGTATCCCGGGTATGACTTAGAAACCACGCCAGGCTCATTAATTATTATTCCCGGAAGCATTACGGCAGCCGGAGCAAAAGCCATGGCCATCCGGTGATCCTCATAGGTATCAATTGCTATATTTTCCTTTTTCTCACTGGTAGATCCGTCCCAGGCCATGCAGCCTTCTTCCGGTTCTGTGATCACAAATCCCATCTTACCAAGTTCCTTTATCAGCGCAGCCACACGGTTCGTTTCCTTAATCTTCAAACTGTGCAGTCCTTTAAAATAAAATGGAATACCCTTCAAAGCACAGGTCACCACAAATGTTTGAGCCAGATCCGGTTGATCCACAAAATCCACGTCCAGCTTTTCAACGGTTGAACCCGAATTTTCCAGAACTGCTCCTTCATCAGAATAAGTTGTTTTTACGCCCAACTGTTCAAACAATTCACCACAGCGACTGTCGCCCTGATAGCTTTCTTTTATAAGATCAGGAATTTCCACTTTGGCTCCCGGAACAAGCGAAACCATCTGGTACCAGTACGATGCTGCGCTCCAGTCCGGTTCCACAAAAAACTCCCGTGGTTTGTAATTCTGTTGTGCAATGGTGATGGTATCTCCTTCCCATTCGGCTTTTACACCAAAATATTCCATCATACGCAAAGTCATGCGGATATAAGGTTTGGAGATAATCTTATTTTTCAGTTTCAGTGTCAGTCCACCCTGAACCGTCGGGCCAATCATCAGCAATGCCGAAATATACTGACTGCTTATATTACCTTCCAGTTCCAGTGTCTTGCTGTAAAGGGCACTGCCATAAATTTTTAGCGGTGGATAACCTTCCTTTTCCATATATTCGATGCGGGCGCCCAATTCGTTCAGCGCATCCACCAGAATTTTTATGGGACGGTTTTTCATGCGTTCACTACCGGTAACCACCCACTCTCCCATTATTTTCGACAAAAATGCCGTAATAAAACGCATGGCTGTTCCTGCAGGCCCAACATCAAACACGTTGCTGTTTGAATTCAGTGCTTTCAACAACACCTGTGTATCATCACTTTCACTCAGGTTCTGAACCGGAATACCACTGTAACTTAAGCCTGATATAATCAGTGCCCGGTTGCTGATGCTTTTGGATGCCGGCAATACAATTCGGGCATCAATGGTCTTCGGTGCAGTTATCGAATATTGCATGCTAAACTCCTGTTACCTTGCGTAAATAATCCAGTGAATCGTCAATTTCTTTGCGTGTACAGTTCATGTTGATCTGCACCTCACCGATGTTTTTCATAAAGGTAAAGTTAATCATTCCACCCTTGTTCTTTTTATCGTGAAGCATCAGTTCATATAATCGGTCATAATCTTCTGAAACAAATTGAAATGAGCCATAATTCCTGACAACCAGGTCTACCAGTTGATCCAGAGTTTTTTCCGGGAAGTTCAGTTTTTTATGCGATAAATACAGTTCACTTATCAGTCCCCAGGCAACTGCATAGCCGTGTAGTACAGGACGTCCCTGTTCCATGGCCATACTTTCCAGTGCATGCCCGATGGTATGCCCCAGGTTCAGTGCCTTACGAATACCTTTTTCATACGGATCCTCCGCTACAACACGCTCTTTAATGGCGATGGATTTCCCGACAATTGGTTTCAGAAGTTCGTAATCAGGATCTGTTGTGTCATAAGCACAAATCTCATCCCAGTCTGCCTGTGAGCTCAGCAAGGCATGTTTGATCATCTCTGCGTACCCTGAAATAAAGTTTTCCTGATCCAGTGTTTTCAGAAAGCGGGTATCTACGAGTACGGCTTCCGCATGGTTAATGACACCGATCTCATTTTTCAGGCCTTCAAAGTTAATACCAGTCTTCCCTCCAACAGCTGCATCCACAATAGCCAGAAGCGTAGTCGGCACATTAAAAAAGTGTACACCCCGTTTAAACGTTGACGCTGCAAAACCTCCAAGGTCGGTTACCATTCCGCCACCCAGACTGATAAACAAGGAGTGACGGTCAGCGCCGTTATGGGTCATATATTTCCATACATCCACTAAAGCATCTACTTTTTTGTGGTCATCGCCCGATTTAATGGTGATAAAATGTGCACCGGCCAGTATAATATTCTCTTTCAGAATATCAGCACACTTTTCCAGCGTATTATCGTCAGTCAGAATAAAGATTTCTGAGGATTTATACCCTTCCAAAAACGGTTCAATATCAACCGCCACGTTGTCGCAGATCCTAACCTTACTGTTTACAGATTCTATGATCATAACTGAATTTTTTGCGGTCACAAAGATAAGGTCAAATTCGGGTTATTGCAACATCTTACTCAACCGATGACTCGGAGTCATCGGTTGAGTAAACACGAAAAGCCAGGGTCTGGCTAAAAGCTACTCTTCCTCATACATAAACACTTCGTTGATTTGTTTATGAAAGACATCCGATATTTTAAATGCCAGTTCCAGTGAAGGAGAGTATTTGCCCTTTTCAATGGCAACAATGGTTTGCCTTGATGCACTGACTTTATCTGCCAGCTCCTGTTGTGTCATTTCATCGGCATCGAACCTCAAGCGTCTTATGTTACTTTTTATTATCTTTTTCATTTATAGCCCCTTTCTGTGAAAATAAATCTGCGTTCCGTTATCAACAACTTCGGAAAGCAGGCCACTGATGATAAAAACAATAAAAATACTGTAAACCGGCAAACCGATTGAAAGTCCAAGAATACCAAGTACAAAACCACCTGAAAACACATAATATGAATTACGCATGCCTTTTAATTTAATCAGTTTTACCCGTTCGTCTTCAACCGGTATTTTGTCTTCGCGTGTAGCAATAGCATTAATAATGTGAAATATAATGTATATGATGATTCTGGCTACTACTGAAACACCAATAAAAATCAAAAATACAACACCCCATTTTCTGTAATCCGCGGTAAGGTCAATTACTCCCGAAACATGTTTCTGGTATACGATCCAACTGTAAACCAAAGTGATTAACAAACCACTAAAGATGTTTACAACGTTTTCTTTTTCCTGATAAGTCATATCCTGTAAGTTTATAATATTTAACAATAGAACTAAAATATTTGACACAAAGATATATATTTTTTACTTTATGTAAAGTATTTTTTACATTTATTTTTTGTTTTATTATGTAAAGAACCCTGAATATCATTTGCAAAGCCCCTGAATATTCCTTTAATTTGCGCCGTTAAACACAGACAGTTCGAAACCATCCTGTCTCTAAAAAAAACTAGGGAAATGAAAAATAAACAATTACAAAAGGCCAAAGAGCCTTCGCTTGTCGTATCAGACAAAAGTTCAACAGATTTTATTAAATATCCGGTGCAGTCATGAAAAAGGCTGTTGTATTGCTATCGGGTGGATTAGATTCAACCATAGCGCTCTACCTTGCCAAAAGTGAGGGATACCAGGTTTATGCCCTGTCGTTCGATTACGGACAGAAACATAACCGGGAACTTGAATGTGCCAAAGCTTCATCAGAAAAAGTTGGTGTGGCCGAACACAAAATTGTCAGTCTGAACCTAAACCTTGGGAGCAGCAGTTCACTAACCAATCCCGATGTACAGGTAGAAGATGGTGATGCGAACCGTACTGATATTCCACAAACCTACGTCCCCGCACGTAACATGGTGTTTCTTTCGGTTGCTGCATCTTACGCTGAATCAGTTCAGGCACAGCATATTTTTATCGGTGTAAGTCAGGTGGATTATTCCGGCTATGTGGATTGCCGCGAGAGCTTTATCAAAGCTATGGAGAATGCCATCAATCAGGGTACGGTGATGGCTGTTGAAGAGCACAAACTTATTAGTATCCATGCACCGTTTTTATTTAAATCAAAGACAGAGGAAATAAAACTGGGTGCAGAACTCAACGTGGATTTCAGTCACACCTGGTCGTGTTATCGTGGTGGAGAAACGCCCTGCGGAACCTGCGACAGTTGTTTGTTGCGTGCAAGAGCTTTTGCTGAAGCCGGCGTTATAGACACAGCATTAAATGAGGAGGGAAAAGCATGAGCCAGTTATTTTTAGCACCGGAAGGTATTTTTCCTGCCACAAAAGATGCTGCCGGGAATCCCATAAAGAAAAAGACGGCAACTGGTTTTACCATTCCAGGAACCATTCAGGGGGAAGGGAAAATGGCCGGTTTGCCAGCCCTGTTTTTACGCCTATCAGGTTGTAATTTAAGATGTATGTGGAACCTTCCCAATGGCGATATAAGTATCTGTGACACACCTCACGCTTCTTTCAGCACAGATTTTGAAACCCTGGTGAATACTGAAGATGTCGCCCGCAAAATAATCTATAACCTGGGAAACATTCCTTTGCTGGTAATTTCGGGAGGCGAACCCTTAATTCAGGCTAACGGGCTGATGGATCTTATCAAACATTTGCGTTCAGAAAAACCAGATATAAAAATAGCTATTGAAACCAATGGAACTATTTTTAATGAAAAGCTGGCTGACCTGATAGATTTTTTCAGCATTTCTCCCAAATTAAAAAATGCATTGCCGACCCTTGAAAAAGTAAAAAAAGCAGGCATTGTGCTGCCTGCTGATCCTGACAACTATAAAAAGATACAAATCAATATCAGGGTGCTTCAAGACTACATTGATTTGTGTAAAAATTCGCTGGAAAAAGATTTTCAGCTTAAATTTGTAATTAGCTCAGAGAACGAAACGAATGAAATAAAAGATCAGTACCTGGACCAGTTAACCGGCTGGAAAAGTGAAGACATCGTACTGATGCCCCTTGGATCAACCCCGGAAGAACTGGCCCAAACGCGCTTAATGGCCATGGAAACTGCCATAAAAAACGGATTCCGTTACACCCCACGGCTTCAGGTAACTTATTTTGACGGAATAGCAGGCGTATGATGAAACCGGAAGAACAACATTTAGGTAAAGAAAGTCAGTATCCTCAGCACTACACTCCGGATGTACTGGTTGCTGTTCCACGGTCTGAGAACCGTGAGTTGTACAATATAAAGGATGAGAAACTACCATTCTGCGGGGTTGATGTATGGCACGCCTATGAATTCAGTTTTTTACTGGGGAAAGGACTTCCGATTGCAGGCATGCTTAAAATTGTATATGCCTGTTCCAGTAAATTTATAGTAGAAAGTAAATCGCTGAAACTTTATCTGAACTCGTTTAATATGACCCGGACCGTTGCCGAAAGAGAAACGGCGGTACAAAACATCTGCGTCACAATTAAACGTGACCTGGAGCGACTTCTGAAAACAACCGTTCAGGTCACTTTTTTTGATCAGAATGCTTCTGTTCAGCCTTTTGATTTTGTAGGTTATCCTTTGCTTGAAGACATGGTTGGGATTGATCTGACCATTGAAGAATATTCAGAAAATCCTGAAATTCTGAGGCCACACCCGGGAATCACTTCACTGAAAATTTCCACCCATCTGCTGCGCAGTAACTGCAAAGTAACGCATCAGCCTGACTGGGGTTCCGTTTACATCTCAATGGAAGGCCCAACAATGCCGGATAAAACTACCCTGCTGAAATACATTGTTTCGTTGCGTAACGAAAATCATTTTCACGAGGAGATTTGCGAGATGATCTACAAACGTCTGGATGACATATTTTCTCCAACCGATTTGATGGTGTGCTGCCTTTATACCCGACGTGGTGGTCTGGATATAAATCCGGTTCGTGCAAAAAACCAACACTTCAGACTGCTAAACCTGGTTCAACCTAACAAACTGACAGAAAGAGGATTCAGACAATAAATATCTTTCGTTATATCGCATCAAGCTACGCATGATGCTGAAATACCACGTGCCGTTGGCGATGATTTTCACCTCTCCTTCTCCTTCGCCTAGGACTGCATCCAATGTTTAATTAACTATGCGCCGTTGGCGCTAACCTACCTCTGTTACTGTTTGAGCACCAAAAGGTGCGATATAACTCTGTAATGAACGATTCCGCCGCGGAGCAGAGCGGTAACAATAAGGAATTATTCCTTTAATCGCCTCAAGGGCTGGAAAATAAAACCCATTTAAAATTATTACATGAACACCTCCACAACTTTAAACTGCTAACTTTGTTCTGATAGAAAATATAATTTGTTACATATGCAGGAAATGTTCAAAATAAACAGAGTTTTCCCTGAAGATGTGGAGCGCATTCAAACATCTGAGAATAAACCACACACACATGATCACGAAGAACTCCTGATTGGTGTAGAAGGCAGTCTGGAACATTTCATCGATTTTGAATCCACAAAAATGGATGCCCCATTTGTAAGTTTTGTAACCAAGGGTAAAATACACCGCGTTGTACCCTATTTAAAAGACGGGAAATGTGATATCTGGGCTATCCGGTTTAAAAGTGAGTTTATACCAGAAACCACTTTCCAGTTATACACCTATTATCACAACAATGCAAACATCCCGCTCCCGGCCGATCGTTGTTTTAACCGAATGGAAACCATTTGTCGCATGATGCTGGAAGAAACGGAAGCTGATCAACCGGATTATTCGATTGTCCGCCACCTGTTAAGTGCACTTTTTACCATGGTTGAATCCGAACGTAAAAAATTAGTACCGGACGATTCTGAACTGATTAAAACACAAAGCTCTACTTTTAAAACATTTCTGGTAACACTCGAAGAAAATTTTCGTCGTCCAGAAGGTGTTGAATTTTACGCTGAAAAGCTCTTTATGAGCAGCCGTAACCTGAACATCATCTGCCAGAATATTATGCAGAAAAGTGTGTCTGAAATCATAGAAACGCGCAAGTTGATTGAAGCAAAGAACCTTCTGATGACCACTGATAAAACCATTTCTGAGATTGGATTTGAACTGGGGTATTCTGAAAATGCCTATTTTACCAGTGTATTTAAACGCAGATCAGGACAAACTCCCGGTGAATTTCGCAAAGAAATGCAGCAACTCATTTCCTGATTTTATAATTCCTTTTCCGAAAAATGATACCTCCTGCGTAACAGGATGCCCGTACTTTGTATCAACAAAAAAGAACAAAGTATAAATAATAAAAATAACGGAAATGGAAACAAAAAAAACAATCTGGACATTGGATCCTTCACACAGCGAAATTACGTTTAAAGTTAAACACATGATGATCTCCAACGTAAGGGGCGAGTTTAAATCGTTTAGCGCACTTATAGAAGGAGAGGATTTTGAGAAAGCAAAGATCAGTGCTTCAATTGAAGCAGCATCGGTTTTTACAAATAGTGAGGACCGCGACAATCATCTGAAGAGTGCAGACTTTTTTGATGCGGAAAATTATGCAGCTCTTACGTTTGAGGGTATTTCCCTTAAAAAGGTAGATGATGATGAATACAAACTGGCAGGCTTGCTAACCATTAAAGGCGTGAGCAAAGAAGTGACCTTTGACGTTGAATTCGGTGGTATCAATAAAGATCCGTGGGGAAACTACAAAGCAGGCTTCTCTATTGAGGGAAAAATCAACCGGAAAGATTGGGGACTTAACTGGAATGCGGCCCTTGAAACCGGCGGTGTACTGGTGAGTGATGATGTAAAAATATCAGCTGAAGTACAATTTGTAAAACAAGAAGCATAACAACTGAAGTATGGAACGGAAACAGTTTCTCAAAATTCTGTCCCTACTTCCATTAACAGGAGCAGCTATGAAACTGAATGCACTGAATAAACTGACATCCATGGACAGCACGGAGCTTATGCCCCTGCTGTTTCTGGGTCATGGTAGTCCGATGAATGCCATTGAGGATAATGAGTTCACGCGGAATTTTCATGATATCAGTACGAAATTCGAAAAGCCAAAGGCTATATTGTGTGTTTCTGCACACTGGGAAACACGTGGAACATTCCTTACTGCTATGGATCAGCCGCCAACAATTCACGATTTTGGAGGATTCCCTAAAGCACTGTACGACGTGCAGTATCCGGCACCGGGCAGTCCTCAACTGGCAAAAGAAACGTCGCAGCTAATCGGTTCAACCGAAGCGGATCTGACACAGAAATGGGGACTTGACCATGGAGCTTGGAGTGTGATCAAACACCTCTACCCCAACGCTGATATACCGGTAATAGAAATGAGTATAGATTATACGAAAGATCCGGAATTTCACTACAACCTGGGGAGGGAACTTGCCGCATTACGCCGTAAAGGGGTACTGATAATTGGGAGTGGAAACCTGGTGCATAATCTGCGGATGGTGGACTGGGAAAACATGAACACCATTGGGTACGGTTTTGACTGGGCCGTAGAAGCCAAAACCAAAATGAATGACTGGATTCTATCGGGTGACCACAAAGCGTTAATGCAGTATAAACAGCAGGGGAAAGCCCTGCAACTGGCTATTCCAACGCCGGATCACTTTCTGCCTTTGTTATACGTTCTGGGATTAAAAGAAGAAAAGGACGAAATATCGTTGTTCAACGATAAAACAATGGCTGGTTCATTGAGCATGACATCGGTTTTTATTAAACCTGGGAACTAAAGAGTAAAAATGCATACGTAAAATAAGTCTGTCTCTTATATGGGGCAGACTTTTTTGCTTGCTTCAAAACCTGAATACAGCCTGTCTTAAGCCTATTACTTTTATTCAAAACCAATAAAAATCCTGCACTTTTAACAAATACTGAATTTGTTTGTTAATGTGTTATCGATAAAATAAATAATTTAACAAATTCTCACACGGTAATAAAAAGTCTATGAAACAAATCAGCATTATTTTAAGCGTTTTATTTTTAACCGCCTGTGCTACTGTTCCCCTAACAGGCAGAAAACAGTTTAAAGCGGTCCCTTCATCTCAGATGTTGTCTTTAAGTGCAAGCAGTTATGAACAGGTATTACAAGAAAATGCCATTTCGGATAATAAGAAATATGGTGATATGGTTAAGACTGTTGGTCACAACATTTCAGCTGCAGTAGAAAAATTCTTTACGGAAAACAATATGCAGGATGAGATAAATAATTACAAATGGGAATATAATGTGTTAGTCTCAGACGAATTAAATGCATGGTGTATGCCCGGTGGGAAAATAGCATTTTACGAAGGTATTATGCCTGTATGTGAAAATGAAACCGGTGTTGCCGTGGTCATGGCTCATGAAGTTGCTCATGCCATTGCAGAACACGGCAATGAAAGGCTATCGCAGCAACTGGCACTACAATTGGGTGGCATGGCACTATCTGAAGCCCTTGAAAAAGAGAAGGAAACTACTCAGAATTTAGCGATGCTTGCCTTCGGTGTAGGCTCACAGGTAGGAATGATGTTGCCATACAGTCGCTTACACGAAAAAGAAGCGGATGAGATGGGGCTGTACCTGATGGCCATGGCAGGATACGATCCCAGGGAATCCATTACTTTCTGGCAGCGTATGATGGCCAACAGTGCAACCACAACGCCTGAATTTTTATCCACACATCCCAGTCCTGATAACCGGATTAAATACCTGGAAAGCAAGATGGATAAAGCCATGGAATATTACAATGCTTCAAAAGCGAGTTAAAACATGAAAGTAGATAACAAGGTTATAGTCGTTACCGGTGCCGGAAGCGGCATGGGCAGAGAAATTACATTGCAGCTTTTGTCTAAAGGGGCAAAGGTTGCCATGGTTGATATCAATGTAAAAGGCATGCAGGAAACAGCTTCGCTGGCGGGAGGTTCAAATCTGTCAACGCATGAAATTAATATTGCCAAACGTGATGAAGTTGAGAAATTACCTGAATCGGTAATTAAAGTGCATGGCGCAGTGGACGGATTAATCAATAATGCCGGAATTATTCAGCCATTTATTGACGTGAATGATCTGGGTTATGATACGATTGAACGCATTATAAATATTAATTTTTATGGTGCATTATATGTGACTAAATCATTTTTACCCTATCTGCTAAAACGTCCTGAAGCACACATTGCCAATATATCCAGCATGGGAGGTTTTATTCCTTTCCCCGGACAAACATTTTACGGTGCGTCCAAAGCTGCGGTGAAGCTTTTAACGGAAGGATTATATGCAGAACTTCGGCATACAAACGTTGGCGTGACCGTTATTCATCCCGGAGCCGTGAATACAAATATTATGTCCAACTCCGGCATTAAGTCAGAAGCCGAAGAAAAAGCTTCAAAGGATACACAAAGCAACATGGCGCTGCCTGCAGATAAGGCTGCAGAAAAAATCATACGTGCCATAGAAAAAAATAAATTCCGGGCAATGGTTGGAAAAGATGCCACTGGCTTAGATATACTATACCGACTGGCTCCGAGATTTGCCGTAAAGATGATTGTAAAACAGATGAGTAAACTGGATCTGAAGTAAAATTTTTGCACTTACTGCAGAACAAGGCAGTTTTATATTCTGTCAATATACCCTGAACCAAACCCAACAGATTCTATTATTTTTACTGAATACATATAAGTCTAACACCTTGTAAATATAGTATTTGATGCTTACTTTTGATAGTACACAAAATACTAAAACCATAATTATGAACCTGTTAGTCTTTATTACGAATATGAATTTCAGAATACAGGCACAAATGCCATAAAAATGTCATGCTTAAACCGTAACAGTTTAAACATTACCGTTATAATTTTGAAACCATATTTAAAAAGGAATTTCGGTGGAAACAATTGGCTCAAAAATTTCAGAAATAAGAAAACAAAAAGGATTATCCCAGGAAGAACTATCTGACAATGCAAATATTAACCTGAGAACACTTCAGCGTATAGAAAAGGGAATAAATCAACCACGGGGAAATACATTAAAAAACATATGTACGGTTTTGGAAATTAATATTGAGAACCTTCTTTATTACAATAAAAAAAAGGACTTAAAATTTTTACAGTATTTTCATTTATCTGTTTTGGCTTGTATCTTCTTCCCTCTTGGCAGTATCATACTTCCAATGGTGTTATGGCTAACCAAACGTGATAAAATAATTGATTTGAATGAACAAGGTGTTAATCTTTTAAATTTTCAAATTTTATGGAACCTGATATTCTATTCCTCTTTCATATTATGGTTCCTCCTAAAAATAAACCATTGGAGCAACAGTAATCTCCTATTCTATGTAATGAGTGTTCTGTATGTCATAAATATAGTTTATGCAATTACTATTAGCATATTAATTGGAAAAGGGAAGTTAAAAATGTACTATTTTAATATCTTTCAGTTTATAAAAATGTGAACCAATGAAACACACCGTCAATAAATCGCATACAATATTCAATGCAATACTCTAAAATTAAATTCAACTATTATGAAAAATACAATTCTTGTCCTGTATATTTTTATTTCAATTGCTTCCGGTGCACAAAACAGCAACATTGACTGGCAGGCTGATATCAACTATCTGAAAACCGAATTACCTAAGAAGCATTACAATTTATTTATGGTAAAAAGTCAAGAGGACTTTAACAATGGTCTGGACCTGATTGCTGCACAAAAGGATCAGTTATCGGATTTTGAAATGGCCGTAAAATTAAAACAACTGGTTGCGTCAATGGGTGACTTACATACACACGTTAGCCTTAGACAATTTTGGGACTCAAATCGTTTTTTACCACTTAATTTAATGTGGTTCAGTGAGGGCATAATTGTTCAGGGCACCACAAAGAAGAATGAAGCCATACTAGGAGGAAAACTTTTGGCATTAAATGGAATTCCCATAAATATAGTTATCGACTCACTTTCCACATTAGCAACCATAGATAATATGGCAACAATAAAAAACACCATGCCAAAAATGCTCCCTCTGATTCAGGCACTGGAGTATTTTGGAATTGCAACATCTGACACTGTTAATTTACAATTGAAAAATGAAAATGGTCAGACACTAAATTACATGATTAGTTCTGAGAGCACTAACCGCTCTAACGCTGTAGGAGTAATCCCTGATCCAATACCCCTGTGCTATCAAAATAGAAGAGCCTTCTTTTGGGATCATGCAGATAGCAAAAATAATGTCTATTATATTCAGTATAATCAATGTTGGAGCCGGGAACATGTACCTTCCGGATTCAGAGGAAATGTTCAGGATTTACCATCTTTTGCAGAATTTCAGAATCAGATTATTGATACCATCAAAGCAAACAACTTTAACAAAATCATTTTCGATATCCGTTTTAACGGTGGCGGAAACTCGGATCAGGGAACCCAACTGATTAAAGAATTATCAACGCTAAAAAAAGCCAATAAAAAGGGTAAACTATATGTCATTATCGGTCGCAAAACATTTTCCTCCGCGATTATAAATGCCATGGATTTCCGAAATATGACCAACGCTATTCTGGTAGGTGAAGAAACCTCAGGGAAACCAAACCATCTGGGCGAAGTAAAGCGAATGCAATTGCCATCTTCAGGTCTGTCAGTTCAGTATTCTACCAAGTACTTTAAACGAACAGACAAGGATCTGAACACCATCACACCCGATCATATTATCGAAGCCAGCTTTAAAGATTTTAAAGAAGGACATGATCCGGTTTATGAGTGGATCGTAAATCAGTAAAACATTATAGTTATTCATTATTGGAAAACTGATAGCTATGAGAAAAATTATCCTGATATCCGTTTTAATTACATTTGGGTTGACGGTGTTTTCCCAATCTAAACCTCATCTCAGATACGATGTATTGTATAATAAAGCATGGCATATCTATTCCAAATCTAAAGATAAACAAGAGATAAAACAGGCCTTTGAAATTTTTCAAGAATGTGCTAAGGTAAATTATAAACAAGCTGATTATTTTCTTGGCATGATGTATAAAAAAGGTAAGGGTACCCAAAAGAACTATAAAAATGCCTTTTCATGCTTCAGGCATGCTGCCAAAAGGGGAAATTCTCAGGCTGCTATCCAAATGGGACTGATGTATAAATATGGCCAGTATAAAAAGCAGAATTATAAAAAAGCATTTAAAATTTTCCAAAACGAAATTGATAGACCAAATCATGGATATGCATTATTCCAACTTGGAAATATGTACTATAAGGGCCTGGGGTGTGAACAGGATTATAAAAAAGCTTTCGATCTGTACTATGCTTCAAATAAAAAAAACAGCGTAAACGGCTCTAATGCTCTTGCTTTTTGCTATCGATATGGCCTGGGAACTGAAAAAAACTTAGAATCAGCCCAATACCATTTATCTAGGCTTTTGCAGGTTCAATACCCTTCTACAATTAAATCACTGGAATTAAGACCATCGCATGAACTTTTGCTAAATCCTGATCCTGAAGATCCCCTGTATAACTATATGGACAAAACTTTTACAACAATAAATCAGCCGTATAAACACGAGAATATCAGTGGAACTTATAAGGGACTTCTTTTAACATACGATTACAGTGGAAAAATTCTAATGAATCAACATGATATCAAATTAAAAATACAACAGAAGAATAAGAACATTAATATTCTGTGGATCGAGAATGATACACTGAAAGTAAATTTAATCGGAAAAATTAAAAAGTATGCTGTTGACTTTAGTAAAGCTGATTATAAAAGATTTGAGACTTCTGTTAAAAAATATCCGGTAAAATATGAATTTAGAAAAGCTACTTTTACAAAGTTAGAAGGTGAAAAGATAGTTTTAAAAGGAAATATTATATTTTATGTTCCAGGGCGATATGCCCTTGCTAATCCTATGAGTTTTGTTATTGAAAAAATTGAAAAATAACCTAAAAACTTTTTCAAGCTATCCCACATTTAACACTTTTTTTGATTTGCAATAAATTCCTTATTTTTAGATTCGAATGTAATATGATGCAGACAGTCACCGATGCTGTTTAAAATACATGAAAAGAACCGGATTTATACAACTACTTCATTCTCTTTCTGCACTTAGAATAATTGCTGCTTATATTTTTTTATCCTTTGGTTCATCAAATTTGCTGCATTCCCAGCCTTTCAGGGAAATAAGTTTACAAAGTCACTTATCATCGGCATTTAACAATAATGGTATTGCTGTGGCTGATTACGATGACGACAATGATCTGGACGTTTTCATTGTGTCGCGCTGGAACGGCATTACGAATATTCCAGTCGCCAGTCAGCTTTTCCGTAATAATAACAATGGCAGTTTTACGGATGTAACGGCAGAATCCGGTATTGTGAGCAGACACAATTATTTTGAAGAAACGGTACCTGGTCCTTTTGGTTTTGGGGAACAGATGAGCGCTTCGTGGGGTGATTACGACAACGATGGTTTTCCTGACCTGTTTCTGGCCAGTGCCTTGTTTTACGAGCTTTACCATAACAATCAGGACGGGACCTTTACGAATGTAACTAAAACAGCAGGATTTACAGAGAAAAACAGCTGCTACAGTACGCATGCCCTCTGGTTTGATTTTAACAACGACAGTTATCCCGATCTTTACATTACCAGCGTATTCAGCTGTTCCGGGGCATTGTACAAAAATAATGCGGACGGAACATTTACGAATTTCACCGACAGTGTTGGTCTGAATCCTTCCGGGCAGGCTTCATGGATGTCGATACCCTGGGACATTAATAGTGACGGTTTCCAGGACCTGTACATTGCAAAGGACTTTGATCTGCCAAACGAATTTTTCATAAACGATAAGGGTACTTTTTTCAGAGACAGTGCAGCGGAATACGGCATAGAAGACGAATTTAAAGACGGTATGGGATTAGCCCTTGCCGATTACAATAACGATGGCTATCCTGACATGTTTATTACGAGCATCAACGAGAGTGCACTCTATAAAAATATGGATAACAGATCATTTACAGATGTGGCACCTGCGTTGTATCTTGAAAAGACGGAATGGGCCTGGGCCTGTCAGTTTGCAGATTTTGACAACGACCTGGACCAGGATCTGATGGTTCTAAATGGCTATTTTCTGGAATTCCCGAATAAATATTATGAAAACCTGCTGAACACAGGCGAAGAAAAATTTGAAGAGAAAGCAGCAGCTCATGGCCTGGATGAATCTACGTATTCCAGCAGTCTTGCTGTGTTCGATTACGACAACGATGGTGACCTTGATATGCTGGTAGGAAGTACAGATAAACAAATTCAGTTCTTTGAAAACCAGCGCATCGAGACTGCACCAAAAAATACCGCGAACTGGGTCAGCATAGATCTGGAAGGGACAACTTCAAACCGCGATGCTATCGGGACACTTGTTCAGGTAAAAGTTAAGGATCAGGTCTTATCACGGTATAAACATGGCTCTTCGATTATGGCTCAAAGTCTGTTACCGGTTCACTTTGGCCTGGGATCCTATAATACCATTGAAGAATTAACCATAACCTGGCCCTCCGGTCTAAAGGAGACATATTACAACATTCCGGCAAATAAATCTTATTATTTTACCGAAGATTACGGGTATTATGAAATCTACATAAATACCAAAAAGATACCCGGATGTACAGATCCGGCTTCATGCAGTTACGATCCTGCAGCTACATTAGACGACGGTTCCTGCACATACCTTGAAAGTTTTGCAATTGAGGGCAATACTACGGCGGGTGTACTCACAGAACAGACCTATTCATATCCCTCAGCACCAGGAAGCACCTGTTACTGGCAAATTACAAACGGGAAAATCATTGAAGGTCAGGGTGATTCAGTGGTGACTGTGAGATGGGGAATTGCTGAAAAAGGTGGACTATCTGTCCGGGAAGTAAATGCATGTTCAAGTCTGCCCGTTGTACTGGATGTGAACCTTAATGCAACGGATGTACCGGATAATATTTCTGTCGCCCGTATGTGGAACGAATCCCTGTTACAGGCCATCCGTGAAGATTATGCCCGTCCCACCGTTCACGCAAGAAATCTGTTTCATACAAGCATAGCCTTATACGATGCATGGGCCCTTTTTGATGACAAGGCAGAAACCTATCTCATAGGAAAAGAACTGCATAATTTCATTAACAACTTCAACGGCTTTAGTACAGGTATCAACAAAGATGTTGCGGTAAAAACCGCCATGAGTTATGCCGCTTACAGGCTGTTAAGTTACCGGTTTAAGAATTCACCACATCATGATGAAACGCAACAGCGGTTTGATGCCCTCATGAAGCTGTTCAATTATGATATGGATTATACGTCATCCAACTATTCAGGAGGTGACCCCAGAGCTTTGGGAAATTTCATTGGCCAATCCATTATTGTTTACGGGTTAAGCGATGGCTCCAACGAAATTAATAAATACGTTAATACGTTTTACAAACCGGCTAATGAACCGCTGATTCCAAATTTGCCGGGGAACCCGTCTGTCACGGATCCAAACAGGTGGCAACCGCTGCAGCTGGAAATATTTATTGATCAGGCGGGCAATATCACATCCGAAAACACGCCGGCTTTTCTGAGTCCGGAATGGGGCAATGTAAAACCTTTTGCACTGAAAGATGAGGACGCGAGCAGTTATTCCAGAGACGGAAATCTTTATACCGTATATCATGATCCCGGTTCACCACCCATGCTCAACAAAATGAAGCTGAAAGAGTCAGATATGGATCTTTACAAATGGAACTTTTCCATGGTTTCTGTATGGAGTTCTCATCTCAATCCTTGCGACAGCGTAATGTGGGATATTTCGCCCGCTTCAATAGGAAACATTGATTTTAACACATTACCGAAAAGCATCACAGAACACAATGAATTTTACAATTTTTTAAACGGTGGTGATACCGGCAAAGGGCGAACGATAAATCCGGTAACAGGAAAACCCTATACGAGCCAGGTGGTTCCACGGGGAGACTACACCCGTGTTCTTGCCGAATTCTGGGCCGATGGACCTGATTCTGAAACACCGCCGGGACATTGGTTTGTATTGCTCAATTACATCAGCGACCATTCTGAGTTTAAGCGCATGTTCAAGGGACAGGATTTTTTTGGCGATCAGCTGGAATGGGATGTAAAATCGTATTTCACCCTTGGTGGTGCCATGCACGACGCTGCAGTGACATCCTGGGGGATAAAAGGATGGTATGACTTTATTCGTCCTGTTTCAGCAATACGATACATGGCTGACATGGGTCAGTCATCCAATGCACAAATGGATAACTATAACATTAATGGTATTCCACTGATTGAAGGTCTCATCGAAATTGTGCAGAAAGGTGATACCCTGGCGGGACCTCACGATGAAAATGTGGGTAAAATAAAACTGTATGCCTGGCGTGGTCATCACTACATCAACAATCCCGAAGTGGATCAGGCAGGTGTTGACTGGATCCTTGCGGAAAACTGGTGGCCTTATCAGAGACCATCTTTTGTTACGCCTCCTTTTGCCGGTTATGTATCCGGACATTCAACTTATTCGCGGGCAGCTGCAGAAGTTATTACCGCTCTTACGGGAAGCCCATATTTCCCGGGTGGCATGGGAGAATTTGTGGCAAAGAAAAATGAATTTCTGGTATTTGAAGAAGGCCCCAGCCAGGATATTACGCTTCAATGGGCTACCTACAGGGATGCTTCAGATCAGTGTAGCCTTTCCAGAATCTGGGGTGGCATACATCCGCCCTGCGATGACATTACCGGGCGGCTCATTGGAGAAACAATCGGAAAAGAAGCGTTTGCCTTTGCCGAACATTACTTTAATGGCGATGCTACAGGCATTCAGCTGATTAAACAAGGGAATAATTCAGAGATTTATCCGAACCCTGCCAGCCATGGGCTTGTATATATTACCAGTACCGGCACAAATCAGGATTTCAGACTTTATGATGTTAATGGTTCGGAACTGGGGGCACAACGAATCAAATACCATCCGGAAACAAATACGACTACGCTATCCGTAGATAATCTACCTAAAGGTTTTTATCTGTTAAAGTCCAGTCAGAATGTATGGAAAATTGTTATTGAATAGAATTTAAAGACCATTAAACCAGCTTATCCAGCTTTCCGTCTACTATGCCGTATTCAATGGATTCTTCAGCTGACATCCAGTAATCACGGTTAAAATCCTTCATTACCTTTTCTACCGGTTGTCCACAGTTTTCAGCAAGAATTTCTGCCCCCAGCTGTTTTGTCTTAATGATCTCACCCATCTGAATTTCAATGTCAGCAGCTACTCCTCTTGCACCACCACTCGGCTGATGTATCATCACACGGGCATGCGGCAGAACGAACCTGCGTCCTTTGGCTCCTGCCGAGAGTAAAATAGATCCCATAGAAGCTGCCAGACCGGTACAAATAGTTGAAACAGGACTGGAAATACCTTTGATGGCATCATAAATGGCAAAACCTGATGTTACATAACCACCAGGACTATTAATAATAAGCTGAATCTCCTTTCCCGGAGCAACCATATCAAGATACAATAAACGTTCGATAACGTGTTTGGCAGAATCATCATCCACCTCACCCCACATAAATACCTTGCGTTCATTCAGTATTTTAGAATCAATAATATCCTGTAATTTCATTTCTTTGTCCATATTTTTAAGCTTTATGTTTCAAATAATATTCAATAACGTTTGCCAACACAATATTGTTAGTTACAATAATTACTTACCTCCATATTTCTTCTGCCATACCGGATAATCCTCAGCTAAGAGCTGCTCCGGCCATCTGCCGTAATAGGCATATCCTCCACGTCGTTCCTGTTCAATTTCATTTAATTTGTAATGGATCACTTTATCACGTCCAATAAAAATTGGTTTATCTGTTTCAAGCTCATAAAACCGTGCCCAAAGTGGTGCCGCGTCCGGATCTGCTTCCACAAAGGCATCCGGCTTGCCATTTTCACCCCATTTATGATGATAAGCCAGACCTGTAATCTGTACATCCTTAAACCACTGAACGGCACCTTCAATGGCTGCTTTTACCTCTGGAGAAGGATTTGGTATTTCCATCAGGAACCGGACGATATCCACACTTTCCTCTCCTGATAATGAAGGTGGTTCAAAGTTACGTGCCCATGCAGGTTTCAGTGTATTCTGGTCATACTGGGCACACCATACGGTTAATCGACCATTTTGTTTTACCTGGGTCTTTAAAATACAATCTATCCCCTTCTCTACAGCAGACTCACTCTTTTCACGATGACTCTCATCCACAAAACCAAATGGTGCCTTTTTCTGAGCAATGTCACGCAATATAAACATCACGTTCATCATGGCGTTGTCGTTATACGTAATCTCTGAATAATAGCCATGCTTCCTGAGTGGATAAAACTGTGGCCAGCCACCGTTAGCATATTGAGATTCCAGCAAATAATCAAGGCCTTTCAAAAAAGATTCTTTATATTTTTTTTGTCCGGTTGCATCATACATCAATGCTAAAAACCGCATTGGACGTGTTGTAGCATTGTTATCAATGGTGTTGGCTTCCCCCTTTTCTTCAATTTTCTTAAATTCTTCCTTATCCGGTTTCTTAGACAGGTCGGTATTCTTAGGCCACGCGCCATATTTTGACTGGTACAGCAAAACATTATCTGCAATATCCTTTGCTTCCTTAGATTTATACCATTCAGGTGAACGGTGTAAAATAGATTCTCCCCATTTAAAATTTACCCCTTTAAATGTCCCCTGGGCATAAATCACCTCCGGTAACAACAGGATAACTCCCAATAAAAAGACTTTTACGACCTTAGTAAAATAATACATAACCGATACTTTTAGCGTTATAAAATTGTCCGTATTTCCTTTGCGACCTGTAAAATTAGACTTATAATTCAATAATGAAAATTCGTTTCAGTTGTTAAATTATTAAAAAACCTTAACAACCTGCATTTTTGTATATCTGTTAATCCGATTTTAACGTATTATTTAATAAACAGAGGATTACAAAAATACCGCTTGCTTAATTTATCTTATTCTCAAAATGAACAACTTCAATGGTTAAAATCTTATTATATTTGTAACTATGATGGATAAAATGGTATTCATGAAGAATCGCATAAAAGCCCGCTTTTTATTTATGCTTCTGCTGTTTACAACAGGGTTTTGCTCACAGGTATTTTCCGTGAATATTTCATATGAAAAAGATTTTGAGTACCCTGTTGATTCTTTGGCAAAAGTGCGTCTGAATAATCAGCACGGGAGTGTCAACATAACCTTTGCCGATATTGATTCCATTTACATCAATGTAAATCTTTCTGTAAACCTGGATCTTAATTCTGATTCTTCAACATTTTTTTCGCACATCAACTACGCTGTTTCCGGATCATCCCAAAAGGTTGACATAGAGTTAATTGTTGACCCGGATTACGCATCCAATTATTTATACGATTCTGAAATCAATATAAAGGCTCCGTCCTATCTTTTATGGAACCTTACAAACAAGTTCGGTGATGTATTTCTGAATGGTCCGCTTACCATACAAAATTTAACACTGGATTACGGCAAACTTCATGGGACAGATTTACTGTTTCAGCCTCAGCGCATTTCAAATCTCACATTCTTTCAGGCCGATGTAACCCTGCACTATATTGCCAATGCACTCATCCATTGCGAAAATTCAATTGTAGCCGTAAACCGCATCGATGAGGCCATTATTAAAAGTGAATTTTCCACCTGGACTGTTCAGGACGGTGACAATCTGAACATTTCTACCGAGACAGATAACTTTAATATCAATAATGCTGGTGATGTAAAACTTAATGGCATGTACTCTGAGTTCACTATTAATAATGTGACCCGGAATCTTGAAACGGTTTTAAATTATGGAAAGTTTCGGTTAGGCGATGAAAAGCCCGGTTTTCAGACTATCAATATTGATCATAGTAATGTGTTTACCAACCTGGTATTTCAACGGTCTGTCTCTTTTAATCTTAATGCAGATATAAAATATTGTGAACTGGTGGTTGACAAAAATCTTTCAGCTTCGGTTAAAACCATTGAAGACGGGGCATCAAGAATGATCAATGGTGTTGTTGGCAGCAATGCCGATACGGAATCTGCAGTAACGGTAATCGGACGTTTTGAAAATATCAACCTGAATCTGGCAGGCATCAAATAAAATATAACCTATATAAATACACAGAAGTTTTATTGCTTTAAACAACAATTATGAGTGAAGTAACAACACGGATTGAAAATCTCAGAACCCGGATGCGCGACCATAATATCCAGGTCTGGCTTGTTCCGGGGACTGATCCGCACATGAGTGAGTATCTCCCTGAAGAATGGTTGGAAAGGGCATATATATCAGGTTTTACCGGGTCAATGGGCTTCGTCGTTATTACCCTGAATGACGCAGGTTTATGGACTGATTCCCGCTATTTTTTACAGGCAGAAAAACAGCTTGAAGGATCGGGTATCAGATTGTTTAAAAAAGGAATTACCGGCACTCCTGAACCCATCAACTGGGTTAGAGAGAATCTTGATCCGGATCAGACAGTAGGTCTTAATGGTCTGATATTTCCTGCCGCAGAAGTGGAACGTATTCAAACCGTATTACAGAAGAAGAATATACATCTTGATACAACGCATGATTTACTTTCTGAAATGAGATCCGAATCAGGGGTAAAAAGCGTTAAACCTGCAATGCTTCTCAGCGTTGATTACAGTGGCGAAGCAACACAAAAAAAACTGGAGCGTCTGCGTAAGGCATACTCAGGAAAATGGATGGCTGTATATTCGGCACTTGATCAGATAGCCTGGCTCTATAACATACGTGGCAACGACGTGGTCTATAATCCGGTTATCATTTCTTACGCCATCGTTACTCATGAATCAGCTTATCTATTTGTTGATCCTAAAAAAATTGAAGACAGCGTTAAATCAAAGCTCAGTAAATCAGGGGTGACTATCTTACCATATGAGTCCATTTTTGATTTTATACGCCAACAGCCTACCGATATCAGACACATCACCGAAAAAAGTGCGTTAAACTATGCGGTATACAGCACCATGGCGGAATCCCATACAGTTGAAAATGAGGTATCGCTGGTCAACCATTTCAAATCCATTAAAAATAATGTTGAAATATCAGGGTTTAAAAAATCCATGGTCAACGACGGCATTGCCATGACCCGGTTCATGATATGGTTTGAAAAGGCGATGGCCAAGGGAAAAACCATAACGGAATATGATATTGGGGTTCAACTGAAGCATTTTCGTTCACTGCAGGAAGGATTTATGGACGAAAGTTTTAACACCATAGCCACATTTAATGAGAACGGCGGATTTGTGCATTATTCACCTCCTGCTGAAGGTAGTGCAAAAATTGAGAAAGATGGGGTTTTGCTGATGGACTCAGGAGGTCAGTATTTGTTCGGAACAACCGATATAACCAGAACCATTTCTACCGGAAAAGTGGATCAACAGGCCAAAAATGATTTTACAAGAGTACTACAGGGACATATTAACCTTGCAAATGCTGTATTTCCGGTAGGAACCAGAGGTGTTCAGCTTGATATCCTGGCGCGTGAAACCATGTGGCGTATGGGGCTTGACTATGGTCACGGAACCTGTCATGGCGTTGGGCATTATCTGAATGTACATGAAGGGCCTCAAACCATACGTAAGGAAGGAAATGATGTGGTGCTTGAACCCGGTATGGTCATTACCATTGAACCCGGATTATACCGTGAAGGTAAATGGGGACTAAGAGTGGAAAACATGGTGTATATTGCCGAAAAGATGACAACAGAATTTGGTTCCTTTCTGGGATTTGAAACCCTGACACTTTTCCCTATCGATCTGAGAATGATCAACATGAACCTCCTGGATATCAAAGAAATTGAATGGGTGAACAACTATCATAAATTGGTTTACAACGCTTTGTCATCACACCTTGAACCGGATGAGGTGACGTGGCTCAAAGAGAAGACACGACAGATTTGAACGAAAAGCGGATACATATAGTCGCTTTGGATATACCATACCCTGCAAATTACGGGGGTGTAATTGATATCTTTAACCGGATAAGGGCTCTAAATAATAGTGGGATCAGGATCACACTGCATGCCTTTTATTCAAACCGTCCGGAGGCGCCTGAACTTAAAGAATATTGCGACAGTATTTTTTATTATAAACGTAAAATGAGTATCAGCAATTTCTTTTCGTTTATGCCTTTTATTGTTAAAACCCGGATTGATAAAAAGCTGCTTTATAATCTTCTCAGGGATACAGATCCTATTATTTTCGAAGGACTGCACACCACTGCATACCTTAACCATACGCGATTGAAAGGCAGAATAAAACTGGTAAGAATGCATAATATTGAATATGAGTATTACTACCAGCTGGCAAAATCTGAGAAAAATGTATTGAGAAAATTGTATAACCTGCTGGAGGGTTTTAAACTTAAACGATATGAAAAAATTATAACGGTAGCGGATCATGTCGTCACCATTTCGCCGAATGATTACGATCATTACAACGCTACTTATCCCAATATAGAACTTATACCCTCGTCGCATTCCAGCCGCAAAATTGAAAGTCTGCCGGGATACGGAGAGTACATCTTTTATCATGGAAAGCTCAGTGTTCCTGAAAATGAAAATGCCGTAATGTTTCTGCTTAAGAATGTTTTTAGCCGAATAAAAACGCCATTTATCGTTGCAGGCATGAATCCTTCGAACAAGCTTAAACGAACAATAAAAAAACTGGACTATGTTACACTGATCGCTAACCCGCCGGAAGAAGAGATGCTGAAACTGATACGGGAAGCACATATCAATCTGATTGTAACTTTTCAGGCAACAGGCCTTAAATTGAAATTACTAAAATCGTTGTACAACGGACGGTTTTGTATTGTTAATTCCCCAATGGTTAGCGGTACGGGGCTGGAACCGTTATGCGAAATTGCCGATACTGCGGACGACCTGGTTAAAACGATTGACGAATTTATGCATATTAATTTCAGTCCTGATCATATTAAAATTCGTCATCAGAACCTTATGCTGATGTTTGATCCTGTAGCCAATGCAAAAAAATGGACCTCCCTCCTTTTCCCTGAAGAATAACAGACCTAGCCTGCTTTATTTTCCGTTTTAGCAATCCATTATTCCCGGACTCCAGTCTTCACATAAAACCTGAATCATTTTTTTTATGGTCAATTTATATCAGGGACCTACATAAATCTGTGTCTTGTGTCTTGTGTCTTGGTTCTTGGCTCATATTTAAACTTAATTTCGTAATTTTAATCTATCCAAAGTTGAGTCAGTTATGCAAACAATTACTTATGTAAAAGGTGACGCTACAAAACCACAAGGAAGTGGACCCAAAATAATTGTACATATCTGTAATGATATTGGAGGATGGGGTGCCGGATTCGTCCTGGCACTATCCCGGCGTTGGAAACTACCGGAACAAAATTATATGGAATGGTTCAGGAGTGGTAAAAATTTCAAACTGGGAGAAGTACAGATGGTTCAGGTTGAACCGGACATTTGGGTAGCCAATCTTATTGGTCAGAGAGACGTTGTACCGGATGAAAACGGGAAACCACCAATACGGTATAAAGCTGTTTACCTTGGGATGGAAAAACTGGAAAAAAAGGCCCAAAAACTGAAAGCCTCCGTGCACATGCCACGCATTGGTTGTGGTTTAGCCGGAGGTAAATGGAATAAAATTGAACCGATCATAACAGAGAACCTTTTAGAGCAAGGCATTCCTGTAGTTGTATATGATCTGTAAACTACCTGCCTTTGATAAACTTATATAATTTTGTATCTTGTTTACCTGTTTTTGAAATGCAATTTCCTAATACACAAAGTCATGACTGATCGATTCCTTAAAGCAAAACACTGGCAAATATTTCTGCTAACCTTCGGTATTCCTTTTTTAGTACAAATGGTTGTGATGATTAACGTGATGTCCGAGGTTTTTTCAAATCCGCAAGCACCTCCTGCAGATATCGTAGAACACCTAAGATTCATGCCAATTGTTATGTTTGTCTTCACTGCTATATTTTACGGCTGGATATGGTCCGTTGCTACTGGTCTGCAAAGTAAGCTTCCAGCAGGTGTAACAATGAAAGTCAACCGATTTAAAGTCTTCTTTTTTATTCCCATGGTATATCTGCTGCTTATAATTCTCGCAATTTCAATATTCTTAGGCGATCTGGCAACCATGGAAACAGAACCTGATCCTGCAAAAATACTTACACTTGTCCTAACCCTTTTACCATTCCATTTTTTTGCAATATTCTGCCTTTTATACATCCAGTATTTCGCAGCTAAAACAATTAAAACAATTGAATATCAACGGGAAGTATCCTTTGGCGATTTTATCGGTGAGTTTTTCCTGATATGGTTCTACCCTATTGGCATTTGGTTCCTGCAACCCAAAATAAATACTTTTGTCACTAATAATGCAAGCTCAGATGTGCTAACGCCTGAAATTTGATTCGCCTTATGAATGTTACCATTAAAGAACTTACACCAGAATTGCTGGTCGACTATCTCCGCTTTTTTGATACTATGGTGTTTACCGAAAATCCGGATTGGGCTAACTGTTACTGCTACGAATCTTATTTTACAGGGACTTCTGAGGACTGGACAAGGGATAACAACAGAACTGCCGTTATAAAACTGATTGAAAAAGGGACAATGACAGGTTACCTGGCATTTGATAAGGATAAACCTGTTGCGTGGCTTAACATCAACAACAGGAATAATTTCCCATCACTTGAACGCTTCAGGAAAATCAAGGTTGATCGGACAGAAAAAATCTGTTCAGTGGTCTGCTTTGTGATCCACCCCGACTACCGTAGAATGGGAATTGCAACACAGTTACTACAAAAAGCCATTGCAGATTATTCGGATAAAAATTTTGACTTTATGGAAGCCTATCCGGGTAACGGAGACCTGTCGTGCGAAAAACACTATAAAGGACCGCTCTCGATGTATGAAAAAGCCGGCTTCAGTTTATATAAAGAATATGAACATCTTTATGTAATGAGAAAGTCCCTTCAATGAAATTCTGTTACTTATCTTACCAGATTAATTTTTGTTGAAACAACGTTATCCTCTGATTTTGTTTGCAGAATATAGATACCTGAATTTAAAGCATCCGTTTTCAGGGATATCAGTTGAGGGCCTGCCATCAGGTTCTGATTAGTTATTACATCCTTTAATCTTCTGCCATTAATATCAAACAGCACCATGGAATAGTCTCCGGCATGATTAACCTGAAGCATGATCTGTAGATCAGATATGCTGTTCCGTACATTTACACTGAAAGGCACTGCAGAAAGGTCATTCAACGCAGAAGTAACCTGAGCCAGCTTATAAGTTTCGGCTCCGGCCAACAGAAATGCGCCCAGACCAAAATCTTCAAAGTTTGGTTCTTTGTCGTAAGATAAAGGTTGTCCATCTGAAGGTTGTTTTCCGGTTCCCTGAACCCAACCCAAAAATCCGTTATCATGCAATGCATCATTATGTAAGCCGTTCCAGCCCTTTATTACCGCAGGCATATACGTTTCTTTATCAAGAATCCCTTTGTTCATACCCCATGCCAGTCCGTATACAAAAAATCCGGTTCCCGATGTCTCTTTTCCGCCGTAATCATT
The DNA here is from genome assembly GCF_042436675.1 of Quyinboa ferrireducens. Taxonomy (NCBI): domain Bacteria; kingdom Pseudomonadati; phylum Bacteroidota; class Bacteroidia; order Bacteroidales; family Quyinboaceae; genus Quyinboa; species Quyinboa ferrireducens. Next base: position 156,958 of record NZ_JBHMVA010000009.1, on the reverse strand, counting down.
TGGATCAACAAGACTTGGATTCCAGAATCCGTCCTCTCTCTGACAATTGATCAATGCCGCAGACATGGCTTTATACACATCAAGATATTCTGCATAATGTGTTTCTGTTTCGGGAATTACATCCAACACACGAACCAATGCTGCATACACCCAACCGTTGCCCCTTGACCAGTAACAGGCTTTACCATCAGGAGTGGTGTACGGTGGATCAAAATCCTTATCCCTCCACCACAAACCGTCTGTAGAATTGTACAATCCGTTTGTACCATGCTGGTTTTTCGTGTAACTGAACATTTCGTACATGCGGTTAAAATATTTCGGATCATCATGAACCACACCCAGTTTGGCAAAAACCGGCATTGACATCTGTATGGCATCAATCCACGACCAGTCATCAATTTTTGTGGTGTTGATCATATTATCAATATTTGTCGTGATAGGCGCTATTTTCTCCGGTTTAGGATCCAGTAAATACAATTCAATATAGGTTTGACCACAACACTGATGATCCCCGTCCCGGGTATACAAATTGCCGTAGGTTGGATTCCAGTCGTGGCTCTCAGCCCAATCAACTGCATACTTATATAAGGCATTATTTTCTGTTACAAAGTACATAGCCATCAAGCCTTCATAATATGTGGCACGGGTCCACAGATTACTGGGACGTGTTCTATCCGGGCTTACAATATCAGCTCCCGGATCAGGCCATTTTGCCATAAAATAGTTGTTTGCCAGCTCCATATCAGATAAAATCTCCGATGCGGGAGGCAGAGTCTGAGCAATGCTCAACACAGGAATCAAACCAAAGAAAATGCATAAAAGTGTACCAAAGCGTTTCATAGTGTATTTAATTAACAACAATTATTATAGTTAGCAACGTAATATTCAACGTCCAAAAAACCGTAACATTACTGAGCTATCACACTCAGAAATAAGGCCACAGCTGTTTTTATAAATGCAATAAAGGAATGACTTTCAGTATATTAAAACGATCTGAATTGAAGTATAAAACCAATCAAATTTGATACTCCGCATTAAAGATATAAAAGTTTGATTAAAAACGTAGCAACTAAGTGACTTTCAACATAAAAAATGAAGTAGAGAGAATTCAAATGCTTTTTATATTTTTGTAGTGGTGAACCATTGGATTAATTAAGGATAAACCAATACTATTACGTTATTGCTATGGACAGATTTAAACGCTTAACCTCCTACTTATCAGTAGTCTTACTGTATATTATAATAACTTCAGGCCTTCCTGTTTTTGCACAGAACTGGCCTGCCGGAATCCATGATCCTTCCAGCATTGTAAAATGTAAAGATGTTTACTGGATTTTCGGAACCGGCGATGGCATATATTCCATGTATTCCACAGACCTGGTCACATGGAAATCAGGCCCTACGCCCTTTACCAAAACAGACTTTCCATCCTGGATCCTGAATTATGCCAAAACATCCACAGCAGAGTTCGAGGGTAATTTCTGGGCACCCGATATCATTTACATGAATAATAAATACTATTTGTATTACTCATGTTCGGTATGGGGTACCATGAGTTCATGTATCGGTGTAGTTGTCAATAAAACGCTCGATCCCGCAGATCCTGACTTTGAGTGGGTTGATCAGGGCGATATTGGTATATATTCCAACGGAGGTTATATTAACGCGATTGATCCTTCCGTTATGCGCGGACCGGATAATAAAATCTGGCTGACCTACGGTTCATTTAACCGCGATGCCATCAATGTGTACGAAATAGATACCATCTCAGGACGCCCCAAACCAACCGGAAGATCGACCATTGCCAATTCATGGACCGGTCCCAGCAGCAATAATTATGGTGAAGGAGAAGGTGCCTGTCAGATATATCACGATGGTTACTATTATTTGTTCTATAATAAAGGAGGTTGCTGTAATGGGATAGCCAGTACCTATTACATTGTAATGGGGAGATCCACAAGTCCAAGAGGACCATTTCACGATAAGGCAGGAAAAGCTATGCGTGTGATTAGTGCGCCCAGCGGAGGCACCCTGTTTTTCAGGCATGATAACAGCCGTGGCCTGGATGACCGCTATTACGGTCCGGGTCATGTGGGATATTTTAAAGAAAACGGCGTTGAATATATAACGTTCCATTATTACTCCCCGAACGGCTATTATCCCAGCGAAGCAGCCAATTATATGGGCGGTCCAACGCTTGGATTCGGAATGATTGAATGGGGAGCAGACGGATGGCCTTCCATTTCATTCGATTTTTTGGATAAAGGGTATTATTCACTTAAAAATGCCAACAGCTCTAAAGCGCTGGATGCACAAAACCATTCTATTTCATCTACCAATCTGTATCAGTATGCATATAACTATGCAATGGAATCGCAGAAATGGATGTTTACTCCATTAGGAACAGGAGAATATACCATTCGTAGCTATGCTGATTCAACAAGGTATATTGAAGCAGCAGGCAACGACAATGAGGAGTCCATTCAGCTCACATCATCGTATACAGGTGCAATAAACCAGAAATTCAGACTTGTACAGTCACCAAATGGTAAAACACTGATTTATCCTTCCAGATCGGATAAGATCTTTGAAATTCCTAACGCATACACTACCGATTATCAGGTTAAATTGTGGTCAAATACAAACTCTGACTGTCAAAGATGGTATGCATCTTCCTACGAAGAAACCTTTGCGGTATCTCAGGAGAATGTAAATTTCAGTTATACCGATACCATTTATAAAGAAGTTTTTATAACAAGCAACGCAACCTGGAGCATCAGTGTGGAAGATCCTTCATGGCTGATATTTTCTCCATCTAAAGGCTATGGCGACAAGCAATTGCTTATTCTGGGCAGAGTAAATAATACCGGGGTTGCCAGATCCAATAAGATGACGATACGTACATATGGTGGTCAGGAAGCTGTGATTAATTTTACACAGGCCGCTGATACAAATACCGCTATTGAACATACAGCAGCACTGCAATTTGATGTGTATCCAAACCCATCAAACGGAATGCTTCACCTGATCAGCACAGTTAATGCCACTTACTCTGTATTCGATAATGCAGGGAAAGAAATACTTTCAGGTAAAACAACCTCCACAGCATCTATACTCGATTTAAGCCGACAGAATCCGGGAATCTATTTTATTAAAGTGACCGGTAAAAGGGAATCAGCCATTAAGAGAATCTGGATTAAATAGCATATGCGATAAAATTTTAGTTATCAGAAATTTAAGCTGACTTATACTGTGTAAAAATTATTTATTAAAACCACTCAAATTGTCATGAGATATAGGATAAAGAAATAAACATATTGTATATTTGTTTTAGAATTATTTATTTTTTATACCATGAAACCAATTTTTACCCTTGTTTGCCTTTTTTTATCAGTTATATTTTTAAATGCACAAACACACAAGCTGTTATTTGATGCAAAACTTACACCGTCTAAACATACACTTGAGCATACTGAATTTGTCCCAACGCAATTAGAGTCTACGGATTCAAAGACTGGAACGCTTGATAGTATTGTATATAGTGGATTTGTTGGAACTCCTCCAATATGGTTAGAAAGCCTTGAGAAATATGAATATAAATACGATCAATATGGCAAATTTACAACAGAAATTTTAAGTACAAAAGATACGATACTTAATGTTTGGGTTCCAGTTACAAAAAACGAAATCAGATTCAACGAAAATGGTAATATTGACATATATATTGAATCAGAATATGGAAGCGGAAATTATTTTGTATCGAATAAAACGGAATATTCTTATAATGACAAAGAACTCTTGATAAATGAAATAAAAACATATTATAGCTCCGGAGTTTTTAGCTATCAGTCTAAATCTATTTATGAATATGATGAAAACAATTTTATTATATCGAAAACAAACTATGAAAGAAATATTATTGATGGTTCATGGGAGTACCAGGGAAAGAATATTTACACATTAGATGTTGATGGTAGAATTACTGAAGATATAGTTAAAGATCGTGATATGAACGGTGATGCAGTTATTACTTCATTGGATTGGATGAAGATCAGCTTTGAATATGATGAAAATGGAAACAAAATAAAAGAGTCAAATTATTATTGGAAATCATCAATAAATGATTGGTATGAGTCATCTAAAACCGAATACGAATATGAGGGCAATTTAATGGTTAGTACAAAACATTTTCAACGCAATGGTGATTCTGAGTTTATCATAAACTGGTACGATGAATTTTTATATGATTCAAACGGCAATCAAATTTCATATATTACCAAGGACGTGGAAGATATTGAAGAAGAATCGTGGGATATGGGAGCTAAATATGAATATGACCTAAGTAAGCTTATTCTAGATTATTCAACGCCCTATCTTGAAAATATTGTGTTTTCGGATAATTTTAAATGTATAAATAAACCTGTAAGCATGAGTTATTATAATATCATGGATTTAGAATGGAATCTAAAATTTAAAAGTATTTTCTATTATTCTGATGATGTTGCAACCTCCGTCCCTCGGTTTAATAATATCAATGCCTTTTATATTCAGAAATCTAAAAATATTCAGTTTATCTGGGAAGGATCAAATGAAAATTTAATGCTTGAAATTTACAATATCTCTGGAAAAATAATTCTGGAACAGAAAATTGTTACGAATCAAAACATCAGTTTGGATAGTTTCTCAAACGGAATTTACATCTATAGGTTGAAATGTGGCCATAATATAAAATCAGGTAAATTTGTTCTCTGACGATTATTGCAACTTAACGAAAACCTACGAATCCAAAAATTTCAGGATTGCGGTATCAAAATAATTTAAAACAATCCAGACCAGTATTGCGGTTAGCACGGCTGCAATGGCAAAAGCGATAAAAATTTTTCGACTCCTGCTGGCTTCACTTTTCTTTACCATGGCACGTATAGCCAGGCGTTCTTCAATAGTGAGTTTTCTTGATTTACGTTTCAAGGGCCTGTGCTTGCCCCACTGCCCTTTCATATCAAATATGCGGATATGTTTTGGCCGAATTGATTGATTATACTTAAGCGACTGAATCATCGCCAGAACTGAACCACCAAATCCTCCCATAGCTCTTATAGTTTAAGGTAAATAATATATCCCAGTGCTAAAGTAATTATGCCAACAATGACAATCGCCCTGATCAACTGAACACGCTGTTGCTTACGAATTTTTTCTGAATTGCCTCGCGCTCTGATGACGTTAACTTTTTTCCCTTGTCTTTTATTTTGAGATTGGTTTTAAGATCATGCTCATAATCATAAATGTTTGGATGCCGGGAACGCATTTTTTTGTTATTCTCCAGGACATTTTTCATCGATTGGACAGATCCGAAACCTGACATAACTGGTAATTTTGAAACTAAAGATAGCAAATGTTATCCGTTTTTCAAATATATACGTTTCAAATTCAGGTTTTATTCTGTTCTGAATGAACCATATAAACTGAATTGCATAAAAAAGCCTCAACCGGATGGCTGAGGCTTTACTATTTCTTATATTTATTTACCTGACCACAAAACCATTTTTCATGGAATTTTCAGGTGCTACAAATTCAAGTTTACCTTTGTCATCCTCAGCCAAAAGGATCATCCCCTGACTTTCGATGCCACGGATTTTACGCGGTGCCAAATTGGCCAGAATTAAGACTTTTTTACCGGGTAGCTCTTCTGCCTTAAAATACTCTGCGATACCTGAAACTACTGTTCTCTGATCTATTCCGGTGTCCACTTTCAGTTTCATCAGCTTATCCGTTTTAGGAACACGCTCTGCCTCCAGTATGGTTGCGGTACGGATATCCATTTTCACAAAATCGTCGAATTCGATATTAGGCTTGGCCGGTTCCAGCTTTATCTCGTTGGCTGAGTTTGCTTTTTTTGTATCCATCAGTTTTTGGATCTGTGCCTCAACCACTTCATCTTCTATCTTCTCAAACAACAGTTCAGGTTTACTGATTGTGTGCCCTGCTTCCAACAAATCCGCATTACCCAGATCATCCCAGCTAAGTGCATCCACATTCAGGAACCCTTTTAGTTTGTCTGAACTGAACGGCAGGAACGGAGACAAGCCAATTGCACAGTTAGCCGTAATCTGCAGACTGATATTCATAATAGTTTTAACCCGTTCCGGATCAGTTTTCTGCAAGGCCCATGGTTCGCAATCCGCCAGATACTTATTCCCTAAACGTGCAATATTTATGGCTTCGAACAGTGCTTCACGGAACCGGAAGCTATCCAGGGACTTTTCAATCCTGGCCTTTGTTCCTTCCAGTTCTGTCAGAGTCTGTTTATCATAATCCGTCAATTCACCTGCAACCGGCACCTCACCTTTATAATATTTTTGGGTCAGCACCAAAGCCCGGTTCACAAAGTTGCCGAGAATGGCAACCAACTCGTTATTGTTGCGGGCCTGAAAATCCTTCCAGGTAAAATCGTTATCTTTTGTTTCGGGCGCATTGGCAGTCAATACATAGCGCAATACATCCTGTTTTCCGGGAAACTCTTCAAGGTATTCGTGTAACCATACCGCCCAGTTTCTGGATGTAGAAATTTTATCACCTTCCAGATTCAGAAATTCATTGGCCGGCACATTTTCCGGAAGGATATAATCTCCATGCGCTTTCAGCATAGTCGGGAACACAATGCAGTGGAACACAATATTATCTTTTCCTATAAAGTGCAGCATTCGTGTGCTTTCGTCCTGCCACCACGTCTTCCAGTCGTCAGTCAGTTCTCTTGTGGCAGAGATATAGCCAATAGGTGCATCAAACCATACATACAATACCTTCCCTTCAGCTCCTTCCACCGGAACCGGAACTCCCCAGTTCAGATCACGGCTTACCGCACGAGGCTGTAAACCCATATCGAGCCACGATTTACATTGCCCGTACACGTTGCTTTTCCACTCCTTATGGCCCTCAAGGATCCATTCTTTCAGAAACGGTTCATATTTATCCAGTGGCAGATACCAGTGTTTGGTTTCCTTCAGAACCGGTTTACTGCCCGAAATTACTGATTTAGGTTCAATCAAATCTGTTGCATTAAGCGATGAACCGCAACTTTCACACTGATCCCCATAGGCACCACCTTTTTTACATACCGGACAAATCCCGGTGATATAGCGGTCAGCCAGAAACTGTTTAGCCTCCTCATCGTAATACTGCTCACTGGTCTTTTCAATGAATTCCCCTTTTTCGTACAAGGTTCTGAAAATACCTGAAGCCTGATCGTAATGCGTTGGTGTGGTGGTACGTGAATAAATATCAAAGGTGATTCCGAAATCCTCAAACGATTTTTTTATAATCCCGTGATACCGGTCCACAATATCCTGAGGTGTGACACCTTCATTTTTGGCTTTTAACGTAATCGGCACACCATGTTCATCCGATCCGCCTATCAGCAATATATCCTCACCTTTCATGCGCATATACCGTGCATAAATATCGGCTGGAACGTAAACACCGGCTAAATGTCCGATGTGAACAGGGCCATTGGCATATGGTAAGGCTGTTGTGATAAGGGTTCGTTTAAAATCTTTCATGGTGTTTCCTGCGTTAAAATTTACAAAGCGCAAAGATAATAATAGTGACAGTATTTTTACAGCTTATATTACATTTTATAATAGTGAAGCATTTAACCGTATAGACTCTAAAAGTATGTTTTCAAACACCTGACTTACTGATTTATACAAAAATGTCATATATTTAAAAACAAATTTGATGTATGCCCTATCATTTATCAATAACAGCTGATGCCTTAACAATCTCGCAACGGTTTGGTGTGGGTACGGAACATATTAAGGATTTTACACCCAGAGCTCATATTAACGGATTCTCCTATCCTCAAATACCGGTTATCCTTTATCAGGATAAGATTATGGCGGTTATGGCAAACTGGGGATTGATACCGGAATGGGTAAGAACCATGGAAGAAGCCGGGAATATCAGAAACAACACCCTTATAGCGCGTACAGAAACAATTTTTGAAAAACCATCTTTTAAAACATCCATCCGTAATCACCGATGCATTATTCCGGCTACAGGATTTTTTGAATGGAAATTGTTTGAGAAGAAAAAATTCCCGCACCTTATCTATGTGAAGGATCAGCAGATATTTGCCATGGCAGGCATTTATTCCGAATGGGGAACTGATATGGGTAACAAATCATTTCACACCTTTGCCATTCTCACAAAAGAGGCAAACCCTTTAATGGCCGATATTCATAACACGAAGAAAAGAATGCCGGTTATCCTTTCTCCACAAAATGAGAAGAAATGGATGGATCCGAAACTGAACCATACGGAAATTATGAAGATTATAGCGAATGAAAACAATGATAATCTGGATTTCAGAACCATTCGCCATGATTTTATGCAGAGCTCTGAGCCGGCAGATAAAGTGCTTAAAACCTGGCACTATCCCGAACTGGATAATAATCTGTTGTTTTGAGAGATTATAATATCACAGCATATTCACCGGCTATTAAGTAAAACTATGAACCTAAAACATTACCAAAGCACCCTCAATTTGAGTTTGCGGTTGCACCTTGTTTATTTTTAATTTATTCCATAGATTTAAACATTCCAACTCATAACACCACTTAAACAAAAAAATTATTCGTATGTCAGAGCTTAGGGACCCCGACAAATGCAGACAATGCAACAGTGAACTTTATGGAAACTATTGTTCAAGCTGCGGACAGCCGCGAGAGTTAAAACGCATAAACGGGCATTATGTCCTTTCTGAAATAGGAAGCGTACTCAGCTTTGAAAAGGGTATTCTGTATTCCATCAAGGAACTGATGTTACGTCCGGGAATCAACATCAGGAAGTTTATCACCGAAGACCGTAACCGCCTGGTAAAACCCGTCGTTTTTATCATTGCCACATCGTTGATCTATACCATTTTTCAACAATTGCTGCATTTTGAAGACGGCTATATCAATTACTCCTTTGGAGGTGAAACGGCAGTAAGCACAATTTTTGAATGGGTCTCTACACACTATGGCTATTCCAATATATTAATGGCTGTTTTTATTGCTTTATGGATTCGGCTGTTCTTCAGAAAGTATAAGTATAACTTCTTCGAAATCCTTATCCTGTTGTGCTTTATCATGGGTGTAGGCATGTTAATCTTCACTGTTTTTGGAATTATGGATTCCATTTTCACGTTTAAGATAAGGGATAAAGGATACGTTATAGGCTTTCTTTATATTACCTGGGGCATCGGACAATTTTTTGACAAGAAGAAAATAATGAATTATGTGAAAGGATTATTCAGTTATTTACTGGGAATGATCACGTTTAGTATTGTTGCAGTTGCCTCAGGCCTTATCATTGATGCATTGAGCAAATAATTCAGGTTGAACCTGAGAACTATAAATGCTTGTATTGCAGCAATTCGTTTGGACGTGCGGTCGTACTTTGCATTTTTTTAATGATGTGATTTTAAAATCATCGCTAGGCGTAGTAGAGACGCGATTAATCGCGTCTCTACAACCGTTATTTCATTAGTCGTTTATATGCGGCCGTGCAGCGTTTCAATTTCAAAAGGGGTAACTCTCTCCGGCCTTGATTGACCTGCATAATTATTACCAGGGGTGGCATTCACTTCGTTCATTTACCCCGGGCTAAAGTAATACGACCCCTTCAGGGTCGATCTGGCTTATATCTATAAGTAACACAATGTATAATTGTCTACCCCTCTTTATTTCGAAGCAAAGCGAAGAAAAAGAGAGGGGTCAGTTTGATGTAAGCAAGTTGACCCCTCTTTATTTCGAAGCAAAGCGAAGAAAAAGAGAGGGGTCAGTTTGATGTAAGCAAGTTGATGTTCGGGTCCGGGGTGAGTTATTTTACTGCCAGTCACCCCATGTTGGACGTAGTGTCCACACTACGTCCTAATTCGATACCAGCTTTTTAAATCCTCCGTCCTGATTTCACACTGAGCTTGTCGAAGTGTCCTGATGCTCATCTCCCCGGAGGTTAGTCACCGGGTGAATATAGCAAAGCCGGAAGATTCACCAGATGACTTTACGCATGTTTGCGATATCCTGTCCCTAACGGGACATACACAAAGTTCACTATTCACAACCCTACCATCTCACATGATTTTCAATACCAACTCCCTGTAACAAAAGTCTTATGTCTTACATCTTGGCTCTTGATTCTTGATTCTTGTAAATATTAATCCAATTATCTAATTTTATCAACCGTCCTCCTGATCATGTCAGATATGATCTTCTTAACTTTGTATCTATAAAAATATTCAATTATGAAGAATGCCATCACTATTTTATTCTCAATTATCCTTACAGTTTCAGGATTCGCGCAGACAAAATCAATCCTTTTAACACCTCCGCTTTCAGAAGCCACAGCAGCAAGTGCCGGTATGTCTGAAGAAAGACTGGAACGCATAGATGACATGCTGATGGAGTGCATGAATCTAAACCAGATTCCTGGTGCTGTTGCACTGGTTGTCAGAAATGGTAAAATTGTCTATTACAAAAGCTTTGGAATGGCAGACGTACAAAGCAGGCAACCGTTTAAGCGGGATGACATTTTCCGTATCGCCTCACAAACCAAGGCCATCACATCTACGGCTGTTATGATGCTTTGGGAAGAAGGTAAATTCAGATTGGATGACCCCATTTCAAAGTACATTCCTGATTTTAAAGATGCCCGGGTCCTTGTTTCTTTTAACGACAGTGACACCAGTTATACCACCCGACCGGCAAATAAGCCCATAACAATTCGCCATTTACTGACACATACATCAGGTATAGGATATGGCTTTATAGATAACGATCAGTTTAGAAAGATTTATCAGAAAGCAGGAATTATTGACGCCTTCTCAAACAGAGCTGTGACCATAGAAGATAATATTAAAAAGCTGGCAAAACTGCCACTGCACCACGACCCGGGCGAAAAATTCACGTACAGTGAAGGACTTGATGTTTTAGGCTACTTTATAGAAATTATGTCCGGGATGCCTTTGGATCAGTTCTTTAAAGAACGAATTTTTGAACCTCTGGGAATGAAGGATACCTACTTTTATTTACCGGATTCAAAGAAACGACGGATGGTACCGGTTCAGACAAAAAAAGATGATAAATGGGTACGGTTCAAAGATACCACATATTATAACCCGGACTATCCGACTACCGGTGCCAGGATGTTTTTTTCGGGTGGTGCCGGTCTTTCCAGTACCGTAAAAGACTATGCCAATTTCCTGCAAATGTATTTAAGCAAAGGGGAGTTTAACGGTAAGCGTCTTTTAAGCAGAACTACTGTGCAGGTTATTATGGCGAACCAGGTTGGTGATCTGCTTGGAAATTCCGGTGCGTATTACGGACTTGCGTTCGGAGTACTTAACCAGGATGGGCAGAACATGGGTGGCAGAGGCAGTGCCGGCACGTTTGACTGGGGCGGTTATTTTAACACACAGTATTTTGCCGATCCCAAAGAAAATGTCATTGGTATTCTGTTTAAACAGACCCAAAACAGTGGCCCTGATGATACCGGCTGGAAATTCCGTCAACTGGTTGGGCAGGCCATAGATGATTAAAAAAGGAAACATCTGTCGTTAGATCAGGGAGCAATTCGTTTGGACGTGCGGCCGTGTATGGCATTTAATTCATGATGTGATTGTTAAAATCATCGTTAGGCTTAGTATAGACGCAATTAATCGCGTTACTACAACCGTTATTTCATTCGTCGTTTATATATGCGGCCGTGCAGCGTTTCAATTTCAAAAGGGGTGATCCTCTCCGGCCTTGATTGACCTGCATAATTATTACCCGGGGTGGCATTCTCTTCGTTCATTTACCCCGGGCTAAAGTAATACGACCCCTTCAGGGTCGATCTGGCTTACATCTATAAGTAACACAATGTATAATTGTCTACCCCTCTTTAATTCGAAGCAAAGCGAAGAAAAGAGAGGGGTCAGTTTGATGTCAGCGAGTTGATGTTCGGGACTGGGGTGAGTCATATTACTGCCAGTCACCGGGTGAATATTTCAAAGCCGGCAATAGTTACTTAATCACTATAATATATCTGCGAAAATCAGCGTAAAACATCTGCGCTCCCGATAGCTATCGGGACTGCGGGAACACTATAAATTTAAGTTATTCCACAATCTCCACAATCGCTTTGGCCCAGTCATCGGTATCGTTCAGACTGTGTACCAGGGTAAGTTTTTCGCCGCCGTGTTCCTTAAACAGATGCTGGTATTCTACTTCCAGTTCCACAAAGGTTTCCAGGCAGTCCGCCACAAACGATGGCGCCGTGATTAAGATGTTTTTGGCTCCTTCTTTTGCCTTTTGTTTAATGAGCTCATCGGTAAAGGGATTCAGCCAGTTTTTGGATAAGCGGGACTGAAAACCAACGGAATACCGGTCGCTTTTTAGTCCGGCAGCTTTGGCCAGCAAACGTGTAGTCTGGTAGCAGGTGGCTTTGTAGCAGTAGGTCCCCTGTTCCGGAAAATTGTTGACACAGTCGCATTCAGCGCACTGGTATTGCGGATGGATCTTATTGATCTGCCGTTCGGGCAAGCCGTGATACGAAAAAATAACATGGTCGTATTTCTCCGGTTTGTAAGATGCAATGCGTTTGGAAAAGGCCTCGACAAATGCCGGATGATCGTAATACTGATCTATAAAGCGGATGCCGGGCATAGCCTGCCATTTTTTGGCTTCGGTAAACACCAGGTCGAAGATGGAACCGGTGGTAGACGATGCATATTGCGGGAAGAGCGGAAAGACGATGATCTCGTTAAAGTCCTTATCGTGAATTTCGTTCAGCACTTTAGTCAGGGCCGGTTTGTCGTAGCGCATGGCCGCAAATACCTGCACCTCCTCTCCTTTCAGCTTCTGTACCTTCACAGCCAGCTTCATCAGGTTGATGAGCAAAGGTGAGCCTTCGTCGGTCCAAAGGCGCTGGTACAAGCGGGTGGAATTTTTTACACGAAACGGAATGATGATGAGGTTAACCAGCATTTTCTGCAGCAACCACGGAATATCGATCACCCGGCGGTCGTTCAGAAATTCGGTAAGGTAACGGCGCACGCTGGCCCTGTCCGGGTTGTCCGGCGTTCCGAGGTTTACAATGAGCAGTGCAGTTTTTTTATGTTTCATGATGTAATTGTGTTAAAATCAATATCCATCGTTGGGCGAAGTGTCCACACTACGTCGGTAATTCGATACCGGAGCTATTGATAATTGCCCTCGGTATGTCATATTTTACATCCTTCAAATAAAATCCTCCGTCTTCGGATCTAATGATCCGAAGCCACCTCCTTTACTTCGATACGTCCTGCCAAATCAGGACTACTCAGTAACCCAGGAGGACGTGTTCACAGCTCCAATAATGCAAATTACCAACTTTAATTCAAATGCTAAAAAAAACTCAATTCGTAATTTCAAATTCGTAATTATATGCGGCCGTGCCTCGTCTTTATTTCATTTGCGGTCACATTCCCCGGCCTTGATAAACATTGCATTCAATTCCCGGGGTGGCATTCGCATCGCTCATTTACCCCGGGCTACAAATATGTGACCCTTTCAGGGTCATTTTATTACTGTATCGTCCTGCCAAATCAGGACTACTCAGTAACCCAGGAGGATGTCATGATCGCAAATCTTGCGCCTTATGTCTTGCGTCTTGTGTCTTTAAATTCGTCCACTCTATCCCTTTCTTCAAAAACGCCACAGTTTTTTCCTCTTCCGAGCCGGGTTGCAGCTGCACATTAAAGTCCCAGTCCACCTCGGGTGGCATGCTGATCAGGATGGATTCGATATTGCCCTGGCTGGCCAGTCCGAATCTTGTGCCCCGATCGTACATCAGATTGAACTCCACATAGCGTCCTCTGCGGAGTTTCTGCCACTTTTTCTGTTCAGCACCGAACGGCTTTGAACCATTCTTTGCCATCAGCTCAGCATACATATGCGGATAAAGTTTAGCCAGATCGGAGGTGAATTTTAGCCAGTCGTCCAGGTCGTTGTTCTGATCGGGCGACTGATGATCGAAAAATATACCACCGATTCCCCGTGTCTCATCGCGGTGAGGCAGAAAAAAATAGTCGTCTGCCCATTTCTTAAAATCGGGATAATAAAGCGGATTATATTTATCGCAGACTGCTTTTATTTCGTTGTGAAACCACGCTGCTTCCTCCGGATCAACATACATGGGGGTAAGATCGATGCCGCCACCGAACCATTCTGCCTTGTCATCCAGAGCAAAATAGCGTACGTTCATGTGAATGGTTGGAACAAAGGGATTGGAAGCATGAATGATGGATGAGATGCCGGTCGCCAGAAATGTTTCGGCTTCCTGATGGAACAGCGATTTCATGGTTTCGGTCACCAGCCCGGTTACATACGAAAAGTTGACCCCTGCTTTTTCAATGATGTCGCCACCTTTCATCACACAGGTGAGGCCCGAACCAACTTCCTTTTCCCACGGATGGTCCTCAAAAACACCTTTTCCGTCGGCCTCTTCCAAAACACTGCAGATGTTATGGTGCAACATCCTGTACACCTCTTTTATCTTTTCACCGTTTTTCAAAGTATGGAGAGTTTAAAAACATTCACCAATTATAACCCGGATCAGTCTTTAAGGTTCAATGCTAATTTTGTGGCCTGCTTTACACGGTCGGCCATCCCAATGCCATCGTGTATGTTTCCGGCCAGGATCAGTCCCTGATATTGTTGCTGTACTGTCTCTATTGCTTCCAGACGTTGCGCCGTGCTGGCTTCGTACTGCGGTATGGCATGGTGATACCGGTATATGTTCAAAAGATCCGGTTTTTCACTGCACTGCAGTGTTTCGCGTATCTCTTTCAGCACAATTTCTTTAATCTCTTCGTCGGACATATCCACCATTTCAGGTTTACGCGATCCACCCATGAACAGTGAAATCACAGCGCCACCTTCGGGTGCTCGTCCGGCAAAAATAGACGACGGAAACAGGATGCCCAGTGCATTACGTTTTTCTTTCGACGGGATCAGGCCACCAAAGGCATTCAGCTTGATCCCCTTCCAGGCATTGAAACCAGCAATGGCCTGAACCACTTTAGCATAGCGGGCATTAGACAGATCCTTCATCGTCGATTCTTCCACAAAAGGCAACAGGTCCGGCAGGTTATTGCCCGAAACCGTGGTGATCACCTGGTGATACGTTTTTCTCACCTTCTTCCCTTCGCCATTTGTGAAGGTAATGGTGTATTTTTCGGTATCCGGCTGTACACTTAAATCCTGACATCCCGTAAGTATGCTGTCCTGTCCGATTTCTTCGGCCAGTGCTTTTATCAGCTCTTTCAGTCCGCCTTTAATGGAAAACACCTCGCGGGATACCCGCTTTTCAAGCTCCGTTCTTGGTTGTTTATGCTTAGCCACAGTGCCTTTAATAAAACTACCGTAATCCTGCTCCAGACGGTAGAGTTTTGGTAAGGCAAAGCGTGTGACCAGCTTGTGCGGATCACCGGCATAAATACCCGAAACAAACGGATCAACCGCATAATCCAGAAAACTGCGTCCCAGACGACGGACCACCATATCAGCCACCGTTTCGTCCGGATTTGTTCCCGGTTTACGAAAGGGTTCACCCAGTATCCTGAACTTATCCTTTAAAGTAAAAAGCTTCGTTGAGACTGAATGCTTATGGCCTGAAGGCAAGGCAAGCCATTTTCCGTTTTTCCATATCCAGCGGTTTTTAGACTCTGCATTCGCCGTCTCCACCTCTATTTTATCTTTCAATTCATCAAACAACAGGACCAGCTCCGGTGAACCAATCACACCCGTACTCGGCCCGGTCTCGAACAAAAATCCATCTTCATTCACACTGTTGATCACACCACCAACACGCACATCGCGTTCCAGAACAGTGACATCCTTACCGTATTTTTTAAGGTAAAAAGCCAGCGTCAGACCAGTCAGTCCGCCGCCAATTACTGCGTATGAAGATTTGCTTTTATCCATATTATACCGTTTTTGAATATTGCATGGGTTTGCTTTTATAGGCCGGATCAAACAGTACCGCCAGATTACGGATAAACAGTTTTCCACTTTCGTTCACCTGCAGTCTGTGATCGCCGTATTGAATTAATCCGTCGCTGATCATTTCGGATAAACGCTCTTCCTTAAACCCTGTGATCTCCAGGAATTGATCCGGTGAAATGCCATATTGTGCTGAAAATGCATTCATGTCAAACTCATCGTTACACATCACCTGCGTAATCACATCGCGCACAATCGCCTCATTATCTGTGAGTTCATATCCTTTCTCAACCGGAAGTTTCCCGTTTTCTATCAGTTCTTTATACTGTTTAATTTCCTTTACGTTCTGGGTGTAGCCATTCTCCAGCTGACTGATGGCTGACACACCGAAGGCATAAACCTGGCCTGTTGTTCGTTTGGTACAGTAACCCTGAAAATTGCGGTGCAGCATGTTATTTTCAAGCGCTATATTCAGCTCATCTTCTGGCAATACATAATGATCCAGACCGATAGCCTTATAACCGGCTTCCAGTAAAATATCGCGTGACCCCAGAAACATATCCATCTTTTCGCCGGGTCCCGGCAGTCCCTTTTTCTCCAGTATCTGCTGATGTTTTTTCATCCATGGCACATGGGCATATGAAAATGTGACGAGGCGATCCGGACGAATAGCCGCTGCTTTTCTGATGGTTTCCGTAAAGCTTTCCACAGTTTGTCCCGGCAGGCCGTAAATAAAATCAAGGTTAACCGAAATTCCGGGAGACAGCGACTTGATATATGTCACCAGCTCCTCTACCGGAACAGCCGATGGCTGACGATTCACCGTCTTCAACACCTCGGTATCAAAATCCTGAATACCCAGACTGAAACGGTTAAAACCTGCCGCTACCAGCTTTTGTATGTAGCTATTGTCGAGGTATGCCGGATTGCATTCAATGGCAATTTCCGGTTTTTCAATGGTATCAAATTGCCCCAGCAACTTACCGGTTATCGCAGTGAGGTAACTTACGTCCACCGCATTGGGCGTACCACCGCCAAAATGGATCTGTGAGATTTTACGGTTTTTATCCAGCCGTGCAATAATGCTGTCTATCTCCTTGTGAAGCGTCGTGAAATAGTCATCCACGGCATCATCGTTCCGGATGGTACAGGCGTTACAGCCGCAGTAAAAACAGATTTTTTTACAAAACGGCACATGAATATAAAAGGCAATCAGGTTGCTTTTATCGGCATCCGACTGCTCAATCATTTTAACATATTCCGTTTCGCCCACCGCATCGTTAAAAAAGTTTGCCGGGGGATAGCTGGTATAGCGCGGTACCGGTGCGTTATATTTTTCAATTAATTCACTTATCTCTTTCATCTTCTATCTCCTCCAGTCTGCATTCCGCAGCCAGTCTGTCATAAATTTTATCTTCTCATACGGTATTCCCGGAATAAACCCGTGCCCAAGGTTACAAATCCAGTTCTGGTTCTCCCTTCCAAATAGCACATATTCTTCCAGCACCTTCACAATTTCGTCCTCACTGCCAAACAACATGCGCGGATCTATGTTCCCCTGCAAGCCAATTTCAGGATGAACCAGTTCGCGTGCCGTTTTAATCGGCGTCTGCCAGTCGATGCTCAGAAAATCGCAATAATCCGGGGTGATCTCTTTTATGCCTGATCCCACATCTTTAGGGAAATAGATGAACGGAATGTTCAGCTGCCGAAGCTCTACAGCCACCTCCCTGACCATGGGTAAGAACAGCTCCTTATACAGGTTGAACGGTATCAGGCCGGCATGCGTCTCAAACAGCTGAAATGCACTGATGCCATGTTTTACCTGGTTGCGGGCATAAATTATGGTGAGATCTTTTATGGCGTCCACCAGCTTTTTTGTGGTGGCTTTATTTTCATAAATGAATTTTACGGCACTGGCAAAACCGGTCTTGCTGCTCAGACCTTCCAGCATATAACATAAAACCGTCAGCGGACCGCCGCAAAACCCGATCAGTGGAATTGATGCCGGTTTGGTTTCAATGATCTGATCAATGGCATTGTAGATGTACTGCAACTTTTCCGGATCGGGATGCAATGCTGCCAGCGGATCTGCTTTTTGGATCAGCGCTTCATCAAACTGCGGCCCGTCATCTGTAAAGTCCAGTCCCATTCCCATGGCATACGGGATCACCAGGATATCGGAAAACAGGATGGCTGCATCCACCTTCAGGTCTTCTACCGGTAATAGTGTGACTTTAGCCGCCAGTTCCGGATCTTTCATCATCTGCCAGAACGAATATTTTTCTTTTAATGCCAGGTAGGACGGCAATACACGGCCTGCCTGCCGCATGAACCAGATTGGCGGACGTTCGGTATATTCTCCGTGAAGGGTTTTCAGCAACAATGGTTTATCCATATATCTTATTTTTTCAGGCCTTTCAAAACCTCAAAATTCTTTTTTATTGTCATCTCAATATCCTCGTCACTGTGCGCCATCGACACAAAAACAGCCTCAAACTGCGATGGAGCATAATAGATACCCTGCTGAAGTGATCCGTTAAAATAGTCCGCAAACAGGCTGGTATCACAGGTCTGCACGTCGGCAAATGAGCTCACCGCCTCATTGCGTGTAAAAAACACGGTAAACATGGAACCTACCCTGTTGATAACCGCCGGAATTCCAAGTTCTGTAAGGTTGTTCCGGAAGCCGGTCACCAGACGATCGGATTTTTTCTCCAGTTCGTCATACAGCTCGGGCCTGTCGTTGAGTGTTTTCAGCGTGACATATCCGGCTGTCATGGCCAGCGGATTTCCCGACAGTGTTCCGGCCTGATATACCGGTCCAAGAGGTGCCAGTTGCTCCATGATCTCACGTTTTCCACCGTAGGCACCTACAGGCAGACCACCACCGATAATTTTACCGAAAGTAGTTAAATCGGGTTTAATACCACAAATGCCCTGTGCGCCACTTCGCGAAAGGCGGAATCCGGTCATTACCTCGTCGAAAATCAGCACAGCACCGTAGGTATCACAAAGATTTCTCAGTCCGGTAACGAATGATTTTTTAGGCCTTATCACACCCATGTTTCCGGTAACAGGTTCAAGGATAACGGCGGCAATGTCTTTTCCTTTTTCAGCAAATACCTTCTCCACAGCATCCAGATCGTTGTAGGCTGCCATCAATGTATCGCGTGCTGTTCCGGGCGTAATACCGGGTGAATCGGGTGTTCCCAGCGTCAGCGCTCCTGAACCTGCTTTAATCAGAAAACTGTCGCCGTGACCGTGATAACAGCCCTCGAATTTCAATACCAGGTTGCGTCCGGTATAGCCACGCGCCAGGCGTAGGGCACTCATGGTAGCCTCGGTTCCTGAGTTAACCATCCGGATCATCCCCACCGACGGCACCATCTCTTTTATCAGTTCCGCCATGGTGGTCTCTATTTCAGTCGGAGCGCCATAACTTGTACCACGCATCGCTGCTTCCTTCACCGCCTCAATGACCGGTTCATACGCATGACCCAGTATCATCGGGCCCCACGATCCCACATAATCAATGTAGGTGTTACCATCGATATCCGTGATTTTGGATCCTTTGGCACTGCTGATAAATACCGGATTGCTTTTTACGCTTTTAAAGGCCCTTGCCGGTGAATTTACACCGCCCGGCATGGCTTTCTGAGCCTCTTCAAATGCTGTTATACTTTTGTCAAATTGCATTGTTTTCAGTTTTTCGTCGGATTGAATTACAGTTTCTCAATAATATCCTGTGTAAAGTAGGATATGATGATGTCGGCACCTGCCCGTTTAATGGAGGTCAGCATCTCCATGGTCAGCTTTTCCTCATCTATCCATCCATTTGCTGCCGCTGCTTTGACCATCGAAAATTCACCGCTCACATTATAGGCTGCCAAAGGCAGATTGAAATTATTTTTAACGTCGCGGATAATATCGAGGTAGGACAATGCCGGTTTCACCATCAGGATATCAGCGCCCTCTATCACATCCTGCTCCGCTTCACGCAGGGCTTCCATGCGGTTGGCAGGATCCATCTGATAGGTTTTACGGTCACCAAATTTCGGTGCACTTTCGGCAGCATCTCTGAACGGACCATAGTAGGCCGAAGCAAACTTCACCGAATACGACATGATGGGTGTATTCTGAAAATTCGCTGCATCCAGCGCTTCACGGATCGCCTTTACACGGCCGTCCATCATATCGCTCGGAGCCACCATGTCCACACCTGCTTTTACAAGCGATACGGATTGTTTTGCCAGGGTCACCAGGGTGAAATCGTTATCCACATCACCGTCTATCAGTGTTCCACAGTGCCCATGTGTTGTGTATTCACAGTTGCAGATGTCAGCAACCACATAAAGGTCGGGCACCGCTTTTTTAATAGAATGAACCGCCTGCTGCACTATGCCGTGATCATGACAGGCCACCTCGCCGGTTTCATCCTTGTGTTCAGGAATACCAAACAGTAAAACAGATTTTACCCCTTTATCATACAATTCCTTACATCTTTCAGTCAGCACATCAACCGACATCTGGTAATTGCCCGGCATGGATGCAATTTCGTTCTTTACGTTTTTGCCATACCTCACAAACAGAGGCATGATCAGATCATCCCGCGTAAGTTTGGTTTCGCGTACCAAATCTCTTATCACCGGTGTTTTTCTTAATCTTCTCAATCGTGTTACAGGAAATGCCATGATTTTATTGTTTTTTGTGTTCGTTGTATGTAATGCTTTCTTCAATCAGTGTTTCAGATTTGGGTTCAGAGGCAATCACCAGCGGTTCTATGCCGTGCGACCTGCAGGCTTTGGCTGTCACCTTACCGATACAGGCTGCTCTGACCTCATTCATTTCAATATCTTTTTTAAACAGTGGTGCAAAATGATGCACCGCCGAAGGGCTGTAAAACAGGATCAGTTTATAATGCCCCTGAATAACACGCTCTTTAATACGACTGTCTGCAAAATCCGGCGATATGGTGTTGTACAAATCTAACCGTGTCACGCTGCAGAACCCTTCGAGTTCATCCGTAAACTTTTGGTCAGCCAGCTTTCCGGTTGACCACAAAACCTTGTCGTTCGTATCTAATACCTGTTGCTTCAGTTGTTTTGCGAACTGAACAGAATCCTTAGTATTACTGATAAAGTCCGGTTCTGTGCCGTATTCCTTCAGTGCCTCCGCAGTTTTATCACCGATCACGGCCGTTTTAAGCCCTGAGGGCAAAGCCGTTTTCAGGCGATCAAAAAAGTATTTCACCCCGTTAGAACTTGTGAAAACAAGCCATGAATACGACTGCAGCTGATCCGGAATGATGCCGGCACCCTGGTCCGGTTCAACCGGTACCGTTTGGATCAACGGCAATTCCAGCAATTCATAACCGGAACCGGAAAGCAATGGTTTCAGGGCTTCTGAATTTCCTTCAGCCCGTGTGGAGATAAAGACCTTCTCTCCTGCTTCAGTGCTTACACTATGTACAGATGAACGCTTATCCATTCACTCTTATTTCGTCCAGAATATCTTTACCACCCCTTCCGATGAGTTTTTCTGCCAGCTCAATTCCCAGGTTCTCAGCCTGTGCTGCGTCTCCGGAGAGAACTTCCGAAATATACCTGGAACCATCCACCGATGCAACAAAGCCTTTCAGGGTTAACCGGCCTTCTTTTAGTTCGGTGTAACACCCCACAGGAACCTGGCAACCACCCTCCAGGGTACGCATAAATGCGCGCTCCGCAGTGATGGATATCCATGTGTCTTCGTTGCTTATTTGCTGCATAACGGCATCCAGTTCGGGTCTTCCGGTGACCGTCTCCACGCCGATGGCTCCCTGGCTCACGGCCGGAATCATAATATCGGGAGAAATAATTTCCGACACATGCTTTTCCAGTCCGAGGCGCTTCAGTCCGGTATAGGCCATAATCATGGCATCGCAGTAACCGTCTTCCATCTTTTTGAGCCTTGTATTTACATTCCCCCTGATATCGACAATGGTAATATTTTTATTGTAATTCAGTAGTCCCGCCCTGCGTCTCAGACTTGATGTTGCAACGCGGTCTTCCGGAGTTAAATCTTTTAGTTTTTTGCCGGTAAAACTCACCAGGGCATCGTTAATGTCACCCCGTTCGCTTACGGCTGCCAGTTTCAGACCTTCGGGCAGCTGTGTCGGCATATCCTTCAGGCTATGCACGGCAATATCGATTGTACCGTTGATCAGTTCAACCTCCAGCTCCTTTGTAAAAAGCCCTTTATCGCCAATTTTTGATAACGAAACATCGAGTATTTTATCCCCTTTGGTCTTAATAATCTTAATTTCAACAAGTAACTCAGGAAAGTTTTTTGACAGGATATCCTTCATATAGTTAGCCTGGTAAAGCGCCAGCTGACTTCCCCGTGTACCTATAACCAGTTTTTCAAGTTGCATAAACAAATGCCTTAATCATTAAATAAAAACAAAGACTGAACTTTCTCTATGATGCTGTCATCCTTTTCATTTGTTGATAAGGCTTTCAACTGTTTGATCACATTCCTGGCATATTTCTGAGCAAGACGTTCGCCATACTCATCCATCAATTTAATTTCTTCGTCACCATAAAACTTTCTGGAATTTTCAATCTCATTTTTCTGTATGGTATTGAAATTCTTTGTAATGGAATTGATGACAGGCCTTAATCGTCTGTGTTCGAACCATTCCTTGAATTCATCTGTCATTTCCCTGATGATCATGCTGGCCTTATCCAGACTGTCAAAGCGCATTTTATTGGTATAATCCACTGAACCTTGCAGGTCATCCACAGAAACAACTTCTGCATTCTGCAACTCTTTTATACCATCATCAATATTTCTGGGAACAGAAAGATCAACAAAGATATTTGGTTTGCCGTTAATGTATTTTTCAACGTCAGATTTAGTAATCAGATGATTTTTAGCACTCGTTGCGGTAATTACAATATCGCAGTCAGGAAGATGTTCTTTAAAATTCTCAAAGCGGATTGCATTTCCTTTATACAGTTTGGCAAACTTTTCTGCTGTTTCGTAGGTGCGGTTCACCATATAAAAGTTTTTGGCTCCCTTATCACTTAAATAGTTAAGTGCTATTTTCCCTGTTTCGCCTGTACCGATTAAAAGAATATTTTTCTGGGATAAATCACCGAGTCTTTTGTAACACCAGTCGATCGCTACATAACTTACAGATGTGGCGCCCTGCTGTATTTTTGTTTTGGTTCTGACTTTCTTACTCGTTTCGAAGGACTTCTGGAATAAACGCATCAGTATGGCTCCGGTAAGGGCCGCTTTGGTGCTTCTCAGATAGCATTCTTTCACCTGATTTACAATCTGATTCTCTCCTAAAACAAGTGAATCAACTCCTGAAACCACCTCAAACAGGTGTTTGATAGCCTCGTCGTGTATGTATACGTAAAATGAATTATTGAAATCCTTTTCAATGTGTTTAAACTCTTTGAGGATCTCGACAATTTGTTTTATGGTTCTGTTCTTACACGATCTGTCACGGTAGAAATAAATTTCGGTCCGGTTACAGGTGGATAAAATGACGATCTCTTTGACGTCGGTTTGATCTATAATAAGTTCTGATAATGGTATCACCTCATTCTCAGCAATATAAAACGACTCGCGAATTTCAATGTTCGCTGTCTTATGGTTTATTCCTAATACACCAATCATGACTTATAGAAATATTAATAAAAAATTTGAAAATTCATAAAACCAGCCGGCTATTACAATATCCATACGGGTATATTGAACCGGTAATAATTCAGCAATCCGGAATTATGAATATATTGGAGGTGGATTTGGAAACAAGGAAAAATCATCATATGCTTCATCAGCATAGTAGTCCCTGTTCTTTGGTGGACTGAAATTACCTGTATACACCGGAAGTACATAATCCAATCCTGTTATACTGATAACCTCAGACATCGCATATTGTACATCTGTATAATGAATGGTATCTTCTGATATTTCCTGTTCAGAAGACTCCATATAGATGCTTTTGGCTTCAACCTTTTCGACATGTGATTTACTGTGCTTTTCAACAGATAATGTTATCATAAACACCGAGTAGATCACGGCGATGATGACATATGGTAATAGTGTTGAAAATGCTCCAAAGAAAAACATATACTTAAAATTGAGTCACAAATTTAGTATTATTTGGTTAATGCACACATAATTGATAACATCAGTTAACCAAATATGTTATAAAATATATGTTTTAATATGTGTTAAAGATTTTAATCATTTAATAAATTGAGATATATCAACGAAGCAGTTATTTTCTCTCATTCAAGGGCACAATAAGGGATATTATGAATAAATCATAGCGATTATTCCCGGATAATCTCCCGGATAGGTTTTGAAACTTAAATATGAAAATCCATAAGGATCATATACTCAAAAACAGTCTGTCGTACTATTATCAAAATCTAAATTCCATATGACTCTTAGCCTAAAACATATAAGATGCAGTTCAGGTAAAACATACGTTAAGTGTAAACTTTTCAATAGTTTAAATACACAAAAGAATAAAACATATTGTACTCTGGAAACAAGTAAATATAACAATTGCATTTTTATTTAACTAAAAATCTAAAACTTTAATACGAATTACGTTTTTTAACTATCTTTATGCATCAAAAGTTTGTTTTTAACATTAGATTGATAATTGAAGAGACGCCTGTATAACAAACTTAGACTTTAACACATACTTGCAATTATATCAGTTCATTATCTACAGCTTTCGGTGTAATAATTCATATACGTAATTCTATATGTCCGGGGCTAAATAAGTGGGTAGGAATATTGGCATGATGGGCATGTTTTAACTTCATTGCGAATTTATATAGAAATATTGATCACTTGAAACAGTAAATCATTAATCTCATGAACCCCCAAAACTTTCAGTATTACGCCTTTATCAGTTACAGCAGAAAAGATGAGAAATGGGCAAAATGGTTACAGAATAAGCTTGAGACTTATAAACTTCCAAGCATCATCAGAAAAGAGACGGGCAATCATATACCCAAACAGATAAGACCTGTATTCCGGGATAAAACAGATATTGGAGTCGGAAGTCTTACCCAATCCTTAAAAGAGGAACTGGAAGATTCAAAATGTCTAATTGTGGTTTGCTCACCCAACAGTGCAAAATCTGAATGGGTAAACCATGAAATAGAAGCTTTTAAAAAGATGGGGAGAAGTGATAAAGTCATCCCTTTTATAGTAGATGGAATACCTGATGAAAATAATGATGACCGGAACTGTTTTCCTCCGGCCATTTCTTTGGACACACTTGGAGCATCTGTTACAGAGTTAGGTAGGGATAAAGCTTTCGTAAAAATAGTAGCCGCTATCCTGGGATTAAAATTTGACCAACTATGGAACCGGCATAATCGTCTTGAGCGCAAAAAGAAAATTATTCGTCGGAGTATAGCCATCGGTTTATTTATTATGTTTGGAATAGGTGGATATTTATCATGGGATTATTATATCCCAAAATATGAATATTACGTAGACTATGTTGACAAATGGGGTATTCCGGAGGGAGTAATAAAACTATCAAAAAAAGAGCGTGCCGTTAGAAACAGGTTTTATCAATTTACTTATGAAAAAGGATTATTGCGCTCAGTGATGCACTGCAACTCTTCGTTAAGCCCTTTAGAACACGACCATTCAGAATATACTGACAGGCCAACCAAACAATTTATTATTTATAACAGCAAAAAGCAACTCAGTCAGGTTGACTTTGCCGATCGAAATAATAAAGTTTTGATGAGCTATAAATATGCAGGGAATAAATTTGATGAAGTAGATTTAAAAAACGCCCAGGGGAAAGATGCGGTATTAGCCAATAATATGACAAGTATTAGAGAAAATCTTTTAAATTCCACACTTAACAAAAGTAAAATAAACCATTATTCCATAACGCGAAATGATGAGGGATATGCTACTTCCGTCTATTATAAATATGGCGGATTAGAAAATGTATGCGATGCCAACGGTATATTTGGGAAAGCTTTCTCACTTGATGAAAAGGGAAGAATAATAAGCATATATTTTTTAGATGTTAATGGCGATACCCTGACCAACCGTCAGGGACTTGCAGGGAAAAAATATAATTATGACAAATTTGGGAATATTTGCAAAGTTGAATATGTAAACCTTAAAAACCAACTAACTATAAATGAAAAAGGCTACGCCTGTGAAATTATGGAATCAGATATGAATGGTAATATCTCATCTTTTTGTGAATACAATGATAGTATGCAACCTGTTAATTGCGATGATCTTTATTTTAAAATGATTATTCATTACGATGAAAAGGCCAACATAAATGAATATCAGTTATATAACACGAATAATGAATTATGTACAGGTAAAGAGGGCTTCGCCATAAAAAAAATCATCTCGGATGAGTATGGATATCCACGTAAAATTTATGCATTTGATGAAAAACAACAAAAATGTACAATAAATCAGGGTATATTTCTATACGAACATTTCTATGACAAAAATGGCAATTTACGAATTGAAAAAGCTTTTGATAAAGAAGAGAACTTAACCTATTGTACAGATGGATACGCCAAATCGATAATAACATATAACGATAAATTTGAAATTATAAACATATCCTTTTACGGGATCAATAATAAACCGTGTCTTTTAAATGGTGGCTATTCATCCTTTTCAAAAGAATATGATGAAAATGGAAAAATAATTAAGGAATCGTATTTCGACATTGACAGCAAGCCTGTTTTAATTTCAGAAGGATTCGCCATATACAATGCCCGGTATGACAGCAGGGGCAACCTCATAGAATATTTTGTTGAGGATACTGCCGGTAATCCCTGCTACTCAAAAGAAGGCATCTACCGGGGAGCATATGAATACGATCTCGCAGGAAACAGAACTAAAACAAGTTGTTTTGATACCAACAATAAACCAACAGCTTTAAAAGATTGTAATTATGCCAGTTACACCTCCGCTTATGACAAACGAGGAAATGAAATTGAAACTGCATATTACGATGAAGACGGTAACCTTGTGCTAAACAATACAGGCTATGCCATTGTGCGTAATGTTTATGACATTAAGGGTAATGATATTCAAACTACACATTACGATACAGATAAAAACCCGGTTATAACAAATGAGGGATGTTTTAAAATCATTTCAAAATTTAATACCAGTAACTTAGAAACAGAACAAGCTTACTATGATTTAAATGAAAATCCGGTAACTGCTTCAAGGGGATACCATAAAATGATATCAGAATATGATGAAAGAGGTAATTTGACGAAACAGACTTATTTAGATATTGAAAATAAGCCTGTCAAAAGTAATCAGGGATTTTACGAATATACTGCGAACTATGATCTATCGGGCAGACTTCTTGAAGTAAATTACGCAGATAAAAACAAAGAAGAAATTCATAGCAATGAAAATGATGATCCGGGCTGTAAGTATGACGATGCCGGAAGGCTTATAGAAAAAATCAATCTGAATGAAGACGGTAAATGCGTTATGAATGAAGAGGGATATGTTAAACTTAAGAACAAACTTGATGGCAACGGAAATATTGCGGAGCAAACCTATTACGATGCCGATGATAATGCAATACTACACAAAGATGGGTACGCAAAACTACGTTTCACATATGATGAACATGGGAATATTGTCGAACAGAGCTGTTTTGGAATTAGTGATAAACCTGTAATTTGTAAAGCCGGTTATGTAAAATATAAGGCTATATACGATGCCTACGGCAATATTACGGAAATGAAGTATTTTGGTTTTGATGACCATCTCCGGCTTATTAAAGATGGTTATGCTGGTTATACCGCCAAATACGATAAAAGAGGAAACCAAATTGAACAGCATTTTTTTGGTGTTGATGGAAATCCGTGTTTTAATTCATCAGGATACGCTTCTGTTTTCAGAAGATATGTTGATAACAACCCTACTTATATTGAATTTAAGGATCTGAATAACACTATCGACAATTTAAATGAAAGTATTGCGATTGTTGAAAATACATACGACGACAATGGAAACCTTGTTAAAAAAGCCTTTTTCAACAAAGATCATCTCCCCTGTACAAATTCGGCAGGTGTATCTTCCAAACAGTCCGTTTATGATAATAAAAATAATGAGATTGAAACATCTTATTGGCATAATAACCAACTGGTATATCCTGGTTCAGATGGCTATGCGTTAATGAAATCTGTGTTTAACGAACATGGACAGGTGACAGAACAAACTTATTTTGGATCACAAAGAGAACCAATAACCGGTAATAATGGATATTTTAAAGTCAGGATAACGTACGACGAAAATGATTATGAAAAAGAAAAGAGGTTTTACGATACAGATGATAGCTTAACTTGTTGCAATTACGGCTATGCTATTATAAAATCAAAACATGACAAAGAGGGCAACTTACTGGAACAATCCTATTTTGATAAACAGTCATCACCCACACAATACAAATATGAAGGTTATTCAAAAATAAAATTTAAGTACGATAAAAGAGGCAATGTAACCGAGAGTACCCTATTGGATTCGGATGGAAATAACTGTACTGGTTTATCGGGTTTTGCAAAAATTATTAATGAATACGACATCTATGGGAATAACACAAATGTTGCATATTATGATACCGCAGGGAAACTTGTAAACCACAGGCAAGATAATTATGCCAGGCAGGTATCCAAATACACACCAGAGGGATTACTATTAGACGTGACCTATTATGGCCCCGATGGGGAATACGCATTGTTTCAGAACCATTATTCAGCAATTAAGTTTGTTTATGACGAGTACGGTAACATGGTAAAAGTTAGTTTTTGGGGTGCAG
Organism: Quyinboa ferrireducens; assembly: GCF_042436675.1. Taxonomy (NCBI): domain Bacteria; kingdom Pseudomonadati; phylum Bacteroidota; class Bacteroidia; order Bacteroidales; family Quyinboaceae; genus Quyinboa; species Quyinboa ferrireducens. Next base: position 128,089 of record NZ_JBHMVA010000009.1, on the reverse strand, counting down.
ATTCTTTGCCCTGCTTCAACGAAGATGCAGATTATTATTTTTCATCATCAACATCTTCCTATGATCTAAGCGGCAACCAGACAGAACAATGGTATTATGATATTGATGGACAGCCAAGTGTTGATGTTAGCGGGATACATGGCTTTAAACTGAAATATAACAAAAGAAATAAAGTAATTGAAAGAGCATACTTTGGCATTGATCGCAAACCAATATTAAACACTGAAGGAATCGCAAAAAAGGAGATAGAATATGATGAACGTAATAATATGACCAAAGTTAGATTTTATGATGTTACTGGAAACCCATGTAAGACTAAAGAAGGCTATTCGAAATTCTCCTGTATCTATGATAGTTATCAAAGGGTAACAGAACAAAAATTTTACGATGAAGAAAATAATTTATGCAATAGTGCTGAGGGCTATGCCAAATTCACAAAAATGTACGACAGCAGAAGTAATCTAATTGAAGAATCCTTGTATGATGAGAAGAATAGCCTAACGGTTCCTCCCAAATACAAGTATGCAACAAGAAGATTAAAGTACAACGAAAAAAGCCTTCTTATAGAAGAATCATCTTTAGATACAGATGGCAATTTAATGATTCAGGATGATGGGAATGCCTTTATCCGATATAAATATGATGACCGGGGTAATAAAACTGAAACCAGCCTTTATGATGTTAATGATCAACCATGCAATTCAAAATCAGAAGGTTTTCATACTATAAAAAATGTGTATAACTGCAGGAATAAGATTAAAGAGATGATATGTTTGGATCTCAATAATAACCTTATCTGCGGAACGCTTAGTTTTGCCAGAGCTGAATTAAAATATAACATATTCGGACAAATATCGGAACGATTGCTATATGATGAGACAAACACCCTCATTGAAAACAAAGAAATTGTTTATATAACTAATATTATTCCTGAAACCCAAGCCAGCAAACTGGACTTTCAGAAAAATTCTATACTGTGTGCTTATGGAAGCTGGGATATGACAATGACAAGGGAAGAATTAATAAAGGTGACTGCTCAGGAAAAAAATTTAGATAAAAAAATAATAATCTGTCTGTGGTCAAATAATGAATTTTTAGAATATGACTTCAAAGCCGGACAGGTTGGTTTTTACCATATAAAATATGAAGTCCCTGCTTTTAAATACGACGAAATATTGTTGAAATATAAAGAATACATACATAATTATTAAACTTTCATTATCATCCGTTTTTCTTCTCATCATAACATCATGAAAAAATTATTCGATAAACTCATATTAAAATCGTTTTGGGTTCAACTGGCAGCATTGATTGGCTTGATCGTAATACTGGCTTCTGTTTTTTTACTTTTCAGTAGCAGGCTTTCTCTGGGCAGCGAAGTCGTTACACATATTGAAAAGCTGATAACACCGGTTCCTTCAGATTCATTAGTCTCGCAACAGGTTGATCCGATCAAATCCAATGCCCATACACCTCCACCTGTAAAGGACAGAGTATGGTTTATTGTTAGCAGGTTAATCGATCCTGGCTATCTGAATGACAGCGAAGACAAACTATTTACACTTATAGTTACTATTTTGGGGTGGATACTTTGTGGCGGAATAATGATTGCAATCATTACCAATGCGTATTTTGAACGGATTAAAAAACTTGAGAATGGTCTTGTCCGGTACAAGTTTAAAAACCATTATATTCTGTTCGGTTATAATTCTATGACGGCTGACTTAATTCAGCAGATTTACAACTGGAAAGGATATCATACCAACGAGGTAATCGTGATTCACTCAGATCAGGATGCAACGACGATAAGAGCTGCACTCAGGGCAAGTATCAATCATAAAATCCTCAAAAACATATATATATATCGTGGTGACAGAAGTTCTCAGGAAGAGTTAAGTAAATTAGGTCTTGAACATGCTAAACTTGCCATCGTTACGAATGAAACAAACGAAACCGGATCAGATGCAAAAAACATAGATTGCTTTGATAAAGCAGCAAGAATGATCCGTTCCAAAAAAAATGATACAAGAAAGATTCCTTTTTATGTATACTTCAATGAATCTCAAACCTTTAGGATAGCTAAGGATTTTAACGTGGATCCGGATTATAATGATTGTGTGAGCTTTTATCCAATCAGTTTCTATGAACAATGGTCGAAACATATTTTTGTCAACTTTGCCACGTTCTTTAATGATGAACCGATCTACCCACCTCTGGACCAGGAACCTATAACCAAAAACAGCAACTTATTCGTTGATCTTTATATCCTGGGATATAATAAAATGAGTTTGGCATTAATAACGCAGGCGGCCAGAATATGTCATTTCCCGAATAAAGAAAAAACAGTTATTTCTGTGATAGACAAAAAAGCTAGTGAGATAGAACAGACTTTTAATGCAGAATTCAGAGGAAAGGACCGTCTTGATGACCTGGAGATAAAGTTTTATGATTATGATGTTTACTCAGAAGACACACACAATTTGTTCCATCACAGCATTAATAACCCACAGGCAATGACTTATATTGCAGTTTGTTTCTCGGATCCTGACTTTGCCCTTTCTGTTGGATTAAGTCTGCCACTGGAAATTTTTACGCAACGGATTCCTTTACTTATCAGACAAAACGACAACCACAATCTTCATAAGAACTGTCATCCCAATGTATGGTATTTTGGCATGCAGGATAAAAACTTCATTTTTGATGATATGACAGACATTATGGCCTCCAAAGCAAACGAAACTTATAATGCGTTGGTAAATAAACCCGACTCATTTACACATCATCAACACCAACTTTGGGATGATTTATCTGAAACTTATAAATGGGCTAACAGATACCTTGTTGATAGTTACCCTATAAAATTAAGAAGTCTTCATCTTTCTGAAAAAAATATTGGCAAAGGACAGGCTAATGAACTAATTTCATCAGAGACAGAACACCGTCGATGGATGGCTGAACGCGTAATGTCTGGATGGACTTACGGAGACAAACGAAATGACCGTTTAAAAGTACATCCACTTCTGGTTCCGTATAAAACCTTAAATCAGGATGAAATTGAAAAAGATAAAATGTTGCATGCGCAAGTTGTAAAAACGATGATTAATCTCAAAAGTGAATATGATAATTTCAAGCGGTATACCGAGGCCCCTGAGACTTATGTTAAAACAGCGAATATCCGAGCTAAGAAGCTTGATAATACTGTTACCATCAACAGCCTTGAGAACAGCGAATTAACAGGCAAAAAAGGAGAATATTTATGTATTGGCTCTGAAGGCGAACAATGGATTATGACGGAAAATAATATAACTGAAAAGTACCTGTTAATTCCAGCCTCTGCTGATAACGAAGGTTTTAGCACATATAAGCCAATTCAGGACAAACACATCGTCTCGGCTAAACGGCTCACCACCAAAAGAGCAATAAGAATTTCGGCAAACAATATTCTTTACGGTAAAATAGGTGATATGTTGCTGCAACCATTAGCACCAGGGAATACATCTGAGCAATGGATCGTAGATGCAGATATTTTTTCAAAAACATATGTCAAAGTAAATCATTCGAACCGTGTTTCTAAACATAAACCTTAAAACTATTTAATCCCATGCACTTATTTCGGAATACCTTAACAAGCATAATGATTATGTTGTTTCTTCTGGCTTTTGCACAATCTACAAAATCACAAACACAAGCAGAAATGAACCAGGAAGCTTTTGATAGTTTTGCGGAAGCTGATAGCGTTCTAAATGTTATATATCAGCAAATATTTATCGAATATGCAAATGATAGAACATTTCTGGAGAACCTGAAAAAATCGCAACGCCTTTGGATAAAATTCAGGGATGCCGAAATGGAAGCCAGATTTCCAATGGATGAACGAAGTCATTATTATGGAAGTATGTTTCCAATGTGCTATGCGGCTATCAAAAAATCATTGACGGAGGACAGGATTCGGCAGCTAAGGGTATGGATTGACGGTCTTCCTGAAACTGAAGGCTGTACAGGGTCCGTAACAAAAATAAAAGAAGAAGAGTAGGTTAATATAAATTTTACCTGATTTCTTCAAAGTACTCAAAGGCATCTATAATATCCAGGTAAACACCATCAAATCCGGCAGCGATAACCTTATCCAGGTAGGCATCATTGCTTCCAAAAATAATTTTCTGCCATTCCGGATCCCAGTACCAAACCTTGTAGTTACCTTCCCAGTCCGGGTTTTCTTTGTAGAGCCATTCCGGTGGACTTTTAAGCCACATATTATTCCAGTAGTACCTGTAATCTTCGGCTTCCCCAATGCTCATGTAGCATATTACGAGACGCGTCCCTCCATTCTTTTTTAATTTCAGTTCTGCGGTTTCCTGCGCAGTAAAAGGCACATCCTCATGAAACAAATCCATGATAATGAGATCGTAATTTGTAGCAGATACAGCCTCGATAAAATCCTGTTTGGTGGCAAATTTCCCGCTGTTAATCAGGTATAAAAAGTTTCTAGCATCAGCCACTGACCCAACATCGTTACTGTTTACATTGTACGGTTCATTGGGATAATCCGGAATATCGTTTAATTCCCTGTTAACTGCGGCAAAAGAGATAAATCCATTAGTATTGCTCCTGGCATATGAATCATCCATTTTAATATGCGTTGAACAATAATCTGTCACTAAAACCTCCACACCATTCTGATCATATAACAGACAATAATCCAGCATATATTGCATTTCAGATGTTGGAGTAGCTTCGTTATCTTTATTATACCCATAAAATAAGTCTTCGCGACCAACGGCATTAATAGCGTTCAAATAGGTGGTTTCCAAAACACCATTAACCTCACCATTATTTGTGATCAGTTCCTGCCATTCTGCGGTATGACAATAAAACCCGGCACTTTACTCCGGGCATAATCGGAAATACTCATCACAAAATTCCGCATCTCCTGACGAAAATCAACATTATCAGGAAGATTGTTTTTTTCACAGGAACTCAGCCCTATCACAAACAAATAAATTATCAGAATCTTAGACCCGGCCTTCATCATTTTATGGTTATTATTAGGATCTCACATAAATAATTACATAATAAACATGCGTACAGCGACATAGTTTATCTTTCCATAAGAATTATTCTTAAGCACTGCCCTTATAAATAGCACAAATTCGCAAATCTTTTGCACTTATGTTTGCTGTTCTTGTACCACAAGAGGATTTAATTTAAGTTTGCTGCAAACAAATGTAGAAATGCGATACACAGGCATAAAGATTTTAATACTGTTTTTATTGGTTTTGGGTATAATTCCCTTAAACGCCGAGACTCAGGAGAAAGCAATTTACAAACCGTCTTCCTTTGGCAATATGGATCTTAACAACGAGTCCAGCCAATGGTGCTACCAACGAAGTGTGGAATCAGAGAATTTTATTATTTTCTGGGAAGCCGGTTATGGATCGAACCCGAAAACATTAGCCAACACAGATTACAGAGTTAATACCGATGCTGTTCTGGCCATTGCCGAAGACGGTTTTGCCATGTATCGTGATTCCATGAAATTTATTATTGAAGGACAGTCTAAAACAGATCAGTATAAAATGATCATTCTGCTGTTTTATACCACCGACTGGATTGCCAGTGGATCAGGTGTAGATGATATGATCGGACTGCTTAATCTGAGTGCCTGGGCTGCCCAGGCTTTGGGCGTAACTGTGGCGCACGAAGTTGGTCATTGTTTTCAATACCAGGTACATTGTGACGGATTCCCCGGCGGATGGAGATATGGGTTCGGATCAAACGGATCCGGTGGAAACTGCTGGTGGGAGCAATGTGCACAATGGCAGGCATTCAAAGTATTTCCGGATCAACAGTTCAGTGACTACCGCTTCAGTGAATACCTGAATAATACCTACAGAAATATTCTGCATGAGTCACCGCGCTATGCCAACTATTTCATCCAGGATTACTGGACCTATCTTCATGGATTTGATTTTATTGGATACTTATGGAGGGAATCACAATACCCCGAAGATCCGGTTGAAGCCTATAAGCGACTGACTAATACATCGCAGTCAGAATTTAACGATGAGATGTACGATCGTGCAGCACGGTTTGTCACCTGGGATATTCCGGTACTGCGGGACAGAGGTAAGAACTATATCACATCACGTTCGTCCAACACAGTGAGTCCTTCGGATGATGGCTATCTCATTATCGATCCGAACGAATGTTTGGAAAACTACGGCTACAATACTTTCCGACTGAATGTACCCGATGCCGGCGAACCGGTTACGGTTTTCTTTGAAGGCAAAGCAGGTTCAGATGGTTACCGGAATGTAAAAAACAAGGCTTATGCAGGATGGCGTTACGGACTGGTTGGCCTGAATGCAGATGGAAGCAGGTTCTATAGTCCAATGAAATCGCCGAGTTATTTAGGATCGCTTGATAATCCCAAAGACACTTTAACCGTTCTCTGTCCGGAAAACTGCACAAAGCTATGGATGGTTGTGACCGGTGCACCGTCCCAACACTGGCGTCATCCCTGGGACGATGATGATTCAAACGATGAGCAATGGCCATACCAGGTAAAATTTGCAAATACCAATTTGTATGGCACCTTCAATTTTACAGAGGAAGATGTGCCACATGATGCCACCATTACACAACATGTAAGAATGATACCCTTTGTTGGCAGTGCCAATCCGTATCCAAGTACACCGGTTCAGCCAAACATGGAAACCATCTGTAAGGCTTTCTGTCTGAACCTTTCGGACGTTAAAGCTGCATTCGGTTCAACCATTAAATACTGTGCCATTAACCCGGATGGAAGCAAAAATTACACCTCCACGGCCAATGCCCCCGGTCACTGGTTCGGCAAAAGCGGAAATGTAACCAGTTGGGGAAACAGCAGCTATATTTTCTCGGAACTAAACTCAGGAACGCTGACTTTCAACATCGGGCAATACCCAAATCTGTGTAAGGAAGGCGATGAATTTACTATTAAACAGGGACTGGTTTACACACCGGCTGGAGGCTCACCGGTTACGGTGACCTTTGTATTCAACATTCTGGTAACATCGGATATTACTGCCGGGATAGATGAAAAACAGGCAAATCAACCGGATTCTCCCGTTTTGAATAATCATGTCAGCGATTATATCGTTCTGAATAAATCGTATGAGAAGGTCATCATCTATAATATGAATGGGCAGGTTATAAAATCAGCATCAAATACCAGTAGAATAAATTCAGCCGATTTAGCATCCGGCGTTTACCTGGTATATGTTAACGGAATGACGGAAAAGGTGGTGAAATTATGATCTGATAAACTGCAGTTTATAATAAAATAGCAGAGACACGATTATATTTAGTTTATTAAACGTTCCATCTCAAAAAAAATATTAGTGATTTATTTCAACCCCTTCTTGTATCCCGTTACCTCCAGGAGATCTGCCAACTGCTGCGATTCGGTAATTTGAAATTCCAATGGAATTAGTTTTCCAAATGTCTTTGTGGAATACAGGCTTTTTTTCAGATCATCATTAATGCTGAGTTCAGTAACACCAGGTCTGGTCTTTTCTGTAAAATAAAAGGCCACCCTAAAATATTTATCCCAAACCGATAACCAGAATATGGTCTTCTTTTTATGCACCACCTTACACAACCAGGCACCACCATCCTTGTAATACTGCCACATGAATTCCAGTCCATAGTCGTTGATTGCAATTTGTCTTAATTCTGAAAAAACGGGATATACACTTTCGCCTAACACTTGTTTTAATACATCATCGGTTGGTTCAATCTGTGGATCGCGGAGTTGAGGTTTTTCTGGAGTCATTTTGAGAGTTTTAGAGGTTTTGTAAGCATCAAATTTAATAAAAATAAACGATAATGAATCTATAGAAATTCCGCATCAGACGTTACCCGGCACTTTGGTTAAATCCAGATAATGACATCCACACGTTTACCTGCCGAAAGGTTCTCTGCGGCCCTTATTTCTGCTTTTAACGGTAAGGAATATGCATTTGTTTTGGTGTCAAACCATATGGCGCTTTTCCACTCGCTTTTCCCTACTCTTGCTGTTGCTTTTAGTCTGCCCCAGCCTTCCTCTTCTGATTTAAATATTGTTCTGATTTCTTCTGATAATGCTATCGGTAATGTAACAAAATACCAACCACCGGAAGTACCGTATTGCCATGGTTCAGCTGAAAATGTATATTTTATTCCCTTCATTGTTTCCAATCATCTTTGATATTTCAATACTTTAAATTGTAGCCGATATGAGATTTGTTATGGTGTGGTAGTTATACTTTTTTATAATAGGCTGTTATAAATCCACCAAATACTTCATGACTGAATTCAAATCCGAACCGCTTATAAAAATCCACGACCTCCTCATTCCCGTTGGATACATAAACATATATACCTGTTATTCCCTCCATGCTTTTCATCCACTCTATCACCTCATTGCTTAGTTGATAACCAAGCTTTAATCCTTGATATTGTGGTTTAATATAGATATTATTAAACGTTCCCAGCCTGGAAGGCAGTTTCTGTTCGTCAGGATAAAATATAAGTTGTCCTTTTTCATAAATAGAGCTGGCCCAGTCAGGAACATAATACTTCAAATCTTCTGTCACATCTGATACCTCTGCATATACATAGCCAACCGGAGTATCACCATCAAAAGCTACCAATACCTTCTTCATTTGAGCACTTTCGAAACTTGGCTTTAGTCTGTTGTCAAATGTCATTTCCTGCAACACATCCGTTCTGAAATGAGACTTATCAGCCTGATAAGTCATTAATTCATTACAGAGTTCCCTGCATATCTCAATATTACCGCCGCTTATATCCTGTATTCTTATCTTTGCCATTTTAAGGATTCTGTTTGTTTTTGTTTTACTCCATCATAATAGGAAATCGCAATGTACCCGATTCTGTTTAACTTTTATCTTTCCAGTTCTCAAAGGTCATTTCAAATTTTATTTCTCCTTTCCCATGAGTTCCAATTTCAGTCCATCCAATCTTTCTATAAAACATCTCCGCTCTTGTTTTCGGTGAGGTACCCAGCCAAACGCTGGTCCTGGTTTGTTCAAAATACCAATTAAGCATTAGGTCATGAAGTCTCCTACCAATACCTTGACTCTCAAATTCAGGTTTTAAAAACAAAGCCCAAATATTATTATTTTTTAAGTCAACAATTGAAAATCCGATAACTTGCTTATCAATTTCACAAACCCACCCTTTTCCTCTCTGAGTTATAAATTCAATACAGTCCTCATCCGTAATCAAATTTGGATTCGATAACGTATTTTCAGTCACCAAATTTCTTACAATTTGAATTTGTTTTATGTCATTAACATTAGCTTCTCTGAAAATCATATTTGTAAAAAGCCTTTATTATAAATACTCATGTGGTTTAGTTTAAATTACTGCCAACAGATCCATGCCCTCAATAAGGAATATATTTCTACACGATCCTATTAAAAAAAAAGATCTTTAATGTTGGATTTCTGCCTTTCCTCTTTGCATTAAGATATATACTATGGGTAAAATGCCTGCGGTATTAAAAACGGCAATACAGATAAACCAGGCCAGGTGGTTATTCCGGGCTGATTTCCACAATGCGATTACCTTCCATACTGCTTCCCACAGCATAACAACGATTAGAACCGGTAAAAGCCAGGGAAATGAATCATGTAATTGTTGTAAATTTTCCATGGTGAATAATTTTGCGATAGAGATAATTGTTTCAATTTTGGTGGATTAAAGATATGGAATTGATGGGAATATTTCAAGGCTTTTTATAGATACAAGAATCAAGACACAAGATCCAAGATTTTAAGTGTAGCATACAAAAACCCTTGTTATGGCCATCAAATGTGCTCCGGACAGTCCTTCTTGTAAAGTCCTGATTTACGGGAGAGGTGCTGACGGATACCTCCTTTTCTAAAACTTGGATTTGTGGATGTATTCTTAAATGATCTGGTAGGAATAGAATTGCTATTTCATTCGCTGTAAGATACCTGTCTTTTCCTGAACATCAAATGTTAGAGCATTCACTGAAATTGTAGCACCGGAAATGGCATCGATATTTTTTCCTACATCAAGGTTATCTGTACCATCAAATCCGGCAAACTGCTTCAGCCAGCCATGCGCGGTGACTTCCTGACCGTGTGTAGCCTGATAATTAAATACTTTCACAAGACGGACAGTTTTGTCCGGATCAAAAAACATGAAATAGTCAAAATATTCTGAATCACCGTCATGATTTTTATTGCCGTTGATGGAACATCCTCCTGCCCTGCAGCTTAAGACGCGTCCAACATACACAAAACGGATGGTCGCCTCAGGATCATCCACTATCCGGAAAAACTTACCACTAACCACATGCGTTTTGTTTAAGGAGTCAGATAAGGCAATTTCTCTAAGGTGTTTAACAGAAGATATTTCATATTTTTGAAGTGCCTTTTGCAGGCTTTTATGTTGAAAATCAACAGCATTTTGCGCAGGCACTCCAAAAACTGAAACGATTGCTATAATTCCGATTATAATACTTTTAAAAAGCATACTCAATTTTAAAACATTACCCCAACCCCGGCATTAAAAACCTTACTGTAAGCATTACCACTTCCGTTTTTCACAAACTGCATATCAGCCTTAACCACGGCTCCTTTTGTCAGCCCCAGTGTCAATCCGGTGGTAATAATATTCTTCTCATACGCAGGATTCGCCGTGATGGATGATTCAACCTGTTGGTGTGTGTTCAGATATTCATAGCGAATAAAAGGAACCAGTTCATTTTCCGTATTACAAAACCGGAATACATTATACCCTGCTTCGACATACCAGCCGGTCATGGCACGTCCTAAATCATTAGGTTTTCCGTTTGAATCTGCAGTAAAGGCGTTGTACTGAGCCGTATTGCTTAAACCGGTGTAATAAAACTGCCCCCGGAATTCAAATCCACTTAAGGAATACCGTGCATCAATACCAAACATTGTAATCCCAACAATTGATGAGTCTGCCCGTGCAAGTCCTGCTACATCACTTTTATCAACACCATTATAGAGCGTACTCTCGGTTGAACCTATGTAACCTGAGACGCCCACATTTAATCCCCTGATGCCGTAGTATTCAAGTTTCAGAGCCAGATCCGGAGAGCTGATAAATGACTCAGCTCCCTTCTGCCGCCCTTTTCTTAAACCGTTTGAACCGTTCAAATGCGCTGATCCGTCATACCCGTTAAAGCCATTCATCAGGTATGCCTGATACTTTAAGGAAGCCGGCAGAATATTTCCGGTGATACCGAATCCTATTTCACGCCAGGTGGTCGGTGCTATGGTATTGTCAATTACAGGGCGTTCCACACCGTTAAAGGTTGTCGGTTCATGGTATTCATTGGTGATCCCCATGGGAACAAGAATCAGTCCCGCTCTCAGATTGATGTAGTTGTTCAGCCGGTGTTGTAAAAAAGCCTGTTCCACATAAACTTCTTCCACATGTTCAAATTCCAGTTCAGAAACAAACTGTGTTTTACTGCTAAAATTATAACCCAGTAACATAACCAAACGGTGTACATCAAGCTTGCCGTTATTCCTCACATCTGCATCAAGCGGCTGATTATAATGAACCTCACCGTAACCGCCAATCACTAGCCTGCCATCAGTTGATAAGAGTTTTTCTGCAGAATTAATATACTGATTTGTCCCGTTTTCCTGTGCAAACGTTAAGCCGGTCCACACCAGCACTGCCATCAAAAGCCCTGTCCTTTTCATTGCTATTTTAATTTATTCTAAATATAGATTTCCGATGCAAAACTACCAAGTCAGTAGGAAACAGCAATCATAAGATGTTATGATTTTATGGAACAGAATTACGTTTCAGGGCTATTTACAGAAAAGGTAGGTGGACCTCAGGAATATGGTTCAGTAGTATTATTTGAAATATCAGGACGGAGGGGGATATTAAAATGGTAACTTATCGCCGGAATTCAAACCGTTACACAGGTAGTGTGCCGGAACCCAAGCACAATTTTGCAGATCGAAAGTCAAAATAAACACGAATTCCCCAAACAGAAACGATGCGTTATCTGCCCTGGAGATTAAGAAATTAAATGCCGTTGTGTACCGATGTTGAAATACAGGCGAGGAATAAAATACCGTTTATATAAAAGCAAATTTGCTTTTATATAAACGATATACCAACTTCATATGTTTCCTGAACATGCCTTATTAATGAATATTCAATATCAAGGTGAAGAGGTTTTACTACTCAAATTTTATGACTTCAACCGGACAGCTTTCAGCCGCTTCCTTAATATCGTTTTCATTGGAGGCAAAATCAGCACCATCTTTCACTACTGCTTCGTCTTCCATTTCAAATACATCGGGACAAATTTCTTCGCACAGTGCACAGGCTGTACATCCCTCTTCGATCCATACTTTCTGAATTGACATAATATAAATTTTTAAGTGTTAAACAATTAGTTTTAAAATGTTTATATCCTATCTCATTTTAAGTCCGGCAACATACAAATGTAACAGAAGTTTATTTAAGGTGTTCAAACAAACCTGTATCCTAACACTATTTAATACTCCAATTCCACTTAGCTAATCCTTTCAATTATTTGACAGACATTATTTTGTTTTTTTCCATAATATTTAAATATGTCAAATATGCCGGTTATTTATTTGTTTAATTCTGTTGCACAAAGTTTGCACAAACTACTATTTCATTCTATATTTACACTAACTGAACGTCTAATGCATAATTCCACCGGGTATGAACCAAAACATAACGTTGATTTACGATCAACAGGCTAATGTATTTATTAATAAAATAGTAGGCAAAGTTGATCTGAACCATATTCTGGATACCTGGCAGAATGCCCTTGAATCTATGAATATTCCTGGTAACTTTAAAGGGTTTATTATTGACTGTGAATTCGGTCATTTTGATTTCTCTCTGAAACATTTCGAAAAAATGGTTATGATTTACCGCGCACATGTTTCTAAACTAAGAAATAAAAAGGTGGCCATCGTATCGAACGATCCTCACGATGTGGTATTTTCTACCCTCCTTGAATTTGCCAATAAATACAATACCAAAACATTTTCAACCCACGAAGCAGCACTCCATTGGATGCACGCATAACAGGCCTTAATGTGGCGCTGTGATACGAATCGCCGGAATCTTCAGGGAAGCTGTGGGTCTTCCTCCTTTGCTGACAAAGGAGGTGGGTTTGTCGAAGACGAAGCCGGAGGATTTTAAAAAAACAGTATCCAATCTTTTGTCTTATAACGGTAAATTGTATGTTGTCGTAGCGATTTCGAAGCTCTTTCGTATCAAGCCGTTGCTGCCGTTTATAAAATGTTATGTCTTTCAAATTTAGCACAATCCATGCAATGTTTTATGACCGGCTGGTAGCACCAGTTATTTTGTCATTTTTTCAAGGTAATCTAATAATCCTTTTTCTTTGTCAGGTTTAAATCCAATCATTAAGTTTTGTTTGTATTTTTCTATTACCTCAGTATTTTTTTCGAGATCATTTTGTTCTTTATAATGGTTTGCTAAAATGAAATATGCAGATTGATAAAGTCCGATGATACCAGAAGCTCTTGGCTGGTCGTTGTCAATAATTGTCTTAAGTTTTGGAAGCTCTGTGACAAAAACTAAGGTTTCCAAAGCAGATACATTGATTTCAAATGGAGTATCTTTTGTATTTATAGGAGTTAATTTTGAGACTAATCCACAATTTTGAAAGTATTGATCTAGTCCTGCCAAATAGTATGATTCAAATGTATTGGTAAAATAAATTGGCCGTGTCCATTTGTTTGTTTCAACGATATTTAAGAGCATTGCTCTCGTTGAACTAAGATAAGCTTGCTTTTTTACATCAGCACCTTTAATCCTTGCAACAGTCCGTTCTGAATATAAATCGGGTTCAATTACCCAGTCCATTGTATAATTGGGAGGCATTGAATATTGATTAATTAGCGTAGAAGGAACTGTCAGGTTAACAGTAGTTGTATCCCATTTATAAGGATGCATGTCAAGTATCTGTTCTTTTGTTATCCCCAAATCAACACCTCGCAAAATATCTGAATTTTTATTTTCATTTATTACTAAATCAAAAGAGGGTCTATCGAGTAATGACAACGGAATAAGAGAAACATCTTTCCTATAACCATAATGTAACTGTACGAACAAACATATATTTAAAGAATAATCTCCATGTGTAAATAATATTGCGTCTTTATCACAAGAATTAAGTATTGTTTTCCCTAGTTCAATTGCCCATTCGGGAATTACTCCTTTTTGATAAGCTTTTTCAACCTGTTCTTTTACTTTGTCTATATTATTTCGTTGATACTCCGTAAATGCAACAGCGAAGCATTCAACAAAATAGAAATATTTTGCATCACCATAATTCGGGTTTAATTCTAAGGCTTTGTCTAAATAATTAAGAATTTTGTCTGAATAGTCGGAATTGTATCCTTTTAACGGTCTGCTATCGTATGCATTAAAATGATTAAAAAAGCCTAGATAATAATATACATCTGCATCATTGGGATTTTCATTTAATGCTTTTTCCATAAGTTCAATTGCTGATGCATAATTTTCATTTTTAAATTGCTCAATTGCCTGATCTTTAAAATTATTTTCTTGCGCAAAAATTGAATTTATAGTAAAGACAAATAGAATTAATAAGGTTATATGTTTCATTTTTTGTGAGTTAGTTGTTGTTTAATTGGTGCTAACGTTGATAATATGGGGCGTTTGGCATTTCAAAGCTCCATAGTATCAAACCGCTATATTTTTTATTAAATGTAACCATGTTCAAAATTAGCACTATCCGCCAAAATGAGCAATATTTATTGTTACCAACTGGGCGTTTTTATTACATATCTTAATTGCACTTTCTGTTCATAGCATAATCTATTTCATTCTTGAGAATATTTTCTGGAAATTCAGGGAAATTATTTATGTTAGTTTTAAAGATTTCGAGAAGTTTTGCTTTATAGTCATAATAGAAATTGTAGGTTAATAACTTAAAATTCTTTGGCAATATTATTTCACTTTTGTTTTCCTGAATATCAAGTATCTTTATATCATTCTCACAAGTAAAATTGTAATCATCTAAGTTTATTTTCCTAACAACCTTATTGTTGAGAGTTTTATAATTGATTTCCCGATTCTTAATGTCAAAAACAATACTCCACTGTGTTTTGTCTTCAGAACCAATTGCTTTAAGTATTTCGAAACTATAATCAATCGGATTATAAGAACTTCTATAATCCAAGATCATGGCATTGGCAATAGCGATTATATCCGGAATGTTATCCCACCTTTCGGGAATTTCCTTATCTCCTCCGAATGGTTTATATTCTTTGGTTGTAATTAATGATTGATAATAGGGAATATTACTGCAAACAGGTATTGAGAAATCTTTTCCTTTTACAACAACAAATTTTCCATTTAGAAATTCTATAACGCCTTTATTACCCAGACTATCACAAACTAAATAATGAACAGGCATGATTTCTACAGGATTGATATTTACTTTTTCACTATTTTGAATTACTTCGTCTAAAGTTGATGAATTGTCTAATTGGTACTGAATCCACTCTAAAACATTTACAACATTTTCACCTTTAATATCGGGATATTTTGTTTCGAACAATCCCATTTGGGCAATCACTAATCCCTTTTCATTCATACCACCCATTGGAGCGTCAACGCCAATCTGGTTAAAAGTTATGCTTCCATATTTGGATTCCCAACTTGCAGGTTTGTAGGGAGCTTCGACAATTGCATGTTTTTTTATTCCTCTATTATTAATTACAATGAAACCCCACCCAAGATCAAAATCGAAGTTTCTTCCAAATACTAAACTATTCGAATCACTTAAAACAAAGGTTGAGCATGCAAACAGAGAGTTTGCAACTAATAATCCAATTACTATAATCACGCTAATCTTACGATTGTTCTTTTTATTTAAAATCATGTTAAAATATTTAGAGATTAATAACCGTCTCAAAAATATTTTTGATTGTAAATAAGTGCAATTTTATGGGATGACCTGAAAGATTTTGTGGTGAATTGAAACCGGTTTATCAATCTTTTGAATTTAATCTATCTAATACGAGTTGGATTTTCGGGCGTGCTATTGGAATTGTAGATTCAGAATAAAGTAAAATACATCTTTTTGAAAGTGCATTTCCTTTTACATTTTCAACATGATTTAAGTTAATAAGATAACTTCTGTGACATTGAATTATGCTATCATAGCCAGACAAGGCAGAAATTGCAGAGTTAAGCGTAGCTCTTATCATGGATGTTATTACTTTGTCTTCGCTGTTTTTCCACTCTACTTTTATGTAATTATCCTGCGATTGAATATAAATTATATCATTTGATTTTACCATTAAACTTTTCTCTGGATTTTGGTCATGAAAAGTAATTAGCTTATTTACATCCTTTAACTTTTCAGAGTTTCCTGTTACTATTTTGAGGTAATAATTTGTTTCTATAAAAAGAATTAAATAAGCACTGGGAATGATACCCATCATACAAACTACAAATTGAAACTGTAGAAAGAATTCAAAATATGATGGATTTTTAAAGACAATATTGTTGTAAATCATATTGAATACACCAGAGAAAAACTGTATGATTAACAAAGCAATTAATATCTGCCATAGTTTTCCTTTATTAGATTTTAACAACTTAATTGAAATTAATCCTAAAAACCATACTAGGAACGCAATGAATCCATACCCCAGAGCAATAATAATTTTTTCAGAAAAAGACTTAATATTATGGAAACCAAAAGGTGAAAATAGCATTAACATTAGAAAAATTACAAAACCAAATCCAGCAGATAGAATCAATCTGATTTTCCTGGTTTTAGGTAAAAAATATTCTCTATTTATTATTGATAAAAAACTCATTGTTTATTTTGTGTACGATGTTTTTTCGCCTTGTTGGTAACGTTCCCGCGGTATGGTGTCGTGCGGTTGACTGTCCCACGCAGTGGAGACTGTCAAGCCGAAAACGACGCCAGAATGCATAGGGGTTTGCAAGTTAAAAGAACCGCATGCACTATACCGTGTGTTGGCAAACGTTATTTTTTTAATTTTCAAAATAGTCCGACAAATGAGATTTCCAATCAAATATCTCAAATCTGTCAACGATGCGACCTTTCGGATTAATAAGAAAGCACGTTCTGGAACAAAACTCCGGTCTGTAAGCCTTTTGAATTATTGAATTATTTTCGGCAATTATAAACTTCCCTGTAAGCTTTAAATCCTTAATATTTTGACGAAGCATATTTGGTGAATTATCTATTCCTAGAAAATAGAACTTTCCTTTATATGCTTCAGTTAAATCTTTATAACATTGATAACTACTCACTTTAGACCAGCAAGAAGAAACGTTAATCAGCAACAAATACCTGCCTTTATAATTCTGATAGGAAATCGTGTCTCCATCCATTGTTTGACCATTGAAAACAGGGGCTATCATACCAATCTGGGTTCCAATCAACGTATCGGGCCTATTATTTTTTGTTAATATAATTGTTCCGCTACCGTTGTAAAGTTTATGAAATTTGTAAAAATGATCTCCCAGTATTAGATACTCACCTAGCTCAAACTGATCATTCTTTAATAGTGTATCTTTCCTAACACTGTTGCTTTCCAATACACTTAAAACTGGGCTATAAAAACAAAAAGAAGATGGGCTATAATCATTTACAGCAATTTGATAGTTGACATTGTCAATATAAATATCTGCAAGTAAATGTTGAGCCCCAGATGCAATTATTTGATTATTAATCATTCCTATTTGAAACCAGCCTGAATCTTCAATTCTTTTATCACCATAGTCAATCCTATAAGTACATTCAATCAGATTATTTTTAAAGAACCTGTCAAATTCTCCCATTGTCCTAATAGAATCATCAGTTAAATCTTTATTATTGTTATTATCAACAATAAATACTTCCTTATTATCAACATTTCCGGTTATCATCAATATCTGACGATCGGCTAATGCTGTGTTTTTTTGTACAGAAATTTTATTTGATTTTTCATCAAAATAACGAAAGGGATAAAACCATATGTAATGAAAACCAAGCTTTAAATCTTTAATATTAGGAGGGTAATTTATTTTATAATCAGGATAGTCTTTAAACCATTCATTCTTTTTCCATTCATTGGTATCCAAAAAAGTAACATTATATGCATATTGATGAAATATACCAATTCCTTTTTGTTTAGTTGATTCGATTACCAGAGTGTCACTGTAAGTTGAGAAATGATTAATTTGATCGTGTTTCTCAATACAACTATGAACGATTACAATAAAAATAGCAACGTAAATTAATTGATTAATTTTCATAGGAATCATTTTTATCATTGGTTTAAATAGTTTTTTGAAATAAAACTAATCTCTTCAGAATTAGAATTAAATATTAAAGAATCCCTTACAAATATCATTTGTGTTATAACGATAACGAACTTCAAATTAATTTGTTACAATATTTTAATCCTTCACTGGTTAGAAATAATGATTTAGGTGAATTTATATAATGTTTGCCAACTAGTATATATACTTAACTTTATTCCGCTTTATCGCGCAAACAAGGTAATAATGCGGTATTTGTTTCAGCTTTATTTTTAGTGATTGCTATGTAAATCATGATATTTTCAGAATTATTCCAAACCAAGAACAGGCACATTTCAATTTTGGTGGATTAAAGATATGGAATTGAGGGGAATAAAGCAATAGTTTAGACACAAGACATAAGAGCCAAGATATAAGACTTGGTTTTTGTTTTTTGAAAAGTGAGGTGTAATAGTGAAAATCCTGTGATCCTACACTTCGGTCCGTACTGGATGAGACAGAAAAATAAATCCTCCGATCCCGACCGGCAAGTGCCCTGCGATCTGTGTTCCTTTGGAAAAGGAGGACATCAGGCCATTTGAACTTGCTACATCTGGATGGACATAAGGTTCGTTTTAACTTTTAACAGGAATCCTGTTAAAAGTAACCATACAATACTTCTTTGGTGTAGGCTGATTTTTTGTTTCGGATCTCGACCAATAATTTTTTAACGAATCCGCCAATATCATATTTCTCAATATCATTTAAATGCACCCATTTATATTCCTCCGCTTCATCGTTCAGAACAACATGATTCGAATCCGTTCTGCAGATAAAATCAATAAAAATAAAATGTTTCCGTTCATGAAATACTTTATTGAAAACGGTTTCCGTTAAGCTTACCAACTGAATATCGTAGATTTCCAGTCCGGTCTCTTCAAGTATTTCACGCTTCAATGCCTGCTCCATTGTCTCACCCAATTCAATATGACCACCTGGAATAACATATTGATCATTCCATTTATGCGATTTACACAGCAGCACTTTATTGTCGGGATTAAATATAACTGCACCTACAGTCGGTTCCGGATATTCCATAATTCAAGTCTTTGTTATACATAACATCTCTACAACTAAAATGGTTAGAATTACAATCTGCAATTCCAATATAATATTATGTAGTTAAAAGGGTAATCCCAGATAAATCTGCTTTACCGCTTTTAAGAAATTCGTATGTCATACGATCTGCCTGGCAATCTTTAAACTGAATGCCTTTTAAATTTCTGCCTTTAAAAAAATTATTTATCAGTAAGGCATGCTGAAATGTCACCTTTTTAAACGCGCAGTTTTCAAAAGCACAGTCCTCCAATGTACCTTCAAAAACGATATTCGTTAGTTGACTTGCATTAAACAATGTGCGGTTCCACACGGCATTACTTAAAGTGCTCTTTGAGAAATCGCACCCTTTAAATGTTGCGCCGGAAAAATCAGCCCCTGAAAAATCACAATCGCTCATATGATTTCCCGTAAATTCAGTATTCTTCAATGAGCAATCAATAAATTTATTATCAACCAGATGAGATCCTTTAATGTGACTGCCGGTTAGTTCGGAATCAGAAAAGTCGCAGTTCACCACATGATTACCCTTAAGCAGCAGGCCCGACAAATCTGAACCGACAAACAAACAGTTTTTCATGTTGGAAGCACTGAATTTTTCGTGCAGATTCTTTAGTCCGGAGAAATCAGCATCCACCCAGTTTCCATGCGACATATCCCAGCTGTTTTTATTTACCAGAACTTCATCATTCCGTTCTTCCTGCTTATCAACAACAGATATGTCCTGCGCGGAGGTTATTGGTTGATTGCTTTCCGAAAAATAATTCAGATCTACATTCAGCATCTCTGCCAGACGATTGAATGTTACGATATCAGGCATGGACTCTCCCCGCTCCCATTTTCCCACAGCCTGAGAACTGATAAACAAACCTTGTGCAAGTTGGGCCTGCGACATATTCATTTTCTTACGTGCTTCAGCAATTTTATTGCCAATGATCTTTGCGTTTAACATGATTGTTTTATTTAAGTATTCGACACAACAAAGATACCGGGTCCGGTTTTCGGCGTCAAAAAATTCCCTTTACCTTTAGTTGTATTTCCACTACTTATAGTTGTTTTCCGGTTACATAAGGTTGTATTTGCAGGATCACAAAATAACTGATTCACTTATGTCATAGTTTGAGCTTGAACCCCGGCAATGCACTCAGGCTTTGGTTTTAATTATGAATTAGCAGTTATTTCTGCATTCACTCTGCAACTGACTGCTTTCAATTTGAAATGTGGTATGTCCGATCCCGAATTCATGCGAGAGCTCATGTTGCAATTCACTGATAAAATCATCTTTATAGCCCTCAGGCATGATAAGGTGAACCGTCAGGGCAATCTGCGTTGTACTCATGGCCCAGATGTGCAAATCATGCACGTCGCGAACCCCCTTTTTACCCAAAAGGAAATTCCTCACTTTTTCAAGATTAATTTGTTTGGGAACCGCATCCAGTGCAAGATCAATGGAGTCTGTGAACAGTTTCCAGGTTCCCAACAATATGACCACGATAATGACACAACTGGTGACAGGATCGATCCATAACTTTCCGGTGAAATTTATAAGCAGACCTGCAACCACTACACCCAACGACACACCTGCATCAGCTGCCATATGCAAAAATGCACCTTTTATGTTCAGATCATCTTTCTGTCCTTTCATGAACAACAGTGCGGTTGACGTATTTATAAATACGCCAATGCCGGCTACTATCATTACCTGAGAACCTGCTACGGGTTCAGGATTACTGAATTTACGGAAGGCATCCCAGGCAATCAGGCCCACAGCTACAAACAACAATAAGGCATTCAGAATAGAGACAAGAATCGTTGTTTTACGTAATCCATAGGTATATTTTCCTTTAGGCTTCATGGTTGCCAATCGGGCGGCAACCCATGCAAATACAAGGCTCAGCACATCGCTGGTATTGTGACCGGCATCTGCAAGCAAAGCCGATGAATTTGCGATCAGCCCGTAAATAACCTCAACAGCAACAAATGCTATGTTCAGTCCAATTCCAATCGCAAAGGCTTTACCGTGATTGTTTTGATGCGCGTGTGAATGTGTATGCTGATGTGCCATAAAACTTTTCTGTATCTGTTATTCCCCTTCTGTCGTCTGCCTCTTTAACAGATGAATGCTGCCAACTGTTTTAAATTTTCTCTGCATTGCGTCATTTTTTTAAGATCAATACCCAGTCTGAAGCATGATCCGGTGCCATGAATTCAACAGGTGGTTCATCTTCCACGACAGTGATTAAATCCAGTTTTATCCTTTCACCAGATTCGGCATTGAGCCAAAAGTTATCCGCATAATTCCCCGGTTCAATGTTAAGCGCAAAAGATACACCATCAGGGTCAAATACCAGATACTGTTGTCCCGGTTCGGCCAATGCATAAACCCGCAACGCAGGATGGCGGGATAACAATTCATCGTGTGGCTCCATCCGGTAAAATTTAACATCTTCGAGCATGGTCCGGTTCAGGATTGAAATATACCTTTCTGAAAGACTGTATGGATTATCATCACTAAACGGAAGACCATCAGGTCCAGCCGCTACCAATTCATACTCACCGGCATGCCCGTTCCATGTAAAAGATGCACCAGCCGTTGCACAAGCCCAGGCCGAGCGCCGCAAATCGTCCTGAGTTGCATGTGTTCTTTCCTGCCAGAAGCGTCGCCAAAGTGCATTCCCTTCAATCATATAAACCGGTTTATCCCTGTATCCCAGTAAACATGCCATATGATGTGTCCATGGTTCCTTCCACAGATGCCGTTCCATATCTTTATCCGGTGCAGCAATCTCATGATTCTCCACCGCGGCAAAGGTATATTCTGGCAAATCATAATGATTTTCACGCGGGAACTCATCTTCATACGTTACCAGATGTTTAAAAATGTCGTATCGTTGTATGAGCCTGGCAAATCCCAGCTCCAGATCTTCCCTGTCTCCCGGAACTTCCCATACATAATTCCAGCCTGCCAGATTCGCAAAGGGAGCAAGCCGTGCCACCATATATTTTACAAAGAAATCTTTTTGCTGATTTGTAAGGTCTACCCATGCCGGACCGTCATTTTTGCTGCCATCCACACCCAGAAACATATGAACGCCAATATCATTGTTATTGAACCAGGCCAGATGCTCTTCCATCAAATGCCAGACCTTAAGATTCATGCTTTCATAGAGTTCTCCTTCGCGATACAACTTGAGATCCTGTGTTTCCGGCTCAGGGCCATCGTGATAATACTGCCCGAAACAGCACAAGGACAGTAACCAGTTTACCTGAACATGATTATATCCATTGTCCTGCAGCTTCTGATACACATTTTCCACAATCCATTCAAAGTCCTGTCCAATTGATCCATGGCCTGTTTCATAATATGATTTGAGCCAGACCGGATCGGTTTCGTTATATGCAAACCAGTGCGGATTATTTTTATAGGGTTGCAATATGCCTTTGCCGGCATTTTCAGCAATACACTCAAAAGATCCCTTACCTCCTTTGGTGCTGTCGGACCAACTGTATTCATAAGTCCATTCTCCGGTTTCATTTGGCATGAACCGGATCTTCCAGATATTTCCTACATTAAAATTACCGCCTCCCTTACCATCACCGTCGTAAAAACCCCAAAAGTTTTTAATCTCTCCAGAAGGCGATCTGAAGATTACGTTCAGCTCCACGTCCGTAAACTTGTTCTCATATTTTGTACGATTAATAACCCGGGTTTCGAACATACGGAAAAGGCTGACCTGTTCTGCAGCAAATAAAATGCCTGTGAATGAGCAAAGTATTATAAGAAATAAGAATCTTTTCATAGGAAATGTTTCAATTATTATCTGGGAAATGCTCCGTTATTAATGTCAATACAATGGCCGTTTACATATTCCGGACTTTCCGTTCCCAGCCAGAAAATAACTTTTGCCACTTCTTCCGGTTGCGCAAACCTGCCTGAATATACGTTGCCAAGGAATGCTTTCTGGCGGCTTTCAGGAATGCTGTTTTTCATTTCTGTTTCCACGATGGCCGGAGCTACCGAATTAATAAGAATACCATGCTTACCAAGTTCTTTAGCATAACTTTTTGTCACATTAATCAGACCTGCTTTAGAAATACCGTACCAGATATCAGGATGGCCTATATGACCCGCAATGGAAGCCACATTAACGATTCTGCCACCACCATTTTTTATCATATTTCCGGCAACACAGTTCATGAGTTCCACAGGCGCCTCAAGGTTCACTTTTAACAGATCGTTTTTAAGCGTTTCGGGATATGCGCTATAACTTACCGTATTCATTATGCCCGCATTGTTGATAAGCACATCTACCGGATCAAGGCCTTCTATTAAATCTTTAATCCTATTTGTTTCGCGAAGGTCAAAAGCCACATGAGTACAGTTTGCCTGTTCTTTCAATCCTGAAAAATCGCGCGCTACAATCGTAACGCGATATCCTGCATTCATAAAAAGCTTTGTGGTCTCCAGACCAATTCCTTTATTTCCTCCTGTAATAAGTACATGTTGAACATTCATATATCGTTTATTTTGGGTTCATGCCTGAGTCAATTCTGATCAAAAATTTTCGCAACACATAATTCAGTCACACAGATTGCTAAATTTAATCAAATTATATAAAACAGGAATTTCCCTTAAACAGAAAAAGAATGAAATGTAACTATTGGTTTAATATCCAATGCAGGGCAGCTTCCTCAGAAGAAAATGGTTTTGACTGGTAGCCGTCATCCATGGTTTTTACCAAGGTAGTTACTACAACATCATGAGGATTATTGGTAAGAATTGCTATTTTTTTTTCATAAAAATATTCCAGATTATCCTTGTAAAATTCAGGAATCTGATGATACTCATTCAGATTAAATGCAAAATGAGCCAAACGATAATCCAGAATGAAACCTTTAACATCTTCAGGAATCAGGCTTTTTCTGAAAATATTCTGCCATGATTCAAAAATGTTTTCAAGTTGGACAGTACCGGAATATCTTTTATAAAAGATTTTGTTCTTTACATTGTATTCAACTGAATATGTTGAATTTTCCTGCATAATTGAAGTATTATATGAGCTTATTCAGTGGCCCAAAATTAATAAATTTGGACAGAATCAATGCTAATCTAACTGTTTTAATTTTCCGACACAATAAAAGATACTTATCCCTTATATTTTCAAAAGATACTCTCTTAGTTTTTGATGCAGTATTTTTTTATTCACCGGTTTTGTGATAATATCCCTGCAACCGGCATCGATAGCTTTTTGCCTGTCAGTATCGAAATTATAAGATGTTAACGCCACAACCATAAGGTCAGGATGCCTGGCGCAAATTTTTTCTGTAGCCTCAAATCCATCCATCACGGGCATTTTAAGATCCATCAGAACCAGGTCAAGGTCATCAACCGAATCTGTTATTTCAAGAGCCATTCTTCCGTTTTCGGCAGTAAATATTGTTGCCGTTGTTTCTGAAATCAATCTGGATGCCAACTGCATACTACCAGGATCATCTTCCACCAGCAAAATGTTAAATCCGTGAAGGTCTAATTCCGGTTTTTTGCGTTTTTTCTCATTGTCCGTTTCTGCCTCTTCCACTTCAACAGGAAAAGAAAATGTAAACATGGCACCTTCACCATAAACAGACTCAACCCCTATACTTCCCTTCATGGCATCTGCTATTTTACGTGAAATAGCCAGACCAATCCCCACACCGCCAAATTGACGGCTGTGTGTTTCATCGGCCTGCCTGAAAAAGTCAAATATCATGTTGATCTTATCTGCAGGAATACCAACCCCGGTGTCTTTTACATAAAATGCCAGGTTTTTTGTATCTGTTTGATAAAACCCGAACTCAATGGATCCTTCCTCAGTAAATTTAACGGCATTCTTAAACAGGTTGACAATGACCTGTTTTACCTTGTTCTTATCACATTCGACGTATGAGCCTAATAATCCTGATTCAGGATTGAAACGCAGTTCAATATTCGATTCCTTTTCTGAAGCATTCAAAATCTCCTTTAACTGATCCTTAAGCTCTATATAAATATTCATTATCTTGTAGCTCTCAACCCTTAAATGAAGCTCACTCTGTTCGTAAAGTGCAAGATTGAAGATATCCTCAATAATTTCGAGCAATCCGGTTCCGCTTGAGTTTATTGTACGGGCAAATTCCACAATTTCTTCATCATCCGAAATATCCTGAATAATTTCACTGAAACCAATTACATGATTCAATGGCGTACGCAACTCATGGCTCATGGTGGCCAAAAAAGTTGACTTCAGTTTATTGCTCTCTTCTGCTTTTTCCTTTGCAACAACCAGATCCTCCCACATTTTTTTCTTTTCAGTAATATCTTCCCGGGTGAACACAAAATGTGTCATTTCTCCCTTATCGTCATATACTGGTGATACAATATTATTGATCCACACCTTTTTTCCATCTTTCGCAATGTCCAGCACTTCACCAGTCCAGCTTTTGCCTGCCATCAAATATTGCTTCAAATCCGTTATAAGCGCATCCCTTTTTTCTCCTTCATCTGCTAACAAAAATTCAGGTGTTTTACCTTTAATCTCATCCAAACTATATCCCATGGTCTTCGTAAACTGGGCATTGACATATTCAATCTCTGCTTTTGTATTATTAATTAATATACCAACAGGACTTTGCTCAACTGCCGCACTCAACAACCTGATCTCCTCCTGGTATTCTTTTTTATCTGTAATATCGAGCAGGGAGCTCAACAGGGCATAACCTGCTCCGGTTTCGTCTCTTAGAACTGTCTCTGTTACAATAAAAGTTCGGGTACAGGAATGCAAATTGAATGCCTGTTCATAAGTTCTGCTATCGCCGGTTTCGATAAATTCCTTTGTTCTTTTTATGATAACCTCAGCCTCTTTTTTTCCTAAATAATCTCTTATCGATAGTCCTTCAATATTTGCATTCTTATCACCTGTAGCTAAAACAGAGGCTTTTGTATTTGCAAGAATTATCTTACCCGATTTATCAACCACGGTTAGATAGGTGCCCGAATTTTCAAATAAAGTTTTATAGAACCGTTCTGAATCGGCCAGCTGTTTTTCCGCTTCTTTCTTTTCCGTGATATCAATGTTGGTACCTAAAAGTTTTACGAGTTTATCATTCTTAAATACAGGAACAATATCGTTCTGAAACCATTTGTAGGAGCCATCGGCTGTTTTAAACCTGAAATCAAATGTTATCTGCGTCTTTTCTTCTTCTATTTTAATACGGTTATCATTAAAAAGATGCCTGTCTTCTTCATGTACCAAACTCATGAAATTATCAAATGTCGGATCAAATTCTTCCATCTTGTAACCAACCAGATTAAAGAAATTTTCAGACCATTTATTCTCACTTTTAATAACATTGTATTCCCAACTACCCATCTTGGCAATTTGCTGTGCAAATTTCAGTCTGGATTCACTTTTAATTAAATCCTTCTCTGCCTTTTTACGTTCAGATATATCACGGATAACCCCAATTACTTTTAAGGGCTTTCTGTTTTCATCAACCATCATTCTGGCCGTTATGGCCACAGGGATATAGGATCCGTCCTTGTTCTTAAGGATCAGTTCATGATCCGAAATTCTTTCATTCTCTGCAAATTTCTGGTATAAAATATCCCTTTGCTTTGGTTCTGCATACATCTCAATAATTGATCTGCCAATTAATTCTTCCCGTCTATACTGACCTCTTGAAAGATGTTCAATGGATGGACTGATTTCCAGAATTTTCCCCTCTGCAGAAGATTCGTAATAGGCATCCTGAATATTATCGAAAATGGAGCGGTATTTCTGTTCCCTAACTTTTAGTTCTTTTTCAAAATTCACCAAATCGGTGATATCCTTGTCAGAACCTCTGTATCCAATAAACTTGCCTTCAGTATCAAATACGGGAGCTCCATTGGTTGTAACCCAAATCAATTCACCATCCTTCTTTACAATTTGGTTATGTAGATTATTGATTTTTTTTCTTTCAGAAAAAACCGCCAATGCTTCTTTTTTAAAATCATTCCGACCTTTTTCCGGATGAATGTCGTAAAAATATTTTTTCCCAATAAGTTCATATGGTCTGTATCCCCAGGAACTTTCGGCTAACGGACTAACAAAAGTATATAATCCGTTTTCGTCAACTTCCCATATAACCGTCTGACTCTGATCGGTAATTTGCTTGAACCGCTGTTCACTTTGTTCCAACTCGATTTTGTTAATGTAACGTTCGGTGACATCTGTAACGAAACCTTCAATGTAAATTAACTTATCATTTCTGTATACTCCTGCCCCCCTTTCCCAAACATGTTTTATGGCTCCAGCCCTGGTAACAATCCTGTATTCAAGCTCAAAAGGCAACTTATCCGCAAAGGCTTTTTCAACTTCCGATTTTACATAGCTTCTATCTTCGGGATGTATGACCTGATTATAAGAAATGTGCTTGTTTTTTAACAGATCCACCGTATCATATCCCGTAAGTTCTTTACATCCCTGACTTAAAAACAACATCGTCCAGTTCGCGTCATTTAAACAACGGTATACCAATCCGGGCAGGTTATTCATAAGTGTGGAAAGTTGTCGTTCTGATTCTTTGATGGTCTTTTCTGCCTGTTTGCGCTTTGTTATATCCAGATGAATACCTGCTGCTCCTAATGGTTTACCATCTTTATCAAATGAAGCGATTTTACCTGTCGAATGGATCCAAACCATACATCCTGTTTTGGTTTTCATCCTGTAATCTGCAGAATACTTATCTGCCTTGTCATGCAAATGCAGGTTCATAGCATCATTGACTAACTCCCGGTCTTCAGGGAAAATATGATCGTGCCATATCTGTACAGCATTATCACCCAACTCTTCCAGCGTATATCCAATAATGTTGGCAGATTTCTCATTCAGAACGAACTTACTCTCTTTTATATCCATTTCCCAGGTACCAAGATCGGCACTCTTTACAACATCATTTAATCTACCAGACAGATTAATCAATTGGATAGAGCTTTGTTTTAAATCTGTTACGTCATGTATAAATACAAATATCTGTTTAATTTCTGCTTCATATTTTCCTGATATCTCAAAGTACTTATCCCGCCACTTAACAACATCGGGAGATAAATTTTTACCTGCAAAAAGATGCCGGTACATCTTTGTCAGCTGTACTAAAAGTGAACCATCCGCTAATTTTTTAAATACATGTAACACATTTTTTCCGATAATCTCATTCGGACTTATGCCTGTTATCTCCGAAAAAATATTATTCACATAAACGATCCGTCCCTTCAGATTCACTGTGACAATCCCCTGGTCGATGGAAGCTACGATGGTTTGGTACTTAATCTCACTCTGCTCCAATTCTGCACGGGCCTTAATTTCCTCATCGATATCATTCATCACAACCATCTGTGATGGTTTGTTCCGGTAATTAATATTAGAAACTGCAACATCTACATTGATGCAACCACCTCCCTGCTTCAAGGCTTTACTTCTGTAACGATCTGGAATAGACATGCCTGCCAGGCGTTTCAGGTACATACCCCTGATTCTGTTTCGTTCAGATGGGTGTACAAATTCAAGGAACCTTTTACCTATAATCTCCTTCTCTTCATATCCTGCAATTTCCAGCAATACCTTATTAACATATACAATTCTTTTATCCTGAATTATCATTAATCCCGAATGCATATTATCAACAAGCGCCTTATGAATATTTTCTTTTTCCTGCAGACTTCGGATTTCATTTACCCTGTTCGAAATGTTCTTAATAACAATAACAAGCCTGCTCTTATCCTCATCCTGCTTATCCGGCTTCGGAGTGACAGAGAAATTAACCCATACTATTCTTTTTTCATTTTTATGTTGCAAACCAACGATTGCATCTTCAATAGATTCTCCTGTTCTCAGGGCTATTTTATGAGGACGTTCATTTTCCGGAACGGGGGATAAATCAGGCCTTAATAAATTCCATTCATCAAAAAACACATTGCCCGTGCTCGTGTTTCCACTATTTATACCAAGAATTTTATCAGCTTTGTCATTTCTTAAAACAAGTCGTTCTTTAAAATCCAGACAAATAATTCCTGCCGGTATTGCATCAAGCAAAATACTTTGTTCAGTTTTGATTTCAGTAAAATTCATGCTCCCCCCGAGTATAATTCATAACAAATATATGTTATTTTAGTGTTAATTAAAAATACATCTATTATTAATTGAGAAATTAATACCCAATATAAACAAACAAAAAAACCAGCAATTATGCTGGTTTAATTATTTCGTATGCAGTATGTTATGTGCTAACTCAGGAACTTCTTCCGCAGATCCTCTACCTGGTCATCATTTATTGGGTGCATTTCACCTAGCGGAGCACCCAAAGTAAGCGATTTGGCGCTGAATTCTGCTACTTCCAGGCGGTCAAAGGTATTCAATAATTTATCACCAGTCACAAGCACAGAATCGTTCTCGATGATCACTGCCGGTGTTTTACCCGATATCAGGTTCAGAATAGTTTCATTACCTTTAAAATGTGAACCAAAGGGCACACTGGGAACATCCTGTAAGAATATCCAACTCTCCGGAATGGTTCGCACATCGAATTTATTTCCGGTTACACCGAATGCCATTAAATAGGGTGATTGTGTAAGTATAATTGAGTTGATATTCGGATTGCGTTTATAAATTTCCTGATGTAACCAAACCGAACGGCTTGGAATTTTTCCCGGCTCACGCTTTCCGTCTTTTATCTGTACAATATCTTTTCGCTCAATATCCCATCGGTTCACGTTGGTTGGCGTTATCAGAAAATCATTACTGCGCCAACGAACAGAAACTGTTCCGTACGTACTGATCATCAAGCCCTGCTTACAGGCACGTCTTACAATCCTTACAATTTCATCACGAACAAATCTTTCATCAGAAGGATAGCTTACATGATCCAGTTCAGGTAGCAGTACCGGAATCTGTGAATCAAACGCTTCGATATCCTTATCGGACAAATATCTTGGGTCACCTATTGATTTGGCATTAATTAATGTTCTGGAGCAAAATTCCATAGCTTCGAAACGTTCAAATGCATCGACAAGATTGCTTCCACCAACCACAACACCGTGGTTTTCCATGATGACCGAATTATGACCTTTTGCAAATACATCGGCAATACTTTCTCCTAATGCTTCACTTCCAGGTAATGCATATGGCGCAAACCCAATAGGTCCACATACATGTTTAGCCTGAGGAATCACATTTGTGTTTGGGATCTGTCGTACAATGCTAAATGAAACAAGCCCCGGCGGATGAGCATGGACCACCGATTTTATATCCTTTCTGATCTCATATATGGCTTTATGGAACGGATATTCCGATGAGGGCTTATGCTTTCCGATGATCTCGCCGGTCTGTTTTACACAGATGATATCCGAAGGACGTAAAGATCCTTTATCTATGGCAGATGGAGTTACCCACATGTCACCATTATCATCCATTATCGAAATATTACCACCCGACGTAGTCGTCATACCACGGTTATATATACGGCTGATCACCAAAATGATCTGATCGCGGGGATGCATAAATCTGGTTTCCAGAGCTTCCATGTTACACGGTTTTTATTGTTTACATAATCGGGGCTAATTCCGGTCAATGTGCTTTAATGCTAAAGCATTTACACCACGTTCAAATTTACATCTTATACCATTACCAGTCAATAAATTCATATAGTAATTCCCGTTACATGAAACAGATAATTACTTTGTGGTTATGGCAAATCCCTCCCATCTTTTTAACCCAAGGTCCAGTGACGGTAAATCATCTGAAATTGCATTCCAGACTACCAGGGCAGCACCAAGTGCTGATGAGTTATCGATTTCTGAAGTATATACTGTTTTATCGGGAAATGTTGTTGCCATCTGCCTTACATAAATCTCATTGCGGGCAAACCCTCCTGATACGTAGATGTTTTTAACCTCATCGGTAAGAACCAGACTAAGTGCTTCACACTCTACATCTGTTAAATCCAGCATTAATTTATGATATGCCTCTTCAAAAGAATCAAAAACCTGTAGATCGGCCTCAATATCTGTAAAATCAGACGGAACACCTTCTTTGAAAAAATGTCTTTTGTGACCAAACTTATGATCCAGCTCATCCAGCACATCCTGATCGCAGCAAACGGTTTTATAACGGTTCGGATCAACTTCGAAATATGCATTTAAACGCTCTGTATTCACATCGTGAATATGTCCCATAAATAACCTTGAAGACTTGACAGGCTGCCGGTTAATACTCATAAAGCTCAGGCAATCACTTTCAAGTTGATCCATGGTTAATGGTTCAAAATTAAATGGATTCATGTTGATGCACCACGTTCCGGTTGAAATCAGCACGAACTTTTCTTTTGAAGCCAGAATATATGGTGCCAGAGACGCAGAACTGTCATGAATTCCTATTCCGCACCTGTAGTTTAAACCGTTTAATTCTGCATCAACCAACGTTTCGTTTGCAACGGGTTCAGGCAGCTTAAGTCCCTCATCCACGCACCACTGATGGTACTTCATATTGTCATAGTCCCAAAGAGCAGTGTGACAACCAATGGATGTATATTCAGAAAATACCTTACCTGTTAATGTATGGCAGAGATACTGCGGAAAATGAAGGATATGTTCAACCTGTTTAAATATCTCAGGTTTTGTTTTCTTCAACCATAATGCCTGCAAACCGGAATTCAGCATATCTAAAGCCGGAGAGGCTGTTTTACGACTGAATTCCGCAACACCCCCATACGTTTCGTATAAAGGCCCGGTAATACCTTCCGGCATTGGTTTTAAATAATTGTAAGCAGGTG
This sequence comes from Quyinboa ferrireducens, assembly GCF_042436675.1. Taxonomy (NCBI): domain Bacteria; kingdom Pseudomonadati; phylum Bacteroidota; class Bacteroidia; order Bacteroidales; family Quyinboaceae; genus Quyinboa; species Quyinboa ferrireducens. The sequence goes on along the minus strand of NZ_JBHMVA010000009.1, from coordinate 95,776 downwards.
TTAAGCGCTTTCCTTCGTTATTAAGATACATGAGGGTAGCACCATAGGTAGAAAAATTGACTGCTTTAACTTCGTATTTTTTATTAAGGTCGGTTAATGTGTCTTTCATCCAGGATTCAATTTTTTCAATATCATCACATTCGAAACCTTCATCATCGGTGATGCAATTAAATTTATGTTCCTGTTGAAAAACCAGTTTAAGCTGCTTATCAAAGAGTAGAACTTTTTTATTGGTTTTCCCGATGTCAAATACAACAATTACCTCCATCATATATGCGGTTAATTATAACGTAAAAATCCCCCGGGAACCAGGGGATTTTCTTATTATCGTTTACTTAAAACTTCTTTTTCGTATTTCTGTATTTCTCCGATATAATCCATTCCGGTCGGTACACCTTCCTTCAGACAATAAAAATCCCAAACAGCAGCGAAAGGCATAGTTTTTAATTCTTCCAACACAGCTAAACGTTCGAAATTTTTACCGGCTTCTTCAAGCGCTACCAAATCTTTAGTTGGTTCCAACATGGCAATTAAGAATGCTTTTTGTGCCGCACGCGTACCGGTTACATACGCACCAATACGGTTGATCGATGCATCAAAGAAATCGAGACCAACATTTACACGGCTCATAAAATCATTACGCACAATTTCTGATGCAATTAGCTGAATCTCTTCATTAAGTGTTACAACATGGTCAGAGTCCCAACGCACAGGACGGGTTACGTGTAGTAATAATCCGTCAACATACTGAAGAACAGCCGAAATTTTATCACCTGCAATTTCTGTTGGATGGTAGTGACCATTATCAATACACATCAAAATGTTATTCTTTACGGCATAGCCAACATAGAACTCATTGGAACCAACAGTCATTGACTCAAGGCCGATACCAAAAGTTTTACTTTCAACGGCATCTTTCATGTGTTCTTTCGGATATTTTGTAGCCATACCTTCATCCAATGACTTTTGTAACAATGTACGATATCCGTTTCTGTCAATCGGTGTATCTTTTGATCCGTCCGGCACCCAGGTATTGTGTACACAAGGAGTTCCCAGTTGCTTTCCGGCTTCTGCCGAAATTGCACGGCAACGTTTTAAATGTTCAACCCAAAACTGACGGGTTTCTTCATCTTTGCTGGACAGTGTAAATCCTTCTGCAGCTTTGGGATGCGCAAAGAAAGTTCCGTTAAAATCCATTCCAATTCCCTGTTCTTTACACCAATCTATCCAGCCTTGAAAGTGCTTTAATTCAATCTGGTCACGGTCAACAATTTCGCCCTGAAACTCGCCATAAATTGCATGTAGATTTACACGCTGTTTTCCCGGAAGTAATGACATTACCTTTTCAAGGTCCTGACGAACATCAGCAACCGATTTTGCTTTACCAGGATAGTTACCTGTAGTTTGAATCCCACCACCAGACAATGTTGCATCAGGAGTTTCAAAACCACCTACATCATCGGTTTGCCAGCAGTGGAGGCTTATAGCTAGCTTGTCCATATCTTTTAATACCTGCTCGGTATCAACGCCAATTTCGGCATACTTCTCCTTTGCTATTTGATAAGCATCATCAATTTGTTTGGCTTTTTTCATAATATTATTACTTTAAATAAAATACTTCACGCAGTGGTACAGATACAGGTGAATTATCCTCATTGACCTCCATAAGATCCTTATTATAATCCCACCATTTTTTCACCACAGGATTTGTACCTAAATCCTGTGAGTTGCTGTCGCCGCTGAGTAACTGGTAAGCAAAAAGTGTATGTGTTTCCTCGTCCAGAAAAATCGAATATTCCGAAATTCCAGCGTCTTTGAGCAGCTTCTTTAACTCCGGCCATAATTCATCGTGGCGACGTTTGTACTCCTCAACATTACCGGGCTTCAGAAACATTTTAAATGCGACTCTTTCCATTATCCTAAAGCATTAAGTTCCGGATACAACCATTTTGCGACACCAATAACTATTATAGATAACAGTATGGCTCCAATTCCAAAAAGAATTGTGTTATACGATTTTTTGGAAACCCCTTTCCATTCTTTACGATAGAAACCCCACATATTGGCAGTAAGAATAATGGTTGCCATATGCAAGGTCCAGGAGCTTGCTCCATTGCCTATTTTAGTTTCTCCCATGCCGTAGAAAAAGAACTGCAAAAACCATGTTGTACCGGCAAGTGCACAAAGCAGATAGTTACTCACAAGAGGTGTTTTCTTATCCACAAAGTCTTTACCTGTTTTGTTTTTAATAATCAATCCAAGCGACCAAATAAGATTGGTTGTCAAGCCTCCCCACAAAATCACAAAAAAGATAATATTATTTTCAAATAAATATTTGAATCCTCCGTTTGCCTCTGAAATAAAAGGATAATTTGCTTCAACAGCCAAAGCTCTTACGGCTTCTCCCATTTCTTTACCTGTATCTATACCAAAACTAAAGAATGCACTTAAAACACCCGACACAATGGCAATCAGCAAACCTTTGGCCAGTTTAAACTCCTTGTTTACACCTTCCTTGCTGCCACCCAGGTCTTTATCCTTTAATATTCCGGCACGACCACTCAGAATGATACCTACAAGCAGAATTAAAATACCCAACAATACTATTCTACCACCACCACTATTGAACAAGTCTGTAAATGCCAACCCTGACGGAAGAAGTTCCCCTAATCCCGGAATATTCCTTAATATTGGTAATCCTAAAGAACCTACTACAGAAGTTATCCCAAGCAGCACTGAATTTCCAAGTGACATTCCCAGGTAACGGATAGCCAAACCATAAGTTAAACCACCTACTCCCCATAAAAGCCCCATAATATAAGTGTTGCGAAGCACACTCCATTCAGCAGACTGCAATACTTCCTGCCAGTGAGGAACTGTTAAAGCAACAGCAATATACGGCATTATAAGCCATGAAAAAAGTCCGCCTGTAATCCAATAGATTTCCCAACGCCACTTTTTTACCCAGTTAAATGGCATATACCAACTCCCGGAAGATGCTCCTCCCAGCGAGTGAAAAATAATACCCAATAATGCATTCATAGTTACCGATAAGTATTAGTTGTGTTATGAGATTTTACAATGTTCAAAATTAGAATGAAAAAATTATGCAGACAATGAATATAATGGCTTTAGTTTTGCACTTTTTGATACTCTGTAAACATTTTTTTGTATTTTTCAGAAAACATATCACACTGTTATGTTGACATTTAAATACTTTCAATGTATTTGATTCGGTATTAATGTTTACATTTTTGATTTTAATTTATAGTTTTACTGACGAAAAAAATCAGCTGCATGACGGAGGTAAATGAATATTTCAAATATCTGACCATTAGTGATGAAGACAGAAACTGGGGTGTACACCTAAATGTTACCGGTTTTGCCATGATTAATCCAGGTATTGTGTACCCCCCATCGGGCCACCCTTCCGGTTATTTTTTCACGTGGGAACGTGGCAGGGTAATGGATGAATACCAGATAAACTATATTACAGAAGGTTCAGGAATTATAGAAACACGTCATGGAACTTTTCCAATTATACCCGGAACAATCATCGTGATCAGACCCGGAGAATGGCATCGTTACAGACCATCGAAAGAAACCGGATGGAAGGAACACTACGTAGGATTTCAGGGAGAATATGCGGATCACATATTTTCAAATGGCTTTTTTCATGATTCCAAACCTGTTATTCACATAGGATTTCAGGACCAGATATTAAAATCCTTCTACTCAATTTTTGATGTTGTACGGGATGAAAAAGCAGGCTATCAGCAGGTGGCATCCGGAATATTGATACAACTGCTTGGCAGTATCATATCGTGCGTAAAAAACAAGGATTTTGAAGGAAAAGATATTGAACGTAAAATCCGAAAGGCCAGACTGTATTTCAGGGATAACCTGAATAAAAATATTGATGTGGAGGAACTGGCTGCAGAGCTAAACATTGGTTATTCGTATTTCAGAAGGATGTTTAAAAAGTTTACAGGCATTTCTCCGGTACAGTATCATCTGATGTTACGATTGCAGCGTGCCAAGGATCTTTTGGTATCAACAGATATGAGTGTTAAGGAAATTGCACTTGGATTGGGATTTCAGTCCATCTTTTATTTCACCCGAATTTTTAAGAAAAAAATGGGCGTCCCTCCCACTGATCTCAGGAAAAAACTTTAATCAGAATCAAGAACCAGGATACATGAATCAGGCTTTTCGCGGATTATCGAAAAAGTCCTGTGATTTATGTTCTGTGACCGTAAAGAATATTTTTGTACTTTGGCTTTTGTAAACACACACTAATTATGAAGAACTTAATTTACATTTTAATTGCAGCAGTTATGGTAGCCTGTGGTAATGATGATAAAAAAGAAGAAAAACACGAGTCGTATAACAACCTGGAATTCAAAGTTCCTGCAAAAAAAATGACCCCTGAGACCCTGTGGGCATTGGGAAGAGTTGGGAATGTGACTGTATCTCCGGACAAAACGAAGGTATTGTATACTGTTTCGTGGTACAGCGTGGAGCAAAATAAAAGCTTTAGCGACATTTATATAAAAGACATTAATATCGGAGACATCAAACAACTTACTTTTTCCGACGATGTAAAGGAACAAAATGTCATCTGGAGACCCGACGGGAAGAAAATTGGGTTTATATCCGGGAAAAGTGGCCGGTCCCAGATATGGGAAATTGATCCCGATGGTAAAAATGCCCGAATAATAACAGATATTCCGGGCGATGTGGACGGTTTTATTTATGCACCGGATCAAACTCACATTGCTTATGCTAAAAAGGTTAAGGTTGAACCTAATGTGCACGACCTTTATCCTGACCTCCCCAAAGCCAATGCCAAATTAATGGATGACCTTATGTACCGTCACTGGGACGAATGGGTAAATGGAGAATTCTCACATATTTTCATAACTAATTACAATTACACAAATAAGGAATTAATTGGTGAGGGAACAGATATTATGAAAGGTGAACCATGGGAGTCACCTATGCGTCCATTTGGAGGTATGGAACAGCTAAGCTGGAGCCCTGATGGTAAAAAACTGGCATACACGGCCAGAAAAAAGAAAGGAATTGATTATGCCACATCAACAAACTCTGATATTTACCTGTATGATCTGGAATCCGCTTCAACTACTAACCTGAGTGAAGAAAACAAAGGATACGACAAAAATCCGGTGTTTTCCGGCAGCGGTAATATGATTGCATGGGAAAGTATGGAACGTGATGGTTATGAAGCAGACGTTAACCGGCTGGTGATACATGATTTTGTGGCAGAAACAGATTTTATATATGAAAACGACGATCTGAATGTTTCGTCTTTAACGTGGGATGCCAATGATGAAGGAATCTATTTTATTTCGGACTGGCATGCACGTGATCATATTTACAGATTTGACTTACTCAACAAGGAAAACACACAACTTACAAAAGGTGATTTCGATTATACCTCTATCCATGTTGGAGACGGGAACCTGATAGCAACCAGAATGTCTATCTCTCATCCTACAGATATCTACCTGATTAATAAGGAAACCGGTGAGGCGAAAAACCTTTCAAATATTAACAAGCCCATTCTGGATCAGCTGACCATGGGTAAAGTTGAAGAACGCTGGGTGAAAACTACGGATAATCAGGATATGCTGGTATGGGTTATTTACCCGCCAAATTTTGATCCGAATAAGAAATATCCAACCCTGCTTTACTGCCAGGGAGGACCGCAGGGAACTGTAAGTCAGTTCTGGAGTTATCGGTGGAATTTTCAGATAATGGCTGCTAATGATTATATCATTGTGGCTCCGAACCGCAGAGGACTGCCCGGCTTTGGCAAACGCTGGAATGAACAGATTTCTGGCGATTACGGAGGTCAGAATATTAAAGACTACCTTTCTGCCATCGATGCTGTTGCTAAAGAAAAATATGTGGATAATGATAAGCTTGGTGCTGTAGGTGCAAGTTACGGAGGCTATTCTGTACTTTATCTGGCAGGACATCATGAGGGTCGCTTCAAAGCTTTCATTGATCATGATGGCATGTTTAATTTTGAATCAATGTACCTTGAAACAGAAGAACTATGGTTTCCAAACTTTGATATAGGTGGCCCGTTCTGGGAAAAAAACAATTACAGGGCCCAACGTTCATACAGATTCTCACCTCACAATTTTGTGGACAACTGGGATACTCCGATTCTTATCATCCAGGGAGGCAAAGATTTTCGTGTTCCTGAAAGTCAGGGTTTTATGGCTTTCACTGCTGCTAAAATCAAGGGGATTCCTGCAGAACTGCTGTATTTTCCTGATGAGAACCATTGGGTATTATCGCCACAGAATGGCGTTTTGTGGCAGCGCACTTTTTTTAACTGGCTCGACAAATGGCTTAAATAGATTTACTTAGGTCGTTTTTAAAATTTTATGCATCCAGTCCGGGCCGGATTGTAAGTTGTCTTCTTTAGATTTATCCTTAATTACAGAAAAAAATCTTTAATCAAGGACACTCTCTTCAAAAAAGCATTAATTTTGCCCCCGCTAAACAAGGAAATATATTAAATAACTTATAATTATGGCTGATAATAAAATGAAGTTGTTTAGTGACTTTCCGCCCGTATCCACACAGGAGTGGATGGACAAAATTGTTGCCGATCTCAAAGGTGCCGATTTTGATAAAAAGCTGGTATGGCGTTCAAAAGAAAACGTTGTAGCCCGCCCTTTTTACCGGAATGAAGATCTGGATAATTTAAAGCATCTGGATGTTCTTCCCGGCGAATTTCCATTTGTACGTGGCGTAAAAGCACAAAATAACAGCTGGTATATCCGTCAGGATATCAGTGTTAAAGATGTAAAAGAAGCCAATGCCAAAGCATTGGAAATTTTAATGAAAGGTGTGGATTCACTTGGCTTTTGCTTTGATTCCAAAACACCCGTTACCGAAGAGAACCTTTCCGGCTTACTCAGGGATATTGATCTTGAGTCTGCTGAAGTTAATTTTAGTTGTCCTGACGGGTTTACCGAGCTGGCCAAACTTTTTGCGGCATATGTAAAATCCAAAGGGTTCAATGCTGAAAAGATTACAGGTTCAATAAATTTTGACCCTTACGGTAGATTATTGTGTACCGGAAAACTTTTCGGAATAGACGGTGACATTGAAACTGAATATGTAAAAACACTGATAGAAGCAACAGCTGCATTGCCAAACTTCAGAGTAATTACGATTAATGCCAAACATTTAAGCAATGCAGGCGCATATATTACTCAGGAACTGGGTTATGGCTTAAGCATGGGTAACGAGTACCTCGCAAAACTCACAGATGCCGGCTTAAGTGCTGATGTTGTAGCAGCAAATATTCGCTTCAATTTTGGTGTTGGATCCAACTATTTTATGGAGATGGCCAAATTCAGAGCTGCCCGTTATTTATGGGCTGTGATCGCCAAACAATTTGGTGCCGCTGAAGAAAACTGCAAAATGATTGCTCATGCGGAAACCTCAAAATGGAATATGACCATTTATGATGCACATGTAAACATGCTCAGAACACAAACAGAAGCCATGTCTGCATCCATAGCCGGCGTACATTCCATGACGGTTCTGCCGTTTGATAAGCCATTTAAAAAATCTGACAAATTCTCAGAACGTGTTGCACGCAACCAACAATTATTACTGAAAGAAGAATCTCATTTTGAGAAAATTGTGGATGCGTCTGCCGGATCATATTATATCGAAAACCTGACCGACAGCATTGCTCAGGAAGCCTGGAAATTGTTCCTCGTCACCGAAGACAAAGGTGGTTATCTGACTGCTGTAAAAGCCGGATTCATTCAGGAAGCAATAAAAGAAGCTGCCAACAGTCGACGTCAGTTTTTGGCTCAGCGCCGTGATGTGTTACTTGGAACCAACCAGTATCCAAACTTTAACGAAGCTGCCAAAGAAAAAATTGAAGTCGAAGGCGCTACAGGATGTTGTTGTGCCAACAAGAATAATGAACGTCTGGTTGAGCCCTTGAAATTTGGCAGGGGTTCTGAAGAATTTGAAGCATTAAGACTGGCTACCGAAGCAGCTGCTAAACGTCCGAAAGTATTTATGTTGAAACTTGGTAACCTGGCCATGCGTCAGGCACGCGGACAGTTTTCCGGTAATTTCTTTGCATGCGCCGGTTATGAAATAATTGACAATCTGGGTTATAAATCAGCTGAAGACGGTGTAAAAGCTGCACTGGATACCAAAGCTGATATTGTTGTAATCTGTAGTTCTGATGATGAATATGCCGAATTTGCTCCTCAGGCTTATGAAGGTTTAAAAGGCAAAGCCATTTTCGTGGTAGCCGGTGCTCCTTCATGCATGGACGAACTTAAAGCCAAAGGCATTGAGAATTTCATTCACGTGCGTTCCAATGTACTTGAAGAGCTGAAAAGTTATAATAGTAAATTGAATATTAATTAAAGACATAAGAACCAAGACACAAGAGCCAAGATTTAATCAATAACTCAGGATGCATAATTTTAAAGAATTAAAGATATGGCAAAAAAGTAAAGAGTTGGTCGTTGAAATTTACCGGCTTACTCAAAACTTTCCCAGTTCTGAACAATTTGGGATTATTTCTCAAATTCAACAAGCAGCTGTATCAATTCCGTCTAATATTGCTGAGGGTTCCGGCAGAAATTCGAAGAAAGATTTTATTCGGTTTCTGGATATTGCCAAAAGTTCATCTTTTGAACTCGAAACCCAAATTATTATTGCAACTGATCTTGGATATATTAACAATGAAGTTTCCGCTAATATCATAAAAACTATCAATGAGATACAAAAAATGATTTTCGGATTTCAGAAAAGTCTTGATTCTTGATTCTTGGATCTAAAATCTAAATATAATGCGACCAGATTTTAAACAAACAGATATAAAAACCGCTGAAGCCAAAGGCGTAACCGCAGAATGGCTTGAGGCGAACGGAATAAAAAAAGACTGGCTCACTCCGGAACAAATTCCGGTTAAACCGGTCTATACAAAAGAGGACCTTGAAGGCATGGAACACCTGAACTATGCAGCAGGACTTCCACCATTTCTTCGTGGACCGTATTCAGGCATGTATGCCATGCGTCCCTGGACAGTGAGACAATATGCAGGATTTTCCACTGCAGAAGAATCCAATGCCTTTTACCGCCGCAACCTGGCTGCCGGACAAAAAGGGCTCTCTGTAGCTTTTGACCTGGCTACGCACCGTGGTTATGATTCCGATCACGAACGTGTGGTTGGAGACGTTGGGAAAGCAGGTGTGGCTATCGATTCGGTAGAGGACATGAAAATCCTGTTCGATGAGATCCCACTGGATAAGATGTCAGTTTCCATGACTATGAACGGTGCTGTATTGCCGGTTATGGCATTTTACATCGTTGCCGGTCTGGAGCAGGGCGCAAGTCTTGAACAACTTTCAGGAACCATACAGAACGATATTCTGAAAGAATTCATGGTGCGTAACACCTATATTTATCCGCCGGAATTTTCCATGAAGGTCATCGCCGATATTTTCGAGTTTACTTCACAGAAAATGCCTAAGTTCAACTCTATCTCAATTTCGGGATACCATATGCAGGAAGCCGGAGCCACTGCAGATATTGAGATGGCTTATACTCTTGCTGACGGTCTGGATTACATCCGCACAGGTATTAAGGCAGGTTTAAATGTGGATGCATTTGCACCGCGTCTGTCCTTCTTCTGGGCAATTGGAATGAACCATTTTATGGAGATTGCCAAAATGCGTGCTGCACGTATGCTTTGGGCAAAAATTGTAAAACAGTTTGAGCCTAAAAATCCAAAATCCATGGCATTGCGCACACACTCGCAGACTTCAGGATGGTCACTGACAGAACAGGACCCGTTCAATAACGTAGGCCGTACTGTAATTGAAGCTATGGGTGCTGCATTGGGTCACACCCAGTCGTTGCATACCAATGCTCTGGATGAGGCGATTGCACTTCCAACAGATTTCTCTGCACGTATTGCGCGTAACACACAGATCTATATTCAGGAAGAAACCAACATTTGTAAAGCCATAGACCCATGGGCCGGTTCTTACTACGTTGAATCGCTGACAAAGGAACTTGCGGATAAAGCCTGGGCTTTAATTCAGGAAGTTGAGGAACTGGGAGGTATGTCAAAGGCCATTGAGACAGGTATTCCTAAAATGCGAATCGAAGAAGCAGCAGCACGTACGCAGGCGAAAATCGACAGCGGAGCACAAACCATTGTGGGAACCAACAAATACCGTTTGGAAAAAGAGGATCCGATTGATATTCTTGAAATTGATAATACTGCTGTTCGGTTGTCGCAAATAGAGCGACTGAATAAAATAAAGGCAACCCGTGACAATGAGGCTGTTCAGGCTGCCCTTGAAGCCATTACAAAATGTGTTGAAACAAAAGAAGGCAACCTGCTTGAACTGGCCGTTAAAGCGGCTCAGTTAAGAGCAACACTGGGTGAGATATCGTACGCCTGCGAAAAAGTCGTAGGACGCTACAAAGCAGTAATCAGAACTATTTCAGGCGTGTATTCTTCAGAAACCAAAAACGATTCAACTTTCCAGCATGCCAAAGAGCTTGTTGAGAAATTTGCAGAAAAAGAAGGCCGTCAGCCACGTATTATGATCGCAAAAATGGGTCAGGACGGACACGACCGTGGTGCTAAAGTGGTAGCAACCGGTTATGCTGACTGCGGTTTTGATGTGGATATGGGACCGTTGTTCCAGACACCAGCCGAATCAGCCAAACAAGCTGTTGAAAATGACGTGCATGTGCTGGGTGTTTCTTCCCTGGCAGCTGGACATAAAACGCTGGTACCTGCCGTAATTGAGGAATTGAAAAAACTTGGTCGTGAAGACATCATTGTAATTGCAGGTGGTGTTATTCCGGCTCAGGATTATGAATTCCTTTACAATGCCGGCGTGGCAGCAATCTTCGGTCCCGGAACTTCCGTGGCTAAAGCCGCATGCCAGATAATGGATATACTTCTTGATGAAGAAGAATAAGTAATCCTTTCATCCCTTGACTCCGGGTCATTGGATGAATAAAGCATATAGCGAGGGTTTCACTTAAAGTGAAGCCCTCGCTTATTTTATACCCTTAACCAAATTTCTCTAAATTTCTTAACTTTATTGATCATTCTGTTTTCAGACGGATGACTCAATAAATTTATAACCATGATTAAGAAAATAATTGGTGTCTATTCTGTATTTCTGGGAGTTTCAATTATCGGAATGTGGATAATGATCCTAAGTACTGAAGGTATAACTGAAGGTAATACCGAAATAACATTTCATCTTGCTTCCGAATTTACAATGGCCTTATTTTGTTTAATCAGTGGTATTATGCTTTTAAAAAATATGAGGCATTCAAAAGAAATCAATATTCTTGGCCATGGAATGGTATTATATTCAGTAATCAATGCAGCTGGTTACTACGGGGAACGTGGAGATTCTCCTTTCGTTGTAATGTTTCTAATTATTTTTTGTTTATCAACCGCATCTCTCTTTATCTCTGTCAAAAACTCAATATAAACAGGTTTATCAAGCGCATGTATTTATGTCCTTCAGTGAATCAACAAGAATATTAAAAATTAATCTATATTTGGACTTTTTAATTGCGGAAACAAAAGACAGGTTTTACACATCCATAATCCATAGATGGAACAATATATTAATATTAAAAAAGAAATCAGAAACAGCGAATCTGCATTTCTGAAAAAGCTTCCAGGCTTTATTATTACTCTAATTACAAAAATCATTAAACAAAAAGATCTTAATCTTCTTCTGAATAAATATGGACATTTAAATGCATATGATTTCCTGGGAGCCATGCTGGAAGAAATGCAAATAACAATTGATGTGAAAGGTCATGAAAATCTGCCGGACCACAGCAAGTGCTTTTTTGTGGCAAATCATCCTTTTGGTGTTGCTGATGGTATGATCCTGACATACCTTGTTTCACGAAAATATGGAGAATATCGCTCCATTGGTAACGATGTGTTCTTACTTATACCACCCTTAAAACCAACCATTGCAGCCATTAATGTTTTTGGCACCAGTCAAAGAGAATATTACAGGGAGCTTGACAAAGTTTACAATTCTGAACTGCCTATTACTCATTTCCCGGCAGGCATTGTTTCCCGTGTTATTAATGGCAAAGTTATGGATGGCCCCTGGCATAAAAGCATGATCACTAAATCTGTAAGTTGTCAGCGCAACATCGTTCCTTTGCATTTTCTGGGAAAGAACTCACAACTTTTTTACAGCATATACAGAATCCGTAAGCTTTTAGGGATCAAACTGAATATTGAACTCATGTTACTTCCCCGTGAATTCTTCAATAAAAGAGGAAGAACCCTCACTGTTCAAATAGGTAAAATGATTCCCCATACCACATTCGACAAATCCAGATCTCATGTAGAATGGGCGCAGTGGTTAAAAGAAGAAACATACAGACTGAAATCTAACAATTAGTTCCTTTATTGTTCCACCTCCTGAAACTTTTTGATTTTAAATATAGCCAGTTCTGCATTTTTTTATACTTTTAACAGGATTACAAATTGTATGACCTGTTTTACACATTGTGATATTTTATAGTTTAACTGAATTTTAATTTACCTGTTATGAAAAAGAATTTCCTATTAACCGTAGTTGCATTTTTATTTATTTCATCTTCCTTTCAGGGGCAAACCATACATCGTTTAACGCTTGATGAATGCGTGGAACTTGCCGGCGAACAAAGTTTTCAAATGCGTAAAAGCAAATCGGCATATGAAATTGCCAAATTCGGTTACCTGGTTCAAACCAGCAATTTAAAAACAAATATAGATTTTAGTTTTAACCCTGTTCTAAGCAAGACTTACAATCCACAAACTGATTTTACTAATCGTAATGGTGAAAACCTTTACAGATCAAATTACGTTACTAGCACTAATTCCTTTATCATAATAAGTCAACCGCTGCCAACGGGTGGATATATTGAATTCGAACCAGGTTTCTCTGCAACGACGAGAAACTATTTTACAAAATTCGATGATGATGTTATCGCCGATCCTGGTAATAAGACGCTTACATTTAATCCCTCATTTAAATTGACTCAACCCCTTAACTCATTTTATGTTTTTAATCGTTATAAATACATTCAAAAAAGTGCGGATCTGAATTTTGAAAGAGCAGAAATATCTTACAAACAGGTTAAGTTTTTAATCCAATATCAAATCGGGATACTTTATTTCCAAATCCAAAATATACTTCAGGATATTGAGGTTCAAAAATTGCTTTTGTCAACTAAAAAATCAGTTTACAATAAATTCTTGCCCTACGGAGAAACAGATAATTCAGAATTGATAAAACTTAAAATTGAAGTTGAAAGAACAGAAACAAATCTTAACAACCTATATTATGCTTATACAAGTAAAGTAAATGATTTAAAACAACAGCTTGCCCTCCCTGAAAAGGATAGTATACTAATAGACAATAAAATGGCAATAAATGAATATCTTATTAACACAAATAAGCTAATAAAAGTTGCTACGGAACGACATCTGCTAATAAAAAGGTACAATATTGACATAAAGCTTGATGAACTAAAATATAAAGAAATTAAAGCAGAGTCCTTACTTAAAGCAGATCTTTCACTCTACTTTAATCCTTACAGTTCAGTTGCCGGCGAAGCAGATATATCCTATATGGATTTGATGTCAGATGTCTGGGATCAATCTGCACGAAGAACAGAAACCCTCAATGATCTCAGCTTAGGATTAAGAATCAGCCTACCGATCTATGAAGCAAAACGCACCAAAAACCAGATGCTCATTAAAGATGAAGAAATCAGAATCAATAAGATAAATATTGAAGAGCAGGAGGAACTTATTCAAAAAAACATTCATACTTTAGTGGAACAAATTGCCTATACCCTGGAAAATATAAAGATTATTGAAACTATGATGGAATCATCTCAACAAAATATGGAAGACGGCATTCAAAAGTTTTATAATGAGGCAACAGATACTTACAGGTTAGCGTATGACCTAAAGTTATGGGAAGATGCCCGGTTAAACTATTCCGCCATGCAAATGAATTACAACCTTCTCATTAACAGACTGGAATACGAAATTCTTGATCATCTTGAAAATGTACAATAGCAGAATCAAATGTCTACAGTTCAACCGGCTTTTTTCGGAGTGATCTGAAACTCATTATTAAACCTGCACCCATTAACAGGGTTGCCAGAATGCTGAATGCAATATTAACCAGAGATAATAAATATATCATCCCAATCATTGCACCCATCAACGCCATGTAAACCATCATTCTCAATGTCATGCCACCTTTACGTTGCATGTCTCTGGGTTGGGTAAAAGGCAACGGGTTCTTCATAAATATTTCGCCAAGTACTGCATATAATGCTGTTCCTACTGCGCCCAGCAACAAATAAACCAGCACATTAACCGGCCATATCAAAACAACTATAATTGTAAACATCAGATAAATTGGAATGTAAAACTTATACAACATAGCTTTAATGGCACCGGTTTGAAGATGTTTTTTATCAGGAGCAGGCAAAGCCTGATAAATCCAGCCTGCACCGGCATTATCTGTATAGGGTAGTTGATAAATTGTGCTTACACCAAAAAATCCCATAAAAATAAAGACAAGATATTTGGGTGTTGTTGCCAGATTTTGAAGCGATCCGAAAAAATCTTTAAAGTCAGGTTTTAAAAATATAATTAACATGATCAGGATATATCCAAACGCAGGATAAACCGCCTGTTTAAATTTTCTGTCTCTTTTTGTTACAGACATTGTCATCTGCCATCCGGCTTTCTCCATATCCGATACGCACAATATGTTTCTGGCAAGATTCCTTATTTTTAATTTCACACCCGAGCCAGACCTTTCTTTATCTTTCTTTTTCTCTGTTTTATCATCCGTATTAAGTAATGAACTGAAACCGGACGACATGAAACGCACAACCAGAACTGATCCAAGGACTGTAAAAAGAATCGTAAGTCCAGCCATGATTAAATCGTATGACGAAGTAAATGAAGCGAACAGCCTGGTAAAACCTGCCAGCCAGATTGTAGGAACGAGATATGTCCACCAGCCGGTAGACATAATTGCCTGATCCGGAGAGACCATTTCAAACATCCGTGGCAACAACTGATAACCACCCATGATGAGAATAGCAATACCAATCTGCATGTAATTCAGTGCATCCTTAAAACGTTCCCCTGATATAAATTTAGAGAGTACCTGGAACAGCAACATACAAAACAACAGAGCCATCCATGAGGCTATGAGTACCGATAAAAGCATACCCAGAACCATTAAACCTCCGTGTATAAATATCACGAAAATAAGCCCTGGCACTGACATAGCACCTCCTATCAGTCCCATATACGTTTGCACATGAACCAATCGGGTCAGCAATAAAGTCCGTGAACTGACCGGCCGCGGCAAATAAATATCATTTTCGTTTTCATCAAAAATTACACTTGAAAATTCGGTCAGCAAAATGGTGGTCAACATCACAATCAGAATAGAATAGTAAATGGTAAAACCAAATATTACATCCTTTGTCTGTATAAATATCATTGCGGTAAAGATGCCAAACATGCCATAAAAAAGAAGTTGTCTCCCAAAGGTCATCTTTCTTTTTTTATTGGTATTCAGGGAACTTGGTTCTTTCCTGAAATCGATGCTTAGCTTGGCATTCATTATAGCCTCAAACTGCAAAACATCAGCGCCCATCATCCGAACTAAAGGTCGTAACAGGCGGATTAATTTCATCAGTAATTCAGCCATCCTATTCGCCTTTAAGTGAATTCAACAATTCTTCGGTTTCTGCCGTTGACATTCCATTACCGGTTAATTTGGCAAACAGCTGTTCCAGTGAAATAGCTTCAGTGGCTTTCAGTTCTTCAAAGCTTCCGTCAGCAACCACATTACCATTGTTGATCAGGATGATCCTGTTTGATATTTTTTCCACCACGTCCATAAGATGAGAACTATAGAAAATTGTCTTACCCTGTTTTGCCATTGAGGTCAGCAATTCCTTAACCTGAATTACCGAATTGGCATCCAGTCCGTTCAACGGTTCGTCCAGAAACAGAATATCAGGATTATTCAACACACCGGCAGTGATAAGGACCTTTTGTTTCATCCCCTTCGAAAAGGTATCCATACGCTGATCAATATTCTTCTCCAGCCCAAAGTACTTCATAAAATGATTGATCCGGTCGTCTGTAATTTCCGGTTTCATGCTGTACAATGTTCCAATAAGCGAAAGATATTCTTTAGGTGTCAGCATCTCATACAACGCACCATTTTCGGGCACATATCCGATATGCTTTTTTATTTCAGTAGCGTCCTTTTTCAGATCATATCCGAATACTTGAATATCACCCGTAAAATCGGATATCATACCACAGAGAATCTTTACGGTAGTACTTTTACCTGCCCCATTGGGCCCGATATATCCAATTATCTGACCATTGGAAATATCCAGGTTAATTCCCTTTAATACTTCATTGGCAGTTTCGCCTTTTCCATAAGTCTTATGTAAACTTCGGATTGTAATAATTCGTTCGTTGTTCATTTTAGGTGGTGGATTGAAATAAGGATATAAAATTATATATTATTGCCGGAAAAACAACCTTAATTAGAGGGTAAGTATAACTTTAAGCAGGAGTGCAACCAGAAGTCGCACCCCTTCTAAAATGCATATGAATTAGTTGTCAGTTTTACCGTAAGAATTTTTCCCTTCTCTGTAAATTAAGTAAGCCAAACAGTATAAAGATTACAGAAGCAGAAAGCATAAATATCCTGTTATACATAACGGTTTCTTCCCATAACAAGGCGGCGGTGCCCTCCAGTTGCCTGAACGGATTCAGAAATATGTTCCACATTGAATCGCGTAATACTCCCTGCATGATAAAATAGATAAGGCCAATCAATACAACAACTACTGCCGTTGCATTTCCATTCTTGATCCATGTAGAAAGGAAAAACGCCAGATTACCTACAAACAATACTACTACCATCAACTGCAGGATCATTGGGATATAGTCAAAATCAATCAGCAGTACCCGGGCCAGGTATGCCAAGGGAAATAACAGTGCAAAAACTATCAGAAATACCATTATCAGCCTTACAAACCAAACTTTATAACGGTAATCCGGTATACCGAAAATAATTTCCAGGGTCCGCATATCCGCGTCGTTCTGAATCCCAAAAACTGTAGGATAAAAAATCAGCAACAGTGATGGTAACAATAACAAGCCATATATTTCATCCTGTGTAAAATAATCATCATTAAAAGCCTGAACTGTACCGAAAATCAGGAAGAACAATAATGCCGATAATACAAACAGCCAGAATTTGCCACCGAAGACAATTTTAAGGTTATATGTAACCAACCGCCATGTGTTATTTAATGTATTTTTAAATGTAATTCCCATTTTTCTTCAGTTTAACGGGTTGATTTGATCAGCCACAGATAAGCATCTTCAAGTAACGGTGTCTCATTAACAGCATCTTCGTAAGGTTGTTGCGCAGACAAACACCTTACCCTGATACTTCTTCCCTCACGCATATGATGAACTACTATCAGATCTTTGGTTACTTCCTCAAATTTTTCAACAGGGACACTAAACCGCCATACCTTCCCTTCAGCCTCATCAGCCATAGCTTTCGGCGTTCCTTTATAAACCACATTACCGCGATTTATTACAGCCATGTAATTACAAGAACTTGAAATATCTTCGATGATGTGTGTAGAGAAAATCACAACACGCTCACGGCTCAGTTCCACCAAAAGGTTTCGGAAGCGGATTCTTTCCCTCGGATCCAGCCCTGCGGTTGGTTCATCCACAACAAGAATACGTGGCAGATGCAATAATATCTGGGCGATTCCGATACGTTGTTTCATACCACCCGAAAATGAACCGATGCGTTTATCCCTGTTTTCCAGCATATGCACCGCTTCAAGCACATACATAATGCGTTCTTTACGCAATTTAGTATCAGTTATACCTTTTAAAATAGCCTGATAATCAAGGTAAGCATAAGCCGTCATATTCTCGTACATGCCAAATTCCTGTGGCAGATACCCAATCAAACCCTGCAGTTCCTCACGGTTCAGCTCCGTATCGTGTCCGTTGATCCAAATCTTACCATAACTCTGATCTAGAATACCACAAATATTACGCATCATCGTTGATTTACCTGCACCATTTGGTCCCAGCAGGCCAAACATACCGGTAGTAATTTCAAGGCTTACACCCTTCAGTGCCTTGAATGGTTCCTTCTGGAAACCAACACCTGGAATTCGTGATACCAGTTTTACATACCATCTAAATATTTTGGGGTAGTTTTCCGGTTTTTTCCTGCCCGATATCAACGATGGTGATAAAGCCATTGCAGCAATTATTAGGTACCAGAAAATTGAAATAATAATTACCATGGCAAGATTATGCCAGCGCATGTAAAACAGTAAGCCATAAATGGCAGGAATTCCAAAAAACAGTATGGTCTTTACTTTATTAAGGAACCTGTACGCTTTCACCTGGGCACGAACAAATATCCCCATCAGTCCCAGGAACATGATATATATGATTACTGCAACGATAAATGAATATATATCCTCTGTCATGTGGAACCATCCCAGATAAATGAGAAAAATAAAAACCGGGATCTGCCATATCAGGTTCTGCCATAACTCTTTTTTGCTTTTCACATCATCCACTTCAACACCTGACATTGCCATCGATGAGCTCCACTCACGGCCAAACAACGACGGTCTGCCGTAAATTTTAACCAGATTCTGAATGGTAATAATGATAGGGTCATTGTCACCTATTAATTTCGTATTTGCGCGTTTAAAACTGCTGAGTGCCAGATATACCATTGCAGGAATCCCTGTGATCACTAAGAATCCGACTGCCAGCTGCCACAGGAATGTATTAATTTCAGTAATGGTTACCACCAAACCTGCCACAACCAAAATTCCCATAGGAATGGATATGGATAATTTCAGATGTTTTATCCATTGAACCACATTTTCAAGTGCAAGATAAAGTGTTGGAATAAAAACCAGTGTCAGAATTGTGCTCACCGATAAACCTCCAATTACAGTAATTGCAAAGGGAACACCTATTAGTGATACATATTCGGCATCGCCCATCGCCAGCGGTACCATAGCCACAATTGTGGTTATGGCAGTAATCAATATAGGCCTTACCCTTGAAAGACCGGCCGTAATTAATGCACGGGATGTACGGTTCCCCTGTTTTCGCAGGATATTGGTAAAGTCAATCAGTATAATTCCGTTATTGACCACAATTCCAAGTAAGATCAGAAAACCGGTTAAGGTATTGGCGTTGTACAGCGAGTTTCCTGACAACATCAAAAACAGGAATGATCCTATTGCTGCCATAGGCACTGAAAATAACAGAACGATCGGTGTGATGAAAGATTCAAAAACCGCTGCCAGTATCATGTAAATGAGCAGCAGTGCAATTCCGAATAAAGAATAAAATTCATTCAGATCCGATTCTTCATGTACCATTTCCACTGCAATACCCTGGGGGATATTATAGGCATCCACAACCTGCTCTACCTCCATTTGTGCTGCTTCCAGCAAGGTCTTGGATTCGTATATTTCGTTGTTAAACTGGTAAATAACCTCCAGGTGTTTGGTCTGATTTAAACGTGTAATTTCCCTTAAACCTCGGTCCGTATAAACATTGGCAAAAGAACCCAGTTCATGTCCTGCTCCCGACTGATCCGTTGAACTTGACACCTGCAACTCTCTCAGATCATCAAAGGTTTTATCCACATTTGTATCAACAGTGTCGCTATCATACGTTATCATGATTTCGTACTCCTCCCCACCCTGCTTAAAATTCACGTTGGATGATACCTGACGACTGAATGCATTTAGCTCGTTGGCCACATCCGTAAGAGAGAGGTTGTAATCCGACATCAGATGCCGGTCGAAATTGATGCGTGCTTCAGGTTGGTTTTCGCGGGCTGTTTCCCAGGCTCTACTCACATTATCCAGTTCCTCAAGATAATATTCCAGGTCATCTGCAATAGTTACCATCAAATCAAAATCCTGCCCTTTAATAACGATATAATCCTGTTCCTGACCTATTCCCATCATTCGAAGGAATCCTGTGTTACCACGGCTGCCCGAACCTCTGCCCGAATTACCTCCGGCAGAACCAAGTCCGCTGGACGAAGCTGTGCCTGAGATACTGATATCTGCCGGTTCCATTTCGCCAATCTTACGTTGGATGGATTCGGATAAATCCGCAAACGACAAATCGTTTATTTTTTCAAACTTGTCTTTCAGTTTCAACGTTATAATGGCATCTTCTTCCTGAATGCTGGAAATAACATCCTGTATTTCTGTCACATCCTTCAGCTTATCTTCAATTTGTGTTACCAGCTTATCCGTTGCATCCAGGGTTGAACCCGAAGGCATGGTAACTGTAACTCTCAGGTCGTTGGTCTGAACTTCCTGACTGGTGCTAATGCTTACCATATTCGCACCAAAAATGGTTACAAAAAACAGTACCACAGCTATAATAATCGTCGCCACCGGATTTCTGAAGGCCGTCTTCAAAAACAAAAGATAAAATCTTACGGCACGGTTCCTGATGGATACGGTTTTAAATGAATTTATTTTACCAGCCTGTTGTTTTTTTATCACCACATGTACTGCCATTGGAATCAGCAACATAGACACAATAAGTGAAATAGTCAGGGTTGAAATGATCGACACCCCAATATGTTTCCCAAATAATTTGATCAGGTAGTTTGAAGAAAACAGGAACGGCAAAAATACAGTCACAGTGGTGAGTGTTGCCGCCACCACTGATCGCCACACCTCTTTGGTTCCTTTTATCACCGAATCTGCCGCATTGTATCCAGCCGATCGCAACCGGTATATATTTTCAAGCACAACAATGCTGTTATCCAGCAACATTCCTACAGCCAGCGCCAATCCCACCAGCGTAAGACTGTTTATTGTAAGATCGTAAGCATAAAAGAAGTTAAACGCTGAATAAACTGAAACAGGTATAGCCAGTGCAACTATCGTTACAAGACTTATATTTCTAAGAAATACCCACAAAATAAAAATTGCAAGCAGACCACCGGTCAGCGCCAGATCAATAATCTGGTCTATGTTATTTTCCATGACCTCAGCAATATTCTGCTGCACTACAATTTCCACATCCAGATATGCATATTTCTCATTCTGTTTTTCAATAACATTCTTAACAGCATGTGAAACATCAATAATATTCGCCTGAGCATCGTTTAATACAACTATACTTACTGCATCCTTGCCATTGACACGGCTGATGGTAGTTTCATCCTTTTCGCCGTAAAATACTTTGGCTACATCCTTTAACCGGATATTATCCTGAATGACCAGATCCTCAATATCCGATACTTTCTGGTATTCCCCTTCAACATAAACAAAATAACGTTTTCCCCGCTCTTCTATCTTTCCGGCATAACTCCTGTCCTGTAAACTGGCTGATAACATCCGTCGAACTGATGCAGGCGTAATATGGTGCGCTTCGCAGGATTCCTTATTCAGAATCACCTCAACAGACTTTTCACGTCCGCCATAAACGGTAATTCCAGCCACACCGTCTATATTCTCAAGTTCAGGACCTATTTTCTCATCCACCACATTGCGCAATCTGTCAGTTCCTCCGCCACCTCTTACCTGGAGTTCCATCAGAACAGTGCTCATACTTTGCATCTGATCGCTGGCCTTTACAACGTTCACCTGAAATTCATCGGGTAGCGCCCCACGAACACTGTTGATACGTTCTTCCAGTTTCAGATACGCATATTTAAAGTCCACATCGTCCTGATAAGTTATATGGATCGATCCGCTGCGGGTTCCCGCTGTTGACTCAATCTCATCAATCCCTTCCAGACTACCTATAACACCTTCAAGCGGAATAACTGCTTTTTCCTCCAGATACTCAGGGGTAACTTCAAGAGAAGAAGAAACCTGAACATAAACATCCGGCAGCTCTGCACTGGGAAAAAGTTCAAGCTTGAGTTGCTTATAGGAGATAACGCCCAGCATTGTTACTGCCAGGAAAAGCATTGATATAAGTACCTTCCTGTTAATCACAAATCGCATTATCTGGTCTCCTTTTTTAAACCCAGTTTAATTAATCCTGTTTCCATCACATAATAAAAGCACGGGATAACAACCAATGTCAACAGCGTAGATGTTATCAAACCACCAATTACCGCCCATGCCATTGGAGAACGTAAGGAAGCACTCTCGCCAAACCCAAACGTTAAGGGCAACAATGCCAGAATGGTTGTTAATGTTGTCATTAATATTGGCCTTATACGTCGCTGTCCGGCTTCCACAATGGCATCTTTAAGCTTATACCCTTCCTTTTGCAACTGATTTATTGCATCCACCAGAATAATGGAATCGTTCACCGCAATACCCGCCAGCATAATAATACCGATGTAAGCCATGATATTCAGTGCAGCACCCTGGATATAGAATATCCCTATACCACCTACAATTGCAAGAGGAATTGTCAGAATTATCGTAAACGGATGAACCAGACTCTCGAATTGAGAAGCCAACACCATATAAACCAGTATCAGTGAAAGGATCAGGGCAAAAGTGAGGTTGTCCATGGACTCCTTACGTTGCGCCTCTTCTCCTGTTATTTCAAATTTATACTCATTCGGAAAAGCAATTTCACTCAATTCCTGAGTTATTTGTTGTGAGATCTTATCGAGCGGAATATCACCCACAATGTCTGCTGTAATTTTTACGATGCGGTTCTGATTATTATGCAATATTTCGCGCGGTGCTGCCGATGTCCTGATACTCGCCACATCCCTTACCGGGATCTCAATATCGCCAGAACTAACTTTTAAATCTTCAATCTGCGATAATGAAGTTTTATCCATTTTAATGGTGATATCACTCAGTTCCCCGGAGATATCCATTTGTCCTGCAGATGTGCCTTCCAGACGCTGGGAAATTACATTCACCACATCAGAGACACTTACATTCAGTAAACCGGCCCTGTAACGGTCTATCACGACCTCAACTTCCGGTGCACCTCCTTCCACAGACGATACAAGGTTGGTTATATTGGAATCCTGTTTTAGTTTATCCATGACCTGAACCGAAAGGTTTTCCAGTTCGTCCTGATCTTCTCCGGAGATCTCAACCACCACCGGCTGACTTTCATTTCCAAGAATGGACTGCAAAGCAGTTTGTTCCTGACGGGTGACAACATCAATCTCATCTGATGACGGATAGTACTTGTTGATTTGCTCCATAAATACATGAGCAGGAATGGTACTGTCCGGTTCAAGAATTACCTTGATGGTCGCCATATTCTGATCTTCAAAAGCTCCGTTTTCATTTGATGTCAGTCCGGATGATGGTCCCGTCTGAGCATAAATCATATACAGATCATCACCAACAACACTTCTGATCACGCGCTCAACAGACTCAACGGCACCGGAGGTTCGTTGTAGCTGTGTCCCTTCCGGCATTTTGATATCCACGTAAAAGTCCCGCGATTCAGTCTGTGGCATAAATTCACTTCCAAGATCTCTCAACATTAAATAACCGCCGCCCATTATTAAGAAGGCGAGAAAGATTATTAATCCCCTGTGCTTCAGAAATCCCGTGAGCATTTCACCATACCATGTCAGTTTTACGGATCTGTTGGTAGCCTGAACAAATGTTTTTTTCTTTCTGTACATCCAGTAATAAAACATAGGGATCATAAAGATGGCAGCTACCAGTGAGCACAACAGTGAATAGGTAACGGTTAACGCCTGATCCTTGAATAACTCACCCGATGCACCATGCAGATAAACGATAGGCAGAAATACAACAATAGTGGTCAGCGTAGAAGCAATAATGGCGCCACCAACCTGCGATGTTCCGTTAATGGCTGCATCTTTTGTGTTTTCACCGTTTTCATGCAGCCGGAAGATATTTTCGATTACAACGATGGCGTTATCAACAAGCATACCTGCACCAAGTGCCAAACCACCAAGTGTCATGATGTTCATGGTAAGGTTATCAAAATACATCAGTACAAATGTTGCCACAATAGATATCGGGATTGCAAACGATACAATCAACGTCGGACCTATTTTACGCAGAAATAAAAGCAATACAAACACGGCAAGGATAATACCGTAAATAGCGCTGTCACGTACCTCGTTTATGGCTGAAGAAATGAAATCGCCCTGATCCTGAACTATTTTTAATGTATATCCGGGTAAAGCCTTTTGTAAGGCCTTAAGTGCTTCTTTCAAATCATCGACGGCCTGAACCGTATTGTATTTGGTTTCTTTATATACTGATAAACCTAAAGCCGGAACCCCGTTAATGGTCACCAGATTTTCACGGTCCTTAGGTTTGTAATAGACTTTAGCTACCTCTTTCAGTAAAACTGGTGTTGCCTGAACCGATTCAGCGGACTGCTGACCAGTTGTGCTTTCCACAGTTGGCCGGGCCATTTTAACAATCACATTTTCCAGGTCACTCAGACTGGTCAGTTCGCTCATCCCTTTCACCACATACCGGCGTCCCATTTCTACCACGGATCCACCCGATACATTCTGATTAAAACTGTTGATGCGGCTTACCAGCTCACTGGTTGTTATATTATACGCTTTCAGCAGATAATCGTTGGTTTCAATGACGACTTCCAGTTCCTCGCCTCCGTCAATCTCCACGTCAGCAATACCTTCCAGCCTGATCAGCTCATTTCGGATATAGTTTTCAGCCACTTTGCGCAGGTCGTCCATGTCCTGATCCGTTTTGCGCTGGAACGCGATCAGCATCACAGGTTCAGCATTTGGATCATACTGGGTAATGTTCAGTTCATCCACCTCCTCGTTCTGGGCAATCACAGCTAAAGCCTTTGAAAGATCCAGAAAGGCTTCATCCATATCCTTTCCCCAGGTATATTCCACTTCAACACGGGCCTGTCCCACCCTGGAAACAGATGACACATTGGTTACTCCGGCCTGACGAATAGCAAGCGCCTCCACCCGGTCCACAAACATTTCCTCTATCTCCTCGGGTGGACGTTCTCCCGATTTGATTTCCACATATAACCGCGGATTATTAAGGTCAGGGAACAAGTCGATGCCTAATCTCTGAAAAGAGATATAGCCCAGTAACAATATCCCGGTTATCACCATGGTAACCGTTACCGGATAATTGACAGAAAACCCTGTTATTTTTTTTAGCATTACACTTCGGTTTAAAATGTTTACTCTACAATTTTCAGTTTAGATCTGTTACGCAGGGTTTCGTAGCCACGGGTGATCAGTTTATCTCCCATGCTCAATCCATCTGTCACTTCCACATAGTCGTTGTTTTCAATTCCGGTGGTAATTCTTCGTTCCTGAGAATAACCCGATTCAGCAATAAATACAGACTGCACACGACCTCTTCCCCTGATGATATCCTTTGGTATTACAATGGCATTTTCACTTCTCTTAGCCACAAGATCTGCCTTAACAAACATTCCCGGGAGGAGCAAGCCTTTTCCGTTATCAATGGTAATGAAGGTTTTAAAAGTTCTTGCATCAGGGTCAATGGCCGGAGCAATCTGGTTGATTACACCATGAAGTGTATCATCCGGAACATTGTAATTTGTAATATACACATCCATGTTTGTCTTTACTTCAGAAAAATACTTTTCGGGAAGATTGGCATCAAGATATAGTTCCTTGTTGTTGGTAATCCTGAGTACCTCTGTTCCACTTGCAACTTTTGTTCCGGGAGTAAAATAAGGTAAATCCACAATTGTACCACTAAAAGGAGCAGTAACCTTCATTTTGGCAAGGTTTAACACTGCACTTTCCATATTATATTCTGAATTCATCTCAGCAATCTCAGCATCCTTTAATTCACGTAAGGTCACACCACCTTTTTCATACAAACTCTTTTGCTTTTCCAGCTCCTGTTTTGAAATTTCAAGATCAAGTTTTGTAGATTCAATATGAATATTGTTTTCGTACTCTTTATCCTCGATCCGGATAATAATATCGCCTTCTTTTACTTTATCTCCCAGGGCGTAGGGTTTTCCCGTTGACGGATTGGTCTGCAACCGGTATTTCCCTGCAAGTTCGGTAGAAAGGGTTGCATCCATTAAAGCATAAACCGAACCGGTTGTGTTAATGAATGACTCTATTGTAGATGGCACAATTTCCTTTACTGACACAGGAACTTCCAGTTCAGCTGAATAACTCTGAACAGATCTCTTACAGTTGGTCAGCAAAAGAAGAGCAAAAGCAAATAGTGTGAATTTTAAAAGTGCTGATTTCATGGTGTTATTTTTTATCGTTATTTATTACTTCAGGTATAACAGGTTTGTTATTTACAAAATCATATAAAGTCTGAATTTTCAGATTCAGCAGTTCCAGATTATAGTTGATGATGGTATTGGTCAAAGAGTTTTTCTGACTGGTTAACTGGTTCTGAAATAAACGAAGATCCATACTTGTCAGGTCCCCGTTTTTATAGCGTTCCAGATTAATATCATAGGTTAGCTGAGCATTCTCCACACTCTTTCTGGCAATTTCCACCTGGTTGTACAGGTTGGTCAGATTGCGGATAATCTCCCGAATTCCCAACACAATCTCAGATTGTTGAAATTCCATGCTCATTTTACTGTTATCCAATGCCAGTTCCGCCGATTTTATGGTTGCTTTACGTTCTCCCCAGTCAAACAAAGGAATATCGAAAGAGAAACTTAAGTTAGGCTGAACCCTTGTATTCTGATCATTAAACATAGTATTAATATCTCCAGAATTGCTGTATACTCCAACCGTTGCTGCAACACTTCCTGAAAATTCATTCGTTGTTTTAGCCCGGATGAGAGAAAATGTCGAATTTTGAATATCAATTTCGCGTTGCCTTAATTCCAGTCTGTTCTTCAATCCCATTTCCACTGCTATCTTCGGATCAACATCTACCTTATTTACCGTAATATCGGTTATTACCATAATGTCTTTATCAATATCATCTCCGATCTGATACAGGAAATTATCCTTGGCATTTTGCAACTGAACCTGTTGATTGTACAAATCAGATTTTGATGTGGCTACATTTAGTTCGGCCTGATAAAGTTCTTCCAGTGCCGAAAGTCCACCATCAACCTTATTTTTAATAATATCATAACTTTCTTCATTATTCTTCAGATCCTCCTGTGCAATCAGTAAACTTTGCTGTTGCTGATATACATTATAAAACAATTGTCGTACCTGACGTTCTAAATTCATTTTTGTCAACGCAAATTGAATTGCAGAATTTTCATAATCAAGCTTAAGTTCTTCATATTGTACTTTGAGATTATTATATGTAAATAGAGGTTGATTGAATGACAAACTCAAATTATTTGAAAAATTATTTGTTTCATTCCAACTTCCGTCGACTGAGTTATTATTTTTATTATAACCATATCCAAAGTTATTGGATAATAAAAGTTCACCGCCGGTTGCAACTAAAGGTTGCAAAACTCTAAAATCGGCATTACTCCCAAAATTCTGATCGTCATAATAATTATCTCCTCTCGTGTCATACTTATTTTCATAAGACATAGTGAGAGGCGATGTCCTTAGTGAGAATTGTGATTTCTGTCTTGCTTTTTGTGCATTCAGATTCTGAAGACTCCGGTTCATTGAATTCTCAGCCTGTCTGATATCAGGACTGTTCTTCATGGCGATATCCAATGTCTGATCAATGGTTAACATTTCCTGTGCACTCAGGAAAGATGCCATTAATAATGTGATTGTGAATAGTGTTAAGCGTTTCATATTTTAATTTCGTTTTACCCATTTAACTGCATCTGCAAATACTCTGCGGGCATCTGTTTTATTTGTAAGTACAATTTTTGCTGTTCCTTTCTGAAAAAAGAATGACCCCAGTTTATTCCAGCCATTTTCAGTACTGTTATTCATCTGAAATTCCACTTCTTCCTTGTCCTGACCGTTATACACAAAATACTGGTACTCTTTTCCTGCTTCTTCAAACTGGGGACCTCCGCCACCACCGGGGCCTCCACCTCTTCTTCCCCTGCCACGACCAAGCATGGCATCGCGCGGAATGTATACGTACACATCATATACCCCTTCTGCAGGCAGATCCTTTTGCCATGTTACGGTGCGCTCACCATTTCCCTCATGCGTATAATAGGCCGATTTTATGATGGCTCCGTTAAAGGCTGTATGCGCAACACTTCGCCACACATGCGGTATGCGCCAGGGTTCTATAGAACCGTATTTAGGTTCTTCTTCATTTTTCAGTTTATCAAAATACTGTTTGATCCTGGTGTCGGTATTTTCCTGTTCCATTGAGAATCCAGGATCCTCATTATCAACTACATATTCATTATCATTGTATAAGGTGACCGGATCGGATACCGTTTTTGCATATTCTTCAGGAATAATCCTGTAATTCGTCTCCGGCGATCTCATAAATTCATTATACGATGCAGGAATATTTTGTGACAACACTGTATTGACCATCATCATTCTTGGCATATCAAACAGCATTATCTGTATTTCTTTTGTTTCATCAGGTTTAAACAAATAGATCCGTTCTTCACTCTGATTGCTTCCACCACCAAAACCGCCTCCTCCCATTCGGAAGTCGACATCCAGTATGCCATCCACATCCGAAATATTAGTTACTTTAAATTTTACCAGGTAAACAGGTCCTATATCATCTCTGGTTTCTATATAAAATGTTTTACCAAACTCAAAAGCAGGAATGTCTCCCCTGTCGCCCAACTGAGCAAGGAAGGGTGAAATATCCACATTAAATTCTTTCTGAAATGCCGATTTTAGCGAATCCGTTTCAATAATATGAAACCGGTTATCCATAAGGAAATCATAAAGGAAATTATCAAAACCTGTTATCCCTGCACTATACTTGAGCCCGTCAAGCAGGAACGCCCCTTTTTGGCGAATGACGACCGGGATAATGCTTTTCTTGTCCGGATCAGAAATAATGTCCGAAACAGAATTATTCTGCAGTAAAAGATTGGCCTCTTCTTCTTCTCCTATTCCTCCTCTCATGGCGCCACGAAAATCGAAGTTGTCGGATTCCCGCAAATAACTTTCCAGAATAGTTCCCATTAAAGGATAATCTTTTGAATCTACCCCTTCAACCAGGCTGAAATAGTATGGGAAAAAGGAAAACGGATTTAACGTATACTGAATTCCTGAATAGGAAACAGGACCGTTATTAAACCGTCTGTTATCCGAGCTTAGCTGAATTCCAGAGTTAGAGAAGAACGTACTACCAATAAATCGTCGGAATACATTTACTTCAGCGTCAATAGGTCTTACCGCTTGTCCACGGTTTCTAAAACTTTCATATTTTTTAAATCTTCTGAAATCAGCCAGTTGCATCCCTATACCACGTTCAGGATAAAGAAAAATATCAGGCTGAGTCGTCTCAAAGGAATTATCCAGCAACCGTTGAAAAAACATAAAATGTGCAGGAACCTCTACAAAATTAACCTTATGATACGGAAACGTATTTATGAAACTGTTGTTATCGTATCTCGATTTTTCATTCTGTATTATATAACCAACCGTATCTTTTAAATTGGACAGGTGATACGAGAAAAAGTCATCGCCGGGCTTATAAAAGAGATTATATTCCACAGAATCCACACTCACACCAACGCTGTCAAATTTACCTATAACCAGGGTCAAACCTTTTGCCGGATATGATGTTTCAAAACTGTATTCATCTCCGTTCATATTCATTTCTCCCTGGGATAAAGGCCTTAATCGTTTTGATGTCTTAACGGTTAAATTGTAATCCGAAAAGTAACCTGTTCTGGTTCTTAATGTCTTTGTATTAAAACTTACACCCGGAACAGGATACCAGAATGTTTCAGGAGTTAGCAGAACAAAATCGCTACCGATATACGAGAATTTATTATCCAGTTTGACGGGTCCCACATTACGGTTCTGTTTATATTCTTCATCCGAAATATCAAGGTAACAAAAGGCATCGTCAACCGAACCGGAATAACTGAAGTTATATATTAAGGTATCGTTATCAGGGATTTTAAGTACAGGAATCCTGATAATCTGCTTCTCTCTGGTAAACGAAACAGGCGATCCTGTTTTATCCGTAACACCCTTAATTTTAAAACCCGGATTCAGCGAAAACGTTAGCGTATCATTTGCTTTAAGCGCATTAACAGATCCTTCGATTTTAGCGCTTACTGTAATACCATCGCCTTTATGCGTCACATTAATGGCATTGTCCGTAACATCGAGATACTTGCTTTCTGCATATTTATTATTAAGGGTCAGATACGCGTGTCTGTTTTTAAATACAGCATTTGAGTTCAAAAGATACCATCCACCTGCTGTCCCTCCTATTCCCAGTAAAATCAGAAACAGGAAAAAATAGAATACTTTCCCATACACCCTGTTAGGCAACCTGTTAAAACTGGTAATTGTAGCTGCGATAAAGGCCATGCCCAGGAAAAAATAAAACATCCGGTGAGCAAGCAGCATGGGCACATCGGCAAATCCCGTAATTCCGGAATATGCCATAGGCGTATAAAACGCCATATAGTCAAAAATACTAAAATACTTGTTCTGGAAATAAAACAGTGTCAGTGCCACATAACCGATCAGAATTAAAAAAGTAACAGACTGATTCTTGATGAGAATCATAAGAACATATGCAAATCCTAAAATAAATACGAGAGTCGGCAAGGTAATAAGCAGTGGATAATACAGGTATGCTATCCAATCCACCTTTGTATCAGGTACAATCAGATTAAATACGAGTGTGACCACCAGAAAAAACAGGGTCATTCCGAAAAATACGGACAGGGTTCCCCATGTTTTGCCAATAACATACTCATTGTTCGAAATAGACCGGGTATAAATAACCTCGGCGGTATCCATTTTTTTATCCCGCTTTAAAAAATCTGAAGCCAGAAAGATTGCAATAACGGCCTGTGCAACATTAAGCAGTAAAATATTAATAAGTGGCAGATTGGCAGGAACAGCCCTGTAATCCCACTGAGCTGCAGCCGGAATGATAAAAAATGCCAGATCGACAAATACAATTATTAATAAGGCTATGATAAAGAATATCCTGAAAAACCAGCTGCGAAGCAGAGTCTTTCTTTCGTAATGTGCAACATTTAATATATTGGGTATAGATATCACAGCGACCAGTTATTTAATTTGTATTCCATAAAATAAACGTAAGCATGTTCAAGGTTCGGATAAACCGGCTTTGGATTATATGCTTCCACATCATCTCCTACCAGCTGCAGTTCCCATCCCGATCCTGCCGGTATAGTAGATATAACAGGATACTTAACTTTTAATTCGTCATATTCCTCCTGCGTAGCCTCAATCTGCCAGACATGCCCCTTGGTCATTTCGATCAGATCCTCCGGCGCACCATTAAAGGCCAGTTCACCTTTATTTAAAAGCGCCATTTGATTACACGTACTGGAAATATCCCCTACGATATGTGTCGATAATATAATTATGGTATCACCCTGCCCTATATTCGACAACAAATTTCTGAATCTTATACGTTCTTCCGGATCAAGTCCCGTGGTAGGCTCATCGACTATAATTATTCTTGGTTCGCCAATCAGGGCCTGTGCAATACCCAGCCTGCGCTTCATTCCACCGGAAAGTTTATTCGCCATCCGGTTTCTGAACTCATATAATCCAACATTCCCTAACATTTCATCTACCTTTGCCATCCGCTCCTTTCTGTTTCGCATTCCGGCAAGACGCGCAGAATAATCAAGAAATTCCCATGTTTTCATTTTAGCAAAGAACCGGAAATCCTGTGGCAAATACCCTAACATCTCCCGAACTTCCTTGCGTTGCTTTACCAGATCCTTCCCATTCAGAAGCACTTCACCTTCAGAAGGATTCATAAGCGTGACCAGAATTCGCATGAGTGTTGATTTTCCGGCACCGTTTGGCCCTAATAGCCCAAACATACCTTCTTTAATGGTAAGGTTAACACCTTTCAGGGCTTCAAATCCGCCCGGGTATATTTTTTTGAGATTATTTATTTTGATTTCCACAAGAGCTTTTTCAATTTTCATTTAGACACAGACCAAAGAATGTTTATTCCAGCATCACAAAAAAAAATTAAAATTTAACATATATATCTTAAAAAGGCATTATTCAGGTATGTAAACAACAAACACACTTATACACTATTAGTATTTTTTCTGTTTACGACAAGCCTCTTAGCCAAAGGACTTCGTAACTAATTTTTAATCAGTTTAAATACATATTTTTATATATCTAATTATTTATATTAATGATTTTTTTAGTTAATTAAAATTGCACTACCTTAGTGCCTTAATTGAGAATTTATTTGAATTCATTTTAAATAACAGCCAATATATTTTAAAACTATTTAACAAGTATTACAACATATGTTTAAACCTGTAATAACAGTCATATTAACAGTAGTTGCGCTTTTGGTTTTACTTAATGTAACACAAAGCAACGAATACTACAACCTGAAGCTGGAGAAGCTTAAACAGGAATATGCCATCAAACCGGTTCCTTCCATTGATCACAGTAAATTACCTGAGCTCAACAAGGAATTTAAAACGCCTCAGGAAGTGACGGAAGCATGTAACGGCTGTCACACTGAAAGTTACAAAGAAGTAATGAATTCTTCTCACTGGAACTGGGAACGAATTTCTTACGTAGAGGGAAGAGGTATTACGGCAACCGGTAAAAAAGATGTATTGAACAACTTTTGTATCGGATCGAACACCAACCAGCAGGCGTGTGCCAAATGTCACATTGGTTTTGGTATGTCTGATGACCATTTTGATTTTAAAAATGCACGTAACGTGGATTGTATGGTTTGTCATGACAACAGTGAAGATTACCACAAGGGTGCTTCTCTGGCAGGATATCCCGACAGAAGTGTTAACCTGAAGGAAGTGGCACAGAGTGTTGGCAATCCCAAGAAAATGAACTGCGGAAGCTGTCACTTTTATAGTGGTGGTGGCAACAACGTTAAACATGGTGATCTGGAAGAGTCTCTTCTGGCCTGTACACGCGATGTGGATGTTCATATGGCTGCCAATGGAATGGATATGAACTGTGTATCATGTCATACTGCAAAGAATCACAAAATACTTGGAAGATTATATTCGGTATCATCTACAAATACTCAGAGGGCAACGTGTGAACAGTGTCATACGTCAACGCCCCACTTTAATGAACTTTTAAACCGGCATAATGCAAAAGTTGCCTGTCAGACATGCCATATCCCGGAATATGCAAAAGTTAATGCTACAAAAATGGAATGGCACTGGTCTTCTGCCGGTAAGTTAAAAGATGGTCAGCCTTATTTTGAGGAAGATTCTCTGGGCAACCACACTTACCTGTCAATTAAAGGTGATTTTAAATGGGAACGTAATGTAAAACCGGATTATATGTGGTTCAACGGAACAGCTGACCACTATGTACTGGGCGATACCATTAAATCTGTTCCGGTTCAGATGAATACACTGTTTGGATCACACGATGATCCTGACTCAAAAATTGTACCGGTAAAAATTCACCGTGGGGATCAGATCTACGACAAGAAATACAATATGCTGATCCAGCCAAAACTTTACGGACCTGAAAAAGGAGACAGTGCATTCTGGAATGATTTTGACTGGAATGAAGCGGCTAAAGCTGGTATGGAAGGCGTTGGATTGCCATACAGCGGCGATTACGGTTTTGTTAAAACAGAAATGTACTGGCCTATCAACCATATGGTTTCGCCAAAAGAACAGGCACTGAAATGTTCGGAATGTCACACACGCAGCAGCAACGGACGTCTGGCAAAACTTAACGATTTTTATCTGCCGGGAAGAGATTATAACAAACCTCTTGAAACAGGTGCACATTTTCTTATAGCTGCGGCATTGTTAGGCGTTTTAATTCATGCGCTCATCCGTATTATTATTGTCATTCGCAAGAATAGATATAAAACTGAGATCATAGACTACGAAGAAGAAGATAACCAATAAAATTTAAGACATTGAAACGCGTATATATTTATAAAGGTTTTGAACGCTTCTGGCACTGGACACAGGCTTCATTAATTATTTTCCTTGCTGTTACAGGCTTTGAAGTACACGGATCTTTCACCGTATTTGGATTTGAACATGCTGCCATGTTTCATCGCGTGGCATCTTACATGTTAATCGTTCTGATCGTATTTGCAATATTCTGGCACATAGTAACCGGAGAATGGAAACAGTACATTCCAACGACCAAAAAGCTGAAAGCTCAGATTATGTATTACAGCTTCGGTATGTTTAAAGGCGAAAAGCATCCAACCAAAAAGACTGAATTAAGCAAAATGAATCCTTTGCAAAGACTCACATACCTTGGATTCAAACTTGTTTTGATTCCAGTAACCGTAATTTCGGGTATTATTTATATGACCCAGAAAACACTCGATAAAAACAATATCGTGGTGATTAAGGATTTTTCGCTGGATTCAATAGCATTCTGGCACACGCTAGGTGCCTTCCTGTTAATTGTCTTCCTTATTATTCATGTTTATATGACCACTACAGGTCATACGCCGACTTCAAATATTCAGGCTATGATTACAGGCTATGAGGATTTAGAAGATGAAGAAGACGAAACAACAGAAGTTAAAGCTGAGAATAAGGACAAAAAAGTTAAACCCGTAAAAGAAACAAACTCATGAAAGAGAGACCATATATGAATCCGTATTTAGCCGGATTCCTTCTCGGATTAGTTTTACTGGCCACAATATATATTTCAGGCCGTGGCTTAGGAGCAAGTGGCGCATTAAAGAGCGTGGTTGTGGAAGCCGTAAATAATGTTGCTCCGGCTCATGCAGAAAAAGCATTATTTTTTAAGGAGTACAACGCAGCGCATAGCGGATCACCGATGCACAACTGGCTGGTATTTGAAATGGTCGGTGTGGTAATCGGAGCATTCTTTTCAGGTGTCATGTCCAACCGGGTTGGTTTAAAACTTGAAAAAGGCCCTAAAGCAACTAAAACAATGCGTATTGTTGGTGCGATAGTTGGCGGCGCATTATTTGGTTTTGGTTCACAGCTGGGAAGAGGTTGTACCAGTGGTTCCGCCCTGAGTGGAATGGCGGTACTATCGTTTGGAGGTATAGTAACCATGATGGCTATTTTTGGAATGGCGTATGGTGTAGCGTATTTTTTTAGAAAACTGTGGTTAAAATAAGATATTATGGGACCTTTAGTACCTTTTGTATTTAGTCCGGAATTTGGATTATTGCTGGCCGTTTTTATCGGTATCGGATTTGGATTTGTTCTTGAACAAGCCGGTTTTTCTTCTACAAAAAAACTGGTAGGATTGTTTTACGGTTATGACTTTACCGTTCTCAGAGTGTTTTTTACCGCAGGTGTAACAGCAATGATAGGTGTTTTGCTTTTAGGGCATTATGGCCTTTTAAACACAGACGTAATCTATATTAATCCAACCTTCCTGCGTTCTGCCATTGTAGGTGGTTTAATAATGGGTATCGGATTTGTTCTGGGAGGATTTTGCCCTGGAACAAGTGTGTGTGCAGCTTCTATTGGCAAACTGGATGCCATGGCCTTTATACTCGGATCCATACTGGGTATTTATGCGTTCGGAGAAGCATATCCTATGATTAAGGATTTTTACATGGCCGATAAAATGGGACCACTGAAGATAAGTGACTTCTTCGGAATGTCAGATTCTTTGTTTGCCTTTGTACTGACCTTTATTGCGATTGCAGCATTTTACTTTACCTGGAAAATTGAAAATAAGGTAAATCACAGAAGCAATTACATTGATCCGAAAACAAAGCTGCGCTACCAGATAAGTATGGTGGTACCGTTTTTATTCGTTGCCATTATTGCATTCCTACCAGGGAAATACGATATTATTCAGAATCGCATTGCCAAAGCCAAGGAACAAAAGAAATGTGTGTTTCATGAAATAGCCCCGGACAAACTGGCCGACGAAATTGCCAACCACTATTACGAGTACAATATTATCGATGTCCGCTCTCCTGAAGAATTTGAAGCATATCATCTTCCCCTGGCAATCAATATTCCATTTGAAAATATTCAGAACCGTGAATGGGAGCAGATATTCAAACAAAAACTGAAAAAGAACGTATTCTATGCCGATAACGACACTCTGGTTAAAATGTCGTGTCTGAAAGCCAAATACATTGGCAGTTCAACCAACATGATCCTGAATGTAAGTTCACAGCACTTCCGGAATATGTTCTTTGAAATTGCACCTCCACCGGACAATGCAACCAAGGAGGAACAGCAAACATACGTTTACAGGTCGCAGACTGCCAAAAAGATGAATAACCTGGTAGAGGCACTCCAGAATATCGGAAAGCCCGTTAAACGCGAAGTTAAAGCCGTATCGGGTGGTTGTTCTTAAACAACATCAACTTATATAAAATAAAAAAGGTGGAGAAATCCACCTTTTTTATTGCGCTTATTTTTTATTCTTTTAGTCGAAAAGTTCTTTACTCAATGCCTGAAGTGCTTGTTTTTTGTATTTGGCATCAACCAGTAAGGACATGTTGTAACTGCTTCCTCCGTACGATATCATTCTCATCGGAACATCCTTTAGGGCACTTGTAATTTTAGCCGCATAGCCGCTCTGTTCAGCTGACAGGTCTCCTGCCACACAAATAATCACCTGATCGGTATTAACGAACACAGAACCAAATTCCTGCAGCTCTTCCACTATTTTAGCCAGATTCTTATCCTGATCGATAGTTATTGAGACACCAACCTCCGATGTGGTAATCATATCAATAGGTGTTCTGTATTTCTCAAATATCTCGAAAACCTTTCTCAGAAAACCGTAGGCCAGTAACATCCTGCCACTTTTTATTTTTATAACGGTAATGCCGTCTTTGGCTGCCACAGCTTTAATTTTATTCGGCTCACTGTAAGCACTTATCAACGTTCCGTAAGCTTCAGGATTCATCGTATTCAACAAGCGAACCGGAATATTGGCTTTACGTGCCGGAACCACACTGGTAGGATGTAAAATCTTAGCTCCAAAATAAGCGAGCTCAGCTGCTTCCTCAAACGACAGATTCTTAATCGGTTTGGTATTTTCAACGATTCGTGGATCGTTGTTATGCATCCCATCTATATCCGTCCATATTTCTATTTCATCAGCTTTTATGGCTGCTCCTACCAACGAAGCTGAATAGTCACTGCCACCACGTTGCAGGTTATCAATTTCACCTTCAATATTCAGACAAATATACCCCTGAGTGATCAGCAGTTTCTCATCCTTGTATTTATCAAGCTGTATGGCAATTTTTTCTTCTATATATGCGGCATCAGGCTCCTTATCAGCATCGATTCTCATATATTCCAGCGCCGGCAATAATGCTGAGCTACGTCCTGATTCCAACAAATAGTAATGCATCAGTTCCGTTGAGATCAGTTCCCCCTGAGCATGAATAATTTTTTCTTCCTTTTCAGAAAAATCAGTTTGGGCAAAAGAACGCAGAAAATCAAATTTATCTTTAATCAAAGCATGTCCCTTTTCATTGTATTCGCTGGAACTTAAAAGCTCATTCACAACGTCTTTATACTTATTTTCAAGCGCGTCAATAACATCTTTAGCACCCTGAATATCCTTTTTAAAATAGTGTTTACAAATTTCAACGAGTGTATTTGTGGTTCCGGACATGGCAGAAAGAACAACGATTTTCTGATCTCCTGTATCAATTAAATCAGCAACGTGTTTAATTCTTTCTGCGGATCCTACTGATGTTCCGCCAAACTTTAGAACTTTCATTTTAGAGGTATTTATACGTTATAATTCTATTAATAATCTGCTTTTTAATTTGGCTGCAAATATAATATTTTATCAATTTATTTAATATTTCAACAATAAAATGATACATCTGTTTATTATACTTTATTATTGTGATTATATAAGCAGACAGAAAATTTGAATGAGAAACATATCTGATATACCCTTTAATCCCTCAAAATTTAAATTCTTTTATGGCTGGATCATTGTTTTTGCCGGAACCGTAGGTGTAATATTCAGTATACCGGGCCAGACTATGGGCGTAAGTGTTTTTACAGACCATTTAATTGAAGCACTTAAACTGGACCGGGATACATTAAGCATCGCCTATATGCTGGGAACCATAGCGAGCTCATTTTTATTGACGTATGCAGGCGTTTTATACGACAGGTTCGGTGCCAGATATGTAGCGATCGGTGCTGCAGCATTCCTGGGCATTTCATTAATTTTTGCATCCTACAGCCCTGCCATCAGTAACGCAGTATCGTCATTTCTTAACATCCGGTTCTCTATTGTATCGTTCACAGTGATCAGCATCATTTTCTTTCTGATCCGGATAAGCGGACAAGGTGTGCTGACCATGGTTTCACGCAACATGATCATGAAATGGTTTGACAAGCTTCGCGGTCGCGCCAACGCCATCAGCAGTGCTTTTGTATCGTTCGGATTTGCGATCTCACCGTTGATATTCAGTATTCTGATTCAAAACAACAGCTGGCCTGTTGCATGGAGAATCATAGCAGTAGCATTAATGGCTTTTGCTGTTTTTGCATTTATTTCTTATCGCGATAATCCGGAAGAAAGCGGAATGAAACCGGATGGTAAAACTATGAAAGTTAAGAAGGAAACCGTGGTTCAACGCAGACAGTTTACATTAAAAGAGGCTCAAAAAACCTGGCCATTCTGGGTATTCACATTTGCCCTGGCATTTTATAGTTTTTTCGGCACAGGCTTCACTTTTAACATCGAGTCTATATTTGAGACCTTCGGATACGATAAAACCGCAGGAATTAAAATACTGATCCCCATATCCGTTGTTTCAATTGCCGTATCATTAATCGGCAACTTCATAAGTGATTTTGTCAGGTTGCAATACCTGCTGTTTGTATTAATATTCGGGCAGTTACTGTCAACTATCGGGATTGTGCTTCTTGGAAGTTCACTGGGATATTTCCTTACCGTTGCCGGCTTCGGAATAATGGGCGGCATGTTCGTTGTACTTGTTTCGGTTACATGGCCACGGTTTTACGGACGAAAACATCTGGGAGCGATATCGGGATTCAGCGGTTCCATACTCGTATTCTCCAGTGCGACAGGTCCGTTCTTTTTCAGTAAGATTCTGACGCTTACCAAAGGATATCAATTGACCGGAATCATTGGCATTGCCATGGTTATTATCCTTGCCGGGACTTCCTTAAAAGCTAAGAACCCACAATAAAAAAGCAGCACTTTTAATTTTAAGGCTGCTTCTTTAATTTTTTACGGTAGTGTTTACACTAATTTCTCCTGTTGTTCGGCCAAAATGTGCTGTGCCATTTCGAGAATCGTTGTATCGTCAAGCACAACAATACCTCCATCTGGTCCCGGTTCATAATGTACCCCGGCGCTTCTCCCTTCCTTAAAGTTGTAACCACCGAAATAATTACGTACAGTTTCTACCTTTAAATCGAGTTCATCCGCAATGCGATGCATACTGCCGTGAGGCAGACTATCTTTTATCTTGCGAAGTTCATTAAATGTGAGTGTTTTCGTCATAGCCCAGGAAATTATAAATTATTTACTCTGATTAATTGCATGCATTAAAGATAAAGAAATTTGCTCTTTATCAAAATTTTTACATGTCTAAAAAATGTTAAGCCTGTGATGTTTAATGTACTTTAACAGACTTAAAACCTTTGTTGATAACAGTATAAAAAAGAAAGGTGTTTTACGGCATAAAATCTTTCACAAAACCTGACAGCAGAATGAAAAAGAATATACTTAGCAGAAACACAAGCACCACACTTAAAAGTTGTGCTTTTTTAAATCCTGTTCTGGTATGACTGCCAATGATACGCTCTGTGGTTATGGAAGAAAAAGCCGGAAGTTTCATCCGCAGAAAATCCAGTCCCTTATATGTGGCCCAGCCGATAAGGATTCCCAGCAATCCACCAGCGATAATATCAAACGGGAAATGCACCCCCAGATAAATTCTTGAAAAACCGTTCAGAAAAGCCCAGGCAAACATGGTAAGCGAGAACCAACCGTTTTTTACAATTAGTGATAACAGCATGGCTACACCAAAGGTATTGGCTGCATGCGAAGACACAAAGCTATACAAACCGCCCCTGTATCCGTTCACAATATGAATATCATACATCAGCAATGGATTATGCGATGGCCGTAACCGTCCCACAAGATCTTTTATCAGACCGGAAAGCTGATCAGCCAAAAGTACGGTTATAGCAATGGAAACTATGATAAGAATACTTTCTCTGCCTTTATTGGCAATGATCACGTAAATAAGGATCAGAAAAAATGGCAACCACGACATCGTATCCGTAACTGCCCACCAAAACCCGTCTGCCATAGCAGAATGTGTTCCGTTTAATACATTAAAAAACCGGATGTCAAGATTATTCACCCAATCAAAAAAGGCCATATCAATTGTTTTAGGAGCTCTAATATACTATGTTTTAACGCAATGACAAATTACTTTGTTGCTTTTCTCTTTTAAAAAAAGCCGCTATCTTTGAGAATCGTAAAAGAATAAGATACAATGCAATTAAAACAGGCCGTTTTTCAACTCATTATAATCGTATCACTCAGTTTTTTTTCTTCGCTCAAGGCACAAACTAAACTAAGTGATGAAGCTGAAGAAATGTACCGCACCGAAAATTACCGGGAAGCTGCTTCCTTGTATAAAGAAATCCTTAAAAGTTTTCCAACAAACGCCATATATAATCATCGGTATGGTGTGTCGGTTTATGAAATAAACGGTGATCTGGATGTGGCTAAAAAGCATCTTGAATTTGCGGCAAAAAAAGGCATACGTCTCTCCGGTTTTTATCTGGCAAAGATTTATTTCAAACAATACGAATTTGATAAAGCCATTGAGTATTATAATCAGTTCAAAGCTTACATCCGGAATAGCGATCCGCGACAGGAAGAAATTAAAAAAGGCATTGCCCAATGCGAAGAAGGGAAAGAAATGCTGCAACGTGTAGAAGACATTCAGGTTACAGATACACTTGTTGTTCCGTTTGAGCTCTTTTTTAAACACTATGATATCAGCCACGAAACCGGAAGCTTTTCGAATATTCTGCCAAATGATTCTGTGGCAAAAGACTCTCTGTATCTCCTCTACCTTCCGGAAAAAGCAGACAGAAGTTTTTACGATGAATTTGTGAATGCCACTGAAAAAAGAAATCTTTTCAGAAAAGATAAACTTCTGGATGCCTGGTCTGAACCAAAGGCAATAGATGCCATCAATACCACTTACAACGAAATATTTCCCTTCCTGATGAGCGACGGACTAACCATGTATTTTTGCTCTGACCGACCGGAATCGTTTGGGGGTTACGATATTTTTGTGACACGTTATAACCCGTCCATTAATGATTTTCTTCCACCTCAACCTATAGGTATGCCGTTTAACTCTTATGGTAACGACTACCTGTATGTGATTGATGAGTTTAAAAACACAGGCTGGTTTGCTTCGGATCGACATAATAAAGCAGGATTTGTAACCATTTATAAGTTTGTTCCCAATCCAACAAAAAAATTCCTTAATACAACTGATATTGACAAACTAAGGAGCGCAGCTTTAATCCACGAGGTAAAGTCAAACACGGGCGAACTGTCAGGCATGTCAGATACGGAAGATACAACATATGATGCGGTTGTTCCTGAAGACATGGAGGATATTGGCATGATTGATATCCAAAGACCACGGCAACGCGAATTTACCTTTATTATTAACGATACTACAGTTTATAAAAAGATGTCGGACTTTAAGAACAGGGATGCGCTGACAACTTTTAAAACATATTTGAACTTCAAAGACAAAACTGATTCACTGTCGGATGCCATTACGAATTACCGGATCAAATATGAGTCAGAAGGCAATGAAGCACAGAGAAGCTCTTTAACAGGTAAAATTCTCAATGCTGAAGAAATGCTGCAGAATTATCAGTCGAAAGTAGACTCGTTGGAACAACGCACGCGAAAGCTGGAAATTGACGCCCTGAAAGCCTATACCAAAATGATAAACGAAGACGAGGCTTATCTGGCTCCATGGAAACCTGAACCACTGGAAATTGATATCCCCAAAAATATTATTCCTTCGTTTTATAATCCGTATTTAAAGCAGAACTATAAAGAGATATTTACGCCTGCTGAAATTGAACGGCTGAAAGATGTTGAAAGAGATAAACTCACAGCTGATAACCTGGTACTCGACTGGCAGGAGATTCTGATGAAACTGAACAAAGATCCCAATGCCGACCGCATTATTGTAGAAAAGTTGATAGAACGCGATTCTGCATTTGCTGAACCAATGACCCGGGAACAGCTGGCTAAGATTTCGGATCAGATGCGACAGGAAAGCACGGATTACTATTTTAAAGCGCTGACAGGGAAATATGACATCCTAAAAAACAAGAACCTGTTCCTTGCCCGGATGACTCCTGATGCAGCAACTCAGAAAACCATGAAAAAGTTGCAGCAGGATGCTGAATTCAGCTATTACAACGCATCGATGAAAACTCAGAATTTTACCGACTATCAATACCTGAACTTTGAC
Source organism: Quyinboa ferrireducens (assembly GCF_042436675.1). Classification (NCBI taxonomy): domain Bacteria; kingdom Pseudomonadati; phylum Bacteroidota; class Bacteroidia; order Bacteroidales; family Quyinboaceae; genus Quyinboa; species Quyinboa ferrireducens. The sequence continues at coordinate 53,044 of NZ_JBHMVA010000009.1, read as the reverse complement.
GAAGTTCAGCAAACCACAGGTAATCTTGAAAGTTCCATTGATCTGCTGGAACGGGAAATAATCACCTACGACAAAGCGAAAAAGGCGGCTGAAAAACAGGCTCCTGAAATGATTGCGGAAAAAGTTCCGGAAAAGAATTCAACCGGGCATGTGATAACATATAAGGTACAGATTGGGATCTTTAAAAATAAGCCCAACGCATCTGCACTTTCTAAAATTCCTCAGGTCACTACAGAAACTATTGACGGAGCACTGATCCGTTATTATTCGGGTGAATACAACTCAAAGGAAGAGGCGGAAGCAGAAGCAAAAACAATTGAAGCATCCGGTTTCCCCGGAGCATTTGTTGTGCCGTTCGTTGACGGGAAAAAAAGTACATGGGAAGACATACAGAAACTTAATTCAAAATAAGATGAACCTCCTTATTATTATTTTGCTCATCGTAACAGGAATTTTCCTGTTCGCCGTTGAATTTCTTCTCATCCCCGGTATTACCATTGCCGGTGTCGGCGGATTTTTATTCATTGCCGCCGGAGTTTATTTCGGTTATGCGGAATACGGTACCCCTATTGGTCATTATATCTTTGCGGCATCATTGGTTCTAACAGCCAGCGGGCTCTATTTTATGCTTCGCGGGAAAACCTGGAAGCGAACCATGCTGAATACGAATATTGAAGGTAAAGTCCCTGAAATTAATGCACTGGAAGTAAAAGTTGGTGATCATGCCATTACCACTTCGAGACTGGCTCCCATTGGAAAAATTAAAATAAATGATACCTTTATGGAAGCAAAATCTCAATCCGGTTTTATTGATCAGAAAACCGAAGTTGAGATTGTAAAAGTTTTTAAAACGAATGTCATTGTAAAACCCGTAAAAAAATAACATTATGAGCAACCCCGGATTATTTGAATTGATGGCTCCTGCCACGGATATAAGCAACCTCGGATTTATTGGATTGATTGCTGCCGTAGTCGTTCTTTTCATTATCATTTTATACTACGTACCTGTACTGTTATGGTTTTCTGCATACGTATCAGGTGTTAGAATCTCACTCATCCAGATGGTGCTTATGCGCATCAGAAAAGTTCCGCCACCAATTATTGTGCGGGCTATGATTGAAGCTCACAAAGCTGGTCTGAGAGATATAAAACGTGATGATCTGGAGGCACACTACCTTGCTGGCGGACACGTGGAACAGGTTGTTCACGCATTGGTATCGGCCAGCAAAGCAAACATCGATCTTCCATTCCAGATGGCAACAGCCATTGACCTTGCAGGTCGTGACGTATTTGAAGCCGTTCAGATGTCGGTTAACCCAAAGGTGATTGACACACCACCGGTAACTGCTGTGGCCAAAGACGGTATACAGTTGATTGCCAAAGCCAGGGTAACCGTTAGGGCAAACATCAAGCAACTGGTTGGTGGTGCAGGTGAAGAAACCGTTCTGGCACGTGTTGGAGAAGGTATTGTATCATCCATTGGTTCTTCTCAAAGTCACAAGGCAGTACTTGAAAACCCGGACTCCATTTCGAAAGTTGTGCTTGACAAAGGTCTGGATGCAGGGACTGCATTTGAGATCCTTTCCATTGATATTGCCGATATTGATATTGGTAAAAACATTGGTGCCGTTCTGCAGATTGACCAGGCTGACGCCGATAAAAATATTGCGCAGGCCAAAGCAGAGGAACGCCGTGCCATGGCTGTTGCCCTTGAACAGGAAATGAAAGCCAAAGCACAGGAAGCCCGCGCCAAAGTTATTGAAGCGGAAGCCGAAGTACCAAAAGCGATGGCGGAAGCATTCCGCTCAGGAAACATGGGTATCATGGATTACTATAAATTCAAAAATATTGAGGCTGACACCAACATGCGCGATTCCATCTCGAAACCGGACAGCAGCAACAGAAAGAAAAAGGATTAATCATACATAACATTTTAAAGCAGGGGCATTCATTGCCCCTGCTTCTTTTTATGAAAGAACTACCGGATAAACTGGAACAATATATTCTGGATCATATTGATGAAGAACCGGAATACCTTCAGAAACTGAGCAGGGACACCTTTGCCAATATGCTTTACCCGCAAATGCTAAGCGGACATTTGCAGGGACGCCTTCTGAAAATGCTCTGCCGCATGATTAACCCTGAACGCATACTGGAAATAGGTACATTTACGGGGTACTCTGCTTTGTGCATGGCCGAAGCACTTCCTGAAAACGGTACTATTGATACCATTGAAATAAATGATGAACTGGAAACCTTTATCCGGGACCATTTTTCAGCGACAGAATACGGTTCAAGAATAAACCTGATCATAGGTGATGCCCTTAAGGTTGTTCCTGAATTGCCCGGAACATGGGACCTGGCCTTTATTGATGGAAACAAACGGTATTATCCTGAGTATTATAATCTGATATTTGACCGCATAAAAACCGGTGGCCACATTATTGCCGATAACGTGTTATGGAGCGGCAAAGTAGTTGAACCTGCCGACCCCAGAGATACCCAAACCAAAGGGATACTTGAGTTTAATAACCTGATAGCTGCCGACAAGCGCGTTGAAAAAGTGATATTTCCTGTACGTGATGGGTTTACAGTGATACGAAAGCTGTAACATCCATAACCATATCTTGCGTCTCTTTACTTACGTTTCTTGCTTTTAATCAATTATTTACTTACTTTTAAAACGGGAACAACCTAATCAGGATTTATCTGATCAACATTACTTGCCTTAAAAATCTGTTTTAAAATCGTAAAAGGAATATATGTATATGGCGTATATAAGTTGGGCTGCATAATAAAGAGTTATCCATATTACATAAAATTGGATTAAAAATTTTGAAAATGTTATCTTTTAAGATAACTTTACATCGTGAATAGAACGATAATATTCTACAAAGAATACTTCATTGACTTTTATAAAACACTTGATCAGAGTGTTAAAGAAAAATTTCAATATGTATTTGAACTAATAAAGCAAGTTGAAATGGTGCCGAAAAAGTTCTTAGCTCCAATGACTGGTTATGAAGGACTTTTTGAAATACGTATTGAGTTTCAATCAAATATTTACAGAGTGTTTTGCTGTTTTGACAAAGGCAAACTGGTAATTCTTTTTAATGGGTTCCAGAAAAAAACACAAAAAACACCTAAGAAAGAGATTGAAAAGGCAATGAGATTGAAAGATGAATATTTTAACATTAAGAACAAACGAGCATGACTGACTATAAAGGAATTAAAACTTTCGATGAATTAATTGAGAGAGAACATGGCAAAATTGGAACAGAGACCAGAAATGCATATGAGGAAAAAGCTCAAATGTTCATTATAAGTGAAATGCTCAAAGAAGCCAGGAAAGAAGCAAAATTAACACAACAACAACTAGCTGAAAAAGCTGGCACAAAGAAAAGTTACATCTCAAAAATTGAAAACGCAAAAGGGAATATTCAGCTCTCTACTTTAATTAGAATTTTTGAAAAAGGATTAAACAGAAAGATCGGACTTACTTTTCTTTGATTTAAACCTGACTGAAAAACTATGCCGCCTAGCGCGCGGTCATAGTGCATAGAAATATTAATAAATAAGGTATTGCCAGGTTCACCATCTGTCACTTTCGTCGCAAAATAATGTTGCAGGAACATTGGCGTTAGGCACGACCCGCTTAAATTTCAACAATGAAGAAAAAATTAACAGTCAATCTTAAAAGTACCGTTCTTTTTTTATCCGGTATGATTTTTCTATGTACATCCCTGGTAACTGCTCAGAATGTAAAAGACTCTCTTCCCCTGCACTGGCACGAAAGTGGTGGTTTTGGTACCAATACGCAGGGAGGGCTTGGAGGAACAGTTTACAAAGTAACCAATCTGAACAACAGCGGCGCCGGATCCTTTAGAGATGCTGTGTCGGGTGATAACAGGCTGGTGGTTTTTGAGGTTGGCGGGGTTATTGACTTAAATGATAACGATATTGATTTGGGGAGCAATCTTACGATTGCCGGTCAAACTGCTCCTTATCCCGGAATAACACTTATTCGTGCTAATGTATCTGCAGACGGTAATAATACGGTAGTCTCACATATTACAATTATGCTTGGAGATAATACTACCGGACAAAAGGATGCTGCCAATATCAGGGGTAATAATGTTGTATTCGATCATGTAACAGCAACATGGTCAATAGATGAAGTTCTCTCAATACATGGGGTAGATAATGTTACCCTTTACAAATGTATTATTGCAGAGGCCTTGCAATATGCCGGCCATGCAGATGAGGAACATTCCAAAGGCAGCCTCATAAATAACCACCCTACCAATCTTTCCCTGATTGGATGTCTTTATGCTCACAACGCCATGAGAAATCCACGCTGTGACAGGGGCGAGATATTCATCGCCAACCAGGTGAACTACAATTGGTCAACCGGCTGGGACGAGCCGGAACCGCATTGGTTTAATTATGTGGTGTGTACCTATTTTGCAGATATCACGTTTGTTGGTAATGTGGCTCTTCAAGGACCTGAAAGCATCGGAGAGATTTATCTTGATGGTTATAACAGCGCATCGAATATTCCTTCAAAGAGCAATGCTTATATTAACGATAATATTATTCTGGATCAGGCAGGAAACAATTTACAGGTTTACGATCCGAACGAACATATCCTTTTTGATACCCCACAACTATGGCCATCTGGTTTTGTAGCAATACCTGCACACGAAAGCCTCTACGAAAATCTAAGGACGGTTGGATCACGCCCCGGTAACAGGGATGTGCATAACGCCCGAATCGTACGGACTGTTGCAAATGGCGGCGGCGCAGTGATTGACTCACAGGATGAGGTTGGTGGCTATCCTGACTATGAACAAACAAGTCATTCGCTTACCGTGCCCGATGGTGCAGAAGCAAGGCAGAAATGGCTTGATTCGCTGGAAGACGAAATAGCTGTAGACACTTTAATTGATGTTTCACGCCTATACTCCATGGTAGGATCGCAGGCCAGCGATAAATTTAAGCCGGACCTGGGGCATACCTCATCAAAACATGAAATTTATAATTCCGGCGTTTCCAATACCGGTATCATCGCTTATCCTAACCCGGTAACCGCACAACTAAACATCACCCTCCTGAATGAATTTTCAGAAGGGGCATTGATTCAACTGTTTAATTACACAGGGCATATTGTTCTTCAACAGGAATTAGCAGGCACAGAGAATTCAATTAACGTAAAAAACCTACCGCCGGGCCTGTACATTATCAAAGCATTATGTAGCACGAAATGTACCGTTCAGTATGTATTAAAAAAGTGAAACTGAAAGAAACAATAATGATGAAATAAATACAATTTCTCAAAGCGTATATATTTAGATATACAATGTGCCATATTGCCCTTTCTGTGAAAATTGTCTATCCATCGACGACGTTTGTCCATTTTAGAAAGCTTTAATAGTCCCAATCTTTGTAGTGTCAATATTGACAAGCAATATTTAAAAAAGATTAAGATGGAAAACTTAGTTAAAACAGAATTTAATGTCCCTACAAAAGAGCAGGTTTCTACAACAAACCAGGAGATTTTTGATGGCTTAAATAAGGCTTTAGGGTTTGTCCCTAATCTTTATGCAACAATAGCATATTCTGACCATGGGTTAAAACGGTATTTGGATTTCCAAAATGCTAAAACGTCATTATCGAATAAAGAAAAAGAAGCCGTTAATCTGATTGTAAGTCAGGTAAATGGTTGTATTTATTGTCAGAGTGCACATATTGTGCTGGGAGAAATGAACGGATTTGATAAGGATCAACTTTCTGATATACGCAAAGGTAAAAGTGAAAATATCAAGCTAAACGCCTTAGTGAAATTGGCTGCAGACCTAACCGAAAACAGAGGTAATGCGAGCACTGATAATGTGGAAGACTTTTTCGCTCAGGGTTATACCAAAGAGAACTTAGTTGATCTGATTCTTCAAATTAGCGACAAAACCGCAATGAACTACTTACACAATCTTACTAAAATACCGGTAGATTTTCCCATTGCACCTTCATTATAAATTACAAACAGAAGAAGGAGAAATATTTAAGGTACTATTTCTCTTTCTCTGTAAAACTTAACCAAAATGAATAACGAAGATAAACGATATCCACTTCCACCGTTTACAATGGAAACTGCCGTTGAAAAAGTACAAAAAGCAGAGGATGCCTGGAATAGCAAAGATCCTTTAAAAGTATCTAAAGCTTATACCATCGATTCTGAATGGAGAAACAGAACTCAATTCATTAATGGACGTGAAGAAATTATTCAGTACTTAACAGAGAAATGGAAAAATGAAAGAAATTATAAACTTAAAAAGGAACTTTGGGGTTTTAGAGAAAACAGGATTGCCGTGAAATTTGAATATGAATATAAAGGTAAAAACGACCAATGGTTCAGAGCATACGGAATTGAGCTTTGGGAGTTCGACGAAAATGGATTGATGCAAAAGCGTTTTGCAAGTATAAACGATATGATAATTGAGGAAAAAGATAGAAAGTTAATGTAACAACAGGCTTATGATTCAGGAAAATAATTTCACCCTTATAAATCCCCAAACAGGAAACCTGGCTTTTAGGTTATTCTATTTTGAAAAGAATAACCCGTTTAACCATATTCAAAGAATGAATTATTATTCAATGATTTGGTTAAAAACCGGTAACGGAACAGCAAAAGCAGATTTCTCAGAATATAATTTCAAGGGAAATGTATTATTTTCATTTTCACCTTATCAACCTTTTATGCTTAATCCGGATGGAGAAATAAGCGGATGGGTAATCAATTTTCATCCTGATTTCTTTTGTATTCATAAGCATCATAAGGAAGTGGCGTGCAATGGTGTATTGTTCAATAACATTTACAATCCTCCCTTAGTACACATTGATGAAAAAACATCTGTACATTTCGAAACAGTAATTGAACAACTTAAAACTGAGATGCAAAACCCGGCTCTGGCGCAATATGAATTGTTAGTTTCGTACCTGAAGATATTTTTGATTACTGCATCAAGACTTAAAACAGAACAGCACACAAAAGCCAGTGAAGTAGCATTAGAAAAGGATAAACCATTTATTTTACAAAACCTGAAAAACGCTATTGAGTTACATTATAAAACAAAACATACGGCTCGTGACTATGCCGATATTCTGGCAATTACCCCCAAAGCGCTGACAAGACTAACCAGGACTCATTTCAATAAAACCCTGACCGATTTAATTGCAGAACGCATAATTATAGAAGCTAAAAGAGAATTATACTTAACGAATAAAACGGTGAAGGAAATTGCTTATGAATTAGGCTATAACGATGAGTATTATTTTAGCAGATTTTTCAAAAAAAATACGGATGTAGCGCCACAACTTTACAGAGAGACAGTTGGCTTTGATAAAGGGAATGCCGGGTAGAGTCCATAAAAAAATCAACCTGATTCCTGGCGATGCCCTTAAAGTTATTTCTGAATTGCCCGGAACATGGGACCTGGCCTTTATTGACGGAAACAAACGGTATTACACTGAGTATTGCAACCTGGTGTTTAACCGCATAAAACCGGTGGCTATATTATTGCCGATAACGAGTCATGGATCGGCAAAGTAGTTGAACCTGCAGAACCCGGAGACTCCCAAACCAAAGGCATACTTGAATTTAATAACCTGATAGCTACCGACAAGCTCGTTGAAAAAGTGATACTCCCGTACAGGATGGCTTTACGTTGATACGAAAACTGTAACATCCATAACCCTATTTTGCTTCTCTCCACTTACACTTCTTGCTTTTAATCAATTATTTATTTACTTTTACTACTAAATTAACCTGGTTAAAATTTATCTGATAAGTATTGCTTCCTTCAAAAATTATGATGGAATTTAAAAAATTAAATAACCCAAACTATGAACAGCTTTTTTCTGCGCCCTTTTACGATTATAACACAGAGACTTTTAAAAAATTATCTCCCGCTATTATTGTTCGGTTCACTTCTGGCATTTATATCATGTGATTCTGAACCCGATGAACCGGTTGGATTACGCATATCAAATTCTGAGATTTCAGTCAGTTATAATGATTCTGTCTTCACCGGTGCACAATCAGACTACGAAATTTATTATGACATTGATAATCAGTTTATTGCGTCAATCAGTGGTGATAATGTCATTGGTGAGCATGTTGGCAAAACTACTATCACAGCCATAAGTAATGGCGTATCTGAGAATATTTTAGTGAATGTTCAATCTGTTAACCATCTGTTTGAATATCCCATTAATGATTACTCAAACGGAAAGGAATTTTATAAAGATAAATTTTCAAACTTCAATCGTGAATACGAGGATGATACAACCCTGGTCTTTTTTATTATAAACTATGAAGAAAGAGAGGGATATTATCTACAATTGGATTTCACCTCTGAGAATAAGACAAAAAATGCCATTTTAACATTCCGGATTGGTAATTCAGTTAAAGTTTTTGATTCTCTTTCCGAGTACTTTGAATTTTTTGATGATCCAAACGATACTACAGCAATTCTAATCAACGCTTATGATCCATTAATTGCTTCTGAATTGTCTGTTATAGTACTTGACAAACCCAATCAAATATGCATGGCTCTTATAACTGAAACATCACCGGGCATTACGCTCGCCAATAAAAATACAAAAATGAAATATACAGAGAAACAATATTATCAAATGCCTCAAAATATAATTCGAAAAAGTTTCGTCAACAGTTTCAAAATAACTACAATAGATCAATGAATCTAAAGTAGAACCAACTATTTGCCAATTCAATTTATATCCACTAAAACCTGACTTATAATTTAGTATTGCACAGCATCATACATAAAATACTGCCAGCGGATCAAATCCCCATATCCCTTGCCTGTCGGGACGATTTGGCCGGGTTCCACGGATCTTTGTAGGACGAATACCAGAACATCTCCAGTACGTAAGCAAAGGTTCGGACAATGCGCATAAACACACCCACATAGAAAAACATTAAGGGCACATAGATCCAGTATTTCCACTCCTCACTTTTACGTTCCGAAAAGCCCATGGCCACAGCAAACTGAATAAAGTTTTTTATAATGTACAGGAACAGTTTGAAAAAAAAGATCTGCCAAAAAAATTCAATATTGGTTATGATCAGTCCGATGATATAGTAAAACCACAGAAAGTCCATAACCAGGTTGAAGAAGATATTTTCGAAGCTGGCAAAGAAGTTGAGAAAATTAAAATTGCCCTGCGGCAGTAACACATCAAAGTGTTTTCTCAGCCTGAACCGCACCAGTGATTTGGACCAACGCAATCGTTGCTTCGTAAGCTTCCATGGCGTATTGGGAACGCTGGTCAGACAAACCGCACGGTCGGCAAACGCAATTTTATACCCTCTTTTCCGCACTTTCACGGTAATGTCACCATCCAGACCCGGTCCGATATCCCAACCGCCAAGAGATGAGATTACCTCACGATCGAAGGCACCAAATGCACCGGAAACAATTTTATAGATACCCAGGAACGAGGTTACAATCCGTCCCATGGATATGGTAAACAAATATTCAATGGCTTCCAGGGTGGTCAGCACGTTTTCGTTATGATTGCGAACCTTTACGTTCCCCCCCACGGCTTTAACCTTGGGGTCAATATAAAACGGCAACAGCACCTGCTCAATGGCATCGCGGTCCATGCTACAGTCAGCGTCCAGATGAACGATATACTTCCCTTTGGTATACCGCAAACCGAAATTAGCAGCACTGGCTTTTCCGCCGCGATTTTCGTTCCGCAGAAAACGGTCAATCATTTTCTGCTTCTCAAGATTCCGGCAAATGGTAGGCGTATCATCGCTGGATCCGTCATCGATTATAATCAACTCATAGTTCTGCCAGGTTTGTTCCTTTAAGCTCAGTACAAGCTTATAAATGTGCTTGCCTTCATTTTTACCCGGAACAATAATGGAAACCAAAGGATTATCGAGCCACAACTTGTTTTTGGCCATATCAAATTTCCGGTTCCGGCGTTTCTTGCCCAACACAAAAATCAACAGAACAACAATTTCAAAAAAGATATATCTCGGGACTTCCAGAAAGAAAAAATACCAGAATAACCGGACTATCTTTTCAAAGCCCATATTATACCAGTATTCAAAAAAGTTGTCCCAAAGTGTTGTCATAGGCTACGATGATAACATCTCATTCACGATAACATCTACCGTATCATCTTCTTCTATCTCGTGAATTTTAAAACCAGTTAATATCCTGCCCTTGTAAGTATCGTTACTGTCAATAACTTTTGACAGGGAATCCACATTTTCAGATAACTGTTTTTCAATCTTAAACTGGAACTCATCCGGAACAATGAACATAAATGTATTATTCTTAAACGAAAATATGGATGATGGCGGCGAAGATTTTAAAATAATCTCTGATATTTCATACTGCAGTTTATTCAGCTGTTGTTTACTCAACACATCTTCCTGTGTAAACCTCAGGTTGATTGAACCAACAATAGTACACGAACTGTACCGTTTTGTCCTGTCAATTTCGAATTGCAGATATGTTGTAAATATATTGTACGGAATAAATCCGGGGAAGAATGTCTCGTCTTTCAGTGTGGGGCTGCTGATGCCTGATTTTGCGATCTCCTTACCCAATGAAGTAAGTTTAAAAGAGTGGATATCGTAAGGCATCAGATCCTCCAGCTTATTATGCGATTTGCAGTTCATGCAGAACGCTTCCATAACCGGCTCCTGGAAAAACTGTTTGCAATCCTGACATTCGTATGCAACCGATGGTTTATCGTAATCCACACCAATATGACGGCATACCTTTTTACATTTCGGACAAACCAGTGATCCTTCTACCATAAAATCGCTCTCGGGTCCCACATAGGCACACACAAAATGGTGCATGATGTTTTCGGCCTTTAGCTGAGCCGAGGTACAACTGGGGCACAATTCACGAATGTTGTGATATACCGAAAAACAATCCGGGCACAGATGAACCCTATCCATAAACGTGCTGGATAAATATCCCTCGGAAACCGAATCTGTCAGCAACGGCAGAATTTCCTGCGCGGACTGATCATTCGAAATATGAATATCGATGAACGGATATACATAACCATATACGTTACCAATATCAATAATGGGTCGCAATTCCCTTTTTCGGGTATACAGAAACCGGAAAGCCTTGGTTATGATGCGTGTGGAATATGGCGGCAATGAAATATTCGGAAGTTCATCAATGCTGTTATTGATACGTTCTGAAATAACGCCCAGTTTGGGATCGTTGGGAGAACGCACGATTCCGTCGGTCAGCTCAAGGTAGCGTTCGGGTATTTCATCGGGATCATTAAACAGGAAAACCGGAGAAAGATAGGTTTTCTTTGCATTGCTCGTACGGATCTGCTCTATGACTTTCCCTGTTTCATACGTGAACTCAACATGCAAATCGATGGCCACTGCATCAACTGCGTTATCCTCAATATCTGCAAGGTTAAATGAGGCTGCATCGGTAACCAGCAATATCAGTCTTCCTTCAGAATTTGATAAAATGGCATTTTGTTCGTTTGATCCCATAGCTTAAAACAAAAAATCAAGAAACCGTTTGGTTTTAAACACCTTAACTCCGAGATTACTGTAATGCAACGGCCATTCCTTCCGGTGCTCCTCGTCCCAGGGCTCAACAATTATCTTTAACCGCATATTATTCGGATCGGTCGGATTTTGTAAATACAGCGGCATTTCCTGGGCTGTATAACTTATAAAAGAAACCTTGCCTGCTGACATTTCTCCTCCGGGAAATTCTATCCGTACCTTCGACCCTATTTTAAAGTCACCAATATCAGACTGTTTGACATAAGCCGCAATCGTAACATTTTTCGGATCAATAACCTCCATTACGATTTCCCCTTTATAATTTATTTCTCCCGGGCGCTTGTGGATCAGATTTACCTTTCCAGCCACCGGAGATGTATAATACAGGTTACGAGACATCAGGTTCCGCTGGTGCAATAACTCGCCCTTTTCGACCATGCGTTGCTCCAGTTGCTTTTTATAATTTTCGAGGTATTCAACTTCTTTCTTCAGACCCGATATTTCACTGGAAATACCGTCTACAACAATTTTCTTCTTATCTACCTCACTCTGATTCGAAATATCGAGATAAACTTCTTTTTCCAGTTTACGCAGATCGGCTCTTGCGCTGCTGTATTGCTTTTGCTTTTCCTGAATCTGTGTATTTTTCAGTCCGATGGACTTTTCGGTATTTATAATCTCACGGTTATACCAGTCATCAGCCAGAAAGTTATCCTGCTCGTCCTGCAACGTATCATAATCCTCACTGGGCGTAAAATAAAACAGGGTATCACCCACATTTACAAAATCGTCCTGGTTCACATAAAAACGCGATACCTTAACATCCTCCATAAATTTAACGTTGAATCCTTCTGTGACCAGTTCTCCAGAACTGAATACCAGCAATGTTTTTTTACCCACATAAAAAATAAGGCTGCCCAGTATGGCCCAAAGTATAACAAGATAAACAATACGGTCCCAGTTTTTGCGCTTTTTCATCTCTATCTCAGCGATGCTGCGCAAACTGCTTCCTCTGTTGTTATATGAAAATTTCTTCATGCCTGACTGATTAATAAACCATATAAATCCATGGTTTTGGGAGATCCGGCCATCGTTCCGAAAAGTTATTCAATGTTTTCTGTGCTGCGTCAAAGTTATTAAAATAGCCCAAAACAACACAATATGTTCCATTCCTTTTCCAGGTTACCTGACCATCAAAATTAAGCTTTTTAAATTTATCTGAAAGCACCTTAGCATCCGCCTGATTTCTAAACGCACCAGACTCAACCCTGTACGGCTGATAATGCGGGTCACTGCCCGATTCGTCCGAAAGATCAGATGTCATCCGGTTCAGTCCTCTCAAATCGCTGAAACAGTAGTTCTGAATGCCCGTGTTTTTGATGATGTGCAGCAAGGTATAATCCAGATCCTGCAAGGTTGTAAAATCCGAAGGACGAATGGAAACAACCAGTTTATTCCTGTATTTATCTTTTGTAAATCCGTTTAAACGCTCTATCAACTGGTTTTCATTCTTCGCATTATAATTCATAATGTAAACCTGATCACAAATATCAAAGGCCTCTTCAATAATATTTTCAGGATAATAAAACGGTAATGAAACAGACAATCCCATTCCGTTGGTATGGCACCATTGTGCTGTTGTTTTGTAAACAAAGATCAGTTTAGCCAGGTAGCTTTCCTCATGCGTTTTAAAATCATCAAAACTATGCGGTTCCACATCCAGATGAATAGCTTTCAGTCCATACGCTTTAAAAGGCGCAAGATAAGCTGTTACCTCTTCCGGGTTTTTATTTACAAGATCATTATTCCCGATCAGGCCGATAGACTGGATGCCATAACGATCTGCCTTACGGATAAAATCCTTTAGTTTTTCATCATCATTCAGTCGGCTTAGTGAAATTAGTACGTGATCAATCTCGCGATCACGCATAAAGGTAATAAGATGGTCATTATTCATCACGTTAAACAAGGTTGACCACAAATAAACCGAACGCGTTCCGGGATAATTTTTATACGACAGGTCATAGCCCAGTTTATCGAGATATTTTGCCGGATCCTCTCCTTTTGTGGCATAGCTTACATCCAGCAATCTCAGGTATATATCTTTCTTTTTATCAAGAATTCCCGCTTCATAATCCAGAAATTCATCAAAATAACCGAGTGCTTTTATTCCGTTAAACCCCAGCAGGTTGATCTCACGTTTTTTTAATTCCCTGCTGATCCGTTCTTTCAGTAAATCTCTCTGATATACCAGATAAACAAAATCCTGGATTTTTTCTTCGTATAAACGGGTCAGATTCAGAACATCGGTATACACCTGATCTTTTTCCTGATTGTATTCATCTGTCAGCATCTGCCTCTCAACTTTCACAAGCTCCTTTTTACCGGTTGACTTTGAAACCGGAAGATTTAAGGTTACCCCGGCAGACGGATATTGCCGGGCCGTTGTACTTAAAAAATCATACATATTGTAACGCACATATGGTCTTACACTTACGTTATCCATGTAATCATCATAGGTATTATCAAGATTATTAATTTTCAGGGCATATTTCAGACTGTCATATTCCTCCATGGGAATACCGTTCAGTATATTATCTGTATTGATCCCAAAAACAGACAAACCTTCAACATTCAGCAATTCTTTCTTATCAAATCCGGCATTTTCAATAATCTGCTGATTACGCTTTAACAAAAGCTCCACCTTTTTTATTTCACCTTTTATCTTTAATAAACGTTCCCATTCTACACGTTTCAGATAAAATAATTCCTGGTAAATATCAAAAAGACCCCAAAGCACTTCAAGACGCTGCTGCAGATAAGGATTCTGAGCATTCACAAACGACGCTGTAATATACTGGCGCGTAAAGAAATATTCCTGCTTTATGTTCTTTTCCCTAAGCTCAATCAGGTCAATCTGCTTTTGATTTTCCAGAGAGGCCAGCTTCTTCCGGTTTCCTATTGATCCGGTTTCCATTATATTCCATTCCAAACCAAAATAAGTACGCTGATTGTAATAAATATCTTCTTCAGCAGCAAAACCTCCCTTAAGGTTATTATTATAGTTTCCGGTGAACCGGATTCCTAAATCAGATTTTAAATATTTCTGCTTTAATGCATAATATTGTTCTGCCAGATCACTGTTGCTTTCTGCTATTTCATCACCTGACAAAAACAAAAAGCCCGGAATATCATTATTTTCTGGCTTAACGGAATTTGTTAATAAAAAAACGTTGGAGGAATCCAGCAATTGATTAACCCTGGTTATAGACTGTTCAAGAACAGATTCAAACTTATCCTGAGCGCTTAGCACAAAGCCCGGACAAGTCAGTATCAGTATTAACAGGTATGCTTTGAAAAATTTAACCATTGGTCAACTTTTGAGTGATAAAGATAGAAATCTTTTTTAAAATAACATTACAAAATCGAATATTTTTTAACATTAAATTAATTTTAAAACACTAGAACTCAGGCCATGATACAAAAACTATATATTATTTAATTTATTATCAATTATTTAAATATTATTAATTTAATATTAACAACACTAAATCCATCAGAATTCCAAATGATTTTCATTGAAACAACAATTAGTATCTGCTTTCAAACTTTTTGGTTTAAACAATTTTTTTAAATTTTTTACAAAGCACAAAAAGTCATTTTTTACAAAAATGGAATAAAAGCATCGCATATTTTAAATTAACATACAAACCTTAAAAACAAAACAATAGTCCAATTACCTTCTTGTTAATCCGTAGACAACACCCTGTCAATTTACACTTTTTGTCACTGGAATAATATGTATTTTTTTTGTATATTCGAACCATTTTGAGGTAAATTTCAAACGAACATTAAATCAGGCTGGCTAACATCCCAAAATCAAGATGAACGCAATTAATTTATTTTCCAAAAACACTATGACAAACAACGCATTAAGAAACCTTTTCACGTTTTTTCTTCTTATTTTTTTCACTACGGTTTCATTTTCCAGTGAAATAAAGAGACCAGACTGGACAAATGATGTAGGCGCCCGGACGTTTCCGGATAAGTCCCTTGTTGTAAAAGTTAACGATTACGGCGCGTTTAAAAACCAGTTTATAGCTTCAACCGAAGCCATTCAGAAAGCAATTGACACCTGTTCTGCCCAGGGAGGCGGCACCGTTGTTTTTGATCCGGGCGTATACCATACCGGTGCTTTATTTGTAAAGAATAATGTGAATCTGAATATTGGTGAAGGCGTTGAACTTCGCGCTTTAATCGGACTGGAATACTATCCTGAAATTACCACACGTGTTGCCGGTATCATAATGAAATGGCCATGTGGTGTAATCAATATATTGGACCAACACAATGTTGCCATAACCGGAAAAGGCGTGTTACATGCCCAGGGTATGATACACTGGGAACGCTACTGGAACCTGCGCCATGAATACACGCCAAAAGGATTACGCTGGGCATCCGATTACGACTGCAAACGCGTGCGGACCATAGAAGTCTCAAATTGTAAAGATGTTACCATTAAAGACATTACCATTAAACAATCCGGTTTCTGGACAGTCCACCTGTTTTTCACTGAATATGCAACCGTGGATGGAGTCATCATTCGCAATAATATTGACGGATTTGGTCCCAGCACCGATGGTGTAGACATTGACTCATCGTCCAAGATTGAAGTTATGAATTGCGATACAGATTGCAACGATGACAATTACTGCGTAAAAGCCGGTCGTGATGCGGATGGCATTCGTGTAAACAGACCATCAGAATATGTTTATTTTCACGATTGTATCGCAAGACGTGGCGGTGGCGCACTGGTGATCGGAAGTGAAACGTCTGGTTGGATAAGGCATGTATTTGTGGAAAATATGAAAGCCATCGGTTCTCATAATGTCATTTACCTGAAATCAGCAAAAACACGTGGCGGTGGCATTGAAGATATTATTATGACCAATGTAAAAGCCACTGGGGTGCGCGATTTTTGTGGTGTTACGGTAAACTGGAACCCTGCCTACAGCTATGCTAAACTGGAAAAAGAAATGGATAGCATTCCTGCGCACTGGAAAGTCATGCTACAGGAAGTTCCGGAAGAAATAGGAATTCCCCATATCAGAAATGTAAGTATCAGTAACATTAACGCAGACAGCATCAGAGGTTCAGCTTTTAACATACAGGGCATTGACAAATCCATCATCGAAAATTTCACTTTCAGCGACATAAAGCTTTCATCAACAAAAACAGGAATCATAAACTGGGCAGATGGTATTAAATTTGATAATGTAACACTTAAAACAGCCGGAAACCCGGAACTGACGATAAAAAACAGCAAACACATTTCTACAAAAGGATTGAAAATTGAACGTGTTAATTAAAAAATAAATGGAAAAAAGATTCTACATCAGGCTCTCACTGCTACTTGCATTGGTTGCCGTTTCCTTTTCCTGCAAAGAATCCATGGAAAGGGAAATAAAAGTTTCTCTTCAGGATGAATATCCCGCGTTTTTAATCCCCAATGGCACACACAGTATTGCCATTGTTCCTGAAAATGAGTCGACCGGCAGTATCGGTTTTATTAAAAACAACGATACAACCTGGGTTAAGGGAGATCCTGAGGTTGATGCATCTATTAAGAATCAGATCGAGTTCAGCTGGCCTTTGGATGAGGAAACAGAAGTCACATTCAGAATCAAAAGAGACAGTGTAAATTTCGATCTGAATTTATCCACCACCACACCGGAACCTCCGTCTGAATGGCTTTTAAATATAAAATCCGTGCCCAATGAATACTTTACCGGTGTATTTGAGCGCGTAGTTGATGGAAATCAAAGTGCGTCATGGGCAGATGGAATTCAAACGGCATTAAACCTTCGGGGAACCAAAATGGATGTTAAACTGAAACCAACAGTTTCTGCCTATGCTACGTTTTATGTATCATCAGAAAACTATGGCCTCTTTGTTAAAGGCACATGGCCCGGGGTATTTGATTTTTGCAAAAGCAATCCGAAACTCGTGAAAGTAGCTTTTGAAGGACCTGAACTGAATTTCAAACTTTACGTGAACGGAAATCCAATGCAGGTTGTACAGCAACATGCACGCGATGCGGGACCTTCCATTATTCCTCCACAGTGGGCATTTGGCCCGTGGAGATGGCGTGACCAGCATTTTAATAAAAAGACCTACTATGACGGCACCACAAAAAAGGCACCTTACAATACCGACATGGTGGAAGACGTACTGATGATGCAAGCGTTTGACATACCGGTAACCGCACAGTGGATCGACCGTCCGTGGGGACCGGGCCCGAGAGGATTTGATGATTATAAGTTTGATACCAAAGAATTTCCCGATCCGGAAGGCATGATCAAATGGATCAACAGCAAAGATCAGGAACTGATGCTCTGGATAGGACCTTTTGTAATGGGTGATATGGCTGATTACGCTGAAGAGCACCACTACGGACTGGTGAGTAAACCATGGTTCAACACACCTTCCGTACTGATGGATTTTACCAACGACGAAGCTGTGGAATGGTGGGGAAAGAATGGCCCTGGCAAACTGGCTAAAATGGGCGTTAAGGGTTTTAAACTTGACCGGGCAGACGGTGAAAAACTGGCCGATTCACTGCACTTACGTACCAGCATTGAAACTACATATCGCGAAAATTATAACGATTATCCCAGGCAGTATGTGAAAGCTACATACGATGCTGTAAAACCTGTACTGGACGACGATTTTGTGTTATTCCCGCGGGCAGAATATACGGGCAGTTCCAGGTATGGAGCCATGTGGGCAGGAGATACCAATGGTAAGCCCGAAGGATTGAGATCAGCTATTATCGGCGTACAACGATGTGCTGTAATGGGTTATCCAAACTGGGGTTCAGATATTGGTGGTTACTGGGGACAGTTCTCGCGTGAAACAGCATTACGCTGGCTGGGATTCGGGTGCTTCTCTCCTATTATGGAAGTAGGCCCGACCAACAACCTGGCATTCTGGAGCAACCCTACTAAACCCTCCTATGATTCGGAACTGATTGCCACCTGGCGTTTGTATTCAAAAATTCATTACAAACTTGCACCGTATATCCATGAGCTATCGGCTAAAGCTAACGAAGAAGGAACGCCTATAGTCAGACCCCTGTTTCTGGTTTATCCGGAGCAAAAAGAAGCATGGAACGGCTGGCAGACTTATATGTTCGGACCGGATATTCTGGTTTCAGCCATATGGCAGAATAAAGATGTGGAACACAAACTCTACCTTCCGGCAGGAGAAACATGGGTAGATGCGTGGAATACAGGGAAAGAATACAAGGGAGGTTCTTACATCACTGTTCAGGCTCCATTGCATAAAATACCATTCTTTATCCGCAAAGGTTCAACCATTGAACTTGGAGATTTGAATGCACTTTACGAAGAATCATTAACCATAGCATCAAAAAAACCTGATCTGAAAGCACTTGAAGCTGCTGAAGGTTGGAAATAAACAAACGTTAAATTTCTGAATTATGAGACTTATTAAAATTGCAAGCCTCTTTTTTCTGTTCGGTTCTTTAATGGTAACCGCACAGAATATTCCTGACAGGAATGAAGTGTTAAAAACCATGATCCTGACCAACAAATACTTTATGGACAAATGGCCGGATGTAGGAAAAACCATTATCACAAACCGCGAAAGACCCAGTAATATCTGGACACGTGGCGTTTACTATGAAGGACTGATGGCATTGTATTCCATCTATCCAAAAGAAGAGTATTACAAATATGCGCTCGACTGGTCAGAGTTTCATCAATGGGGATTCCGCAATGGAAATACAACCCGGAATGCAGATGACCAGTGCGCAGGGCAAACCTATATTGACCTTTATAATATTGAACCGCACCCTGAACGCATTAAAAACGTTAAAGTGTGCATTGATATGGTGGTCAATACACCGCAGAATGACGACTGGAGCTGGATTGATGCCATTCAGATGGGTATGCCGATTTTCGCAAAACTAGGAGTTCTCTATAACGACGACCGCTATTTTGAAAAAATGTACGACATGTACATGTATACAAAAACCCAGTTTGGATTAAACGGCCTTTATAATCCCAAAGATAAGCTTTGGTGGCGCGATGCAGATTTTGATCCTCCATATAAGGAACCAAACGGCGAAGACTGCTACTGGTCCCGCGGTAACGGATGGGTATTTGCAGCATTGACAAGGGTTCTGGATATTATTCCTGATGATGCACCTCACCGCAACGAATACCAAAAAACATTTTATGAGATGGCCAGTGCTTTGGTCCCGATCCAACGCGAAGACGGATTCTGGAATGTCAGCTTGCATGACCCGGATCATTTTGGCGGAAAAGAAACAACTGGTACAGCACTTTTTGTGTACGGTATGGCCTGGGGCATTAACAATGGTTTACTGGACAGAAACACATATCTCCCGGTTGTCACAAAGGCATGGAATGCCATGGTAAAAGAAAGTGTACACAAAAACGGATTTTTAGGCTTTGTCCAGGGAACAGGTAAAGAACCCAAAGATGGTCAGCCTGTAACCTATGACAGTGTCCCTGATTTTGAAGACTACGGCTTAGGCTGCTTTCTTATGGCCGGATCAGAAGTGTATAAATTGGAATAGACACAAGTATCAGGTATCAGGACACAAGCCAAAGCGGTTTGTCCCTCTTTAGCTGCTGAGTAGTCCTTGTTTAGAAGGACGTATCGAGGCAAAAAGGAGGTGGTCCCGATGGCTATCGGGACGGAGGATTTAACTAATGATAACCACAGCACAACATTAATATCCAAAAAGAAATCAGATAAATTACATCCAATGAATAAAATTTTTAAGGCACTTATTATTGCAGGAATAATAACAATGGGAATTTCCTGCAACTCTTCCTCATCACAAAAAGAAGACGTAAAAGCCGGCTGGCCGGAAGTCACCAATATTACCAAACCATGGGCCAGATGGTGGTGGATGGGCAGTAACGTAAAAGATGATGACATATCTACGGCTATGTCAACCTATGCCAAAGCCGGATTAGGAGGCATGGAAATAACTCCGATTTATGGCGTTAAAGGTCAGGAAAGTGAGTTCATTAATTTCACTTCTGACAAATGGATGCAACGTTTGGAACATACGCTGAAAGCAGCTCAGGACAACAACATGGGCATTGATATGGCTTTGGCTTCAGGCTGGCCGTTTGGAGGTCCGTGGGTTGAACCCAAAGATGCGTGTAAGTATGTCACGTTTAAGACATGGGATCTTCCTGCAGGCACAAAACTGGAAGAAAAAATAGAAATGCAACAGGCTCCTATTATGAGGGCCGTTGGAAAACGTGCTTCATTCAAGGATTTGAAATACCCCATTGCAAAAAACGACAGTCTGCAGGTTTATGCTTTCGACCAGGTCAGATTTCCGGTCACATTAAAACCGGTTACAGTGATGGCCTTTGCTAAAGATGGTGAAGTGTTTGAGGTAACTGATAAGATTGATGAAAATGGCATGCTGAACTGGTCAACAGATAAAGACTGGACCATTATAGCAGCCTTCCCCGGAATGCATGGTAAAATGGTGGAACGTGCCGGACCGGGTGGCGAAGGCGATGTGATCGACCACTTTTCAAAACAGGCCATTGGTGATTACCTGAATCATTTTGATGAAAGTTTTAAAGGTCATGACATTTCGGGTTTACGTGCATTTTTTAACGATTCGTACGAAGTGGATGATGCCCGCGGAGAAGCAAACTGGACACCGGAATTTTTCAGCGAATTCCAGAAAAGAAGAGGTTATGATCTGAAGGAAAAATTACCGGCACTGCTTGGAATGACCACCAAAGAAGAACAACAGCGGATCCGTTGCGACTACCGCCAGACTATATCTGATATGTTGTTGGAAAACTACACTGTTCCATGGGAAGAATGGGCTAAAAATAAGGGTAAAATTATCCGTAACCAGGGACATGGCTCTCCGGCGAATATTTTGGATCTCTACGCAGCCAGCGATATTCCGGAAACAGAGGGAACCGATATTCTGAACATTAAATTTGCTTCATCGGCAGCTCATATTACCGGTAAAAAACTAACGTCTGCAGAAGCTGCTACATGGTTGCGTGAACACTTCCTGGCAAATCTGGCAGATACAAAAGAAAATGTAGACCGTTATCTGATTGGAGGAATCAACCACATTGTATACCATGGTACTGCTTTTTCGCCCGAGAGCGAAGGATGGCCCGGAAGAATGTTCTACGCTGCCGTACACTATGCTCCTACCAATCCGCTGTGGCGTGACTTCCCGGCTTTCAACACATATGTAACAAGGGTACAATCCTTTTTACAGAGAGGGACTGCTGATAACGACATCCTGGTTTATTTCCCCATTGAAGATGACTGGATGAAATACGATCACACAGGCATGCAGCATTATCATGGCGCACAACACGGATCAAACGTTTACAACCTGGCAGAAGAACTCCAGAAAGAAGGTTACACTTTTGATTTCATTTCTGACAGAATGGTAAAAGATCTTTCAGCAGACGGCAAACTGATTAAAACCGGCGGTGATGCCACATACAAAACGATACTGGTTCCTGAACTGGATTATATATCCCTTGAAACATTCAAAAAGCTGACCGATCTTTCCAAACAGGGTGCTACCGTAATCTTTATGGGGGCTCTTCCTGATGATGTTCCGGGGCTTGGAAACCTGGAATCCCGCCAGAATGATCTCAACCTGATTGTTGATGAATTGGGCCCGGCAACAGATGTAGATGGATTTAGCAGTTATAATTCTGAAAAAGGTAAAGTTTTAGTTGGATCCGAACATCAGCCAATGCTGAATGAAGCCGGAATAGTTCCTGAAGAGCTGGCTGCTGATAATCTGGGATTCATTCGTCTGAATGACGGTCATGCCAAAACATATTTTGTGACCAACTGGTCGGGTAATGCTGTAGATAAATGGATCAACCTGAACGCGAAAGCAAAATCAGTTTTGATTTACAACCCTGAAACCGGGGAATACGGTAAAACACAACTAAAGGAAGATGGCAATAAAACAACGGTTCATCTTGTGCTTAATCAGGGTGAATCACTGATTCTGCAAATATGGAACAAAGATGTGGCAGCCGATCCTTATCCCTACTGGACAGAAGGCAGCGCAGTCGTTGCTCTGGATAAAAACTGGAACCTGGTATTTAAAGATGGTGGACCTGAAATTCCGGAATCAGTACAAAATGTTGGTTTAGGCTCCTGGACAAGTCTTAGCGAACCAGCTTCGTGGTTCTCAGGAACTGCAGTTTACAGTACCGAGTTCAGTAAGCCGGAAGCTTCTACCGATGCATGGAAACTGGATCTTGGAACCGTGAATGAAACAGCAGAAGTATTCCTGAATGGAAATTCATTGGGCACGTTAACCGGTCCGGATTTCACCCTTGTGATAGATTCCTCTTTAGTTCAGGATCAGAATAAGCTGGAAGTTTATGTTACAAACAAAATGGCAAACCGAATCATCTATATGGATAAACACCACATGCCATACCGGATATTTTACAACATTAATTTTGCAGCTCATCTCAGGGAAAATATGGGACCTGACGGAAAATTCACTGCTATCAACTGGGAGCCGGTTCCATCAGGACTGACGGGCCCCGTGGTTTTAACATCCTTGAAAAAACAATAATATATGAAGTACCTTAATATAGATGCACTTATGCGTTTCAGAAAATATGCCATTGCCACACTGATGTGCGTGTTTTTCATCCCAACCCATGCTGGTAATACAAAAACAGAATTTCAGTATCTTTCAGGGAAAGGATACCTGGATACCAAAACCTGGGACTTTTTCTGCACCGGTGGAAGAAACAGTGGCGTTTGGACAACTATTGAGGTTCCTTCGCACTGGGAACAGCAGGGATTTGGAAATTACGACTATGGCCGCGATTATATGACATATGGCAAAGACTTCCGTTTTGCTGATGAAAAGGGGCTTTACAAATACACATTTAATGTCCCTGCGGACTGGAAGAACAGGGATGTCAGTATTGTTTTTGAAGGTTCAATGACCGACACAGAGGTAAAGATCAACGGCAAATCTGCCGGTCCTATACATCAGGGCTCATTCTACCGGTTTAAGTACGATATCTCAGACCTGTTGAATTACGGGGCAGATAACCTTCTTGAAGTAACGGTGAGTAAAATGTCATCCAACAAATCGGTAAACCGGGCTGAGAGGTATGCGGATTACTGGATATTTGGAGGAATTTACAGACCGGTTTATCTTGAATCGGCGCCAAAAGAACACATTGACTACGTTGCTGTAA
The DNA here is from genome assembly GCF_042436675.1 of Quyinboa ferrireducens. Classification (NCBI taxonomy): domain Bacteria; kingdom Pseudomonadati; phylum Bacteroidota; class Bacteroidia; order Bacteroidales; family Quyinboaceae; genus Quyinboa; species Quyinboa ferrireducens. The sequence continues at coordinate 29,146 of NZ_JBHMVA010000009.1, read as the reverse complement.
ATGCCAAAGCAGATGGAAGTTTCGCAATGGACGTGTTCACAAAAGGCCTGACTAAAAAACGCACTATAAAAGCTATCATCACTGATTATGACGGCAATGAATATGCTGTACTGAAAGGCAAAATTTCGGCGGACGATTCAAAGACGACATTGACCGGTAACGTAAAGAATATCAAGCCATGGACACAGGAAACTCCTGCTATTTATTTGGTTAATATTGAATTACTTGACGGCAAAACCGTGTTGCATAAAACCACCGATAAATTTGGGTTCAGAACCATTGAGATCCGAAAGGAAGACGGCATCTATATTAACGGTACCAAAATTAAAATGAAAGGCATCAACCGTCATGCCTTCTGGCCGGAATCAGGGCGTTGTCTGAATGACGAACTGAATCTGAAGGATGTGAAAATGCTGAAAGATCTGAACCTGAATGCTGTGCGTTGCTCACATTATCCTCCGGATAAAGTATTTCTGGATTATTGCGATTCTCTGGGATTGTACGTCATTGACGAACTTGCAGGATGGCAGAATGCATACGATACAAAATCGGGTGAAATACTGGTGGAAGAAATGGTAAAACGCGACTTGAACCATCCTTCGGTTATATTCTGGAGTAACGGTAATGAAGGCGGTCACAATTTTGACCTGGATGACGATTATGGCAAATGGGATCTTTCCAACCGCCCTGTTATTCATGCACACCATAAACCGGGCAATGACTTTAACGGCATCGATTGTAACCATTACGAAGACTATTACAGCTGTAAAAACATTCTGAAGGGACCCAATATTTATATGCCTACCGAATTTTTGCACGGACAGGATGACGGTGGTATGGCTGCCAGCCTGTACGACTTCTGGGAACTTTTCTGGAATGAAAAACTTTCGGGTGGTGGTTTTCTCTGGACTTTTGTAGATGAAGGTATTTCACGCACAGATTTAAACGGATATATTGATGTAAACAGGGTCAATGCACCAGATGGCATTGTTGGGCCACACCGCGAAAAGGAAGGAAGCTATCCTGCGATGAAGGAAATCTTCTCTCCCATTAAAATCAGTATGAAAACATTGCCGGATGATTTTAATGGTACTATTCCGGTTGAAAACAGATACCATTTTACGAATCTGGATAAATGTACATTCAACTGGAAACTGGTTGATTTTAACAAGCCTGCAAACAGAAGGTACGGATACGAAACAAAATATGCATCCACAGCCACTTCGCCTGACGTGGCACCGGTAAAAAGCGGATCGTTGCAACTGGATCTTCCTTCAGACTGGAAATCGTACGACGGATTATTGCTGGAAGCCATCGACCCTGCCGGAAACAAAGTGCTGGACTGGAGCTGGATGATCAAAACCAATAATGACGTCAGAAAACAATTGGTAATATGGGAAAACGGATCAGTTGATGTAAGCGAAGATGATGAAACCATTAGTCTTCATGGCGGTGAAGTAACGCTGATCCTGAAAAAATCAGACGGAACTATACAGGCACTGAGGAACGATCGAAGCCTTCCGTTATCGTTTAAAAACGGTCCGGTTTCTGTAAGCGATGTTCCTCAGACGCTGAAAGAAATGAAACAGTATAAATCGGACGATGGTTACAGCGTTGAATTTCTGTTTGAAGGCGACCTGAAAATGATCAAGTGGACCATGAACCCAACCGGTTGGGTAAGCCTTGACTATGAATATATGCAGGATGGTAAGCAGAGCTTTACAGGTGTATCTTTCGACTATCCTGAGTCCAGAATCATGGGCGTAAAATGGTTGGGACACGGCCCTTACCGTGTTTGGAAAAACAGGCTTCAGGGTGGAAACTATGATGTATATGAAGCCTTCTATAACAATACGTACACCGGATCATCACCGTGGGATTACCCGGAATTCAAAGGGTACTTTTCAAACATTGCATGGATGGATTTTAACACCGTTGAAGGCCATTTCCTTGTAGTAGCTGAGCAGAAGGATCTTTTTGTACGCCTGTTCGATTTTTGTTCACTCTCGGCACCTGAAACGTTGCCACGTTTGCCCAAAGGAGATATCTCCTTCCTTGACGGCATTCCTCCAACCGGAACCAAACTCTGGATAAACATCAGTATGAATACAGAGCGATTAGGTCCTTCAGGAGAACTGAATGTGATGCAAAAACCAGTTAAACGGAAATTATATTTCTATTTTGGATTACCACAATAAAACGCAACAAACGTGAAAACACTTAAATTTTTAGCTTTAATTTTTATTCTTACAGCTGGTACATGCAAAGGGCCTGATAAGGTAACGGAACCCAAACTGGCGGATAAGCCTTTATACCGCGATACGATATTTGACGGAGCAGCAGATCCGTCAGTCATATGGAACAGGGAAACCAAAAGCTGGTACATGTTTTATACAAACCGTAGAGCAACACTCGCGCACGGCAATGATGTCAGCTGGGTACATGGTACTCCGATCGGCATTGCAGAATCAAAAGATGGTGGCGCATCCTGGCATTACGTTGCAGATGCAGATTTTAAATCAGACAAGGACAGCATCACATACTGGGCTCCTGAAGTCGTATGGCACGACGGCCTGTATCATATGTTCATAACCCTGGTTCCGGGAATATTTACCAACTGGAGTCATCCCCGACACATAGATCACTACACCAGTAAAGATCTGCTTCACTGGGATTTTGATTCTCAGTTAAAACTGGCAACCGACAAAGTTATTGATGCCTGTGTGGTTCAACTATCGGATGGCACATGGCGCATGTGGTATAACAATGAAAAAGCCGGGAAATCTATCTGGTATGCAGACAGTCCTGATTTATACAACTGGACAGATAAAGGTCTGATCACCCTCAATGGAAAGCAACGTGGTGAAGGACCGAATGTATTCCAGTGGAAAGGTGAATATTACATGTTAGTAGATGAATGGCGCGGACTGGGAGTATTCAAATCTGACGATGCTTTGAACTGGATAAGACAGCCTAACCGTATTCTTGATGTGCCGGGAACTGGTAAAGAAGATCAGGTTATCGGGCAGCATGCCGATGTTGTTGTTAATAATGACCGTGCGTATATCTTCTACTTTACCCATCCGGGAAGAAATAATCCGGGTGGCAGTGACCATGAGAAAGCACGCTCCTTAATTCAGGTTGCTGAACTTGAAACAGATGAAGATGGTAACATTATTTGCGACAGGAATAAGCCGGTGTATATCAACATGACAGAGCCAAAATAACAACTGAGGGTTTCGCTTGAAACGAAGCCCTAAGCAGAAAAGTGCCCTAACATAGCGAACTAAAATCTTAAGATTTTAGTCACCGGGTGAATAGTTACATTATTTTTTTTATTCACCCGGTGACTATCTTGAAACCAGTGAAGATTTCTTTTGGCTTTATTTCTCCAAATCAGAAGAGTTGGATTTAGTTTTATCCTGCTTCAATCGTCCTGCGTCTTTTAAGCTTTTATGTATAATCCATTCCAGCTGTCCGTTAGTACTTCTAAATTCATCTGCGGCCCATTTCTCCACTGCTTTCATCAAATCAGCATTTATCCTCAATGCAAATGATTTTCTGTCACTCATAAATTAAAATCTTTAATGATTTAATGTTCCGGTATTTATAACCGGTTCAACATCGCTGTCGCTGCACAATACCGTTAAAAGATTGCTGACCATCGCAGCCTTTTTATCTTCATCCAATTCTATAATCTTTTTCACAGAAAGTAAATCCAGTGCACTTTCCACCATACCAACTGCACCTTCCACTATTTTAGCCCTGGCTGCAATAATTGCTGTTGCCTGCTGTCTTTTAAGCATCGCCTGCGCAATTTCCGGAGCATAGGCCAAATAACCTAAACGTGCCTCGATAACCGTAATACCTGCAATACTCAGTCGTTCCGAAATTTCTTCTTCCAGACTTTTATTAACCTCCTCAAAATTTGAACTTAATGTGATGGAACTGTTCTCATCTTCAAATTGATCGTAAGGATATGAACCGGCCAGTTTACGTACGGCAGCATCTGTTTGAATCTTTACAAAGGCCTCATAATTATCTACATCAAACATGGCCTTATAGGTATCACTTACCTTCCATACCAATATAGCACTTATCATAATTGGATTGCCCAGTTTATCATTCACTTTTAAACGCTCACTTTCAAAATTCCTGGCCCTTAACGACACCCTGGTCTTATAGTAAAAGGGAATCACCCAGCCAAAACCGTTCTTTTTAACTGTTCCGTAATAGGAGCCGAACAGCAGTAGTACTCTTGAACTGTTGGGATTGACCACAAAAAACCCTTTTAAAAGAAATATGGTCAGTGCAATCAGAATAAGTCCTATCCAAACCATGTCGTAAATAAATACATACACTCCGGCAATTATAACTGCCAGTACAACGGTCGACATAAGGTATCCGTTAACGGCCAATACTTCCTTATCTGTTTTCATCAGTTCAAAATTTATGATATTAATATGATATCAAATATACATCATATTTATCAGAAAGACAATACGCTTTTCCTGAAATTAAGAAAGCTCCATGGTAAATAAATCTTCTACAGAATAACCATGCGATCTTTTTATATTATCTGCATTTACAGCTATAATAGTAGTAGCAATCTTGCTTATAAGAAAAAATGTGACTGAACCGGAATAAAAAAACTTTAACACCAAAAAGGGAGTGCAACTTTAAGGCGCACTCCCTTTTTGGTGATTTACCGGAAGAAAGGTTCTCAATATGAATTTTTCTTTATTGCTTTTAAATCTTTAATACTCTCATAAGCAGCATGCTTACCAATTTCAATTAGTTCTTCTGCCTTAAAAAAATCATATGTCCCGCAGGTATCACGAGAAATATTGATTAATACATCAACGGGATGACGCTCCAAGGAAGTTTCCACATTATGGTTCAACATAATTCCGATAGTTTTACTAATCAAATCAAAATACCCCATTGTTTCATGGTGGTTTTGCTGTCTGATTTTTTTCAAATGTGCATTAAAACCTTTCACCTTCTTCAGATATACCGACTCTTGTAATGCACTTTCTTCCTGTGTCATTCTCGGTCTATAAACCGGAATACTGGCATTTACATTAACTGCAACCAATAAATCGCCATTCGTTCGTTTTGCCCGATTAATGGGAAGGTTATTCAGCAAACCTCCATCAACTAACAGACTACCATCATTTTTAACAGGAGTGAAAACCGTTGGAATAGCTATCGAAGCCCGGATGGCATCATATACACTTCCTTTGGTAAAAACAACTTCCCGCTTTTTTATAATATCAGTAGCGACAGCTGCATAATGGATCTTCAGATCCTCAATATTTGCATCAGGAATAAAATCTTTCATCTTATTCAGCAGTTTGTCCCCTTTTACGAGGCCTTGACTGCTTAACGTAAAATCAATCAGACTGAATATCTTTAGTTTATCAAGGGTAATAATCCATTCTTTAAATTCATTCAGCTTGCCAAGAGCGTAAATACCACCTACCAGTGCCCCCATAGAAGTACCTGTTACAGATGCAATTTTGAATCCTTCTTTTTCCAAAACCTCAATGGCACCAATATGAGATATCCCCCTTGCTCCACCTCCTGACAAAACAAGTGCAATATTCTTTTCCATACAATTAGATGTTTAACACAACTAATGTAATAAAAAACCACCTCAAAAAGGGTGGTTTTCACGCATTATTATGAGAAGTAACAATCTAATAATAGTCCAGCTCCCAACGTTCTGCCGGATCATGCGGTATGGCCACTGTCTTCCATGAAAACCTAAATACCTTTGGATTTACCAACCGTTCATAATCTTCGTAATTCATAACGATCAACTCCGTATGTGTTCCCGCATTGAATGCTATTTCATCATCTTCGGTCAGGGATTCAGCCACAAATACATCCATTCCATAAAGATTACCGAACGGAGGCATTGCACCAATCTCACAATCCGGAAACATCGCTTTGAACTCTGATTCGGTTGCCAGTTTTATATTTGTTGTTCCAAGCATGATTTTAAGAATGTCAAAATCAACCTGATAAGATGCGGGTAAAACGGCCATTGCCATTTTATTATTAATTTTCAGCATAACAGTTTTTGCAAACTCTTTTCCCGAAATATGTACTTTCGCTGCTTTCTCCTGCGATGTGTTGGCCATCGGATGAAACAATATATCGTATCGTATATTATTAGCGTTCAAAAACGCTTTTAACTTTTTTGCAGGCATACTATAAACTTTAGGATTATTATAAGTGATACAGGACCTGTGCCCTTCTTTATTATTGTAGCTGATTAAAGACCTGAGTCAAATCAGTTGAGAGAAGCCGGGAGCTCTGAACGTTTACCAACCGGATAATCCAAGCTAACAGATTGATAAAGGAATACTTGCATACAGAACAAATCTGACACTTACAATTTAAAGAATTAATTTCAAAAAAATAAGTGTCTGCAATCTAAAAAATTATGTTGTGCAATTATAAAAGGATACAGAATGTAATTTAGAATTGGCTACGTCAAATGTTTTGATAATTTTGTGTTACTTTTAATTAAATCGTGTCACGAATTATTATGAAGTTTCTCAATACTGAATTACAGGAAAAACTCAATGCCCTTAAAATATGGTTTTCACACTATAACGGATCCATTGTTGCATTTTCGGGTGGGATAGATTCCACACTGGTGTTATACCTGGCAAGAAAATTTCAGGGGAAAGAAAATGTTATTGGCGTAATTTCAAACTCTGAAAGTCTGAAACAAAAGGACTTTATGCTTGCTCAGGATTTCTGCAATACGTTTGATATCAACCTTGAGGTGATAAAAACCACGGAATTAAACGATGAGCGTTATAACTCGAATCCTGTTAACCGTTGCTTTTTTTGTAAGGAACATCTGTTTACTGATCTTTCAAATATGGCAGCGAAATATCCGCTCTTTAAAGTATTAAGTGGAACCAATTATGATGATCTGGGTGATTATCGCCCTGGTATTGATGCAGCCCAAAAACTGAATGTCCTCTCTCCCATGGTCGACTGTAAAATAACCAAACAGGAATTGCGTGAGATTGCCCGCTATTTCGAGTTGCCTAACTGGGACAAACCTGCCAGTCCGTGTTTAAGTTCCCGTATGCCATACGGACATAAAGTGACAAAAGAGAAACTCCTTCAGGTTGAGATGGCCGAGAATATTTTAAACGACCATGGTTTCAATGATGTCAGGGTCAGGCATTTTGAAACCTATGGAAAAATTGAGGTTTTAAAAGAAGATATGGAAAGACTAAACGACCAAAAAGATGAAATTGTAAGTAAGATTACGGCTCTTGGCTTCAATCAGGTTGTGATCGACAGCGAAGGTCTGGTATCCGGAAAGTTAAACAGGGCAATTGGAAAATAAGACTATGACAATTTAGATATATCTGCACATGAAAATATTATACTATGACTGCTTCGCCGGAATCAGCGGAGATATGAACCTGGGCGCATTAATTGATCTGGGTGTTGATCCGGACTATTTAAGACAGGAGCTTCAAAAATTAAATATTGAAGGCTTTCAGCTTAAAACAGAAAAGGCTGCCCGAAGAGGCATTAACGGAAGCCTGGCCACAATCATCATTGAAAATCCTGAAAATGAAAAGCACCGGCATTTGCGCCATATAGAGGAGATCGTAAACAACAGTACCCTTTCGGATCAGGTCAAAAAGACAGCGCTGAATATCTTCAACCGGATTGCGGTGGCAGAAGCAAAGGTGCATGATATTGATATTCAGAAAGTGCATTTCCATGAGGTGGGCGCGCTGGATTCCATTGCGGACATAGTTGGTGCAGCTATTTGCCTGGATTACCTCAAAGTCGATAAAGTTTTATCGTCACCGGTTCAGCTCGGTGGAGGAACCGTAAAATGTGCCCATGGCATAATGCCTGTGCCGGCGCCGGCCACTGCTCTGATAGTAGAAAATATTCCGGTCAGAACCGGTTTGGTTCAGCACGAGGCAACCACACCAACCGGAGCTGCTATTCTGGCTGCAACCGTAGATGAATTTACAAACAACATAGAATTTCCGATCAGCAAAACAGCTTACGGCATTGGTCAGCGGGATGTTTCTGAAGTGGCTAATGTTCTCAGAGTTTACCTCCTGGAATCATCACAACCTGACAAGGATGTAAAATCTGAAAACGCAACAGTCCTTGAATGCAATATAGATGATATGAAGCCCGAGCATTTTGAGTTTTTAATGGATATCCTGTTGGACAAAGGTGCAAGTGATGTGTGGTTTACGCCGATCGTGATGAAGAAATCCAGACCGGCGCAAATGATCTCAGTGCTTTGTGTACCTGATAAAGCAAAAATTCTGAAAGAAGTACTTTTTAAACATTCCACCACGCTCGGAATTCGGGAGCAACATATTATTCAAAAACACCTGCTGACAAGGGACGAACAGATTGTAACAACAGAGTATGGCGATGTCCATATTAAATTGAGTTATTATGGCGGCAAAGTACTGCACAGTAAACCCGAGTTTGAAGACTGCAAATTACTGGCCGTGCAAAATAATGTTTCGGTTTCTGACATCGAAAAAGCTGCATTAAACGCATTACAAAATGGAAATTAAAGATATTCTGAACCTTTATAAGGATGGCAAACTGGATCTAGATCTGGCTGTTAAAGAGCTATCCGGCAAAGGTATCGAAGAAATGGGATTTGCTGCCCTGGATACTGACCGTCTGAAACGCACCGGTATCCCGGAGGTAATATACGCTGAAGGCAAAACAGTGGATCAGGTTGTAAAAATTGCTGAACGGCTTCACCAGAAAGGCATCAATATCCTGGCGACTAAGGCAACGGAAGAGATGTATGAATTTGTCCGGAGTGTAATCCCGCATGCCTCATACAACAAATTGGCAAAAACCATAACTTACAAGCACAAAGTGGAACCCTTAAATAAAGGATACATTGCCATAGTTGCAGCCGGAACTTCTGATATGCCGGTAGCTGAAGAAGCTGCCGAAACGGCTCGCTTTCTGAATAACCGGGTTGAAACAGTTTATGATGTGGGTGTTGCAGGAATTCACAGGCTTTTCAATAAGCTTAAAGTTATTCAGGATGCCCGGGTCATTATTGTTGTAGCCGGAATGGAAGGAGCTTTAGCCAGTGTTGTAGGTGGTCTAGTCAGCAAACCTGTTATTGGCGTACCAACCAGCGTGGGTTATGGGGTATCCTTCAACGGCATTTCTGCTTTGCTCACTATGCTGAACAGTTGTGCCAGCGGAATAAGTGTTGTGAATATTGATAACGGGTTTGGAGCAGCCTGCCAGGCATCGCTTATTAATCAATTATAACCATGAGTGAACTGTATTTATTACTTGGAACAGCTGCCTTTCTGGGTTTCTTTCATACAGCAACAGGACCGGATCATTACATCCCTTTTATTGTGTTAAGTAAAGCACGTAACTGGACCCAAACGCGTACCATGTGGATTACATTCATCTCTGGTGTTGGTCATATTTTGGGTTCTGTTGCACTGGGTGTTATTGGCATTGCATTGGGAATCAGTTTGTCAAAACTGGAACTGATAGAATCACACCGGGGAAATATTGTAAGTTATATGCTGCTAACCTTCGGATTGCTTTATACAGCTTATGGAATCTTCAAATTTATAACCCGGGGGAAACATTTTCATCTCCCAAAATTTCTTGTCCCCAAAAAAATACGGCGTCTGCAACATATGGTAACACACAAACCCTATTTACTCAATAAAGAAGTAAAGGTAAATGACAACACAGAAGATGTGACTAAAATAACGCCATGGATTCTGTTCCTGATTTTTGTGTTTGGACCATGCGAGGTACTGATCCCTCTGCTGATATTTCCTGCAGCTAAATTCAGTGCAATGGGAATTGCATCCGTAAGCATTGTTTTTGGAATAGCTACTATATTGACCATGCTACTGGTGGTTTATTTAGGATTTAAAGGAACATCAACAATAAAAATCAAAAACGGAGACAGGTATTTTCACCTTATTGCCGGTTTGGGCATATTAATCTCAGGCCTGGGAATGCAGTTTTTTGGTTGGTAAAAATTTAATATTATGACAGTTACACGTTTTGGAGTATCGCTGGAAGAAGATCTGTTAAACGATCTGGATCACATTGTTACAGAACAACGCTTCCCGAACAGATCAAGGGCGCTGAGATATCTTATCAGTAAGTATAAAAGTGAAAAAAATATTGAAGACAACAAGCTTGTTACAGGCGCCGTCGTTCTGATTTATGATCACAGGATAGCTCGTTTGCACAGTGAAATTGCCAGCTTAAAACATGAATATAACTGTCTGGTGCTATCAAGTCAGCATATTCATCTTGACGAAAAAAACTGCATTGAAACAGTAGCAGTAAAAGGACCGGCACAAAAAATTATCAAAATCAGTAATAAACTAATGGCAATTAAGGGGATTCAACATGGAGATTTTGTCATCTCCTCTATTGAATAACTCAATACGTAACCTCCTGTAAAGCAATTAATCTTATCATTAATCAATTTATCCCATGAAAAAACACCATCTGGCAGTTGCTATGCTCCTGTTATTCATAAGCAGACTACATGCTGAAAACCTAAAGGACACCATAAAAATCAACGAAATAGTTGTAACAGGATCCAAAAAAGAAGTCTCACGAAAACTTATCCCACTTTCGGTAAGCCAGATCTCAAACGAAGAAATTGAAAACACAGGTGAAATAAATATTTTGCCAACATTGAGCACTTATTCTCCCGGAATATTTGTCACGGAACGTAATATTCTGGGGTTTGGAGTTTCAAGCGGTGGAGCCGGAGCCATTAGCATACGTGGGGTAAGTGGCACACCAAATACCGATGTTTTAGTCCTGATTGATGGTGATCCTCAGTACCAGGGAATATTCGGACATCCTCTACCCGATGCTTATGTGGCCTCTGATGTTAAGAAAGTGGAAATTATCAGAGGACCCGGTTCTATTCTGTATGGATCAAATGCCATGGCGGGCGTTGTTAACATCATCACAAAACAGCAGAATGACGAAGGTTTTAAAAGTAATTTAGGAGCATCGTACGGATCATACAATACAAAAAAATTATACGGAACACTGGGTTATAAAAAGGATAAGCTCAGTGTATTTGCCTCTGTCAATCACGACCAGACCGACGGAGTACGGGAGAACAGCGATTTTAAAATATTCAACAGTTATTTAAAACTTGGATACCAAATAAATAAACATTTCAACCTTACCGCAGACCTGAATATGGCCAAATTCATAGCCCACGACTCAATATACGGTGGTGAACCGGAACTTTTCGGCATTAATATTTTAAGAGGAAAAGCAGCTGTTTCACTGGAGAACAAGTTCGATAAATCCGAAGGAGCCATCAAACTGTTTAACAATTTTGGCACACACGACTTATCTGACGGCTGGTACTCCACCGACCGTAACAGTGGTATGATGATTTACCAGACGTTCAAAGCATTTAAAGGCAATTCAATTACTGTTGGCATCGACGCTAAACAATACGGAGGGAAAGCCAATATGGGAATGGCGAGGGACAGCCTCATCCTTATAACTGAAGTGGCCGGTTATGCTTATGTGCAACAGAGTATTTGCAAACAACTTTCATTAACGGCCGGATTACGCATAGAAAATAACTCTGATTATGGCAATGAACTTGTCCCAATGGCCGGATTAACCTACAACCCTGGCAGTAATACATCGCTTAAAGCTTCTGCATCCAAAGGATTTCGAAGCCCTACCATGATGGAAATGTACCTTTTTGCACCAAATCAGGATCTGAAACCAGAAAAACTTTTCAATTACGATATTAGCTGGATACAACAATACAGGGAAGGAAAACTGAATACAGAACTAACATTATTTCTTGTAAATGCAAAAAACATGATTCAGACAGCTAATTATGTGAGAAGTAATTCCGGTTCGTTTACAAATAAGGGAATTGAGTTTGCGATAAACTACAGGGTTGCAAAAAACCTGCACCTGCATGGCAACTACAGCTATTTAAACCTTAGCAAACCATTGCTTGCAGCTCCTGAGCACCAGTTTAATGTAAGTGCCAATTACGACTACAAGATATTTAATGTAAATATTTCAACGCAACACATTCAAAATCTTTATACATCTTTAAATCCTGATATAAAACAATCTTACACCTTACTGAATATGCGTGTTCAGGCACAGGTTCAGAAAAACGCAAGTGTATTTGTTATGGCCAATAACCTGCTGAACCAGAAATACGAAATTAATTACAGGTATCCAATGCCGGAAATTAATTTTTCAGTGGGGATTAAACTAACATTATAGTCAGGTTATAAAACAAAAAGAGCGGCTTATAAACCGCTCTTTTTTATCATTTTCTAAATCTGTATATTTATTTTTATACATCGTATGTAGATGCAGAAGTATCACCTCCTCTACCTGTCCAGTTGGTATGGAAAAACTTACCTCTGGGCTGATCCACTCTTTCGTAGGTATGTGCTCCGAAATAGTCACGTTGCGCCTGAAGCAGATTTGCCGGTAAACGTTCTGTACGGTATCCGTCAAAATATGCCAGTGCAGTAGAAAATGCCGGTACAGGAATTCCCTTGCTGGCTGCGGTAGCTACCACATTACGCCATCCGGCCTGCGCCTTATTAACTTCTCCTTTAAAATAAGGATCGAGCAACAGGTTTTCAAGTTTTGGATCGTTATCAAACGCTTCTTTAATACGTCCCAGAAATGCTGAGCGGATGATACATCCACCACGCCACATCAACGCAATACCACCGTAATTAAGATCCCAGCCATATTCTCTGGCTGCATCCTGTAACAGCACATAACCCTGTGCGTACGATACTATTTTGGATGCATATAAGGCCTGCATGATATCCTGAACAAATGCCTTTTTGTCTGCATCAAATGATTTTTCAGGACCTGTAAGAATCTTAGATGCCCTTACTCTTTCATCTTTCTGAGCCGATAAGCAACGTGCAAAAACCGCTTCACCAATCAACGTCAACGGGATACCCTGATCCAAAGCAGCTACACCGGTCCATTTTCCTGTACCCTTTTGTCCTGCAGTGTCCAGTATTTTTTCTACCATTGGTTCACCATCCTCATCTTTGAATCCAAGAATATCACGGGTAATCTCAATGAGATAACTATCCAGAACGCCGGTATTCCATTCCTTGAATACTTCATGCATTTCATCAGCACTCATACCTAACAGATCGCTCATTATCTGATAGGCCTCGCAAATCAACTGCATATCGCCATACTCAATGCCATTATGCACCATCTTTACAAAGTGCCCGGCGCCGTTTGCTCCTACCCAGTCACAACATGGTGTGCCGTCTTCCACTTTTGCAGAAATAGACTGGAAGATTGGTTTCACATGTTCCCATGCCTTAACTGAACCTCCCGGCATGATTGAAGGACCTTTCAACGCACCTTCCTCACCACCTGAAACACCGGTTCCGATATAAAGCAGTCCTTTGCTTTCCACATACTTTGTTCTGCGTATCGTATCCGGAAAGTGTGTATTACCACCATCAATGATGATATCTCCTTCTTCAAGATATGGAATGATTTTTTCAATAAAATCATCCACCGCCTGACCCGCTTTAACCAACATCATTACTTTACGTGGTCTTTTAAGGGATTTTACGAGATCTTCGATACTGTGTGCGCCGTAGAATTTTTTACCTTTTCCACGACCTTCAATAAATTTGTCAACTTTTTCTACAGTCCGGTTAAATACGCTGACTGTATAACCATGGCTTTCCATGTTTAACACAAGGTTTTCACCCATTACAGCCAGGCCAATTAACCCGATATCTGATTTAGCTTCCATAGTGTTTTATATTTCTATTGTTTAATAAATCTGCTTTTTTCTGCCCATAAACCGATAGCCGGATTGGAGATGTAGTATATTTCTTCACCATCAACCAGATTGAATCCGTCTTTCAGTTTTTCAGGATCATATTTCTTCATGGCTTCATCAAGCTTCCCGTAGTTATAATTTACCGAACGGATTTCCTCTTCAGTAAGGTGACCCGGACAATACGTTACACTGAACCGGTTTTCGGTTGATCCATGAATCAGGTGAGCCGCCGCACTCAGGTTATTCTGAATGTCTTCGTTGTTCTTTACAAAGTCAAGCACTTCCGGAGTGGTACGGTAACCGTATTTCCGAATCAGCCGGTCAATTTCTTTGTCTTCCCCGAATTCTTTCAGTGCGGGAGCAAGGACAATCAACTCACCTTCATCAGCAATGGCCATGCGCGTACGGTAAATACTTTTATTGCCAAGCCAGGTGCTTTTAAATTCTGTAGGATCAAGATAGACGACCACTTTTTTCAGTGGTTTATCCAGCATGGTAAAGTTCACTTTCAGCGACAGGTCAGCTGCCAGCGTAAACACATCCAGATCGTCACCGATATAAAGACCACGCGTTACCAGTTTGCCACTGTCATCGCGCCCAACAACCGTATGAATATACACCACCGGCAAATCCTTTATAAAATGATCCGAAGCATAATTCAGAAGCTTACGAACCGGATTTATGGCACGTCCCATAATACGTTCCATGCCGTAAACTGCTCCGGCAAAATGGCTCTTATTAATGCCTTCAGGACCACCCGTACCCACAAAAAGATTTTTATTGTAATTGGCCATTCCAATTACCTCGTGAGGTACCACCTGACCGATGGACAGGATCAGATCATGGCCACCATTCAGAATCATCTTATTAAGCTGTGCGGGCCATTCATAATCCAGCATCCCATCTGTATATTCTTTTACAACTGCCCCCGGAACGCGACCAACTTCAACCACATCGTTACGCCAGTCGTGTACTTTGAATTTATCCAGTGGAATTCCGGGATACATCTGCGTCAGTTCTGCTTCTGTCATGCCTGCATGTGTACCCAATGCAGGTAGTACGTCGGCAAGCTTATCACCTACTTCTTTATATATAATAGATGTGATTTCACCGGCACGGGAATGATACCGTGTAAAATCCGGCGGAATAGCCAGAATCTTTTTGCGGTCACCAATCTTACCAAATGCCTCCAGAATTCCCTGTTTCAGGTCTTCTGATGTGAGTACATCTGTTTCTGAACCTCTTTGATAATAAAGCATAGAATTTATTTTATCGTTTTACGCGGGCATTGCCTTCCCATATACTCCAGACCATTTCCTCATCTGCAGGTTGCGCATAGTCAGTAAGGAATGTGGTTGCCATGGCACCCGTTGCCCATCCGAACTGAATCCATTTTTCAGGATCCCATTGTTTTAAAATACCATATAACAAACCGCCTACGAAACCATCGCCTCCACCAATACGGTCCAGCACATGAATATCACGCAGGTTCACCACATGCCAGTTTGTTCCTTCCAGCATAATGCCTCCCCACATGTGATGATTCGCATTGACAACCTCACGCAAAGTGGTAGCAAATACAGATGCATTCGGAAATGCCTGCTTAACACGGCCAATCATTTCCTTGAATCCGTCAATTTTTTCTTCGATACCTTTTCCGCCTGCATCAGGACCTTTAATGCCAAGACACAGCTGGAAGTCTTCCTCGTTTCCAATCAGAATATCAGAAACAGAAGCTATCTCCTTAAAGGCTTCGCTCAATTCCTTTTCACGACCTTTCCAGAAAGATGCCCTGTAATTCAGGTCGAACGAAATGCGCGTACCATGTTTTTTAGCCGCTCTTGCCAGTTGCAGACAGAACTCGCTGGTATCAGGAGATAATGCTGCAATCAGACCAGACAGGTGTATAATTTGTACACCTTCTTCACCAAAAATTCGTTCCAGATCAAAATCTTTCACATTGAGGGTCCGGCCCACTTCACCGGCACGGTCATTATGCACCCTTGGTCCCCGTGATCCATAACCACTGTCGGCAATATTAAACTGGTGACGATATCCCCAGGGATCACCCTGTTCAACCTCAGGACCTTCATAATCCATGTGACGGTTTCGAAGGTTACCCTTAATAAATTGTGCAATCGGACTCCCTTTCACAAATGTTGTCAGCACCTTTACCGGCAGACCCAGAAAAGAAGGAATGCTGGCCACATTGGTTTCTGCACTTGTAGCCTGCAGCTTAAATGTATCGCTGCTATGCACAGGTTGACCATTTTCGGGAGTTATTCTTACTCCCATACTTGTTGGAACAATAAGAGAATATTTACAATTATCTTTTAATGTCAGGCTCATTTTATAAATTTTATCGGTTTTCTTTATCAATTTATTTGGATCATTTCAAGGTAAAGAGATTCCTGCAAAAGCACATAATAATTTTATGTGTTTTACAATTATTTATGATATGATCGTATTCCTAAAACTAACTGTTAAACGCCACCAAATGCACTGTAACCGCCATCTACCGGGATAACGATTCCTGTAACGAACTGTGCTAAATCTGAAACAAGATAAAGGCAGGTTCCGATTAATTCGTCTACCTCGCCATAACGTCCCATAGGCGTATTATCGATGATCTTTTTACCTCTTGGAGTCATCTCGCCGGTTTCTTTATCAGTCAGTAAGAACCTGTTCTGGTTTGTCAGGAAAAATCCGGGGGCCACAGCGTTCACACGTACACCTGTTTTGGCAAAGTGAACCGAAAGCCATTGCGTAAAATTGTTAATGGAAGATTTTGCAGCAGAGTATGCCGGAATTTTTGTCAACGGACGATAAGAGTTCATGGATGACACATTAAGAATTGATCCTTTTCCGCTGCGAACCAGTTCTTCACCAAATACCATGGTCGGTAATAAGGTTCCCTTAAAGTTCAAATCAAAAACCCAGTCAAAACCTGATGAATCCAGTCCGAAAAACGAATCCTGAAAATCTTTTTCCACGTTCTCTATGGTTTCCACTTTAGTAGTCGCCTTTGGAGAGTTTCCACCTGCCCCGTTGATCAGGATATCTACAGGTCCTAATGTTGCGTGTACTTTTTCTTTTGCCTGAATGAGAGAATCCTTATCAAGCACATTGCAGGCCAGACCAACACAATCTGTTCCTGTTTTTGCTTTAATGTCTTCAGCTACTTTAACGGCTGCTTCTTCATTGATGTCAAGAATAGCCATTTTAATGCCCGATTCTGCCAAACCTGTGGCAATAGCTGTTCCAATTACTCCGGCGCCGCCGGTAAGCACAGCTACTTTGTTTTTTAAGTGTTCAAAACTATACTTCATAATAAAAGTAATTTGTATTTAATTCGTTAATTAATGATCCGTAATTTAAACCTCCCTCTTTAAAAACAGATGTGGTACAAGTAAGTTTTATACATCAGAAATCAATGAGGTCACCATAACAAATAAACAATTTTTTTTTGAAAAATGCAATCGATTGCATTTTTATTTTTCTTTTCTTATATTTGTTTGATTAAATTATATTATGTCTGCAAAAAAAACCACCATACATGACATTGCCCGTGAGCTTGGAATAACGGCAAGCACTGTATCCAGGGCACTGAATAATCATCCTTCTATAAGTAAGGAAACCAAGAAAACAGTGACAGCCAAGGCCAGGGAGATGCATTACAGTGCCAACAGTCTGGCCTCCTATCTGCGCAAGGGCAAAAGCAACACCATCGGGCTGATCGTTCCAAGAATCAACCGGTTCTTTTTTGCGGATATTATTGCAGGAATAGAAAGCATCACCAATCCTGCAGGCTATAATCTTATTATATGTCAGTCGGACGAAAGCTATAAAAAGGAAGTTGAAAATATCAATACCTTATTCGCTAATCGTGTGGATGGCTTACTGTTATCAGTTTCAAAAGAAACGATATCGACTAAACACCTGGAACTTTTAACGGATAATAACATTCCTCTGGTTTTAATTGACCGTATTATTGAAGGTATTGATGTGAGCCGTGTTACAAATGACAATTTTTCAGGAACCTATGAAGCCACAACTCACCTGATTAAGCAGGGTTACAAAAACATTGCGCATTACGGTGGTGATTTCAGTTTGTATATTTATGAAAGGCGACTGGAAGGTTATAAAAAAGCGATGCATGACCATCATCTGCCCATTAAAGAAGAATGGATTGCAGAACATATGGTTTCGCGTGAAGATGCCTTTGATTTTACAGCAAATTTGCATAACTTGAACCAATTGCCGGAAGCATTTGTATGCGCCAGTGATTACGCTGCACATGGTGTATTATTATATCTGATCCAACATGGAATACAGGTTCCCCGGGATGCTGGCATCATCGGATTTGCCAATGAACCATTCACGCAATATGTGCAGCCTTCGCTGTCATCCATACATCAGTTTGGAAATGAAATGGGGAAGAAAGCTGCCAATGTTTTATTAAACGAAATTGAGGCGAAAAGTGAAGATAGCTTAAACCCGCAAACAATTTATATCAAACCGGAATTATTAATCAGAGAATCATCTAACAGAAATATTTAAAAAGTTAAATTAAATACCATTACAATGAAATTAGTAAAATATTCTATGGGAGTTGGCGACCGTTTTGGCCAACAAGGTAAAGCACAGTTAAAAGCCCTGATGAAAGCCCACAAAGAGCTTGGTCTTGAAGTTGCACCAGTATGGAACAAGTCGAACCGTGAACATCAGATTATTGGCACACAGCCGGATTCTGTTCGTACTGAAGCTGATAATGCCGTTAAAGCGCTTGGGTATGATGGTCCTTATTATGTAGATGCCGATCATATTAACGCAAAAACTGTTCATGGTTTTATTGCGTCTTCTGATTTTTTCACTCTGGATGTGGCTGATTTTATCGGTGAAAAACCGGAAGAATCAGAACTGAAAGCATTTGTAGAAGCCAACAAAAAATATGTTGGTGATTTCAAAATTCCGGGTATTGATCACACATTTAATGTAACAGAAGACCTTTTGGTTGAGATTGGCAGCAAATTCCTTTTTGCAGTAAAACAGGCCAAAGAAGTGTATACCATTATAAAAGATAACAAGGGTGATTTTATCGCTGAGCTTTCTATGGACGAAGTGGATGTACCTCAAACTCCGCTGGAAATGTTTTTCATTCTCAGCGCCGTTGCTGCCCAGGAAATTCCTATTCAGACTATCGCACCGAAGTTTACCGGTGATTTCTTTAAAGGCATCGACTATGTAGGTGATATTGACAAATTCACCCAGGAATTCGAAGAAGATATCCTGGTACTCAAATATGCCGTAAAGGAATTTGGATTACCAGAAAACATTAAACTGAGTGTGCACTCAGGAAGTGATAAATTCAGTATTTATCCGATCATGGGTAAAATCATCAAAAAACAGGGCGCAGGTATTCATATAAAAACTGCAGGTACAACCTGGCTGGAAGAAGTTATTGGTCTTGCCATAGCCGGAGAAGACGGATTAGCAATTGCCAAGGAAATTTATCGCCAGGGCTATGAAAAACGTGAAGATTTTATGGCGCCTTACCGTACAGTTATCGACATCAATGAGGACAACCTTCCTTCGCCTGATGAGGTGGATTTGTGGTCGTCTGAAAAATATGCCAATACCTTGCGTCACGATCAGGAGAATGCAGATTACAACCTGGATTTCAGGCAGTTGATCCATATCTCATATAAGATCGCAGCAAAAATGGGTGATAAATACCTGAGCATGGTTCAGAAATATGAAGATATTGTGGGTAACGAAGTGACCACCAATATTTTTGACAGACACATTATGCGTGTTTTTAACTACGTGGTATAAAACCGGAAAATAAATTAATAATGAAACCATTTTTAGACAACGATTTTGTTTTAAACAGTGATGCAGCAAAAAAACTGTATCACGACTATGCTGTTCAGATGCCAATCATCGACTACCATTGCCATCTTATTCCCCAGCAAATTGCAGAGAATAAGAAATTCAAAACCATTACCGAGGCGTGGTTGTATGGTGATCACTATAAGTGGCGTGCCATGCGTACGTTTGGTGTGGATGAACACTATATTACAGGCGATGCCAGCGATTGGGAGAAGTTTGAAAAATGGGCGGAAGTTGTGCCATTCACACTACGTAACCCGCTCTATCACTGGACTCACCTGGAATTAAGAAGATACTTCGGTATTGAAGAACTGCTTTCACCGGCAACTGCCAGATCCATATACGACCGCTGTAACGAATTGCTGAACAGCGATGAATACAGAGTTCAGGGTCTGCTGAAAAAAATGAAAGTGGAGATTGTATGTACAACTGATGATCCAATAGACGATCTGAAATTCCATACGCAGCATAAGAATTCAGGGGCCGAACTGAAGATGATCCCTGCATGGAGACCCGATAAGGCAATGGCTATAGAAACAGAGCAGTTTAACGAATACCTGGATAAACTGGAAAAAGTTTCCGGTGTTAAAATCTCAGCGTTTAAACATCTGATTGAAGCCATAGAGGTGCGTCACCAGTTTTTCCATGATAACGGATGCCGTTTATCGGATCATGGCATCGAAGAATTTTATGCTGAAGCGTACACTAAAGATGAGATCAAGGATATCTTCAAGAAAGCAAGAAAAGGTGGAGAAATCAGTGATCCGGAAGTGCGGAAGTTCAAAACGGCGATGCTGTTCGAATTCGCAAAAATGGATCACAAGAAAGGCTGGGTTCAACAGTTCCATTATGGTGTGATCCGAAATAACAACAGCCGGATGTTTACGCAAATGGGACCGGATACCGGTTGGGATTCCATCGGTCAGTTCAACGTGGCCAGAAACATGCAGTTATTCTTCGATAAACTGGATCAGGAAGATAAACTGGCGAAAACCATTCTGTACAACATCAATCCATCTGATAACGAAGTGATCGGAACGATGATTGGTAATTTTAACGATGGTTCCGTTGCCGGTAAAATGCAGTTTGGCTCCGGATGGTGGTTCCTGGATCAGAAAGACGGTATGACCAAGCAGATGAATGCATTGTCGACCCTTGGACTGCTGAGCAAATTTGTAGGTATGTTGACCGACTCAAGGAGTTTCCTATCCTACCCACGCCATGAATATTTCCGCAGGTTGCTTTGTGATCTGTTGGGAACCGATATGGAAAAAGGTGAGATTCCTACAGATTTTGATCTGGTTGGTAGCATTGTTCAGGATATTTGTTACAACAATGCAAAGGAATACTTTCCGTTTGCACACGATTAATCTTTTTTAAGATCAAATATTTCAGAGGCCGTTCGAAAGAATGGCCTTTGTTTTAGGTGCTTACCGGTATTGATTTGTATCTCAGTTCAACTGCAAACCAATAACCGACAAAAACGATAGCACGACAATATAGCTATTGCACGGTTATAACGAAGGACTTCACTTCTCTACCCCGGATTGCATCCGGGGTTACAAATCTGTCACTCCTTCGGAGTTGATTCTTATTTGCATATGCATATATTTTTTCAGGATTTTAATGCAACCTCGAAGAGGTGACAATGATATTGAAGACGACTTGTCCTTCCAATGAAGCCAAATTAAAGCTACAAGATCATCTTATCCGACTCACCCTGATTCATATAAATTTGCAAATCCCT
This sequence comes from Quyinboa ferrireducens, assembly GCF_042436675.1. Lineage (NCBI taxonomy): Bacteria > Pseudomonadati > Bacteroidota > Bacteroidia > Bacteroidales > Quyinboaceae > Quyinboa > Quyinboa ferrireducens. The sequence goes on along the minus strand of NZ_JBHMVA010000009.1, from coordinate 7,622 downwards.
TACAACTGATCCCTCTCTATCAATTCACTTCGTTCATGACAAAGAGGGATGATTCATATCAGGCTGAAAGAAACAAACTAAAATTTTATTATTCTGATTCCCATTCATCAGCTCCCAATAACCGACAGAAACATTATCACGACATCATAGGTATTGAACGGTTATAACGAAGGACATCACTTCTGTACCCCGGATGGCATCCGGGGTTACAAATATGTCACTCCTTCGGAGTTGATTCTTATTTGCATATGCATATTTTTTCAGGATTTCAATGCAACCTCGAAGAGGTGACAATATTGTAAAAGTCAATGAAATATAATTAAACCTGGCCGCGCAGAGGTGAGCAAAAATGAGATAATGTTATTGCCGGCCATTTGACGGAAGCTGAATAATGTAATAGGATTCTGACAAGATCATGAACAAATCTTATTTTTTCATACTTCATCAGATCATTATGGTTAGAATAGTGGTGAAGATGCTCCATATGCTGATACCATTGATAAACAGAATCTCCGTAATGCCATTGACACCATTTAATACCACGGATACAAATACGGAAATAACGATGACAAACACTATCACTAAACCGGCAATGCCCAAAAAATAATTATCCGGCAACACAGCTACCTGAAAAGTAATGATCATAACCGGTAAGGTGAGAAAGACCAGGGCTGCAAATACATTATGAAAAAAACGCTGAAAAGTAGTCCCTAAGTGTTTAAAACTGTACGGATAAATATTGTGCGGTATAAATGCCAGAATAGTGAGAAATGCGAAACTGTAATCGATGTACCTCATGTAGTCGGCATGTTCACCAAGATCGTAATGTTTCGACAAGAGCCAGAAAAAACTGTAATTCAACAAGGCAGCACCAAGCAGCAGACGTTTATATCCTTTTTTAAATTTTTCGCCATACAACACCTTATTGCTCAGGAAGCTCAGCGTCTGTCTTTCGGGATCAAAATCAACATGCTGCAGAGTTTTTCTTACCGTGTGAGGCAACAAGCCTGCATACAAAAAGCCGGTGAGTAATATTCCGAGTTTAATCCAGAACATAAGCAGAAATACCGGATCAACAAATATTCCTATTGCTTAACAATGCGGAATACTTCTGATCTGTTTTCAGTAAACAATTTTACGAAATAAATTCCGGAACCTAACTGCGACATATCAATTGATTCTCCAACCAGATGCCCTGCTTTAACTTCTTTTCCGCTCACATCCATAATACTGAAAGACAGATCCGATGCAAAAGCCTGATCCGAAGAGATAAACAGCTGACGGCTTACCGGATTCGGGTAAACGCTCAGGTTCAACCGTGATGTATGAGGTGCCAATCCCGATGGAATGCTTTCGATTTTTTCAAATACCCATTGCTGATTCAGATTGGATGTGATATGATTATCCCATTCAATGCAATTTGTGCCATTTGATGTCCCTCCTCCGGAATTATCGATGGCGTTTCCTGTTCCTACATTAACAATTCCAAACAGATTTACAGATCCGAGCGGTTCAAGAGTCCAACGCAGTGAATCGTTAGTTTCAGAAATATCACTAAGCGCCAGGCTGTTGCCAACACCCATTCCCTTGATGGCCAAACCAGACAGTCTGTTTTCGAATCGAACGGTTCCATCGCCCAAATCAACAATCTGCCATTGCTGGCTAAACTGATCCTCCAGGAATTCCCACATATTCAGTGCATTTGGATCTGTTTCCTTAATATCAATCACAAGGCTGGAATTCTTATTCCGGATGGCGTAATAGTAGTTTTCAATCACAAATGGTTCCACATACTTTGCAAGATTATCGTTCAGAAAACTTACACGCTCTGTCATATAATCCCGAAGAAAATCAATATTCTCTTCCCAGGTATCAAATAAAAACTGCTCAAGATATACCTTGTCAGGCAATATATTCCAACGTTCAAAGTTTCTCACCTGCGACTGGTCAATCAGATTGGCTGCATCATTGATATAATTCTGAACCGAATCGGAAATACCGGATTCAACAAGGTTTTCCCAACGCTTCCCTACAGCTCTTACAAACCAGTCGTCCTGCCACAATCGGTTGATCCATACTCTTGGATTATACGCACTTTCACGCATAAGTTTGTATTGTGCATCTTCCTGACGGCTGTCGTTGTTGAACGCAATATCATAATCCCACATTGGCCCCCAGAAGAGCTTATCGTTCGAACGCTTCTTATATATGTTAGTGCTCCAGAAACAATCAGGGTTCCCTGTGAGTTCGGAAGCAATATACCAGTTTACCAGCGTGGCGGAGTCATTGTATGCACGATAACCCGTCTCCGGATTTTTATAATTTTCTGAGAACAGCACATCTTCATAATGCTGTATGTATGTTTTAATATAATCCAGTTGCTCCGGATTTATATCATCATCATCAGGGTATTTAACTGTTGTTTTAACACCACGGTCCGTCTGAAACCATACCGGTTCACGATCCGCAAAACCGTCTACTTCCAGCAGGTAACCTCCTGAAAGGTCAGGTAAAGCAACAACAGAGGTATCCTGTTTTTCAACAGGCACACGATTCTTAGCCACCTCCACCTGGTCGGTCAACATGTAATTCCCCACATAATCGCCATTAAGGATCACGTCCACAAATCTGAAGTCGGGATTATATTCAAGATTCACCCACTCTCCTATTTTAAACGCCAGTGCATTACGAATCAATGACTTATCTGCATAATTGGCCAGCAATACCCAATCACGGTTTTTCGCTCTCATACCCAAAAGGTGCTTATCATCATCCAGTTTAATACGGAATGGTTTTTTGGGCATTCCCCATGTGGAATTACCGCGTCCGCGTATCTTCATGGGTAAAGTATCGTTTTTTATTTCCGGATCACTACTTAAAATATAAAGTGTTCCCGGGATGTATGTATCTTTACTGTTGATGGCTGCTCCATCGGTATCAATAATCAGCGTTGTAAGATTAGTGACCTGTTGTTGTGAATTAACAGATACCGCAAGGATCAGTGCAAAAATCAGAAATATACTACGCATTATGAGTAAAGTATTGGCATTAAAACTTTTTGTTCCCAAAGCAAAAACAGCGTTAAATTAAACTTTAAAACCGATAATTAAGAATAATGTCCGATTTTTTATATCATATTTAAAATTTGTATTGCTTCTGCTTCTCTTAAGAATGTAATTACCGAACATTTAAGTTACTTTGTGGTTTATTCAAAGAACACAATTCAAACAAATGAAAAGCATTGTTCCATTTATTTTCCTGACCATTTTTCTAGGCATCATCACAGGTGCGGTAATCTATCTGACACACCGGTTTAACTGGTATTTCAGCATACCATATACACGTATGCTTTATCCCGTTTTTGCTGTACTGGCATTATTTATGATGTTTGGTGTGTTTACTACAGCCAATTCCGTTTCGCTGGCAGGACATATTATTTATATCCTTGCGGCCATGACCATGGGATTGATGCTTTACCTGTTGATTTCGGTCATCTTAACGGATATCCTCAGACTATTTACCGGCTTTAAACCGCTCACTTACGGGCTTATCGTTGTGATCCTGACATTGGTCATCAATCTTGCCGGCACACTGAATTCATGGAACACCAAAGTCACGCATCATACCATTCCAATTAAAGGATTGACTCAAACTGTCCGGGCTATGCACCTGTCTGATGTGCACCTGGGGCATTTCAGGGGAAAACGCTTCCTGCACAAACTGGTCAGTAAAACCAATGCACAAAATCCCGATATTGTCTTTATCACCGGAGACCTGTTCGACGGCCGTTACCGCTTATCGAAAAAAGATCTGCAACCGTTGACAGACTTAAACGCCCCGGTCTGTTTTATTGAAGGAAATCACGATAAATATACTGGCGTACAAACCATTAAAAACATGTTGCGTGAATTGGGAATCCAGGTGCTTGAAAACAACATGACCGGTTTCAAAGACTTACAGATTATCGGGCTGAACCATATGGCTGCCGACGATCAAACATTTAATGTGCACACTCAAAATGGTCATGCCACTATAAAAAGTACCCTGGACAAACTTTCTCCTGACAAAAGCAAACCAACCGTATTGCTGCACCACAGTCCTGATGGTATAAAATATGCCAGCAAACATGGTGTGGACCTGTACCTTTCCGGCCATACGCATGCAGGACAACTGGTTCCCATAAAATATATTGCCGCCCTGATGTTTCAGTTTAACCAGGGCCTGCATCACTACAGCGGCACTACCATGTTTGTATCACAGGGCGCAGGAACCTTTGGCCCTCCCATCCGTTTGGGCACCATCAGCGAAATCTCCCTGCTGACTTTGCAGCCGGAATATCTTCAAGCTGAATAACATACCTTCATGGTTGTTCTTTATATTGCCTTTCCGTAATTTTATTAAAAAATATCTCTTCATACTAGCTGCAAAAATATATTCTGGTTATATGCACAGATAATTTTGCACTATAGAAAAAAATAAATGCTCTTTTAGGCAATATTCAAAATAAACGGGTCATGAAAAGCCTCACTATAATTTCAATATTGTTTGTTGCAACAACTATATCCAGGGGACAGGTTGGTGTTACATTTCAACTTGATCTTGACAGCCTGATAAAACTGGAATTATTTTCTTCTGAATCAAATGACAAAGTGTTTGTTGCAGGGTCATTTAATAACTGGGAGGGTACTAACTATGAGTTGAAGAAATTACCTGAATCAAACATATATTCCGGCATATTTAAATTAGGAAACGTTGGAGATACAATATCATACAAATTTGTGATTAAAAAGGGAGACTATTCCTTCTGGGAATGGAAACCTGATCCTAAAAATCAAGATAATGGAAACAGAAAATATAAATTAAAAACAGAAGAAAATGTAATTCCCGTTACCTGTTTCAGCCATAATGAGTATTTCAGCTATCCGGTTATATTCAGTAAAAAGAAATTACAGGAAGATTATCTGCAGTTTCGAAACATTCTTGAAACTACACATCCTGCATTATATGATTATACAGAAAAAGCCGTGCTCGACTCCATATTCGACAAAAACTTCATAAGGATTGATTCTGATCTGAATTTCAGAAGTTTTCTGATTCAAATGACTGAAGTAATATCAAAAGTTGGTTGTGGCCATTCAAGCTTATGGATTCCTGATGATTACTGGAAGGTTGCACCGGAAAAACTTTTTCCTTTAGAACTCTGTATTTCAAGCAATAAGGTATTTGTAAAGGGTAGTTATGATACAGTACAGCAAATTTCTGTCGGAAGTGAAATTGTAAGTATCAACGGAACCACGATGCCTGTTTTGGTAAACAAACTCACGTCGCTCACTTCTGCAGACGGATTTAACCCATCCTATCGTTTATCCAAAGTAAGTGGAAATTTCTCCGTCAAATATGCTCTTTATTATGGTTATCCTGATTCTTTCGCTATAGAATACATTCCTCCTGAAAGTCAACGTAAAATGCAGGCTAATCTTAAACCTGTTGCCAAAAAAGATATTGATAACGCAAAACAAAGTGTCTCAAAACTGAATTTTGAGGAATTGGAAGCCAGCCAAACCGGCATACTCACAATTAATTCTTTTGGATACTATGGGCAGGTAGATATGTTTAAAAAGTTCATTGACAGCGTTTTCCTGGTTATCAATCAAAATGACATTAAAAATCTTGTTCTTGATGTACGTGGTAATAGTGGTGGAGATCCCTTTTGTGCTTCATATTTATGGGCTTATCTCGAACCAGAGCCCTTCCCCTATTTTGAAGACCATTACGGAAAATATGACACACTTGCCAATCCTGTTCCTAAACCAGTTAATCACTACAAAGGGAGATTGTTTACTCTAATTGATGGGAACGGATTTTCAACAACTGGACATTTTTGCGGGTTATTGAAATATCACCGGGTTGGAAAGTTTATAGGTTCAGAAATGGGTTCAACCTATACCTGCACGGGAAACGCAACTTATCCTCCGCTGAAAAATACCGGCATTATGGTAGGAACAGCTCGTGTTAGAAGATATACAGCTGCCGTAAAAAACATGAATCCCCGAAGAGGAATTATGCCCGACTACCCGATAGAACAATCTCAGGATGACATAATAGAAAACAGGGATGCTATCATGAACTTTACCCTTAACTTAATTAAAACAACAAAATGAAACTGAAGTTAATGAAAGTGTTGTCTATGGAATTGATCATTAAAAGTGGAAAACAGCATTGATCTGTAACAATAATACAATATCAGCTACGCACTATTTTTCAGGCTCTATAACATATTTTCCGGATTGCCATTCATCCCTGATTTCACTACTTTTATTCTAATAAACCGAAACGACTTAGAAATGATTAAAATGACCTGAATTCCGGTTTATAATATGATTGGTACTTTACACGGAATACAGGTTGTAACATTATTTAGTTGTAATCGAACTAAACATGAAAGGTAAATTATTCTGCATTGTTAGTATATTGTTATTATCATCTTGCGCACTTTATACTCCGCAAGTAGCCCCGCCCATTTTAATTGAAGAAAAAGGTGAAACAGAATTAGATTTTGGAGCCAGTATCTCCAGCTTTCTAATCACTCCTGGCGCAGACGTAAGTGTTGCTTATGGTTTTACTGATAAAATACATGCACAAGCTTATGCCAGTTATATATCCAGCGGAACTATACATCTGCAGTTGCTTACAGGCTACAGATTTAATATAAATGAAAGAGCAAACATTAGACTGCTTGGTGGATATTTTTATGGTAATGGGAATGTGAAATATCAGGAAGGATTTAATGAACCAATGAATTATAAAGGTTTTTACCAATCAATACTAGGTAAATTTCAATATACAAATACGTTTAAAAATCATAATAAAATTTGGGGACTTTCTTTTACCATTGGAAATTTCACACCGTATTACAAGGTATATTATGTTGAGTCTTCAAACGATATGGATAAATTAATAGACCAAAAAGGAATTTTATTTGAACCATATCTTTTTTACCATTATAAAATTTCAGATAAGTTGGGGATAACCTTCTCATACTCTAACACATGGATAAAACCAATAAATCAATTAAATAATGATTATCCCAATCACTATGAATTAGACTATAATAAGTATGGAAATTTTGGAATAACGTTAAAATATACCTTGAAAACAGGTAATAAAAAACGTTTAAACAAAACCCAGTAAAAGGTAACAAATTCATGCATGTAATTGAATAAATGCAGTAAATTATAACACAAAAGATGAATGAACGATCAGATTATTTACGGAAGCGAAGTTTGGTAACTTGATTACAAGAGGAATTGGAAACGCATGAAATAGCTTTGTTCATCAAAAATGATTTTCATTCCTCTAAAACAGCAGGATATATGCCATCTGCCATTGATCTTTATGTTGAAAGTGCAGATGTAGAAAAAGCAACTGCAATTGTAGATGACCTGATTAGGGATATGGAATTGAAGAAAAACATTAGTTATAATGTGCAATCCCATTGAATTTAAGTCTTCAGGATAGATAGACAATGATATTACATTAACTAACTTAACGTGAGTTCGAGCTAAGCATTTTTTGTAATTCTATGTTCATCAATAACTTCCGTATTAATTGATGGCTTTTTA
>NZ_JBHMVA010000008.1:0-198007 GCF_042436675.1 Quyinboa ferrireducens | reverse complement strand
TTTGCCGTTATTAAAAATGACAGACTTTTTATACAAAACTATGTTAATCCCTTGTCCATATCATAAGAATAAGGAGGACAATATTAAACTTACTCAACCGAATACAACAATGGACTAATGGACTGTTCCTGAGTCTTCAAATTAACAGCTCCATGCCAAATAAAAAAGCTGTTCCGAAGAACAGCTTTTTATATCGTTAGCACCAAACTTACAACGGTATATTACCGTGTTTTTTAGGTGGATTACCGTCGCTCTTTGTTTTAGTCATATCCAGCGCCTGAATCAGTTTCAGACGGGTATCTTTTGGAAGAATTATTTCATCCACATAACCAAGTTCAGCAGCTTTATACGGATTTGCAAACGTATCCTTATATTCCTTAATGGCTTTTTCCCTGTCTTCGTTGGTTTTAATCTTATTCCGGTAGAGAATATTGATTGCACCATCAGCTCCCATTACTGCAATTTCTGCTGTAGGAAATGCATAGTTGACATCGGCTCCAATATGCTTGCTCGCCATCACATCGTAGGCACCTCCATAGGCCTTACGCGTAATGACAGTAATTTTAGGCACCGTGGCTTCAGCAAAAGCATACAAAAGTTTTGCTCCATGCTTAATGATCCCACCAAATTCCTGCAACATTCCAGGCAGAAAACCAGGAACATCCACAAATGTGACGATAGGAATATTAAAGGCATCACAGAAGCGTACAAACCGTGCACCCTTCACGGATGAATCAATATCAAGTACTCCTGCAAGATGTGCGGGCTGATTAGCTACAATACCCACGCTCCGCCCATTGAAACGGGCAAAACCAATGACGATATTCTGCGCATAATGCGGTTGAATTTCAAGAAAATTCTTCTCATCTACCACTTCGGTGATCAGCTCTTTAATATCGTATGGTTTATTCGGATCAGCCGGAATAAGGTTTTGTAACAATTCACTTTCCCTGTCAAGCGGATCCATTGTTGGAACAACAGGTGCTTCCTCCATATTATTGGATGGAATAAAGCTTAAGAGGTCGCGCAGCAACATCATGGCCTGAACATCATCTTCAGCCATCAAATGGGCCACACCACTTTTGCTGTTGTGTGCCATGGCACCTCCCAGATCTTCCTTTGTCACTTCTTCGTGTGTAACCGTTTTGATGACATCCGGTCCGGTCACAAACATGTAACTAGTATCACGAACCATCATGATAAAGTCTGTGAGTGCAGGCGAATATACTGCACCACCGGCACATGGGCCCATAATGGCAGATATCTGCGGTATAACACCGGATGCTTTCACATTCAGCTGGAAGATATCGGCATAACCGGCCAGACTTTGTACGCCTTCCTGTATGCGTGCACCTCCGGAATCGTTGAGGCCCAGAAGCGGAGCACCCATTTTCAGGGCCATTTTTTGTAATTTGACGATCTTGTCGGCGTTGGCACGGCTGAGAGTACCTCCAAACGTAGTAAAATCCTGAGCGAATACATAAACCAGACGCCCGTCTATTTTACCGTATCCTGTAACCACACCGTCTGAAGGGATTTTATTTTTATCCATTCCGAACTGGGCACAGCGGTGTGTTACCAGTTTATCGATTTCAACGAAGGTACCCGGATCCAGAAGATCGGATAATCTTTCCCTGGCCGTTTTTTTACCACCCTCATGTTGTTTTTCTATGCGCTCAACACCACCGCCTAAATCAGCCTCTGCACTACGCTTTTCAAACTCTTTGAATTTCTTTTCAAGTTCTGACATAATCTGATTTTATGTATTTTTCTTTAAGAATCAGGTATCAAGTATCAAGTATCAAGAAGTGATTTGTTACAGGTTACTATCACTGATTCACAACGTATGACTTACTTACAACTTTTTACTCTATCTCCAGCAACGGCTGGTGACCTTCTATCGTCTGGCCTTCCTTTACCATCACCTTTTTCACTTCACCATCAATACCAGACTTATACTCGCTTTCCATTTTCATGGCTGAAACAATGATCACTGGTTGTCCTGCCTTCACTTTATCACCTTTCTTTACAAGTAGTTTAACCACACGACCCGGCATCGGTGAAGAGACCGAGCCGGCACCGTCAATGCCCTGATTTTTGTTCCTGTTCTCCCTGTATTTAGTCTGCGCATCCACAATCTCAACATTGTATGAACGGTATTGCGTATTGACCATGTATTTACGCGATTCACTGCCGTGTATGAGTTCCACATTATAGGAATGATTTTTATGCAGCAATGAATAAACACCGCGTTCCACCATCGTTATATCAATTTCATACTCACGGTCATCAACAGACAATGTAGCTATGTTTCCCTTGATACTGACGATTTTTACATCTATTAATTCATTATTGATCTTTACTTCCATAACCTTCAAATTAGAGGCGAATCACACCCATTTTACGTCCGAACTCAATCCACTTTTTGGTTGTATCATCCTTCAGTTTATTTTCTGAAGTTGCCAGATTACGGTGATAATCAATCAGAGAAACAATAGCGGCAATATCCCTGCAACGTTCATGGCTTCCACCTTCAGTTTGCATCAGCTCATCCATATTGTTGTCGATAAAGTGGGTATCGTAGTTTCCGTTTTTAAAATCTTCGTGATTCATAATTCTTTTCAGAAAACCGATTGAGGTTTTTACCCCGGTAATTTTATACTCGTGAAGAGCCCGTTTCATACGGGCAATAGCATCTTCACGAGTTCTGTCCCAAACGATCAGTTTAGAGATCATCGGGTCATAAAAAAGGGGTATTTCGTATCCTTCGTAAACATAGCCATCGGTACGTACCCCTAAGCCTTTCGGTTCAGTAATATGCTTTATTAATCCCGGACTCGGCATAAAATTGTTATCCGGATCCTCAGCATATATTCGGCACTCTATCGCATGACCAGTTTGTTTAATATCATTCTGAGTGTATGGTAATTTTTCTCCCTGAGCCACAAGAATCTGCAGCTTAACAAGGTCAACACCTACCACACGTTCGGTAATCGGATGCTCCACCTGAAGGCGCGTATTCATTTCAAGAAAAAAGTAGTTACCACTGTTGTCAACCAGAAATTCAATGGTACCAGCGCCTTCATAACTCACGGCTTTAGCAGCTGCTACAGCAGCTTCACCCATCTGAGCCCTTAATTCAGGTGTCATTAATGGAGAAGGTGTCTCCTCCACCACTTTCTGGTGGCGGCGTTGTACTGAACATTCACGTTCACACAGATGGATGGCATTTCCATGACTGTCTGCCATCACCTGAAATTCAATGTGATGAGGTGATTCAATGTATTTTTCAATATAAACAGCGTCATCGCCAAAAGCAGCACTGGCTTCCGACCTTGCTGCATTAATTCCCGACAACAGGTCTTCTGCTTTTCGAACCAAGCGCATTCCTTTCCCACCACCTCCGGCAGAGGCTTTTACCATAACCGGAAAGCCGATTTCCTGTACTACTTTATTTACATCCTTTTCACCCACAATCTTTTTCTGCGTTCCCGGAACAACCGGAACACCAGCATTGATCATGGTCTGACGGGCAGTTATTTTATCTCCCATCGTTGAAATAGCCTGGGCAGATGGACCTATAAAAATAATCCCCTGCTTCCTGCATCGTTTAGCAAACTCTGCATTCTCAGACAAAAATCCGTAGCCCGGGTGAATAGCATCAGCACCGGAATCTTTGGCAACCTGTAAAATTTTAGTGATTGATAAATAACTCTCGTTTGAGGGTGACGGGCCTAAAAAATATGCATAATCAGCGTACCTGACATGCAATGAATTACGGTCTGCTTCTGAGTAAACAGCCACTGTTTTAATCCCCATCTCTCTGCAGGAACGGATAATTCGAACTGCAATCTCCCCCCGGTTAGCAATTAAGACTTTCTTTATGTCCATATATTGATTTTTAAAGACGATCTCTATCTACCGGTAGTTTTTTGAATTACCTTAGAGTAAAACATCTGATTAATATAATTGTTCTGTCCCAACGTTCTTAAACACATCAATATCGGGCGAACCCAAACAGAGTAAGAACATTTAAAAGTAGTAATTGTTTTTATATAAAAAACTATATATGATGAAAATAAAATCTATCCTCCTCACAATCAATCTCTTGATTTTAACAATTTTTATAAGTTCGTGCCATAACACCTCAAAAAACACCACAAGCAGTGAATCGGAAATTGTAGTAAAAGACTCTGTACTGGCAAAAAAACTACAGGCCGACGACTATGGAATGAAGCAATATGTCATAGCATTTTTAAAATCAGGTCCTAACAGAAGTCAAACAGAAGAAGAGGCCCAAGACATCCAGCGCGCTCATCTTGACAATATAAAACGCCTGGCAGAAAAGGGTGTTCTTGTAATGGCTGGTCCCTTTTTAGATAACGGTGAATTAAGAGGTATTTATATTTTTAACGTGGAATCCATTGAAGCTGCCAGAGAATTAACAGAAACCGATCCGGCAGTAAAAGCGGGCAGACTGATTATGGAACTACACCCGTGGTACGGTTCGGCAGCGATACAGGAACTACCTGAAATACATGAACGTATTGCGATGAAAGATATATAGATTGTACAGACACACTAATAGCCTGTCTATACAATCTCCTTATCCTTATAGGCATTTACAAAAAGAATATTCGATGTATCATTAAACGATGTAAAATAGTCAAGACCACGTTTCAGATCATCGGTAGTAAACCCAACAATGGTCAAATCGGCATCCTCGGAATAGCGTGAAATAATGCGATGCGGATCCTTACCGTTTTCAAACGGGATCAGCTCTACATTGGACGGTGAAATTGGCAAACGTCCCGACTTGATCAGTTCCATCAGCGCGGCTTTCTTATGCTCCACATCCTCCTGAGGTGTCAGTGAAAAAATCTTGATAATCCCGTTTTTCCAATCCGGATGCCCCAGAATAATATACGCCAGCAGAATCATCAGGTTCGAATTATCGTAATCTTTTTCACTGATCCAGATATGTATGGTCTGATGATAACCAAATCCTTTATAGGTTGTATTCAGAATGCATACGTCAAATGCTCCCGATTGAATTAAACTGTAATTGTCCAATGCATTTTTAAGCGAATCCGGTTCAGTATGCGAAAACTCAAACAAAATCATATTGTTTCCCTTTCCCGATATACTGTTCAACTGAATAACCTGTGCAATGGCAGAAGTATAGGAAGGACTGATAATGGTATCGAGGTAAACCCTGTTTTTACTGCCACTTGCCAGTTTGATTAACCGTTCAAGAACCACTTTCGATTCATCGCTGGTTTTCCGGTTCAGCAAACCTTTAATATAATGAATGTATGTACCGAATCCATATTTGTACGAGATCCACCGGACAAGGTCAAAAGCACTGCGCCTTTTAAAGGTATCTTCGGAAATACAGATCAAAAACGGCCGCCAGCTAACTTCCCTGTCCTCTTTATTGGCACGCTGTGCAAACACCTGCAGTGACCGGCTCAACTGAAAAACCACGCCTTTAAATAGTTTTTGCAACCCTTTCTTCTCTTTATTATTTACACTGACCCAATGATAAAACAGTGCCATCAATAATAAGGAAAGAGCTGCATACGGCAGGTTCATTTTAAACATAAGCCAGAAAGACAATAAACCTCCGATTAATGAATAATACCACCTGTTATGTTTGAATGTTGGCCGGTATGACGGATCAGCAGCAAAATGTTCCAGGAAGGAAATAAGACAGATGGCACCATAGGTCACCATAAAAAACATGGAGATAACCTTCGCCACAAAATCCACATCGCCCATTACCACAAAAACAAAAGCAATGATAATGGTGATCACAGAACCGTTTATTGGCTCATTATCATTCTCACGGCCTTTTGACAGCCAGTTATTAAACCACGTTTTGGGGAATACATTATCGTACCCAATTGCCTGAAGCGTTCTCGGTGCAATCATAATTGAGCCTAAAGCCGAAGAGAGCGATGCAGCAGCCAGGCCAATGGGAATAATCGGTCCCCATAATGCAATATCCTGCATGATCAGCTGATTTGAAGCCAGATCTTCCGGAGAAGCACTTATGGCCAGTTTATAAGCCACACCAACGTATATCAGCATTCCAACCACTGTAGCCCAGATTGTTCCCTTAGGGATTGATTTTTGCGGATCCTTAAGGTCTCCGGATAAGCCTATTCCTGCTGCCAAACCGGTAAATGCCGGGAAAATAATTGTAAACACATAAAAAAAGCTGTCCGGTGCGAGAATATGTTCACTGGGATTAAATTCAGTGCCCGGCTTTATGGTATGACCCAAAAAGAACATCCCCAATGCTACAAACAAAATAGCCACCACAAAATACAATGCCTTAACACCAAGATTAGCGCCTTTAGTCAGGATCAGAACCGCCAGAATGGCCATGGTGACAATCTTAATCCATTGTACATGAATAACGAATCCTGTAGATTCCGAAATATAGTTCAGTAACGGATGAAAAGCCTCTCCAAAAGCAATGATGTAAAATGCCACACTGATGGCCTGCGAAAGATAAAGTGAAAACCCTACGGCTCCTCCAATATTTAAACCAAAGGAACGCGAAATAATATAATAGGCTCCTCCACCCTGTACGCGCTGATTTGTTGCTATTTCAGCTACGGCCAACGCTGTCGGGATCGTTACCAGATGTCCGATTAATATGATGGTCAGAACGCCTATAAGACCAAGGTTACCGACGGCATACCCGAACCTTAAAAAAAGAATTGCTCCAAGTATTGTGGATATAGCTGTCAGGAAAACAGGCCAGGTGCCAAATGTTGCATTTTTATTTACAAGAGACTTTGCCATAAAAAGGTTATTTCAGTAAAAATAAAATATTTAACCACACAAAGCAAGATAATATCTCTGTTGTTCAAATGTTTGTAAAACAGCGTTAAAAGCTTTAAATTTACTAAACTTTTAATCCTTCCACCATGTTCGATGTCATAAACTAAAAAATAAGACAGATGAAAAAAGGACAAATTGCTGGAAAAGCACCCAGAGCATTTGAAATTGAAAAAGGTAAAACCTACGTATGGTGCAGATGTGGCCGGTCTGCCAATCAACCGTTTTGCGATGGTTCACATAAGGTAACTGAATTTACTCCTGTAATATTTAAGGCAGAAGAAACAAAAAAGGTATTTTTCTGTATGTGCAAACAAACTTCCACACCTCCGTTCTGTGATGGAACACACAATACCTTGAAGTAAATACAAAATACAGTAGTATAAGTAAAAAAACACTCCTCTGAAAACCAGAAGAGTGTTCACATATTTTCATAACGGTTATCAGTATGCCCGCTGATTTTTACCTTCGACGTAATTGATAAATGCTGTATTAACTACCTTATTGCCACCGGGTGTTGGATAATCGCCGGTAAAATACCAGTCGCCCCTGTCGTTGGGACAAGCTTCATGCAGATTTTCCACCGTCTGATAAACAATCTGTACTTCGGCCTGCATATCTTCAGGAGTCAGCATTTTGGCAATTTTAGCAGAAACCTCTTCATCTGTAAACCCGGCATAAATCTCTTTTACATAATTTACAATTTCTTCTTTCGGAAGATATTGCTGAGCCTTACATTTTTCATAAACGTCATCAATAACCTTTTGCTTGCCCTGATCCTTTAACAGTTGTATTGCTGCGCTGAATGCACAAAAATCGCCCAGCTTTGCCATATCAATACCATAGCAATCCGGATAACGGATCTGTGGTGCAGATGACACAATGACGATTTTCTTTGGATGCAGCCTGTCAAGAATCTTCAGGATACTTTGCTTTAGTGTTGTACCGCGTACAATGGAATCATCAATAATTACAAGGTTATCCTTCTCGTTCTGCACTATACCGTACGTTACATCATACACGTGTGCCACCATTTCATCGCGGTTATCATCATCCGTAATGAAGGTACGCATTTTAACATCCTTAACTGCTATTTTCTCTGAGCGGTGCGTCATAGAAAGAATCTTATGAATTTCATTCTCATCAGCATCCGGTCCAAGTTCCTTCAGTTTGGCAATTTTCCATTCGTTCAGTTGTTTCTCTAATCCGCGCATCATCCCCAGAAATGCAGTTTCTGCTGTATTCGGAATATATGAAAACACGGTATTTTCTATGTCGTGATCCACCGCTTCCATCACCTGTGGAATAAGCAACTCTCCAAGGCGTTTGCGTTCATTATAGATCATCTTATCGCTGCCCCTGGAAAAATAAATACGCTCAAAGGAACATGACAGGCGTTTGTGCGGCACACGAACCATTTCTTCACTAACCGTACCATCCTTTTTAATGATCAGGGCATGCCCCGGCTGAACTTCGTTCACCTCATTCCAGCGGACTTTAAAAGCAGTCTGAATCACAGGCCGCTCAGATGCTACCACAACAACTTCGTCATTCTTATAATAAAATGCAGGTCTGATTCCCCATGGATCTCGCGTTACAAAAGCATCACCGTGTCCGATAATACCGGCTATTACATAACCACCATCCCAACGCTTACTTGACTGCTCCATAATCTTTGCAATGTCAAGGTTTTTTTCAATCAGTGACGAGATCTCCCTGTTCGTAAAACGTTCATTCTTAAACTTCCTGAACAAAAACTGATTTTCTTCATCCAGAAAATGACCTATATTCTCAAGAACTGTTTCAGTGTCTGTATAACTTTTAGGATGCTGACCCAACTCAATCAAGTGATTGAAGATCTCATCTACATTGGTCATATTAAAATTCCCTGCCAGAGCCAGGTTACGGGATTTCCAGTTATTATTTCGCATAACCGGATGACAAAAATCAACTGAATTACGACCGAATGTCCCATAGCGAAGATGCCCAAGGTAAACGTCACCTACGAATGGAAGGTTATCTTTTACCCACGGTATATCCTGATATTTGGATGGATCATCGTTGGTAAACTCATCGAATGAGCCATAAATATTTTTAAAGATGGCCTGGATCGGATTCTGTTTAATGGAGCGTTCCCTGAATATATACTCCGTTCCGGGACGCTGATCTATTTTAACACTCACCACACCGGCACCATCCTGGCCACGGTTGTGCTGTTTTTCCATCATTAAATACAACCGGTTAAGGCCATACATCCACGAACCATACTTCTCCTTATAATACTCAATGGGCTTGAGTAAACGGATCAGCGCAATCCCACATTCATGTTTAATCTGATCACTCATCGAACTTAAGTTGCTTTATATCAATCAAAAAAGGCAGTATCCACTACTGCCCTTCATTATATTCTTGTTCTGTATTCCTCTTCAGCTCGGGAAACTTAATCATGGCCGGCACAACCGATATATCATCGGCCATATCGGGAAAAGCCTTCTTGTACCTGGCTTCCATCTTCATCGCCTCACTCTGCGTCCTGAAATTTCCTGCCTGTACCCTCCAGTATGGGGTAAAGAAGAGCACCTCCACGTTGGCATCCGCTCCAAACTTCTGATATACCATGGCTTCAATCTGAAATGCCTTATCCTTAGAAAGCTTCTGGGAGTTTCCCCTGTATAACTGGACCCTGAAACCAGGAATTCCATCTTTACGTTTATTGATATTCTTTTGTATATCAAAAATTTTATCCAGCCTTTTGTCCCTGTAATAATGCACAACACCACCATCAGTAGAGGAAGCATAAATAAAATTAGTGGAATCAGCGTTTTCAGAGCGCGTCGTTTCAGGATTTGTTACGACCATATTTGTCTGACCAGCAGCTACAAACACAGTTGAAAACAATACGAAAAATGCTAAAAAATTCTTTAACATGATATCCCTGAATTTGAGCTGCAAAAATAGGTAATTAAAATGATGTTTCAGAATAAAAAGTTTTAATTATTAATCTAAAATGTTAACCGGTACACATAATAACGGGCATTCAGCCTGATGTAGTATGTATTTCACAGAAACGGATAACATCTGGCCCAGAATATCATCTGTCATATCTGATACAAATGCTATCATATCCGCTCCCTCTTCTTTTGAAACGGCAACAATTTTTTGTGGCACTTCAACAGATACCAGCTCTTTGGATGAACATTTCAGATCACGCTCCCTGAAATATTCAAGCGTTTGTTTGACATATATCTGAACCTTGGCCAGCATTTCTTCGTAAGGACTGTCCGTAATTCCCAGCACCAAAATTTCAGCATCCAGTTCTTTTGCCAATGCAGCAACAACAGGAACTTTAACCCGGGTATCCGATTTATCTTCAATCGGAAGAAGGATCTTCCTTACAGGTCTTGTTTCCATGCTTTTCCTGACCGCAAAAACAGGCTTTTCAGCAGCTGCAACAATTCGGTATGCATTACTGCCAACGAGATAATCCTTTAAAGACGTATTACCCTGTAATCCGGTTAAAATGGCATACACATCCTCCGCCTCGCTTTCCTCTATTATTTCATGGGTTATACTGCCATGTCGGATCACAAATTCAAATTTTCCGCCGGCTTTATAGTCAGGTTTAAAATTTTTGACAACACTTTCAAGATGCGATTTTATCTCATCATCAGGAAATTGTTCTTCGTTTGATGTTGAAAATCCCAGGTAATAGCTTTTTTTCTTTTTCACATGGATCAACCGGATAGATAATCCTACGGCATTCGCCAGTTCTAATGCCTGCTTAACCGCAGACATAGACTCTTCAGAGAAATCGACAGGAACCAGTAGTGTTTTCATCATTTAATATTTTTCAGGCACGTAAGTGTGCACGGTTTAATATATTCAATCCGTATAAACAGCTTTCTTGTTCTCTAAAGATATGACAAAAAGGACATAAAAAAACCGGATAAGTTTATCCGGTTTTTTAGTCCCTTCGTTCGTTTTAATTTTTTCTGAATGGGCTTTCTTTAGTTACTGAACCATCGGGTAATTCATAATAAATTTCCCCGTTTCTCGAGAAAACCAGTGGGATCCCCATCTTACGGTTTTCTTTTTTTACAGTTTTAATGGCTTCGTTTCCGATTTTCTCAATCTCAACGCCAATTTGGAAAACTTCCAAATCATCCATTTTTTCAAACCTCATAAAAAAATACATTACATTACGTCCTGCAAATATAAATCAAAAATCTCATTGTTCTTGACGATGTAGTCATTTTTTTTGCCAAAGGCAACTTCCATGAACTTATCATCCGAGTTAAAAAACATGTACCAGTTGTCCACTTCATGACGGTACTGATTCCAGAAATTCCGCTTACTACGGTAGAAGCGGCGTACTACATCAGCATCGGGAACATAGTGTCCACCTTTAATAACTCTTTCCTTAATTCTTTCAATACAAATTCTTGGGTGCTCCAAAAAAACAAAAATAATGGTGATCTTATATCCATTTTCTCTAATCTTTGGCCAATACCTGTGAAAGTAAGAACCTGAAAGGGTACTCTCTATTAAAATATTATTTCCCTTTTCAATATTTCCATATAATCGTTGAAAAAACACCCTGCCTGCGGATAGCTTGGCTGATTCCATTTCCGTTGGATTCAGCTCCCGTGCTATCTCATCTGCATTTATAAAAATATAGTCGTTTTGCTTTAAAAACTGTCGTGCAAACGTACTTTTACCGGAACCGTTAGGCCCGGCTGCAATAAACAAATGTTTTTCCTGATCATCCATGTGCTCTGTTTAAGCTAATTATAAAACCACTCTTCTCTTGTTTTGTTCTGACTATTTAGAAAGAGCAGAATATTTCCGTATCTTTTTAAAATAATAGGTCAATACAATTGATCCCTGCATAACAAGTTTTTTACCGGAGCTATCCGAACCGGAACTTATGAGAGGGGTATAAAATTTCTTCAGTTTAAAAAACTCCCTGTGCGCCCTGTAAACCGCCATTAAATGTGCCGGACTATCAGTAAATAAAAATTTAACCGCAGCAATTCCATCCAGAATCAAACGCTTAAAAAGAATTTTGTTCCAGTCTGCCTTTTCGGTGTTTTTATACATACACAACAGACTATTCCTGAAATTCAAAAAGGTTTTGTGTGGATTTCCCATAGCCAGCGAGGCGCCTCCAACATGGTAAATTACCGATTCCGGTATGTTCACAACTTTATATCCACTGTTGTTTGCCTGCCAGCAAAAATCAATCTCTTCCATGTGGGCAAAAAAGCGTTCATCCAGTCCACCAAGTTCTTTGTACACCGATGCTCTTGTTACCATGCAGGCACCACTGACCCACAGACATTCTGCATTGGTATCATACTGTCCTTCATCTTTCTCAACCGTATTAAACATACGACCACGACAGTACGGATAAGCATATTTATCAATGAAGCCACCAGCTGCTCCGGCATATTCAAATTTTGTTTTATCCTTATAGTCCAGAATTTTGGGACCGCAAACGGCCGCCTCCGAATGAGTATCAAGAAAGGATATAAGTGGTTTAAGCCAATCTTTTGTCACCTCCACATCAGAATTCAGCAATACGTAATATTCTGCATCTAGCTGCTCAAGGGCTTTATTGTAACCTAATGCAAATCCGTAATTTTCTTTGAGTGGCAAAATCTGAACCTTAGGATATGTCTTTTTTACAAATTCAACAGAGTCATCCGTTGAACCATTATCAGCTACAACCACAACAGTATCCTTATCGGCAGAATACTTTGTTACCGAAGGCAGGAACTGCTCCAGCAAGGCTTTTCCATTCCAGTTTAATATGACAACAGCGACTTTCATTTATAAGACTTAAGACATAAGATCCAAGACATAAGATTTATTTTTTGTTCACTAAGTTTACAACTCCTCCGCGATCACCTCTTCCGGCTTTTTGCGTTTCCAGCGTTTATGAGACCACAACCAGAGTTCCGGTCTTTCTCTTATATCGTTTTCCAGCAATTCAAAGTATTTTCTGGTAATCTCATGTGGCTCCGTTTTGGAAGCATCGTCAAACATAGGAATAATTTCTGTCTCGTAATAACCACGACGAACTTTTTTCATCTTCATATACCCCACTGCAGCACCCAATTTCTGAGCAATTTTCTCACCCCCTTCAAAAACGGCTGTGTCCTGATTCAAAAATTTCACCCAGTACCGAACATCAAAACTTCCCGGGTTCTGATCCGCTATTAATCCGGAAACACTTCGTTTCCCTTCGTTGTGAAATTTAATAATTTCACGGGCTGAGCGTTTCATCGGAATTGGAGTCACACCGAAACGCTGTCTGATTTTCAAAAAATAACGATCAAAATACTTGTTTTTAAGTGGCTTATAAACCGTAAAACACTGTAAATTCTCAATCCAGAGTGGCATGGAAGTTATCCATTCCCAATTGGCATAATGCCCCAAAAAAATAATGACATCCCTGCCGTTTTTATTGGCATCTGCAATCAGTTCAAGATTCCTGAATGTGCACCGTTTTTTTAAGGCCGGCTTATTGAATGCATCCAGTTTCAGCGACTCTATAAAATAGTCGGCCAGATGCTTATAATACTTTTTAGTAATGGCATGAATCCATTCAGGTTCTTTTTCAGGAAATGCCCTTTTTAAGTTTTTGGCGACAACCCGCTTGCGGTAGCCTGCAATGTAATACATCACAACGTACAGAAAATCTGCCAGAACGTACCATACGCGAAGAGGCAACCATAAAAACGGTCGAAAAAAAATGAGAAAGATGTAAAAGCCTAATGCCTTCATTTTTTTGTCATAATGGTACTGACTGCTTCAAAAAATTCAGGAAAGACCTTCGGTGCGGCAGCAACCATTTCTTTGCCGAAAAGATAATTTCCGGTCCCCTTAAAATCCGATACCTTACCGCCACTCTGCTCTACCAAAAAAGCTCCTGCTGCCACATCCCATGGGTTCAGGTTATACTCATAAAATGCATCGTACCGGCCTGCTGCCACATACGCCAAATCAATTGCGGCGGATCCTAAACGGCGTACCCCATGCGATTTTTCCATGAAAAAGATCAACGATGCCATAAAGTTTTCCAGTAAGCCAAATGCCTTGTAAGGAAACCCGGTTGCTATGAGTGCATCGCTTAACTTTGCACAGCCGGAATTACGGACTTCTTTGTCATTGATAAATACTTTTCCGCCTTTCCAACTGTAAAAACACTCATCGCTGAACATCTCAAGAACCACTCCGATCACTATTTCATCATTTTCCTGCAGGGCCACACTAATGCTGAATGGCGGCGATGCATGCATGAAGTTAGTGGTTCCGTCTATCGGATCAATAATCCAGTTATAAACCTCACCTTTTTTGTCCGATGTTCCTTCTTCGGCTATAAACCCTGCTTCGGGAAGAATCCTGCCCAACCCCTCTACCAAACGTTTCTCTGACAGCTTATCGAATTTAGTCACAAAATCGTTCTTGCCTTTTATCTCAATATCATCACTGGTCATCGATTTGCGCTCACTCATAATAAAGCGGCCTGTTTCTCTAACAAGTTTAACAACCTCGTCGCATACATTTTTATAATCCATTCTTTATATCATTTTACAGGTCATGGTTTCAAACTGATGTTCCATGCCGGTTAATTTCACATGTGTTATTTTGTTGATCATCTCTGGCGTGTAAGCATAACTCACCTTGATATAATTATCTGTAAATCCAAACATCATTCCACCATTATTCTGGCTTTCAAACAGAACCGGTCTTACTTTTCCGGTTTGCGATTCATAAAAGGCCCGTGTCTTTTTATCAGACAACATCAGTAAACGCTGACTCCTTACCTTTTTCTCTCCGGCCGGCACCCTGTGATCTATCTTTAACGCCTGGGTACCTTCCCGTTCGGAATATGTAAATACATGAAGTTGTGACACATCCAGATCCGAAATAAAACTATAAGCCTCTTCAAACTGTTGTTTACTTTCACCATTCACACCCACAATCACATCCACACCTATAAATGCATCCGGCAATTTATGTTTGATAGTTTCAACCCTGTTTTTAAAAAGTGTTGTATCATATTTACGGCGCATAAGTTTCAGAACTTCATCCGATCCGGACTGCAACGGAATATGAAAATGCGGTGCAATGTGTTTTGAACCGGAAACAAGGTCAATAATCTCGTCGGTCAAAAGGTTTGGCTCAACCGAACCGATACGGAATCTGACATCCGCATCAATGCGATCCAAAGCTACCAAAAAGTCATAGAAGCTTTCTTCGCTCCCTTTACCAAAATCCCCGATATTTACACCGGTAAGTATGATTTCCCGGGCTCCATCACGAATCGCTTCTTCAGCAGTTTTTATGGTTTCTGCCACACTGCCGCTCCGACTACGTCCACGTGCAAACGGAATGGTACAGTAGGAACAATAATAATCGCATCCGTCCTGTATTTTCAGAAAACACCTGGTCCTGTCCGAACCGGAGTATGACGGATAAAATGCCTCTATATCTTTTAGTTTGCTTACATGCACCTCTGCCCGGCTTTCCTTCTCCATATGGTCTATAAAATCCAGCATCCTGAACTTTTCGTTTGAACCAAGGATCAGGTCTACGCCTTCAATATCTGCAATTTCTTCCGGCTTTAGCTGTGCATAACACCCCATTACCACTACATAAGCGCCGGGATTTTTCCGTATCTCAGAACGTATGGCATTGCGGCATTTTTTATCAGCAAGCTCTGTCACAGAACAGGTATTGATCACAACCAGATCAGCCGGTTCACCCTTTGCAGCGTTTAAAAAACCTGCATCTTTTAAGGTGGTACCGATGGCTGAAGATTCTGAAAAATTGAGTTTGCACCCGAGTGTATGAAACTTTACCTTTTTTTTCTGAAATACAGAGGTATCAATCATCTGTTCAAAGCCTGTAGATTCAGTGTGCAAAGGTAAAATAAAAAGCCAAAAGTGCCCGTGAGAAGATTGAGCAGCTGGCAATTTTTCATTATTTTTAGCATTCAAATTCAGGACATGAAGTTTTTTAAACTGATAATAATATACTTTCAGAGAGCAAATACCAACTGCCTTCCCGCACCCCCGTCCCCTGAAGGGGCAAGCCTTCCCGCACAAAATAATCCATTCAGGGAATTAAAAATTATAATTATCAATCATTTTACTATTACAGCAATACTGTTGCTTTTATTCCCTTTTGTGAGTTCCTGCAGGGATCAACAAATGGAAATCAGACCCGGTGCCAGTCAGACATTGGAGTATTTATCATTGCTTCAGGGAAAATCCGTTGCACTGGTGGTCAATCACACATCGCTTATTGGCCAAACACATCTGGCCGATTCCTTACTGAACCTGGATATTAATATAAAACAGATTTTTAGTCCAGAGCACGGCTTCCGTGGAAATGAAGATGCAGGTGCATTGGTAAAAGATGGCATTGATCCCAAAACCGGATTGCCTGTAATATCGTTATACGGATCGCACAAAAAACCGCAACCGGAAGATTTGAAAAGCATCGACATTGTAGTATTTGACCTGCAGGATGTAGGCGTTCGTTTTTTCACTTATATTTCAACGCTTTTTTATGTGATGGAAGCCTGTGCGGAACATAACATTCCAATGGTTGTACTGGATCGGCCTAATCCCAATGGCGATTATGTGGCCGGTGCCGTACTGGACATGGACCTTAAATCGTTTGTCGGAATATTACCTTTACCTGTGGTTTACGGCCTTACGATGGGTGAACTGGCCCGAATGATCAACGGCGAAGGCTGGTTGAAAGACGATCTGCAGTGCGATTTACGGGTGATCAATATTCAAAACTGGGATCATAATACGCGCTACGAACTTCCTGTAAAACCATCACCCAATCTGCCCAATTATCAGTCAGTACGCTTATACCCTTCGCTTTGCATTTTTGAAGGAACCAATATGAGTGTCGGACGCGGAACCAGTTTTCCATTTCAGGTGATCGGGTATCCGGATTCAACGTACGGATCATTCACATTTACACCAAAATCCATTAAAGGCATGGCATTGAATCCTAAACATAAAGACGAACTGTGTTACGGGATTAATCTGAGAAACATTGATCCGCCAAAGTTCACCCTGCAATACTTCTTTGATTATCTGAAAATTACGAAAGACACTGCCGCTTATTTTGAACGCCCCGAATGGATTGAAATGCTGATGGGTGATCCTGATTTTATTGAAAAAGTTGAAGCCGGACAAACTGAATCACAAATTACGGAAAGCTGGCAAACGGATTTGAATGCCTATCTGTTGATGCGAAAAAAATATTTACTTTACCCCGATTTTGAAACGGCAAACAAGTGAACAAGGTTGAAGAAAAAATAACATGCACACAGTGCGGCAATTCCTTTCACAAGGAAGATCTGACCGTAATTTGCTCCAATTGCTTTGCCTGCACCGGTTGCGAACGTTACCTCTGCCCGGTGTGCGATGTGGCCATTGTAATTACGCCGGTAAAACCAATGTGCGGACTGGATGGAAAGCGGCTGGTGTGATGCCGATGTTTTATTCTGCCATCCCTTCAGGATTATCTTTCATAAAAGCCTGGTCACAGTTACAGGAATATCAACCCTTCGGGTTTCGTTATTTGGTCATAAGCCGTCTGTAAATTTAGCTGAATCCCAACGGGATGTCATTATTGTAACCAAAAGAATATGACAGAACGTAAAACCCGGAACAGGTGATATTATAATATTAAAATAATCAAATCCTTAGATTTTTATTGCCATCCCTTCAGGATTATCTTTCATAAAAGCCTGGTCACAGTTACAGGAATATCAACCCTTCGGGTTTTGTTATTTGGTCATAAGCCGTCTGTGAAATGAGTTAAATCCCAACGGGATGTCATTATTGTAAGCAAATGAATATGACGTAAAGTATAAACCCGGAACGGGTGATATTATTAATGGGATCAGAAATTTCCTTACTGCCATACTTCGCGCCCATTTTTAGTTATTAATTGAAACTTACAAAATCAAACATTCAAATAATATCGCAAAAACGACAAAAAGAAAACTCCCATTACAAGCGAGGAGCCGTGTTGGGTAATACTGATAGAATGGTTGAACCTTAGACCCATTTTCTTTTTTTATTGATTTCTTCCTTTTCTCTAAAAGCCTCCTCAATATCAATATCAAACCGATTGGCGATGGAACACAGATAAATTACCATATCTGCAATTTCTTCCTTTACAGAACCTACGTTGGAATTAATATCAATTTTTATCTTCATAACCTTGCGAACAGCCTTAAAAAGCTCACCCATTTCTTCTCCAAGCAACAGGCATTTTTCTAATGCATTCTGACTTGCGAATCCACGTTGCAGCTCAAGTTTTGTTACGTACTCCTGATAATCTTTAAAAGTCGGGTTGTTTTTCAGTTCCAGCTTACTCATCGTCTGATTTTTTTGTAAGAATATTCGTATGTAAATTATGTTGTAACAGTTTCTAATTTTAAAAAATCAGAACTATCCCCGAGGTTCTTTTCCAACAGATACAGTACTGCAAATACCTGTACACAATCTCGGCACCTTATTTATGTTTATGTTGTAATTCACGCCATACTTCACCGACCTTCTCTTCTCCTTTATTATATCCAACCTGAGAACTTTTTTCGAATATCTCACCGTATGGCGAAATATTTATTTTTCCTGAATCCGGATATTCCACCACATCTATTCCAACAGTAGTCCTCAAATCCAAATATGTACAAGGCACGTTATCATGATTAAAAAATTGATGGGCACTCGTTTCTCCCATCTCAAAAAAGATAATTTCCCCTTTGTTTACAACGTTTAATCCATCCTTCGTCCGTAAGGTCATTGAACCTGAAAGTACCATTATTAGTTCCTCTGCATTTCTGTGAAAATGATAGGGGAAAGAATATTTACCGGGTACTAACTGACGAATATCAAATTTAAAGTGTTTTGAATTTGCAATCTCACTTAATCTTGGCGTAAGCGTTTTTAATCTGAAATCATTTAATGTTTCTGAATCTACCCCAAAATCCAATGTGTCAGGTTTAATAATCGTTGTCATAATTCGTTTATTTAATTGTTAAAGACCAAAATATGAGATCCGGCCCGTAACATATTAACACCTGATCTTCCCTCATTAAAGTTTCATGTTTCTACCTAAATTAGGAATTACATCTGGTGCCAACTGCCAAACCGGGAGTTATGCTATTGTAGGGTATGATGTTGCAATTTAATAAAAACGGTACTAAACATGTATTGTAAGCCTGTTATTTTAGTTTTCTTTTTTCTGACCAATAAAAATAAATCCATTGGAGGTATTTCCATTCATGGTTTTAAATGTAACCTTTCTGAACAGTTTTTCATTAAAGCCATCCGTTAATTCTGAAATATACGTCCTTTCATGATG
Source organism: Quyinboa ferrireducens (assembly GCF_042436675.1). Lineage (NCBI taxonomy): Bacteria > Pseudomonadati > Bacteroidota > Bacteroidia > Bacteroidales > Quyinboaceae > Quyinboa > Quyinboa ferrireducens. Next base: position 178,744 of record NZ_JBHMVA010000008.1, on the reverse strand, counting down.
TCTTAATACAGCGCCATCATTTAGTTCAAATATTCCATAAGTTCCATATTTAGCTGCAAATTCATCATAACGATTCATATTTCTTTCATCTGTATTGACGAGAAAGTCATTGATATAAATTAAACCTCCCGGCTTTAACACTCTCCAGATTTCAGCAATCAACTCCTCTTGTTTGCAATTCTCTTTTATACAGGTAAGCACTGCGAACAGAATAACCATATCAACGGAATTTGACGGACAGCTGATTTTGTCATTGATACATGTTCTTAAATCTAAATGCGGATAATTTACATTTCCTCGTTTTATCATTTCTGCGGCATAGTCAAATCCAATTAAGTTCCGGTATCCTAATGCATAAAACTCATTTAAGGTTCTACCATAACCACAGCCATAATCAACAATTAATGAATCAGGATTCAAATACTTAGCTACTAATTCATGATCCAGATATGTGGTAAATTCTCTATCCTGCGATACACTATTCCAGTAATCTATTTGGTTGCTGAATGCCATAATTTATGATAACTATTTTTCTCTCGTTCCAATTTCTTTATCGTCCGGCTTTCCCATGAATCTGTTTAATATCAAGTCTGAGGATCTCCATTTGTGCGTAAAAATCATCAGATTTGACTAGTTTTTCTTTGATAACAGAATCTGTAGTTTCAAGATGATGAAGCAAAACACGCATCCCGTGTTTTTTCTCCTCTACATCACTTACTATCTGCATATCGCCCCCAAAAACAACAGATTTATATTCGTGTCCACACTCATTTATGATATAACCGCCATCCTCAATCACTGTTGCACAAACTCTATTATTAGCGTTCAGGAAATCAAGTTTCAACCCTTCGGGAGCACAATGAAAATATAAGGATTGCTTCTCGGGATCGTAGCCATAACTAAGCGTTACGATATATGGCTCATCCTCCCTGCACATGGAGATGATCGCATATTTGCAATTCTTTATAATCCGCTCCATCTCTTCTTTGTCTTTAATCTCACGATTTGGGCGGTTATGTAAGTGATATTTTTTCATTTGTAATCTGTTCCAACGCATGAAAATAGTCAATCATGGAAATATATCGTATTATCTGATTAACTAAAATAATGTTTCAAATGGTAATTCTTACATAACTGTTCAAGCAGGAAAACAAGACCGGTTCAATACCGGATTCTAAAGTACATAAAATATTACAGTGTACCTTGCATAAAATTTTTATATCTCCTCAAAAGTCAATAACTGTTTTTTGTAATAAGTTCTTCCAGTGCATTGTGCAAATCCTCAATACAGGCATCAGCTTCATCCGTAAAAGTCCCGCTATTGATAAAGCACGGTGATGTAATGATAAAATACTCTTTTGTTTCTCCGTAATATATGGGGATGCACCAGGAATACATCTGCTGCGACTTTATAAACGTAATCAACTCCTGCTTTTGGGCTATGGGATAAAAATCGAGAATAAGTGAGGAACTTACCGGCGTATCCACATATTTTTCAAACGCTCTGTCTGGATTTTGATATTTTATAACAGCAAGCGGAACATCGGCATTTTTTGGATAATCCCTGATATCAAAATTATCCCGTACGATTTCGCAATTCCATCCCGCAGGTGCTGCACTACAAAAGTCGTCTAAGGCTGGATTTTTGTCTGCCTTTTCGCAGGATATGCAAATTGCAATTACAAATGCGATGGACAGTAATTTAAAAATGGGGTTCATTGGTAACAGTTTGACATTTAACCTGTAAAAGATGTTTTTATAACCGTTTTGGTTGCATTAACATAAATAATAAGGCTATCCCAAAAGTGATATGAGAATAAACTTTACTTACAGATTGTAAGTACTTTTTAAAAACCACCTCTAAATCCCTTTGTGCCTCCGCTATAGCTTAGGTGACACGCGGAAAAGGGATTTAAGTGGTGGACGGTAAACGGGTGGAATGATGCCGATGTTTGATTCTGTTATCCCTTCAGGATTTATAAAACTCACAACATAACTGAACTTGCTACAATCATTTCAACCCTTCGGGTTTCGTTATTTGGTAATAATCCATCTGTAAATCGAGTTGAATCCCAAAGCGATGTCATTATTGTAAGCAAAAGAATATAACTTAATGTAAAACCCGGAACGGGTGATATTATTAAAGGATCAGAAATTCAGGTACTGCAAGCCCTAGTTAAATGTTAATCGGGGCTTTTTGTTTAAAACTACTGTTTTCCGGATAAAAAACAATATTACTTAAAGATTCTTCGCTTCATTTTACTACGCTCGGAATGACAATCCTCCAGCCCCACAACCAGCAAATGACTGTCATTCAGGGTGAAGCGAGGAATCTCTGACGCTTTAACCAGACAACAGTATATCGAAAGTCCTTGTTAATTGTAATTGTTATCACTCGCACTTATCGCTAAAACAAAAAAAGCCCCTCGCTGTAACAAGGGGCCGTATATTAAATCTTATCCTGATGTTCATCGGGATCTCTTTTAAAAAAGGAGAACATCTTAAACGCCTTCGTGGGCTGTGCGGCGGATAATTTCGTCCTGAAGGTCGTAACCCAGATCGTTGAAATAATCGCTGTAACCCGCCACGCGTACAATCAGGTCGCGGTAATCCTGTGGCTTTTTCTGTGCATCTTTTAAGGTATCGGCATCCACCACATTGAACTGAATATGGTGACCGTTTAATCTGAAGTAACTCCGCACCAAAGCTGCCACTTTAGAAATAGCCGTATCATCCTTAAAGAAAGCCGGTGCAAATTTCTGGTTCAGCAGCGTACCGCCGGTTCGTAAATGATCGATCTTGGCTGCCGAGCGAATGACGGATGTCGGTCCCTGGCGGTCAGCGCCCTGCACCGGACTGATCCCTTCAGACAGCGGCACTCCCGCTTTACGTCCATCCGGCAGTGCCTTGATCACACTACCAAAATAGATGTGACAGGTGGTAGGCAACAGGTTCACCCGGTGATAACCACCACGACTATTGGGTTTACCATCTATTGCATCGTAGTATATTTCAAACACATCACGCAACTGATCATCAGCGGCATCGTCATCGTTACCATACTTCGGTGTTTTATACAACAGTTCATACAAAAATTCAGTATGACCTTCAAAATTGTCTTTCAGTATCGTAAGAAACGCTTCCATCGACAACGACTGTTTGTCGTAAACATGCACTTTCAAAGCAGTCAGTGCATCTGTTATGGTTCCCATACCCACACCCTGAATATATGATGTATTATACCGTGCACCACCGGCATTATAGTCCACGGCGTTATCAATACAATCGTCGATAATCAGCGACAGAAACGGTACAGGCATGTGTTTTATAAAAACCTGTTCAATGATATTATTGCCCTTAATCTTAATGTCAGTAAAGTAATTCAGCTGCCTTGTAAATGCTTCCATCAGATCATTAAATGTGGCAAAGTTTTTCGGATCACCCGTTTGCAGACCGATGGTTTTTCCGGTTCTGGGATCCACACCGTTATTCAGGGTCACTTCCAGTACCTTAGGTATATTGAAATAGCCGGTCAACAGATAAGCTTCTGTACCAAAGGCACCGCTTTCCACACAACCGCTGGCACCACCATTCCGGGCATCGATCAGCGATTTTCCCTGGGCGGTGAGTTCCTGTACAATAGCATCCGTATTAAAAATGGAAGGTTGACCAAAACCGGTTTTTACGATCTTAACAGCCCGTTCAATGAACTTATCCGGATTCAGCTTGCTCAACTGCACCATGGAACTGGGTTGCAGCAGGCGCATCTCCTCAATCACATCCAGCAGGATATACGACATTTCATTTACGGCATCGGTGCCATCTTCCTTAACACCTCCCACATTGATCAGACAGAAATCTGTATAGGTATTACTTTCCTGTGCAGTGACCCCAACTTTTGGTGGTGACGGATGGTTGTTGAATTTTACCCAAAATGCCTGCAGCAGTTCAATTGCCCTTTCTTTGGTTAGCGTTCCGTCCGCCAAACCTTTTTCGTAAAACGGCAACAAGTGCTGGTCCAAACGTCCGGGATTAAATGAATCCCATGGATTTAATTCCGTAATTACTGCCAAATGAATAAACCAGTAATGCTGCAATGCCTCGTGAAACGTTTCAGGAGCATGTGCAGGCACCTTATTACAGATACGGGCCATCTCAAGCAACTCAGCCCTTCTGGTCTCATCTTCTTCTTTTTCAGCCAGTTCTTCCAGGGCATTTGCATAACGTTCAGCCCAGATGATCAGTCCTTCTGCTGCATGACGCATTCCCGTCAGTTCTTCCAGTCTTTCTTCTGAACCGGAATCGTCAGACTGTTGCCATTTTTTTTCTGAACGCTTCACATCCTCAATAAGGTCAAACATTCCTTTTTTCCAGATCTTTTTGCCGCCTACGGTATGCCCCGGCGCACGCTGTTCCTGAAATTCTGTAAACATTCCGGCCTCATATGCCGCATGCCATTCTTCAGGCAGCGCATTCATAATGCGGTCACGATTGGTCCGTCCCTTCCAGAACGGTGTAATCACTTCCTTGTAAATCCGTTTGGTATCTTCACTCACTTTGAATGAGACTTTTGGTCTGGTGTCCAGAATCTCCATGTCTTCCGGAGAATGAAGCGATATTTCAGGGTAAGTGGGTGTGGCCTTAGGTTCCGGCCCGCGTTCGCCTACTATCAGTTCACCTTCGTTAATACACAGGTGCTTGTTTGTGGCGATGTATTTAAAACACATGCCTCTTTGAACCGGGACGGACATTTTTTCTGCGTCCGGTTTCTTATAAAATTCAGTAACTAAAAGCGCCCGTTCCGGATTCAGCCGGTTTACGGCATCCAGACTTTGTGTGCGTAATTTAGAAATGCGTTCGTTCATTTTGCCTATCCTCCAATAGTGGTTAAAATTCCTGCTTTTGTGTATATCCCGACGATGTCGGTCAAATCTTCTTCGTATAACGATTTGATCCCTTCCATGCGGTTCCCGATACCAAATCGTTTGTATTTATGCGCTGCAATGGCGTGAAAAGGCAGTAAGTCCACCTGTTCCACACTGCCGTTCAACCTTTTTATATGCGACGCGATCCTTTCCTGCTCCTCTGCAGAATAGTTAAATCCCGGGATAACAGGCACCCGGATCCTGATTCTTTTTCCGTTCGCTACCAGGTTTTCCAGGTTTTTTAATATCAGCCTGTTGGGAATTCCGGTAAATGCCTCATGCTTTGCCGAATCAACATGTTTCAGATCGAACAGAAACAGGTCGGTCATGGGCAAAATCCGTTCAAAATTCGACCAGGCTGTCTGTCCCGATGTATCCACAACCGTATGATAGCCTTCTTTCTTGCTGTGAATCAGCAGGTCTTCCAGAAAACCGGTCTGCTGCAGGGGTTCTCCTCCTGAGAAGGTGACACCTCCACCCGATTCCTCCATAAACACCGCTTCACGCTCCAGAACACGCATCACCTCTTCTGTCGTCCAGGTCCGGCCAGTTTCCTCCGTTTCATTCATCACACATCCGTCCACAATAATTTTCTTGTCTGACACCAAAGCTCTGGGATCAATGCTTTCGGGGTTATGGCACCATGCACAGCGGAGCGGACATCCTTTAAAAAAGACGGTAGTACGGATTCCGGGTCCGTCATGAACAGCGAAACGCTTTATATCATAAATAATACCTGACAATTTAATTACGAATTAGTAATCCTGCGCTAAAGCTTCGGATCATGATAGAATTATGAACTATTATAGAAAACGAAAAGAGGAAATGTTCCGGATGGGAACGCTATCAGAGGTTATAATACATACGGCATTCAAAGAGACCTTTGCCGCTTGCATTATTCTGGATGATATGTAAATTGAGGTAAATCATTGGTACAAATGTACTAAAGTTTTGATATGTTGAATCAATGCAGGGCCATTTTTTGCATGCGTGCTTACACATCAGGTGATTCATCATAAAACCATGCATTAAATACACTCATAAAGCAAATCCGGATAACCTGATTCGGCATGTAATATTTTCTCCTTCCCTTTTGCTGTTGTATCATCTTTTTATGTATTTTAGTCTCACCAAAGTGAAAAGAACCTGTATCTCCTGGATACAGTCGGATAAAACCTGTTATGCAAAATGAACATTACATTCAACAAAAATAAAGCAAATTAGAAATGGGCTTTATCGCCTTGAATGACTCTTTAAACAGCATGACTGTCAGTATATATGATAGACGTAGGGAATTATGGAATGACGAATTTAGCCTTCAATAATGTTTCCCAATAAGGAAATTATTTGTATTTTTGTTAAATAATCAAGAATGAACAAATACGATGTAATATTTCTAATTAATGCCAAAGAATTTTTAGATAAATTAGACTCAAAGACAAGGGAAAAAATTCTTTTCAATATTTGGAAATCTAAAGCAACTAACGATCCTGAATTGTTTAAAAAACTGGATGGTGAAATTTGGGAGTTCAGAACGAGGTTTAAAAATAAACAAATCAGACTTCTTGCATTTTGGGATAAGAGAGATAATCAAAATACTTTAATCATTGCAACCAATGGATTTATCAAAAAAACTCAGAAAACTCCCAAAAAAGAGATTGAAAAAGCTGAGAAACTTAAAAATGATTATTTTAACGATTAAAAGAAATTTATCATGAAACAACAGAAAATTAAAACATATTCTCTTGAAGAATTGACTGATGATTATATCGGTAAAAGAGGAACTGAAAACAGAGAAAAATTTGAATTTGAATTGAAATTAGATATTCTTGGGGATATGATTAAAAAAGCCAGGAAAGAACAAAATCTTACTCAGGAACAACTTGGTCATTTAATTGGAGTTCAAAAAGCTCAGATTTCCAAAATTGAGAACAATACCAAAGATGTTAGATTCTCAACTGTTTTAAGAGTTTTTGAAGCATTAAAAGCTAAAGTTAAAATGACGATTGATTTCGATTCAGATTCTCACCTTGAAATTGCCTAAAAGAAACAACTGCATGCAACATACGGTCATAGTGGAAAAGTTGTGTGCCATTTGAAAATCCAACCATACGTTCAAGCACATTTGCCGTTCCGGCATTTTTAAGTTTTGCTCCTTCCCTTTTGTCTGTTGTATCATCTTTTTATGTATTTTAGTTTCACCAAACTGAAAAGAACCTGTATCATATTGATACGCTCTGATATAAACTGTCTTGCGAAATGATCAGAACAACCCATAAAATAGAACAGCATAACTATTTGTATATATACTTGTTAGCGTAAAATACTAAAACATACTACATCCTTTGAAATTTACAGATTTCTATAAAGACAAGATTGTTGTTGTTACAGGTGGTGGTTCTGGGCTAGGACAAGCTATCTGTTTAAATCTTGCAACATGCGATGCTATAGTGATATGTACAGATAAAGATTTAAGATTAGCAGAAAATACTATAGAAATAATACATTCTAAAACTCAGGATAACAATTCCCAGGCTATTCAATTAGATGTAACAAATACTAAACAAATAAGAGATGTAATTACCAATGTTAGCAAAGAATTCGGACGTATTGACTACATGTTTAATAATGCAGGTATTACAATAGGAGGAGAAATTAGAGACTTAAGTATAAATCATTGGAAAAAAGTAATTGATGTAAATTTATTTGGATTAATATCTTGTGCAACAGAAGCATTCAAGTTAATGAGTAAAGTAAAACAAGGACATATTGTCAATATAACATCAATATCAGGACTTTTAGAATATACAGCAGTAAGTACTCCATATTCTGTTTCAAAACATGGAGCTGTTTCATTTTCGAAAGCTTTAAGATTAGAAGCTTTAGATTTTAATATAAAAGTAACGACTGTCTGTCCTGGTACAATAAAAACAATGATTGGGAAAAACATGGAGCTTATTAATACAAATCAACAAGGAAAACAACGACCAATTGACTTTATTGAAAAAGGTATTCCTCCAGAATATGCTTCTCAAATAATTCTATATGGAGTAAAGAAAAATAAATCATTGATAATATTTCCGACATCATTTAAGATTTATTATTACCTGACAAAAATTTTCGGTTTCATTGATAAAAACATGACTCTAAAAATGATTAGGAATTTTAGAAAAAATGATAGATTGTAATAAAGTAATTTACACAACAGCCAATAATACTGAGAAAGTTGCAAGTGATTCGAATTTGGTGTAAATTTACATCACAAAATAAAAAATTATGCCAAGACAAAGTATATCATTTTCAAAACCCAACGATGAGTGGTTAAAAACACAAGTAGAAAGCGAAGAATATTCGAGTAAAAGTGAACTTGTTAACGACTTGATCAGACAGGCCAGAAAACAGCAGGCTCATATAGATTGGATTAGAGCAAAACTTGAAAGATCTGAAAGAAGTGGTTTTACGGATGATACGAAAGAACAAATCTTAAAACAATCAAAGTCGTTACTTAATGGCTAAATACAGACTAAGTAACGTAGCTAAAGAAGATTTGATACGTATTCACCATTACGGAGTAAGAAAATTTGGCATTACACAAGCAGATTTATACTTTGAATCATTCTTTGAGTATTTTGAAATTATTGCCCAAAAACCTTTTGCATTTGAATCTGTAGATTATATAAAAAAAGGATATCGAAGATGTGCTTGTGGTTCCGATAGTATATATTTCAGAGTAAATGATAATATTGTTGAGATCATGGCAATTGTTGGAATGCAGGATTTAAATAATATTCTTTAATTGTTTGATATTAAAACCATTACTAAAAATGTACTATTGACAATACACGGGCATAGTAGGAATATTGCGTGCTATTTGATAATCCAACCACACCTTCAAACACATTTGCCGTTCCGGTATGTTTAAGTTTTGCCCCTCCACTTTTGTCTGTTGTATCGCTTTTTTTATGTATTTTAGTTTCACCAAACTGAAAAGAACCTGTATCACATGGATACACTCTGATATAACCTGTCATGCGAAATGGTCATAACATTCAATAAAAATAAAGCAGATAAGAAATGGGCTTTATCGCCTTGAATGATGCATAAAACTGCATAATAATCTGTATATATACTAGTTGTGGTTAATGTTGAAATGAAATCAAGTATCCCAATATTATCTGTCTTTTTGATTGTTGCAAATAATTTATTTGCCCAGAATGATAGCATTGTTATTAAGTATTTAGAAAAAATCATTCCATATGATTCCTTACAAGCAATTGATGACCTAAATAATGATTCAATATTTATTCTGGATTTGTGTGGATTTGATGTTTTTTATGAATCATTAAACATAAACGAAGAAAGGGAATATGTGGAAAATCGTTTCGGATTTAAATTTAAGCATGATTATTTTGAAGTTCCAACAGAATTTGTTCTAAAAAAACAAGATGAATACAATAGACAAGTATATAAGTATCTTGACTCTGTTTTGCAAATTGATTCTGAGGAAGAAATAAATACTGAACTTATAAGACTTGGTTTAGAAAGGTTTATTATTGCAAATCAAACAGATGAAAGCATAAAAAGATATATTAAGAAAGAATTTAGAAAAGAGAATAAAATATTTAAAAACAAACTGATAGAAGCAGATAAAATCTATCGAGACAGAAAATTTGAAATTGCATTAAAAAAATATCAAGAACTTAAAAATCAAGCACAGACAGAGAAAGGACTTTTATACATACAGACTTCAGAATATCATTGTTTAATGAACCTTGAGAAATTTAATGAAGCGCAATTATTAACAAAATATGAAATAAATAGAAAAACGAAAAGAATAAAACACTAACCACAACACGCGGTCATAGTGCATGGCAGTACTTTTAAACCAAAAATATCAACGTTCGCTGCAAGCGCCTTTCGTCCTGACAGTTCCTATCCTACCTTGCTCCGCCGAAGCTTCGCAAGGCGAGGCGGACAGAAACTGCCACGACACCATACCGCGGGAACGTTAGCAACCATTAAAGAATGACATACTACACACTTCATATTGATGATTCAGGAGCAATTGAAGATGCGGACGAAAAAGTCGTAAATGGTAAAACATCTTTAATTTGTAAGTTGTACGATGACGATGAATTCAATAATTTAAATGACATCCTGCATTCTTTGCATGATTATATTTTGAATGAAAAAGCATTAAACATTCTAAAAGGTAGTAGTATACTTCCTTTTGAATTAAGACCTGCCAAAGTATTACGGAAGGAAAAGATGTTTGGGTTTCTGAAAAAATATAAATCTTATGATTACTATCAATTAAGCTTTCCCGATGATAAAACAACAGAGTGTTATAGCTGGATTGACTTTAATAAAAGTGATATTGTGGCAATTAATAAGTTGGGAAAGAGGATTAAGATTCAATCTCATCAGCACAAGCTTGACTTGATAGAAGAAAACAAGTCTGACTCTAACAAGAGCTATTCATTTGAATCAAAAAAGATAGTCTTTAAAAATAACTTTAATGCAGATATAGATTTATTTAAGATTCCTCATTATTCCTGGGGAGTTTATATCTCAGAACGATTAAAAAATAAATTAGAATTAGCTAAAATTACTGATATAGGGTTTGCAGAAAGTACAGATAAACTGGGCAAAGTGTGGAAACCTCATTTCCCAATAATTGAATTCGATTCATAACGTTTGGTAACAAAGAACCAAGGTAAAAACCACATAAATCTGTAGCAAAAGATTGAGTTGAAACCTGATTTAAAAAACTGAGCTTCGGATTTGATAAAACATAGGATCCTGAATAAAAAAACTTAAAAACATACGAATATTAAGGCATATCCCCGGAATATTGTTAACAAAATTTAAAACGATATGTTAAATATATTTAATAGGCATTATACTACAACGTTATGGGTAATTTAAACAAAACCATATAAAGGACCATGAAAAGATATATTTCAATAATTGTAGCAATTATAACACTTAGTGTTTCCTGCAAAAACAAAACCAACTCAAATGACAGAGCTAATTCTTTAAAAATCAGACTTGAATCCTATATGGACGAGTGTAATGAAAATGGACTTTCTGCAAGTGTTTTAGTCGCTAAAGACGGAGAAATACTTTACTCTGGTGGTGTTGGATTAAGAAACAAAAACGAAAATCTTCCTGTAACTAAAGAAACCATTTTTACAATAGGTTCATTGACAAAGCAGTTTACAGCAACTGCTATTCTAAAATTACAGGAAAAAGGCAAATTATCGGTAAACGATTCTATTTACAATTTTTTTGAAAACATTCCTAAAGACAAACAAAACATTACTATTCATCAATTGCTTACCCATACTTCAGGAATAGTGGGAAATCTTGGTTACGGAGTGGATTTCGTTCCCATCTCAAAAGAGAAGTTTTTAAGCGAAGTTTATAATTCACCATTGGATTTTGAACCAGGAACACAGTTTAGTTATTCCAACGTGGGTTACAGTATTCTAGCTATGATAATTGAAAAAGTTGCGCAAACAGATTATGAGACCTATTTGCAGGAACATCTTTTTCAAAAAGCAGGGATGAAACATACAGGTTATCTTTTCCCCAAATGGGATACAACTCAAATTGCCCACGGTTATAAATGCGGGGAAGATTGGGGAACTCACCTTATGAAGTGGCAGGCAGACTCAAATCAAATCTCGTGGCATTTAAAAGGTAATGGAGGCATACTTTCTAATCCTTCCGATTTATATAAATGGTATAAGGCATTAAAAGAAAACAAAATAATTTCTAAAAAATCATTTGAACAACTCACTTTTCCCTATGTAAAAGAAAATGAATCAGGAAATTCACACTATGCTTACGGATGGACCATAATGAATAGTGACAGGAATACAAAAATTATAGCACACAACGGCTCAAATGGTGTATTTTATGCCGATTTCATACAACTACCTGTAGAAAATACTGTAATCATATATATGACCAACGAATTAAGATACGACACTCAAATAGTTGCGTGGGAAATAGAGCAATTACTATTTAAGGAAAACTATACTCCCATTGTACCTAAAATGAAAAGTATAAAACATGGCAGTACCGATATTACAAATAAACAACTTGAAATCATACATCAGTTTGTAAAACTAATTTTGAACGATGACAAGAACATAGATGATTTCATCAACAAACATGTCGCCAGTAAAGAAAGAGAACGAAGATTCAAAATGTGGATGAAGGACATGCAGAAAGAGTTTTTGGGATATCGGCTGAACCATATTTTAGAATATGGGGATATGAGCTACGATATTGTTTTGGAATCGAAAGATGGAAAAGTTGTTGATTTAACCCCATGTTTTGACCTGCAGTTCAATGAAAGTAATCAAATTGTCGCTTTCGGATGGTAATCAAAGACAGCCTATAACAATGTATAAAATGAAATGCATTTAAACGGTATTTAATCGTCATTATATTACAAGGTTGTGCTTCAGACCGATTGTTGAATTAACTAAATTTTAGTCGTATATTCATTCTAAAGTTTCGTTATTTGTAAATTAGATAGTTTGTAATCTATTTATTTTAACGAAGTAAATGGAAAAACGAAACTAACCTTTCAATAGCTTAAATTTTATAAAATGAAGTGGAAAATCCGGATTACCTCAATCATTCTTGGACTCCTCGTTATCTATATGATAGCAAGTGGATTGTTTACACTCACAGATATAATTTCTCTATACCTCTTCGTGTTGATTCCTACAATAATCGTTATAAGCATCGAATATTTCATCAGAAGGAAAATACGATTTAAGGATTTCTTAAAAGGTAAAGTGTTTGGGCATCTATTCACAATTTTATTTTGCTTTGGCTTTCTGGTCTATTATATGCAGGATAAGCCAACTTCAAGAAAAACTGCCATCAATGACTTGAATTATATGATTGAATCATTGGAAAATATTCATCCGGATATTTACCATGTGATACCCAAAGATTCCTTCTTAATTGAATATAACAACGAAATAAATAATTTACCGGAAAAGGTTTCTGAGCTGGAATTTTTTAAAGTTTGTGCACGCTTAACCTCACATTTCAGGACAGGTCATACCAGACCCATGGAAAATCTCTTAGCGTCAAAATCTATGTTTCGAAGAACTTTCCCTTATAAAACAAAAATTATTGATGGCAGACTTTTTGTGACGACTAATTTATCGTTATTGAGCTCTGTTCCGCTTGGTTCAGAAATTATTGAGATAAATAATAAAGGCATAAAACAGGTAATTGATGAATGGAGTAAGCTGGTAAGCTATGAAAACGAAGCCTTTAGAAATTATCTGATAACCAAACCTGTCAACATCAGTATTTGGAATGATTTCAAGCCTTTTAAAATTAAATACGTTGAATATAGCAGTAAAGAAATTATTGAAAAAACAGTGAACGGAAGTGTTGCCTCAAATATGTTTCATTTTTTTAAGTCAAAATTTCAGAAACCTCAAAAATTATTTTACAGGGAATTGACCCCTGAAACAGGATATATTGGCTTTTTTAGCTGTATGGATTTAAAGAACTATGAAAGCTTCTACAAAACTACGTTCAGCAAATTAAAAAATAAGGGGATTGAACATTTAATCATCGATATACGGGATAATGGCGGAGGATATACTATCATAACAGCATGGCTTGAACAATATATTTTCAATCAACCTCATAATGATATTGATTCTGCAATTGTAAAAGTAAGTAATGAACTTATTGCTACAGGAAAGGTAAAAAAGAAGCTACCGTATATTAAAGATGCTAAGGCAGGGGAATCTTACACACGAATTCCGGGATTGCGCCAGTTAAAAGAACTTCCTTTACGATACAAAGGGAAAACATATTTATTAACCAATAACGGAACCTTTTCGGCTGCACAGGGGTTTGCTTCAGCATATAAGTGTTACGGACAAGGCACCATAATAGGAGAAGAAACAGGTGGCGCAACCGTGAACTTTGGAGATGTGCACATATTCAGACTTCCGGATACAGGGTTAAAAATTATGACCTCATGGGAACAGGCATTTGGTGCTTGCGGTACAGATAATCAACGGGGCGTAATACCTGATTTTATAGTAAGGAACTCAATAGAAGATTATATAAATCATAAAGACAGAGTATTAGAGTTTACCCTGAAATTAATAAATGATAAAAAATAAATATCTTGAGCCCTCTAACCAGGTTTAACATTATCTGTAATGAATCTTCAGTCCATCACCATTATTTTGCTGGCAATACTTATTGGAGTTGCCTACCTGCTCAGAGTCAGAAACTATGATATGTATGAAAAAGAGCCTTTCTTTAAACTTCTTCTGGTTATGGCAATGGGAGGAATTATCGCCATAATTACGTCAACGGTCTTCTACAGCTTTACGCCTGTAAAATATAACTTTCTGGATGCGATTATAAAAGTTGGGATCATCGAGGAATTATCAAAGTTTATCGCACTCCTTATCGTGTATTCATTTATAAAAAAAGATTTTAACGAAATCGTGGACGGACTCATATACATCACGGCAATATCTCTGGGGTTTGCGGTCATTGAAAATATCTTTTATGCATTTAATTATGAAAACCATTATCTTATTTTATTTCAAAGATCCATATCAGCAGTCATTGGTCACATTACGTTTTCGGGGTACATGGGTATTGCTTTTTATATTCATAAACGGATCCGAAAAAATTATTCCGGCATTTTAATTTCCATTCTTATTGCAGCCATAGCTCACGGTTTTTATGATGGTGTATTATTTCACAAAGAATTGAACTTCCTTTTTATATTTATTTTCATCCTACTGATCATTCTGCAGTTCAGGGTGTTAAAAGCTGCACTTGGTTTCTCTGAATTCAGAGAGAAAATAGTCGCCGGTCTGTTTACCGAAACCGGTGAAACTCATGTGCAGTATTGTGCTGCGTGCCATAAGGATTTTAAAAATAAAACACTTAAATTTCACAGAATAGAAACTTCGGTTTGCAGTGAATGTGGGGAATATACATTTAACGAAAAAAATGTTAAGCATTTGTTTGCATATTCAAGACCAATTCTCAGGATTAAAAGCTTTATGAGAAGACTCAGAAAAAAGGATATCATAGTTTACCTGGATGATAAAAAGACAATTTCCTATGACACCCGGAGAAAAATATTAAGCTCTGAAATAGATTCATTGGGGGAATGGCTGGAACAAACAAATACCACTGACAGAGAAAACCTGCTGAATAAACCTGTCATAGGTTTGATACTTAAAAGTATTGGACTAAGAACCACGGAGTTAAAACCCGATACAACTTTTAAACCAACAATTACCTAAGATTGAACTTTAAAGGTTTATTTGAGTTTTAGATTCATAAACTTGCATATTAGAAAAATCAAAACTCAATTTACCATGAATAAACAATCCAGGGCTCTAAGGATAAAACACAGGACTTTCGTTATCCTATTGGTTTCCTTAAATCTGATACTTTACACCAATATTCTGAGTGCCCAAAAAACAAGCTTTTCAATAGGAACAGATTTTCCATACCAGCATTATGCAGGATTCAACTATCAGATTCAGAACTTTGAATTTTCTTTAAAGACAGGCATCCTTGTTCCCCCGTATTCCGATATCATCATTAATGAACTGGACAACATTGGAATAAAAGGAATTTATATCGATATCCTTAATTCTGCATACGATTTTGGGTGGATGAACACGATTGGTGTTCATTATAATTTCGGCAGGGAAAAAAACTGGTATGCCGGACCGGAATTCAGATATGATAAACTCACCGCATCCGACACCCCTGCAAATTTGATTGAATCCGTTACTGGCCTAAAATTCAATTCTTTCATTCCTTTTACTTTTACAGAAACAAACGCAAAGCTGGGGATGAACATGTATGGCATGGGATTACGGACTGGCAGGAAACTGTTTTTTGGGGAGGCCAACAACCATTGCATCAAAATAGAGTTATCTGCGTATAAATATATTTCTACCCAATCGGTACTGACCATAAATGAAAAAACGGCTGATAAAATAAATGCACGGTTAAATACACTTTTATGGGATGAAGTTTTTAAATCGTATGGTTACGTTGGCGGATTGGGAATTTCATATACCTATACATTTTAAATTAATCGTTAAATTGCAGGCTTAATTTGACATATGCTTTCAATCTGCATTCCCATATTTAATTATAATGTATGTGATCTGGTAAATGCACTTTCGGATCAGATCAATCAACTCTCCGCTCCGGCAGAAATTGTTCTGATTGATGACTGTTCATCTGAAGTGTTCAGAAAGGAAAACGAGAAATGTTGCAATACACATAATTACATTAAACTGAAGAAAAATATTGGAAGATCGGCCATACGAAATCTGTTTTTGAAATATACCAGATACAATTACCTGCTGTTTCTGGATTGCGATTCACTAATAATATCAGATAACTTCCTGAAAAACTACATCATAGAAATTGAAAGTTCCAAACCTGAAATCATTTGCGGTGGCCGTGTTTACGACAGTAAAAAGCCGGATCGATCCAGATTACTGCGCTGGAAATACGGAATTAAAAAAGAGAGTAAACCTGCCCTGATACGCTCGAAAAAACCCAACGCATCATTTATGACCAATAATTTTGTGATTAATCGGGAACTTTTTGAGACTCTGCAATTTGATGAACGACTTCTGGAATATGGTCATGAAGACACACTGTTCGGTTTTGAGCTTAAAAAACGAGGCATTGAAATTCTTCACATTGAGAATGCCATATTAAATGGAGATCTGGAAAATAACATGGAATACCTCGATAAAACAGAAAAAGCTGTCTGTAATTTGAAATACGTGTTGGAATTTACAAATTCAAATCCTGGGCTTATTGAAGATATTACTCTTTTAAGAATCTTTTTCAGTCTCAAAAACTACAAACCATTGATTTCTATACTGTTTACTTTAATGAAACCCGTAATTTACTACTCTCTGTCACATGGTTATGTCAGTATTCCATTATTCGATTTTTATAAACTTGGGCTATTAAACAGGACTTTATCTTCTGATTAATTTTCCTGTTTTAAACATCTGGTCTCCTACCCTGATGGAATAAAAGAAAATATTACCGTTTGACCCAAGATCTTCAGGAGAAAATTCAAATGTGTTCTTACCTGTACTGCATAATCTGCTTTGCTCTGAAATTACCTGACCAAGCACATTCCTAATGACAACAACAACATCATTGCCTGACTGTAAGTCAAATGAAATAGTAAATCTGTCATTAAAAGGATTCGGATAAACCGCCACACTATTTTCAGGTACATACTGTTCTTCAATACCATTTGGGAATGCTTCTTCAATAGCACCAATCTGCGCATCCAGCCAGTCAATGCGCTGACTGATCCACGATTTAAGATGACTTATTTCATTTGCATAGGTTCCTCCAACATAAGGATTTGGCCATTCGTAAGTGCTCAGGATGTTGAATTTATCGAAGTTTCTCTCCTGGGCATCGCGTAACACAAAGGCGCATGAATCAACAAAATTATTCAACGAGTCTTTACTTAACACACCTTCCCTCAGTTTTTCCCATCTGAATTTCAGCACGGTTTCAAAAAACGGATCCTCCCTGAACCGATCCCACCAGAAGGGAATCTCATTCCCAAAATCACCCGAACCTATACCGTTCGGTTTATCATCTTTCATCCAGCCGGTAGTAATATCACCTCCTAAGAAGTTCGCGTTCCCAAAACAGAGATTGTAGTCCCAGAATGGAGACAAGGTCAGTTTACCTCCCTTGCTGTCTTTATCTTTATGGAAATAGACGCTTACGCGATATCCGTCAATATCCTTACTAAGCTCTGTAATAATAAAATAATCGATAAACGACACAACATCTATATAATGGCGATAACCAATTTCGGGATCTTTAAAGTCATCGCTTTTCAGAGCATCCTCAAAACTAAAAATATAGTTTTTGATGTAATTCCGCTGTGTATCGTTTAGTTCGTCATATTTGGGATCAACATAGGAAAAAGTGACCGGATACGTTCCGGTTCTGCCTATATAAGGAGAATCAAAACTGCCAACCTGTTCCCTGTCAATACTCATGATATAACCCCCTGTCAGCTGATCGCCTGTAATATCTTCCGGTTTCAGAGTTGCGATATTCACCCTGTTTTTATCAATTTTTATCTTTTCCTCAAATACATATACACCACGATACTCCCCGTTGATCATTACCTCCACAAACCGTGTATGAGGATTCCATTTCCCCATTCTGTTTCCGATATGATAAGCCAGCACATTACGCATTAATGTTTTATCTGAATAAGGACCATGAAGAACCCAGTCATTTTCTTTTGGCATCCCGAGCAATTCCACATTATTATTTGAGCCATCTTCAAGACGGGTTTCAACGGTATAACTCTTTTTGGGGAACATCTGAGCCGTATTTCCCCGAATTTCAATCCCAACCCAGCCATTGTATTCATACACCGTATCGTTAAAACTATTCACTCCTTTAGGACTGTTAAATACCTGCATTTTTGCCATGATTTTAGGTTCATCCGGTATGGCCTGCCCCTGTGTATCGAATTTTATAAGCGGCAGATTGCTGAGCTCCTGTTCTGCGGGCAACTCAAACCAATCAGGAACCGGGTGAAATAAAATATCCTCACCATTAATCTCAGCATTCAGGAACACCCTGGCCGATAAGTCCGAGGATGTTGTACTCCAGTTTAAAATATGAACTGCAAGAATATTATCACCATCCAGCAAAATATCAGGATTCAGCATAACTCTTTCCGGCATTCCACCTGAATACAGCATTGCTTCGTGATCGGTTGTCAGGCTTGCGGTAAGCCCAGGTGTTCCAGCCGGCAAATTTGAAGAGCGTGCAATTTCCACCCCATTCAGATAGGCCACATACGCATCATCATAATCAATATCAAGGTATAGTGTAAATAATACCGCCGAAGATGGCATTGTGAATTTTTTCCTGAGATATAGCGATGAACCGGTTTCCACAATGGTATTATCATCATTATCACCAAATCCGAAACCGCCTTGCCCGCTGCTCCACGAAGAATCATCAAAGTCAGACTGTATCCAGTCGGCAGATGGCTCTGTTTGTGGTACCAGGTATTTAAATTCATCCGACTCTGTCACAATACTTTCCCAGTGTGTTTGAGCTGATATTTTAACAATGGCAGAAAATAGAATTACAGTGAATATCAATACATATTTTTTCATCACCAACCTTATTGAGATTTTTTCCAATGTGCGTGCAGGAAAGAGGATTCACTACCAAACACAATTACCTTATAACCGACAAATATAACACCTTACAACCTGAAATTAAAGTTATTATATAGTTTTGTTTCCCATTAAGTGTAAATTCAACAATACTAAAATCTGTATTATGCAGATTTTAAATTAAATTTACAAAGCTAATATTCAAGTGATTCGTTATGAAAAAATCCTTTTTTCTTCTCGCCTTATTTGTGTTATCCTTAACAGTAAACGCTCAGAACAATTCCTATTATCCGCTGGATATAAATGATCCGGTACAATTTTTCGCCACTTATATCATCTATGGTAACAATACAATACAACTAGGCCCCAAAGCCTTTTTTATTGACGGACGATTGACCAGTGAAGAAATTGCGGACAATCCGTTTGTGTTCAATACCATTAATGAAGCAGCCAAACATCTGACTGACGGAACCGAAGATGAACCTATGGTTCTTTATATTGCGCCCTGGGTATACTGGATAGACAATCCTGATGATCCTGAAGTGCGTGATCCGGGCGACGGATCGGTGCCTTACGGCCTGGTTATAAAATGTGATTGGCTAAGGTTTTACGGGCTGAACCAAAATCCTGAAAATGTAGTTCTGGCGTGTAATCGTGGTCAAACATTAGGTGCTAAAGGTAATTTTACCATGTTCCGTTTTTGGGGAAATGGCACTTCATCTGAAAACATCACCTTTGGTAATTACTGTAACGTGGATCTGAAATATCCTCTAAATCCTGAGCTGAACCGAAAAAAAAGGTCCGATGCCATTGTTCAGGCTCAGCTGATCCATTGCAATGGCGACAAAATAATTGCCCGCAATACGCACTTTATCAGTCGTTTGAACCTGTGTAATTTTGTGGGAGCCAAACGCATATTGTTCGAGAACTGCCACATGGAATGTACCGACGACGCATTGTGCGGGACAGGTGTATATAAAGATTGTACGTTTGACTTTTACAGTTCCAAACCCTTCTACCACACTTCCGGTACCGGTGCTGTTTTTCTGAATTGCGACATCCGTTCATATACGCGGGGGACACAATATTTTACAAAAGCTAACGGTCAGGTTGCCGTTATAGACACACGCTTTCATGCCGACGCATTAAATTATATCGGCTGGCGTGATTTTCCGCCACCTTTCATGAAAAATTACCAGAGTAATGTAACATTGAACGGGAAGCAAATTACCATCAGTAAAAATGATCCGCAAAACACCATAGATATTACAGGTTCACCAGAGTTAAATGCGTATAAATTTAACTACAAGGGTAAAGTTATCTATAACACGTTTAACCTGCTTAAGGGCAATGATGACTGGGACCCGGAAGGCATTAAAGAAACTGTTTTAAAGGCTGAAAAAGAAAACAAAATCAGTCTTACCAAAATTCCGGTTCAGTTAAAGATTAAAGCTTCCGAAAATACCATTGAAACAGGTAAAGATGCCTCGGTTCTAAAGGTTGACCTGATCCGGTTCGGAAATTATGAAGCAGCAGCAGAATCGGTTAACTGGAATATCTCTGAACGGGATAAAGCATTCATTAAAACGGAAATATCCAAAAACGGAAACGTTTGTGAGGTGATTCCGGCAAATACGAGTGACAGTGTTCAAAAGGTTTTACTGACAGCCTCCAACATATCCGGGCTTGAAGGTGCCATTAGTTTAAGCATTAAACCTGCAAAACTGAATCCACCTGCGTTTGTTTCTCTCCCAAAGATTGAGAAGAATATTGATGGGACTTTGTCTGTAAACTACCGACTTGAAAAAATGAAATACGAAGACGAGTCCCTGGTGAGTTGGTTCCGATGTAGTGATGCCAATTGTGAAAATCCAATTGAGACCGCTGTTTCCAGGCAAAACAAACCCTTGCTCCACTACGAATTATCGGCAGGAGATATCGGATATTATATCATGGTAAAAGTGGCACCAAAACATTTACGCAGTGATGCCGGTCCGCTTAAATCATACATTCTTCAAAAACCAATCCGCAAAA
Source organism: Quyinboa ferrireducens (assembly GCF_042436675.1). Classification (NCBI taxonomy): domain Bacteria; kingdom Pseudomonadati; phylum Bacteroidota; class Bacteroidia; order Bacteroidales; family Quyinboaceae; genus Quyinboa; species Quyinboa ferrireducens. The sequence goes on along the minus strand of NZ_JBHMVA010000008.1, from coordinate 157,539 downwards.
AAGATGTTAATGCAGATCCGCTCACATTGCAAACAGATTTTATGAATGTTTGTGTAAAAAATCAGCCCGAAGTGATTCCCGGCTTCTGGCGCTTTGCTCCTTTCGACACTTCTGCCATAAAAGATTTCAACCGGGATGCCTGGTATGTTGGCGAAGGCAGCGGAGGTTCTGAAGGCATGACCGGATTACTGCAAACCGGCAGATATGCGTCCATGAGTTATACACCGGTTGGCCCGACATTTGGTGATATGCGCGCTGAACTTACCATAACGCCATTCAAAACAGCCGGACAAGGCTTCAGTGTGGCACCGCTTTACATGGATGTTCTGATCAGTTACAACCCAGTAACAAAAACAGGCTATGGCATCAGGTTCATCCGAAAAACGAAATTTGCCAATACAGTAGAGGCTTACCTGGTTGAGTATAATAATGGTTATGTAAACCAACTGACGGAAGCTGTTTCTACAAGTTGTTTCAGGCCTCAGTGCCGGATCACAATTGAACTTACAGGAGATAAATTAACGGCTCATGCATTCTGCCTGAATGACTATTACAAAGCCGCTTATCCACCGAAAGTAAAAGATCATGTGGATCTTGAAGCAATTGTTTTGCCTAACCGGGAAGGAAGTTTTGGGATCGAGTATAACGGTGGCGCTACAACCATGATTAATGAGCTCGTCATAAAATGGGATAAATAGCTCGTCACTCAAAAGCTAGCTAAAATATAATTCTCTTCCGAAAGACTGCCCGGTTGATTATTCTATTTTACACTATAATTAAGTTTCAGGGCCTTAGCCTTTCTTAACTGGTATTTTATGTCAGAGATGACTCCTGTTTTTACATTTTTTTCAACCGTCAGATTTACAACCACTTTTCTTCTCTGTTCATCTGAATATGTTGAAAATAATCTGGAAACATACGGCCCAATGCTGTCAATTTCCACGACCGTTCCATTGAGTGAAACAGTATTGTTTTCTGTGACTTCAATCTAAATTGGCTTCACTTGATTTTTCGGTTTAACTTCCTTCATATTACAGGAAACCAGTAGAGTAAAAAATGACAGAATAAAAATTTTATAGGTTTTCATAGCACTAAAATATTAAATGTGAAACAATGTTATTAGGGTTAAAAGAAAAACTCAATTTAATTTTTTATATGACATCCCTTACGGGACTTTAATTTCCAGGTTCTTAGTTTATTTTACCAATATAAAATTGTTTTTAATATTAATCCAGTTCGAAATTTTTAAAATTCTCCATCATCATACCCATATTAGTGTATGAATCTGACATTACTTTCGACCTCCATGCAGGCGATGAGGGGAAATACATCTCATCAAAGAGGTGGTTTACAGCGGCTTCATTTTTTTTGTTTTTATAGCCATAGTGCGCACCCTCGTTCTCCAGAATCATAATCTGAATTGATTTTAATGATCCAAAGGTTTCCTGGCTATTCAGGGTTCCATACTCAAAACACATGGGAATACAGAGTACATCAGGAACCAGATTGTTAACCCAGGTAATATATTCACCATTGATCGTATAAAAATCGTCACTGCTGCCCCAGTCAATTTCCGAGCCTTTAAATATGGTTTCTATCCCTTTCTCCACTGACTCATCATCCGGTTTATCGATAAACAGGTGCATTTTACCCCGTTCGCCGTATCCGGTATGCAAATCCACATTAAGTACCATTTTATAATTTTGAATCCTTTGGGTTAAAAATGGTTTGAGTGATTTAACCTGTGGTTCGTAGTCTTTACCGCCATAGTAAATGCCTTTATTATAATCGTACTGTCCCTGAAGCGCTGCCTGACGCAAAACAGACATTGACTTCTGCAGTATCATGTAAATTGAAACAAGATGGAAAAAACGGTTATGCAGATTGTTGTAATTAACAGGTTCTGACGGCATCAAAAAATCAGTCATTTCCGAATAACCCTCGTTCTTTATATCAAACGGTTCTCCCTCAATTAAACAATTCCTGTTTAGATCGACATTATTTTCTGTAACCTTCCTGTGGTATTTAAACCCATAGGGATTCAGTCCGTGTAAAAACAGGACTCCCATATTATCTGTCAACTGCTGCTTCAGAACTTTATCGATAAACATACTTTGTATGGCACTTCCGGTATAACCTTCAATGCCATGCAATCCTGAATTAAGGATCAACAGTTTTTCCTTGTCTCCTTTTGCCGGAATATAACACCAGTCTATGGTTAAATCATCATCTGTGTTTCCCGGGACATACATCTTTCCTGTTTCCACACTGTCAAAATCAGTCTCGATATTTTCAACACTTCTCACAAAGGCATCCCTACATTCGTTATAGGTTTCATGATAATAGGACAAATAAGTGGAGTCAACCTGAACCAGAGGATCCTCTGCCCAAAAATTGCGGTAGCTGACATAAGAACCCCCAATAACAAGTACAATAATACCAAGAAGTGTGTAAAGACTTATTTTCAGAACTTTTTTCATGATCCTGTAAATTTGGTTAGACTTAAAAGCATGTTATTATTTCCAAATATAAAACTTCTTACTTAGCCAGCCATTGTGACTCTTACCAACCGATATGATATAAATCCCGGATTGAAAATCATTTAAATCCAGATTAAAGGTATTTGTTCCTGTAACAGGTTTCTTAACTGCTTGATATAGGTTTCGACCATAGATGTCAGTAATCATTAAATCAAGCGTTTCACTTTCATTCGCTTCATAACTTATCTTTAGTTGTCCTCTGTTATTATCGGAGTATATCTTCAGATTATCGTCAATCCTATTCATCATCATGCCTGTACTTCTGTCACTAAGTAAGGTATCGATAAAATGTGTTGAAAAATACAAATTGGAGTTCTTGTCGCATGATACAAACCCAACGCCCCTTTCGTAATTTGAATCATACATACTGTAAAACGAAACAGCGGACCTGATATCTCCACTTTTAGATACTTTCATCAGAAATGGCCCCTGATATAACGTATTTAAATCCCCAGAAAAGCTGGCATTTGCTCCGACATAACCGGATACATAAATGCTGTTTTTATGATCATAAGCAATGGAATATCCGAAATCCTCTCCCCGGTAACCACCTCCGTTGGAACCGGCACTTTTCGCCCATAAAACATCGCCTGCATCCGTTAGTTTTGCAACAAACAGGTCTGATAAGTCACTGGCAGCAAGCATCTTATGATCAAAATTCACAGTATCCGAAAAACCACCCGTTACATACAGACAATGATCATCATCCATGGTGATATCGTACCCCCAGTTTCCGTCATAATTATCACCAAATTGTTTTTCCCATATGATATTAAGGCCAGTATCAAGTTTTGCAACATAGATATCCGCCATTCTATCCGTGTTTTTAATTGAGCCGGATATATACAGGTCAGAACCATCATTTGTAATACCATAACCTGCATTATCATAAGCAGTAGGTGAACCGAAATAATACCCAATCGAGTCTTTTTTCATTAATTCCCCATTATCCAGATCAAACTTCGCAATAAATATTCTGGAAAAATTGTATTTCATGCTCAATGATGAATCCTGTAATCCTGTAACATAAATGTGCCTGTATCTTTCATTAATTGACATATCACCAGGCTCAATCCTGCCTTCATATTGCAATACACTTTTCAGCCATTTTATTTCACCTGTTTTGTCATATTTGGCTATAAAAACGTCCCAAAAGTGTTCACTGTGTAATTCTTCAGTACCGGCGTAGATACCCCTGGAAAATTTACCAAGGACATAGCAATTCTCATCTGAATCTGCTACGATACTGTTTATGACCATAGTTCCACCGGTCAAAGACCGGCACCACTGAAGATCTCCCTGCGAATCATACTTCGTAACAAACAATCCCATAGGCAGATTAATGTCATTAAACCATATATTAATAAAAATTCTACCTGCAACATAGACATTGGAATTAGGATCAACACAGTTTGCACTAACCAGGTTTACTGCACCATACCCGCCACCATAAGCGGTCCATATCTCCTGACTAAGAGAATCAGATTTAAAAGTCATCACACCATAGGTATACTGACACTTGCCTGCAACAGGAATAAGCAACAAACACAATGAAAAAATTGCGACTAAAATGTGAAATTCTTGTTTTAACAGCGCCATGATTAAGTAATGTGAGGGATAAATAATAGCATATCACGAGCCATTACACATCCAAAATTCTGTGTTTATTGTTTATTTTATTTCATCGATAAAAGTCTGTAATTTATCAATGTATTTTCCAACATGATACCCATCAATTAATGAATGATTCGCCTGTACGGAAAAAGGTAACAAAGTCCTTTTCCCTTGTTTATAATATTTTCCCCAGGATATTCTCGGAACCGAATCGTTTTTATTCAGTGATATGGTGTGAGAAATATGTGTAAAAGAAATCCATGGGATACAGGTAATATATATCAGATCATCTCTTCCCATTAACTTTTCCGGAACAAAATAATCCTTTTGGTTTTCGCTCGTTTGCCTCGCTATTTTTACAAAATCATGAATATCATCTGATAAATCAACGGTCACCATTTTGAATAAATCATTGCTTTCAGCATTGCTCATATCGGTAAACGAGGGATGTATTTTATCATGTAATACAACTTTGTCATCCCGAATCCTGTATTTAAAATTTTCAATCCGGTTTATTATTGTAGTGCTGGCATAAACCATTGAATAGTAAAATGACAGTCCGTTTTGTTTGGCAAATGATATAAAATTTGAGATATCAATATCCATACAAATATTAAATTGGGGATAATCCATTTTATGGAAAAACTCATAGTGACCTCTACGATTCCAGTTTTCTAAATCAATATATTTCATATTTTTTTACATTTCACTAAAATACATTTTAATGGAGGTTCATTCTCCATATGTTTTATTGGTTCATCAATTTCCGAGAATTCTACCAGTCCATACTTCCCGAATTCTCTTTTTACAGAAGTTGAATCATAAAAGAACACCCCTACTCCTTTCATTACTTCAAATCTATCTTTACTTAATTGTTTTCCTTTTCCATACATTGAAGCCTTTTTTGAAACAACCGTAAAAATCATATATCCGTTTGGCTTCAGTTGGAGAAAACAGTCCTTTAAAAACTTTCTTCTCTCGTTTTGATTTAAAAGATGGATCAAGGCGTAACAAAAAATCCCATCATATATGCTAGTATCAAAGGGCATATCTGTTACCGAACCTTCATGGATTTTTATATTGAACTTGTTCGTGCTCTTAGCCAAATCAATTGCGGTTTTCGATATTTCTATTCCGGTGATATTTATTCCGTTCTCACAGAATATCCTGGCATTTCTCCCATATCCAATTCCGGGAATCAGAATTTCCTTTGCATTTTTTTCCAGAAAGAAGTCCTTTGATATAATAGCGGAATCAGATGGTTCAAATCCCCATGTTGTTTTTTCCTTTTTAAACATTGATTCCCAAAAATCATTCATGTCATTTCTTTTTTTACCCGGTATCGGTTCATTTTCAACTAACTATTAATACGTTGAATTTCATTCCAATTTATCATCCATTTTGAAATGAAAAACTGACTTTCCATCATCTTAATTAATCACAGGCTTTCCAGTCTGGTTATCAATGCATTAAAATTAATAATTAAAACTTTAAAAGCAAACGGGTTGTATGAATATTAGAGACGCGACTAATCGCCGTCTCAATCTATCCGATCCTTTCACATAGTAAGACCTCCATCGCTTTAATCCGCACACTTTAGTGCAGCCAACCCGCATTTAAATAATACTGGATGACAACAACCCTGTAGGTGTGATATGTTTGTAGCCCCGGATGAATGAGCAAAGTGAATGCCACCCTATTTTATATGAATAAATTTGAATGTCTCATTGAATCCTTCACCGTTTATATGCATAAAATACATGCCAGCATTTAATCTGCTTAAATCGATGATGACCTCCGTTTTCTCCTTGGTCGTACAATGCTGCACTTCCATACCGTTAATGCTTACAATGGAAATTCTATGATTTTTACGATCCGGTAAACCACTAACAACTATATACTTATCTGACGGATTAGGAAATACCCTTATGCTGCTGTTAACAATATCAGAGCCAATATCAGTAATATCTTCAAAATTGGCAACCAGGTTCATATCTTCAGCAGCGGTAAATGTGTACTCTGAGCTCGTTGAAACTACATTCCCGTTATGGGTCCAGTTTAAAAAAGTGAAGCCTCCGTTTGCAGTGGCTGAAAGCGTAACGGTCTCACCTTCTTCATAATTGCCTGATCCGGTAATAAGACCCGAATTTACCGGATTTACAGTAGTGGATATTATAAACGGCGTCATTGCCGTCTGTCCGGTAACTACTACATTATCTAGCTGCCACCACGACGATGTACCGGCTCCGGTTCCCGAAGAGGTGTACTGAAAGGCAATACAAACATTGGGTTCTGAAACTGCAGATAAATCGATAGTACCGGAATTTATCCATGTCTGTGAATTTTCAACCGGAAAACTAAAGGGTAAACCTGTCCATGTATAACTTTCAGGATTTCCGCTTCCCGGATAATCCACAGAATATTTTACCCTCACTTCCGGATCCGTAATTCCATTGTCGCTGTATTTGGTCCATAAATCAAACTTCAGTGTGATGTCAGAAAATTGTGAGAAATCCATAACCGGAGAAATGAGCCAGTCGTTCGATGCAACATCACCATTATATGCATTAACAGACATGGCCTGGTTGTTACATGACCAGTTGATATTGCTGGTGACTGAATAACTTGTCCAACCGGTAGCCGGACAGGTAGAAAAATCTTCTTTTAATATTTCGCTGTCATCATTATTATTACCATTATCCGACATGCTGAGCCATATGGTGGCATTGGTCATAAATACACCATCATCGCCGGTTGCATCACCCGCATTCAAGGGTTGAGACCATCCGGGATAGGTGTTCGATCCATCGTGAGCCGTTTCGTCTTCTGCTACAGAACTGTCTCCAAGTCCAACAACACGCCCCTTGCCGAAACTTGCACAAACAGCTATGACACCCCTGGTACCGGTATTTGAATATCCATCATAAAAAACCAGACCAACAGCTGTTGAATTGGCAACATTGTCTAATGTAAACGTTGCACCGTTGTAAAAAGCCAGGCCATCAACATCACCTGCAGGTCCATGCAGGATAGTATTTGACGGTAGATCTGCCACATTGGTTGCAGGGTCCCTGCTTATATTACTGCCGGCGTCTAAAGTAAAACCAAACGGATTGTTATAGGAGGTAAAAAAGTCATTCAATACTTCAAGCGCATCCCAGCCATCGCCATCCCTGTCGGCTATGGCGTGATCTGCAATGATAAATAAGCCTCCTCCATTTTGTACAAAGCTGATCATGGCCTGCTTCTCTGTGCTGTTGAAAGGATTATTGGGTTCGCAAACCACAAAAATGTCATAATTTGACAAATCCTGTGCATTAGACGAATTATTATATGTAATGGACCCGCCACCGGGCAAGGTTTCAACATAAAACCCGCGCTTTACCATCTCAACACCCCAACTTGACAAAGCTCCCTGCCAGTAGTTTTCCGGCGTTGCTGATGTAATGTATGCCTGATCCGGACTGGGAGCAGCCTGATTATCGTCAATTATCCAGTCGGCATTACCAGCCGTTTCATTTTTTGTATTATCAAAAAGGATTCTCTTTTGTGCAAAGCCTGCCATCAGAACTATGGACAGTGTAATTGTAATTAGAATTTTTTTCATGAAACCATGTAATTGAATCGCTATATCTGCCGGTTTTATATGTGATTTAAATTTTAAAGCGTGCCGAACTCAGGTTGATACATATGGAGTATACCATTTTAATTCTTTCACCGTCTGACCCAAACAGGAACAGGATAGGTTTAACCCGCATTTGCACGTATACTCAACAAAATGTATTGTGAGTGCGCTTCAAATAAAGGTTTAAAGATAATTATTTCAGGAATTTAACCAAACAGACGGATTAAAAGAGTGGGTGTGAGAGTGAATATGAATACCTAAATGGCAAATACGAAGCTTTATGAAAACCAGACTCCCTTTAGGGCCGGGGTAAAACTGATTTTCAGATTAGATATTAGAGGATTAACACCAGGGAAAAATCAGTGTGAGTAACAGAGTGAGAGAAGAGGGGTAAGAGTTCTCCTACGTCAGGACTTCGGAGAATAAAGCAAGGCCTGATGTTACCACAACCGGGCTATTCTGAATACTGCATCGAATGGAGGGGCTTAACACCCTACTTCGATAAACTCAGTAACCCTCTCTTTCGCTTTGCTCAGGATTCACCCGGTTTCTACTTTTTGATGCTTCAAAAAGTAGACAAAAAAAGCTTGCCCGAAAGAACCGCAACAACCTACCTGATCCTTTCACATAGTAAGATTTCCATCGCTTTAATCCGCACCCTTTCGAGCAGCCAACCCACATTTAAATAATACTGAATGACAACAACCCCGTAGAGGTGACAGATTTGTAACCCCGGGTAAATGAGCAAAGTGAATGTAAATCAAGGCCGGAGATATTCTGGTTGCAAATGAAAAAACAGCGTCTTACCAGAAAACGGTTAGCTGTTTTTCTCCTTGACCTTATGTTTCACAAAAAAAGTCTGGACTTTTTACATGAAAGGTCCGGACTTTTTGTACAAAATGTCCAGACTTTTTTTGAAAAGGTAGGGAGGTGATTGAATACAAGTGCGGTTTGACTAGGAATTATAGATTTTCTCTGGATTCTATTGCTCACAATACTTCGTGGTCACTTCTATTTGAATGCTTCATCCAGTTTCCATAATAGCTCTAATGCTTCAGTCCATCCACTTTGAACATATAGATAAAGAATTGAAACTAATTGATTTAGGGATTTATCATCTCTTAATAACTCTTTGTGATCAGCGAGAAGCACTTCCGTAAGGCTTACGATTTCTGTGATTGAAGAAGGATCAAATGTATAACCTGTCTTATATGAAAGTTCTGTGATTTTTGAAGCCATATCTAAAATAGATTGAGCTTCTTCTGGATAAAACCTAATTACACCATTTAACGTTTGCACTAAATAGTGAGCCGTATGAGCCACCATAATCCCTCCTCCAATTTCCTTTGAGTTATCAACGATATCGGTCAAGATTGGTTTAATTCGGTCATAGAATGCTCTCTTGTTTTTTTGATTTGGTCTTAAATCATTCTTATCTATTCTTTCATTAATATGCAATCCGAAATAAATACGCTGAATTATAAAATCAATAAGGAACAATCGATCTCTTTCTGGACTATCCTCAATCGAAAATTTAGAAGGATCATCATTTTTTAACATTTTGATATTTTCAAATGCTGCATCCTTAAATAGCTGTATTAGTTCCTTTCTTGTCGATTCTACTGTATAATCATTGTCCGTATATTTAGGATCGATAAAGTCAAATAACCTAGAAACAAGAGTTTGAATAAAATCTGTACTATTGAGATTATCATATAGAATCTTCTGAGCAACTTTATTTTTTTTGTTATCCAGTAGAAATAATAGTAAACCTGAATAAGTCTTCGTAAATGAATCTCTTTTTTTGAACTCTTTGATTCTGGTTGCAGCTATTTCAATAACATTTATAACTCTTTCCTCTTCATTAATGATCTTCTTTCGATAAACATTATTCAAAACAGTTGCGATTGTAAAGGAATCAGTTTCATTTTGAAGGCGTTCCAATACTATTTCCCAATAGCCTTCAGGCTTAGATTCCCATAAAAGAGCTATATTCTTTAATACATTAAACCTTACGACTGGGTTTGAATCTTTAACAGCTGCTTTTATGTTTTCATAAATAGAATCTTCGTTCTTAAAAGAAAAGAGTCCTATTAATGCATTTGAAGCTTCAATTCGCGGAGTTGGAGAATAACCTGATGATGGTGAGTTGGATTCATCAAAAGATTCATCATACTCGGATATGTATTCTAACCCAAATTGAATGGCTTCCCAAGCCTGTTGATAATCTGTTTCTTCAATTTGTGAGGCATTCCGAGTAATAATAGAATAAAATTGAAAAACCTCTTTAAATGATGAAAACTCTAAGTCTTTTTCATACCCACCATTTTTGGTCAACTCAAACAATTCGTTTGCAATCGGTAATAGTTTAATAAAGTCACCTCGAGACGGAGAGTCATTCATCCTTTGACTATTAAATGGCTGCAACTCACTTATTAGATCATAAATTTGTTTATTCTTCTCTTTCTCTAAATCAACTCCCTGATCTTTAAGCCATTTGTCTGTCGTATATGGTTCACTTGACCAAGAAGTTTTAAAAGTTGGTTCATTTCTTATAGGAGCTGAATGCTCAACAATATTTATTGCGTCTTCACTTTCTAATAATTCCTTTGGTATACAATTTAAGAGCCTATTTACTTTATTTTCTGCGTATTTTTTTCCTTCTTCCCCTTTTTCATTTAACAATTTCAATATTGTTTCTTCAAGTTTTTCACGCTGTTCTACTTTTAATAAAGGGAAAATCTTATTAATAGAAATTCCAGATTCATATGTAGTATCACTACTCGTTAAAATAATTGGGTTAAGTAGTAATTCATATAAATAGCTACATAATAATTTAGGGTATTCATTTGCGAATTCTAACAATTTTTTCCAAATAAAGCCAACTATTGCATTAGATACATAAACATCAAGATACTGAGTTAATTCCGTTACCTTATTTTCGTTCGCTAATAGTATAAAGAAATCAATTATTTTCTCAATTAATTGTGCAGGTTTGTTATAGGCAAGTGAATCATGCCACATAGAAGACAAATCAGGTAAAAAATGACTTGATAAATTCTTAATATTAACCTCATTTAGGCTTTCATAATTCTCATTTATAACATACAGTTTATCTTGCTTTACATACATATTTACTATACTAATTCCAGTTTCGATGGCTATACTTGGTGATGCTGAGAGGAATTTTGGAAACAACTCAACCAACCGATAATAGCACATGTCAAAATCCTGTCTTCTATTGCTTACAAGATTTAAAGTGACTGTTCCCATATTTGTCTTGGCGTCACTGGTTTCAGAATGAAAGAATATTCTTTGATATATTTCTGCTACAAATTCAGGAGCATCTGCAACAAAATATTCTAAATCATCGGACAGGCTTGAGAAATACCAAATTTCAAAATTTGGTTCTTTTAGTAAATTGAGAACTTCCCGAAATAATTTGATAGATTCTTCTGGATTTGATTTAAATGTCTTAGAGACAAATTCAACCCCTCTAGTACTTCCTAACCTGTCTAAAGATTGATTTCGCTCAGCCTGTTTTTTTTGTTCTTCTAGAATATATGCAAGAAACCTTCTGCTAATTAGGCCAAATTTTTCTATGTCATTAACACTTTCATTTAGAAGTATCCTTTCAAATATGAATGCATAATCCCAAAGGAAATGAACATCTAACTGGTTCGATAGATTATACAATAATTCAATATCTTTTTGCTCAATCTTTCTATTTGAAAGAAATCGAATCGATTGAAGTAACTGTTGAATAATATCATGATCTCTAAAAACAGGTTCAATATCCTTTATACTATCATATTCATTTGCAATTACAGAAGTTGGTATTAACCTTTTAAAGAGCAATATATTTGAATCTGATTCTTTGCCAAGATAGTCATAGTTTTTCCAAAATGAATCTCGATATTGATACCACAGATTGGTAAAATAAAATATGAAACTTGGCCTTAAAAAAAATGGACGAGACTTATCTTCCGTAATGAAATTAAGCAACTCTTTAGGTTCGATTGGAATAACTAATCTTCCCGCCATATAATCAAACAAAATATTGTGTGAGAAAGCAATATTCCTCTCTCCCACTCCTACTTCACTTATCAAATCATCACTCCTCAATTTTTTGAATGTTTCTTCATCACTTAGAAATTGTTCTTTTTTACAGCTTAGGCTTTTGTTCTCAACAAGCTGTTCCGCAAGGCTTTTTAAGAATGCTTCTTTCTTATATGAGTCATCTGTATTGGTAATTTTGCTATTCCAATACTTGTTGAGTAATTCAGTTTCTGACTTAATCAGTTTTATTTCTTCAAGCTCTGATGAACTTGCATTTTCCTCTACTATTTCTAATAGTCTAAGAAAAAAAGGAATCTTTAATATTCTTTTTAATTCTATATCTGCCGTTTGGTATAATTTTTCAAGAGTAGGATTGTCTTTAAATACACTATCCAATTCAGAGTCAGTTAAATCCGGAATTTCAAAATATCTACAAGACAGGCCATTACCAACATTTTGATTACCGAAAAGCCTTAATAATTGAGGTGATTTGGTTGCATCATAAGTTCTGACACTTACTAAAACATTCCATTTATGTAGTTTCGAAATTGCTTTTTTGATCTGAATTAATATTTCCTTTTTTAGCTTTTCATCTCTTGCAGCATCATAAGCATCGAATACTAGAACCGCTTTTTCTCCTTCAGATAGTTTTATTTTGTCTAAGTATGATATCCAATTCCCATTAGATTCTATTTCAGATTCAATAGATGAATCTGTTCCATCAAGAATAGTATCAATTGGCAAAATAACCACCGGGATATTCTTATTGACTAGTATTTCTGCTAACTCTGCAATTGAATAACTTTTACCAATACCCGGTTTACCGATAATCACTCCATTTCCTTCTTGCGAAAACTGGAATAATCTCTCAATTATATGTGAGCGGTCTATTTTCATTTTCCTTTTAGTTCTTCAACAGTTTTTCTTGTTTTTGCAAGTAACTTAGAATTTATACTTTCATCTTCCTCCTCATTTTCAGACGTTTTTGGTTCTACAGTTATAGTATCTACTTCTGAAGCAGAATGATCCGGTTGAATTGAATCAGAAAGAAAGCTGTTTGGGGATAATCCTTGGAAGAACTTAAAAATTCCTCCATAGTTTGCATCATCATTAAAGAAAACAAGCTCAACACCTTTAGATTTCCATTTCTTTTTTTCCTCCAAATAATCCAACCTAGTCCAAGATTTTGAACCATTGTTGCTCATTAATGCAAAATGATTTGGATAAACAGGATCAAAATCTTCTTGGATATCATCAATTACTTTATTTAAGTAATCATCCCTAAGTCCAAACCCAGTAAACACCAACCGTTGACTAGCAAACAATAAATAGATTGCTTTATAATGTAAAGTTCTAAAAGCCTTATTCTTTAATTTGGACTTTGATTCGAATTCTCCTATTTCAAGATTTCCGGCTATTAACTCATCATATAAATTCCCAGCGTTTTTAATATCTTGGCCATCATACTTTTCTACATAGTCTCCATACGACAATATTGTAGAAGAAGGGTCATTATATTTTCCATGTAAATAGAGATGATAACGTTCAGAATAGTTAATCGCATTTACAATTGAATTCAGAAAATAATGAACTCGAGATTTATATTCTTCAGATATTATGATACCATAATTCGATAATGGATTTTGAATTTCCTTTAGAGCGCTCTCAATTACCGAGTCATAATTTGTAGTTACGAAACCTTTAAATCGAACAGTTACTAGTAATTTGTGAAAATCATCATGAGTTGTTTTTTTTGGACCAAAAAAGCTCTCAAATGCACTATTGTATTCTGTTGAATCAATCTTACTTTTGATAATTTCAGCTGCTAGAAGTAGCTCTCCTTTTCCAATCTTATCTTCTATAATGTTTTTTACAGCATCTTCCGTAATTTTGTTGGATAAATCACGAAGAACACCTTCCCATGAAGGATAATTTAATCTTACACTACTCCCTGAGCCTACAAATAAAACGCCCTCTCCACTTTCTATTAGCTTAAAAAGTTTTTCCTGACTTTCTCTATTCTCGTCACAACTTACTATGTCAAATACTTCGTTCAAAACTTGTTAGCTTAACAATAAACAAGTATATACCAACCTTAAATCAGATTTTGTTCTCAATAATTTCTTTATGGGTTCATTCTTTTCACAGCTAATCCAAACAGGAACGGGGTCGTTACATTAAAGGTTTAAAGGTAAGTATTTTAGGGAATAAAACAAATAGCAACTGCAGCAGTATGAGCAACAGAGAGAGCGCGAATATAAATTTCTAAAATGCAAGTACCGTTTATTGAAAACCAGACTCCCTTTAGGGCCGGGGTAAAACTGATTTTCAGAATGGATATTAGAGGATTAACACCAGGGAAAAATCAGTGTGAGTAACAGAGTGAGAGAAGAGGGTAAGAGTTCTCCTACGTCAGGACTTCGGAGAACGAGACAAGAGCAGGAAACTATCCTACGGTCACACCTTACTGGTCATAATAATGATGCCTTTGTCTTTTAACTGTTTGATCTGGCTTGCGGGAACGGGATTACCAATGAGGTTAACCAGTTCAAGATTTTCCAGGTGCATCAGGGGAGAAATATCGTCAATTCTGTTGCCGGACAGATCGAGCACCCTCAGGCTGGTCAGGTTGCTTAAGCCGTCAATATACCCTATCTGGTTGTTTCCCAGATACAGTTCCTCTAAATGATGCAGGTTCCACAGGTTACCAATGTCGCTTATCCGGTTGTCCGACAGATCAAGAATCCTGGCATGAATGCAGTACTCCACGCCATCCAGAGATTCGAGTCCGCTGTATGCCATTTCAAACTCCTCAAAATCCTCCAGATAGTACGAGGGAAATTCAATGCTTACATCCCCGTATTCCCGTATCTTAATAAGGTTGTAAAAAGATTTTTCATAATCCACATCGGCAGATCCTTCACCTTCGCCATCGTGATCCTCATAATCAAATCCGTCCTGCACGTCCACATCCCACACGTATTCAGGATGGTAATCCACATCTTCCGCAACGTCTTCTACCACAACAAGGTCCGGATCACCCAGTAATAAGATATGCGAAAAGGCACGCAATTGTGCTTCATCGTTTTGCGCATATAAGCGCTCTATCGCACTTCGGATCTGCCCGCCCTTATCGGGATGGTATAACATGATGAGCTTTGAAAAGCAGCGCGCATCATTCTCTTCATCAATGGCAATGATCCGTGATATTTTATTCGCCATTTCCCTGATTTTGCTGTAATTCCTGTTTTTGTACAGCAGGATGAGCTTTGCAGTTATCCGGTTCAGGTTTTTATCGGAATAGGCCTCCGAAAGTTTTGTGTATAGTTCCTTTGTGGTCATCTTAAGCGTTAAGTTTTAATTTAATGAATTCTGCTATTTCATCCAGTGCCTCAGTGGCTTCTTTAAACAACGGAGCCATAAGCGGATAACAGTGCACCATTCCTTTTCCGGCTCTGAATGTGATATCGACTCCGGCACGTTTGGCTTTTTCATAAAAAACCAGGCTATCGTCGAAGAGTTCATCCGCATCTCCGGCATTGATAAACAATGGAGGCAGACCTTCCAGGCTCCCTTTTAAGGGTGAGATATACGGATCATTCACATCGTTCTTTCCCACATAAAAATGGCTGAATACATTCCAGCTTTCAGGCGGAGCCAAAGAAACCTTCCACTTTGTTTTATACGATGAACCCGAACAGCTTAAGTCCGTCCATGGCGAGATGGCAACAGCCGCTTTGGGCAGGTCAATATTTTTATCCCTGAGCGCCAGCAATAAGGCCAGGGCCAAACCTCCCCCAGCCGATTCTCCTACAACAATAATATTTTCAGGTTGGTAGCCCTTTCTTAGAATTTCTTGGTAAGTGCTGATGGAATCTTCCAGGGCAGACGGATATGGATGTTCCGGCGCCAGACCATATTCATACAACATTGTGGTGATGCCCGTTTTCAGGGTAAGCTTTGAAACGATTGAACGATGGTCGTTGCATGAACCGGACACGTATCCGCCACCATGCACATAAAACAACAGCTTATGATCGGGGGCATGATCCGGAACAATCCATTCGGTCCGTACCATGTTTATAATTTCCTGCTTCACCCTGACATTCGCCGGTAATTTACCAAAGCGTTCACCACCTTTCTCACATGTTTCCCTGAACTTCAATACCGCCTCAATACTTTGTTCAAAGTCTTTCTGTCTGAGTTGTCCCTTTAAAACATGCCTGTGCCTTAAGAGATACAGGATGAGTTTTGCTTTAAAACCTGCCACTGGGATTCATTTAATTTTTCCGACAAAGGTTAGGCTTTTAAACGGCAATAAAATGCACCTAAGTTAATTTCTTTCACTTTTTATTAGAAAATATGAAAAATATTGCGCCTCTGTACTAAAAAATATATATACTTTTGACGCTGTAAAATCTTTGGATGTTTATATTAAATTTGGATTCGGTATCGTAAATAATCATTGTCTTTCCTGGCTTTGATTATCCCTTAGCACACTCAGGCAAATTCCTGCCGGAGTTATTTTCATATACATATACGTACAAACTGGTTTGACAAAGCGCGACTAAATCACGAATCAGGCCTTAAATTAAATTTAAACATCATGAGTAACGATACTAATTCAATCCACGATTTCGATGTAAACCTTATCGTCGAATATTATTCAGGCACAGAACGCCAGGGACCGGGTAGTTCTGAAATGACACTGAAAGCCCTCAGTTTTCTGGAACATCTTCCTGACGAGCCGGAAATTGCAGACCTTGGCTGCGGCACCGGTGGCCAGACCATGGTACTGGCACAGCATACCGGTGGAAAGATAACAGGCGTTGACCTGTTTCCAACCTTTGTGGATCTTTTTAACCGGAACGCCGAAGCATTACATCTTCAGTACCGGGTAAAGGGCCTTGTCGGTTCAATGGACGACCTCTCATTTGAGGCGGAATCGCTCGACCTTATCTGGTCTGAAGGGGCAATTTACAACATTGGTTTTGAAAAGGGCCTGCAGTACTGGCATAGTTTCCTTAAAAAAGGTGGATACGTTGTGGTATCAGAAGCAAGCTGGTTCACCGACGAGCGTCCGGCCGAGATTGAAGACTTCTGGATGGATGCCTATCCGGGTATTGATACCATCCCCAATAAGGTAGCACAGATGCAAAAGGCAGGGTATTATCCTGTTGCAGCCTTTGTTTTGCCGGTCAACTGCTGGACAGAGCACTTTTACGACCAGCAGGTTCAGACCAGGGAAAACTTTCTGAAAAACCATGCCGGCAATACCTTTGCCGAAGGGTTTATTGCTAATCAAAGGCACGAAGAAACGTTGTACCGGAAGAACAATCAGTACTACGGCTATGCCTTTTATATCGGCAGAAAGTTTTAAGCATTTAAATTTAATGAGGCACATCCGGACAAAAGGGTGTGCCTCATCTTTTTTTAAGCATGTTGTGTTTGATCCGACTCAAAGACTGCGGCGCAATGCCTAAAAATGAGGCAATATCCTTTTGTGGAATCCGTTGCAATACGCTTGACGGAAAGTTCCTTGTGAGCCACTGGTAGCGCTGGTCGGGTGTTAAGGTTTTAGATTGTATTATCATTGTTTCAGAGAATTCATCAATTTCGTTTAACAAACTGTTGATGAACCGGTTCCAGGCATCCATCTTTTCAAGCACGCGGTACTGTGCGTAGCTGGTCAGCCAAACCACAGAGTCTTCCAGAGCCTGGATGCTTTCCTGTGCCGGACGCTGATTTCTGAAGCTGATTTTAGAGGTAAAGCAGAAGGGTGGAATCGTAAAGGTTTTAACCACTTCGTTTCCATCAATATTGTAAAAATACCGAAGGAGGCCACGTTCTAAAAAGTAAAAGTTCCTGCAAATCTCACCTTCGCTCAGGATCAGTTCATTCTTTAAGACTTCCTTTTTTGTAAAAGCCCGTTGTATGGTTTCCCAGTCTTTCGTCGGCAAAGGCGTATGTTTTTCTATGAATGTTTTGAATACGTCCATTTTAAGTGTACCACTGCTTTTTAATGTGACCCGATATTCAGGCATCATAACATTTTACCATCAATTCAAACCTGATGTATCTGTCAGTTACGGGTTTAAAGTTAACGTTTTTCTGTTAAGTACTGAACGATGAACCGCTCCGGGAGAATTTGGATATATAAAAAGAAAATAAGAGTGAGCAACAGTGTGAGAGAAGAGGTGTGAGACTTAACATACAGAAGGTTGCTACATCGTACTTCCAACCTGCAATTAAACCCTAATGAATCTTCATAACCCCGTTGGGGTGATATGTTTGTAACCCCGGAAATGAGCGTAGTGAATGTAACCCCAATCTTTCGCATAAAGCTTCAGATTGCAATGATGGTATGAAGGAATGTGAGAGTGAGAGTGAGAGTGAGTGTGAGGGTGACGATGGATCTTGGCCAATATGATCCTGCTTTCATACACTAACCGCACTACCTGTTGAAACATGCTTGGGAGCTATTATCCTCTTATTTTATGTTGTTTTAAAACACGGCAGCTAAACCGGGAGAAGCAATAATTTAGATGATAAAAGGTATCCTTATTGAATATTTGTATATTTTTAATGACTTATTAAAAATGTAGAATCTGCTTCAAATTAAGGACTAATGAGAATAAAAAAGCTGACAACTTCTGTACTGGTTACAGTACTCATCTTTTTATGTGTGAAAGCAACTGCTGCCGATACGCTTACAATCAGCGAAATTACAACATTATACAACACCTACTTTAACGCTGGATCGTACCATTATGTGTCCGTACATGACCCTTCGGTTGTTGTTGGCTATAAAACTGGAAGCACGATTTCCGGGGAATATTCAGCAGATGCCTCCGAGGTGTATTATATTTTTGGTTCACACAGAGCCTGGGCTAATTCTACAGATTTGAAAAACTGGAGTACATTCAGAAACAATATTAACAATTCGTATACAACTATGTTTGCCGCACCGGCTGCCTGGTCTGCCAAAGGAAGCGACAGCTACAATGTGAGTGGTAACATGTGGGCACCCGATGTTATCTGGAACAAGGATATGCAGAAGTGGTGCATGTATATGAGTATCAACGGGGAGAATTGGTACAGTTCCATCGTTTTACTGACTGCAACCACCCTCGATGGTAACTGGACCTATGTAGGCCCGGTGGTATATTCAGGTTTTACAAACCAGAGCGAGGCCGCTGAAACAGATTTTTATGATGTGATCAACCCGTCAGAGGGATTTCCTTCGCGTTATAACATCGTTCGAAACGGGAACCACACTTATGGCGTAAATGCCATTGATCCCTGCGTATTTTACGATGAAGACGGCAATCTGTGGATGTCTTACGGGTCATGGTTCGGGGGAATATATATGCTGCGTCTGGATGCTGAGACCGGTTTACGCGATTATGCATACACCTACACCACCAACGACGGGACTGCCGCCAATGCCGTATCTGATGAATACCAGGGTATCAAAGTAGCAGGAGGCAATCATGTGTCCGGTGAAGGTTCATATATACAGTATATCAACGATACCTACTACCTGTTTATGTCCAACGGTGGCCTTACCGCTGCAGGAGGTTACAACATGCGTGTTTTTGCTTCGGATCAGGCTACAGGACCTTATGTTGATATGACCGGACAGGATGCCCGCTACTCATCAACGAACACCGGTGTTGGAAAAGTTAACGGACAGGTAGGACTGCGCCTGATGTCCTATTATAAGTGGGGCTGGATGGATGACGGCTACACTGCTCAAGGCCATAATTCAGCGTTTACAGATGAAAACGGAAAAAGCTATCTTGTTTATCACACCCGCTTCGACAATGGAACAGAAGGCCATCAGGTACGTGTACATCAACTCTTCCAGACTAAAAACGGATACATCACTGCAGCACCGTTCGAGTATGCCGGTGAAACCCTGGCAACAGAACCTTATTCTGCAAATGATGTGGCAGGAAGCTACAGCATACTTTATCACGGTTCCGGCACCGATTATGCCAACCTGGAATGTGTAACAGAGAAAGAGATTAAACTGAATTCAGACGGTTCCGTTACAGGAGCCTATACCGGCTCATGGTCACAGGCATCAGATGGTCCGTATATTACTATAAGCATCAACAATGTGACATTTCAGGGTGTGCTACTGACCCAAAAAATGGAAGGACTGGATTACAGCACCCTGTGTTTCACCGCTGTCGGCAACGATATCTCAATATGGGGTTATAAGATGGCGGGAGAAGGAAAGCCGTTTCCCGAAGATGCAACTGTCGCTTACAATGTAATGAATATGAATGGTACTGTTCCCTCGGAGGCTTACAGTGGCTCACAAATTTCCTTACCTACCGAAGGCTACTACGGAGCTACGTATGCATGGAAATGGGATACCACATTGATAAGTTCAGAAGGTGTAGTGAAGGATCTGACATCCAATACATCAACGGTTCTGACACTGACCATAACATGCGGCAATTACGTTTATACCAGAACATCACCCATTCAGTTATCAGCCAATAACATAGCTGACATCCTTCCCATAGAAGAAGGAGCTATACTGGAATCGTACGCTGATATCGGAGAATACAATGCAGCAGCACCAAGCAGCCGTATCAACTCCCAGACAGGCATGTCGCTGAGTTTTTACCTGGATAACATTACAAGCGACTGGGAATTAATAGCTCATTCTACTGACAACATATACAGTTTGTTTCTGTCTGTATTACGCTACAACAGTGCAGATTTCTACGAAGCTAAAGCTACCTTATCATCTGCAGCCATATCTGCAGGGTATTCTTCGTCGACGGCCTGGAGGATTTTTCTGAATACCAGTTGCTATGTGACAGTATCGTATAATACTGACGAGACCATTGCCTATTATAAAGACGGAGTGTTGATGCTCACATTCCCGGCTTCTGTAACGCCAAGCTATGGATCAGGAACAACTCCTGCCGAGATCGTATCAGCTGTCATAAGCTACTATCGCAACCAAAAACTGATTTTCGATTACGATGTAAAGAATATCGTCCTGGGCTATGCAGCCGACCTCGACCTGTCAACTTATGAACCAGTCGATTTGTCTGATTATGTTTTCTACGAAGATTATGACTACGCAGGTCTGGCATCTTCTTGGATTACTCCTAATGGCTCTATCTCCAGCTTATACGACTTATCGCTTGAGAGCAACTATATAGAATTAAACACTAACGGCGGTACGGGTAATCGCAGTGCCTTGAATACATTCAGCGGTGTTAGTGGTCTTACAAGCTATAATTTTTCGTTTGATGTACAGCTGACGCCCGGCAATGTAATCGATCGTTCAGTGAGTGAAGTCGCTTTAATAAGTACAGACAATAACAATTCAAACAATAGTACGACAAATTCAGGTTTTATATTCCGTCTTGTAACACCGACTTATAACGGTAGCAATGGTAGCATATGGTATGTCAACGGTTCAGCGTCGTCTGCCCTCTCAATCGCATCCGGAACCTGGATCACCATAAGTGGTAAAGTTGATGTTACTGCGAAGACGGTTGATGTCACTATCATCAACCGTTCAACAGGGAACTCCATCTATAACGGTACAACTGCGGTAAACGGGAATGGAATCCTTATGGGACTCTGGATTCTTGCCGGTCGTGGTACAGGAACCGTAGGCATAGACAACATCAAAGTGAAAAACGGAACCTCTACCGGTATCGGAAATGTATCTATTACAGCCGGCATAGATTATAACGCTGTGTCTGAGGTGTACAATTTGTCCGGAATTAGGGTTGCGCATGGTAGGTTGTCCTATATCAGTTTACCAACCGGCGTTTATATAGTTCGTCAGGGTAAAGGCGTATTTAAGATCTCGGTTACAAAACGTCAATAAAGTATTAAACGAATTTAGTCAGCTTATATAGGGATCCGGCCTCAAGGATCGTCATCAAAATATGGAACGTATCTGCAGCATTGAAAATTCAGGCTACAGTATACTATCCTTTGTAATAACTAAACCACAAAGCAACACAAAGGGAATTCACAGGGGACACAAAGAGAAAACAAGTTGAATCAACGTCTCAACCAAGCTATAAGTTAATGTATTTGGTTCTGTCAGTTTTTTGTTTCTACTATACAACATGAATTATCAAATAAAGACAAAACCTAATATTCATCTGTTCAACAGATATTCTCCGTGAACTTTGTGCCTCCTTCGTGCCCTGTGTGGTAAAAATAAACCATAAAGTAACACTATGAAAAACCACGAAGAACACAATGATACGGTTCAGGATAGAGACAGAATCTGCAGCACAATGATGACGGCAAAAAACACAAACTGCGGCAGAGTGACTTTAAAAACTTCACTGTGAATAAGCGCAGCAATGACCAGACTGGTGATGAAGTTGATGAGCACAATTCCTACCGGGAAATAGGCAGATATGCCTGGCAGGTGAATGGTTCCCGCCGAAACCAGTACCTGAATGATTCCGACGGCCAGTAACAACAGCCCTCCCTGGAAGATCATAATGCGTAAAGAACCAATCATGACAGGATTACTGGTTATCTTTTTAAGTTCGGGAACCTGTTTCTTTTCACCATACACGTTGTGTGCAATGCTGATTAAAATGATCATTATACCTGCTGCTATTCCCATAATGTCATGATTTTAGAATTACCATAATTAAATTGTCAGATCTGTATTACCCATGCCGCTACAACGTACCTACCGAAAAACCACTGTGCTTAACATTTTCGCACGATATACATACAATAGTTCGTTTCTGATGTATGTCCACTTTGCTTATCCTCATATTTATAAACCATCGAAGAATCATTTAACACCTCAAATTCAGCCCCAGCACTATTCAGTGTATCCTTGAGAATGCTAACTTTTTTGCCAGTATCCTGAATGCAAAAGCAGATCACACCCCGGGGTTTTATTCGTTGAGCGATTCTCAAAATCAGGTCCGTCTCCTTCCGTTTATCACGTTTATCAAAATGGAACATGGAATCAAGCAGAACGATATCAAAATCCCCGTAGTTCTCAAACTTATAAATATCACCGACTACTCCCCTTGCGTTTAACTTTTCTTTTTCAGCCACTGCATTCAACTGGTCAATCCCGACTTTGGAAGCATCCATTCCGGTGACCCTGTATCCCAGTGCGGCCAGATGAATAGCATCCCTGCCCTGTCCGCATCCCAGGTCAATCACCGTACCTTTGGGTTCATATTGCCTGAAAAATGCCAACAACTCAGGATAAGGTTCTCCAAACAATTCCTCAGTCTTATAATACCTGTCGTAACCTGCCATTTATTTATGTGAAATTCAATTGCTTTAATTAGCTGTCAGTTAACATATAACCGCTTTTTGACAGCGGGTGTTCATTATTACTAGAGGAACAATAGAATAAGGGATTAAGAAGCGTCAACAGACAATTTAGTCAAACATACTATAATATTAATATACTGCATGTTAATTCGAAAAGTTTAAATATTCAAAGTCTAAGTGGTGCATTATTTCCCGCAATACCAGAACAATTGCATAATCTTTTTGTGCGATGCCTGCTTTTAGCTCCGAAACAGGCGCACCCATGATTACGCGGGCATAACTACTAAATAGTTTTTCAATACTTTCGCGAGAGTACAAATTCTCATTAAGGTCATTTTTTCTGAATACATTTTTGAGTGCTTCATCTGATGTATACAATATCCTGCTGTTTTGGATACGGGATTTATGTGTCATCAACTGATCCTCGATATGATTAATGGCATAATCCGTTTCATCATATGTTGGGATATCCTGCCTGAAAAACTTTCCGGATATAAATTCATAACCAGCCTTTAAAACAACTTCCTGATTCAGTACATTATTCTGAAAAATTTGAAATCGCAGGACTTCATTTTCCATCATCAGAAATGTTTTTGCATCCGGTGAGAGTCTGCCTTCCGTCATATTATATATAGTGCTTTTCATTATACCGCTCTTTAAATCAAGCTTCTGGTTTTGCCTGCAACATAATATTGCAGGCAAAATAACCAGGCTTTTCTGTTAATTATAATACAGCATTCACTGCATTCGCAAGGGATTCAGTCGGTCTGCCTATAAGTTTTGAAAGCTGTTTTGAATCGTCAAATAAATCGCCTTTGGATGCACTGGTATCCCATCCGGCTATTGCTGCGGCAAAAAATTCCGGTAAGCCAACATTTTTGAGAATCTGTGCATATTCTTTTTCCGGCAGGTTGGTATAAGGAATTGTTTTCCCTGACTGCCTCATAATTTCGGCTGCCAGTTCCTCCAATGTATATGCTTCATCACCGGCAAGTTCATAAACCAGCCCTTTATGTTTTTCATCAGAGATAACCACAGCCGCCGCCTCTGCAAAATCAGCCCTGCTTGCGGATGATATCTTA
Source organism: Quyinboa ferrireducens (assembly GCF_042436675.1). NCBI lineage: Bacteria > Pseudomonadati > Bacteroidota > Bacteroidia > Bacteroidales > Quyinboaceae > Quyinboa > Quyinboa ferrireducens. Next base: position 133,309 of record NZ_JBHMVA010000008.1, on the reverse strand, counting down.
CCGTCACCGGCACTTCCTACAAAGCTTCCTGCATTTAAGGCACCCTGTACAGATCCGGTATAATTCTCCGTATACCAGCCATTGCGTAGTATAGTATAAGCAATACCTGAATTTTTCAACGTTTTTTCTGTAAGCAGATGTTCCTCTGCCAGATTCAGTGAAGACGAGTCTGCATGCAATAAACTGGTGTAAACGATCCATTTTACTCCTGATTTTCGGGCCGCATTAATAACATTGTCATGCTGCCGTGCTCTTTGCCCAATCTCGCTTCCTGAAATAAGAAGTAAGCGATCTATATCTTCCAGCGCATCGGACAACTCACTTGCTTTTTCATAATCAAAAGCACGGGATTCCACACCAAGTTTTTCTGCTTTAGCAGGTGTACGCACCAATGCAATTACGTTTTCTTTACCAACAATCTTTTTTAATTGTTCTACAACAAGACTCCCTAACTGACCTGTTGCTCCTGTTATTCCAATTTTCATCTTTGTTACTTTGTTTTTTATTTCTTTCTTATTAAAATTACCTGATGATCCGTTTTTATTCTTTAAAAACAGTCTTTATCATCAGTTTGCCAGTCCTATTTGTTTCATAAATGCCTGGTTGTCCCAAAACAGGTGCTCTTCATACATCACACCGTCTTTCCATAATCCAATGGTAACCATCGGTAATTTGAATGATTTTCCGGTTGGTGGAATTGAGCCGCCATTGGGAAGTGGCATGGGGTTTGAAAATGTTCCCTCAATATAGCCTGTAACTGCAGTATATTGTCCGGTTCCAAAACGAATAGGATGAACCGTAATCTTGGTGTCCGGAGCAAAAACAAACATTGGTTTTAACGCAGCGATGTGATCTTCCAAACCAACAGTCGTGCTCCCGTCAGGATAATAAACCAGAATGTTGTGTGCATGACTTTCGTGCAACCTTTCCCATTCCTGGTTACTGTAAACTACAAAATCCAGAGTGTCGAATTTTTGCAGATACTGCTCTGTTAATTTATTACCGGCTAAAATTTCATTGAGTTGTTTCTTTGCTTCAGCAAGTTCCTTATTTGACTGTGCACTTGCAGCTAATGTACCTATCAGCACTAATGCTGCTAAAATTAAGTTTACCTTTTTCATTTCTTTTTGTTTTTAAATTTTATGGTACAAAGTTACCGTGCAGTTATGCCACGCACACTTGACCTATGGTAAGAAATGAAATTGATGTATGTTAAGAGAAACAGGTGTTCACAGCTTTTTACGTATCCTGCTAAGGCTCTCCGGAGTGATGCCAAGGTAAGAAGCAATGTATACGAGCGGAACTCTCTGAAAAATATCCTTATGTTCCTTTAGCAGTTCATTGTACCTGTCAACAGCAGATTCCCACATTGTAGAGTTCAACCTTTGCAAGGCATTTACATATGCTTTTTGAAATAAAATCCTGAAGTATCTTTCAAGACCTGGCACTTCATTGTAAAGTGACTCCAGCCGTTCATATGATACCCTCAGTAACCGGGTATTTTCCAATGATTCAATATAATACTTTGATGCCCGTCGTGAAAAGAAACTTTCAAGATCACTTATCCAGCTGTTATCCAACCTGATTTGATATATATGTTCAACCCCCTTTTCATCTACAAAATACGACCTTAAACACCCTTCAATAATGAAATATATATAATCACAATTATCTCCCGGTTCCAGAATTTCTTTCTTCTTCTTAATAAAAACCGGTTCAAATGCTGATAGAATTACTTCTTCCTCCTTTTCGGTGATGTGTATCCACTTTTTAATATAGTAGATCAGTTTGCTTTCTTCAGGCATAACCAGAATTTATCATTAAATACAATAATACTATTCACAAATTACTGCATACACGGCAAATGAAGCAAGCCAGTGTTCGCCTTCGTAAGCGCCGCTGGTCACATGAGGCAGGGCAGCATTAAGGTGCTGTTTGGCCATGGCAACAATATCCTCATCTTCTCCCGGAAGTTTATGTGCAATATTGAACAGACACCATGCACGACTCAGGTTCAGTCCGTCAAGATGTACCAGTTTACCGTCTGTGCGGTCACTTACCACAGCCGGTTTTAGCTTTATGCCTACGTCATCACCCAATCCGGGTAAGAACTGTTGCAGCCACAGCATATAATCCACTTCATTCATTACACGTGTCATCAGGTCAGCCTCAATCAAACAGGGAGACAGAAAATCAAAGCCGCCCGGCTCCCAGGATATGGGGCAATTTTTGTCTTTTTCGTAAAATTCAAGAGCCTTATCCTTAATCTTGTTCTTCAATATGGTTTCACCAAACGCGTTAGCATAATCCCAGGCAAAGGTCAAACCAAAAGCTGTATTGGTATGTTCGCCCACACGAATGGGATAATTCAGTTTATCCAGAAAACGGTTGTATTGACTCACGATGGTATCGGCCAGGGGTTGCACATTTGCAGCCAGTTGCTTCCCTTGCGGATCGTTCCAGGTGCGCAGTTCCATCTGCAGTTTCAGGAGCCATGCCCAGCCGTAGGTGCGTTCAAATGTCTTATTGTTAGGATCAGCAAAAAATGCAATCTCTTTTTGAATATGTTCTGCTGTCAGGTTCTCATCTAACATGGTTCTGATCTGTTTTGCTTCCGGTAAACCCGGATAGGATTTTAGCAGGCGTACCAGGGTCCAGTGTCCGTGAACCGAGGAATGCCAGTCGAAACAGCCGTAAAAGGCCGGATGATCCACTTTGGGTTCCACTACATCGGCATCGGATCCCAACACCTTTCCGGGTTTATACGGATAAGGCTTCTGAATACACTTTAAGGCAGGCTTACTTAATACCTCAGCCTGATCCGGTGTAAAATTCTGCCCCAGTATTATTAGGGGAAGAATAAAGAAGATAATGAGTAACTTATTTTTCATTTGCAGCCGGATTAAAAAAATGAACATCGCGTTGCGGGAATGGGATAGTTATCTTATGCGCTCTGAATTCCCTGTCTATATTATAACGCATCTGACTTTTAACATTTTCCACATGAAAAGAATCGCTCACCCAGAAATAGACTTTAAAATCCAGCGATGAGTCGCCAAAATTTTCGAAACGCACAAAGGGTTTGGGTGTGTTTGCAATCAGCTTCACCTGATCAGCACAATCCAGCAGAATCTTAGTCACCAGCTCCACATCGGAACCATAAGCCACTCCCACCCCAACATTGAAACGGGTTTTAAAATCAATGTGGCTCCAGTTAATGATTTTATCGTTGACAAACTTGGAATTCGGTACAATGGTGACAATATCGTCCCGGGTTTTTATTTTTGATGTTCTCAGACCTATTTCTGTCACTTTTCCTACTGTTCCGTCATCCAGCTGAATCACATCGTTTATTCTCAGATTGCGTTCAAACAAAAGAATGATACCGGCCGCCACGTCTCCGAATACCTGCTGAATACCTAAACCAACACCAACCAGTAAAGCTGCAAAACTGGCCAGGAAAACTGATATCTTCACATGAAATGAATCCAGAATGAGTATGATGACGATTACCCAAATGAAGTACTTAATAATAAGAAACACTGAATAGAAGGAAGATGCTTCCTGTGGTGTTTTCTTTTTAAAATACCTACGGAAACCTTTTTTAATTAACCTCAGAGCAAGTAAGGTAATTAATATGATAAGCAAAGCTATCAACAGGTTGGAGATGGTAATTGTATAATCCTTCCCTGTCAGCAATATGGTGTCGAGCCACGACCTGATTTCTTCCAGTAAATGCACCATGATACTATTAATACAACTTAATCCGTAAAAAGTTTACGCAGCCAGCGTAGACAACAGATGCTAAAATTAGTTGTTTCAGATTAAAAAGGAAACGCTTATCCCATTTTAATCATTAAAAAGAATTAATTGACATCCATTATGCCTTTTCGTAAATTGGGATCAATTTTAAACCATGTCAAAATGCGCACGAATAAAATACTAACCTTCGCCAAACTATTTTTAACCATCCTTGCTCTTATCCTGATACTTACGGCATGTGGTTCTAAAGAAACAAAACCCGTCCGGCAGGACGTAAAAACCACGGTGTATAATTTGGATGGAGATTCCCTGATTCTGAAATACAACAATAAGGCTGGAACCTGTGAGTTGGTACATGATGGTGACACCATGCTTCTGCACCAGGACACAACAGCGTCAGGAATCAGGTACAGCAACAAACAATACCTCTACACCGAATGGCATGGAGAGATCACGTTGAAAAAAGGAAAAGACATCGTATTTACCAATAAAAAATAAACATTATGAAACGAACCTTACTGGTTTTCACCCTACTTATATCGTTAAGTCCTATAGTACAGGCGCAGGAGATGAACAGCGCCAAACTGGACAGTCTGCTCACAGCACTGGAACAAAATGATAAATTCATGGGTAGCGTTGCAGTGGCGTACGATGGGAAGCTGATTTACACCAAAGCAGTCGGGTTTGCAGATCTCACGGATTCTATACCTGCTACGCCTGAAACGGAATACCGGATTGGTTCCATCTCTAAAATGTTTACCGCCGCCCTTGCATTTAAGGCCGTGGAAAAAGGCATTCTGGATCTGGATCAAACTATAATAACATACTTTCCTAAGGTAGTCAATGCCGATAAGATAAAGATTCGTTATCTGCTGAACCATCACAGCGGCATCCACAACCTTACCAGTGAACCGGATTACACGGACTGGGAAACAGAACCGCGGACGGAAAAGCAACTGATCGATTTGATATCCGGTTTTAAAAGCGACTTTGAACCGGGCAGCAAAGCAGAATACAGTAATTCAAACTATGTATTGCTAACCTTTATCCTGGAAAAAACATATAAAAAACCGTATAAAGAACTGGTTGAAACATATATTATAAAACCACTGGGATTGAAGCACACCGCGTATGGTGGTCCGGCTGACCCTAAAAATGGGGACAGTTATTCCTACCATTATGATCAGGGTTGGGTAAAAGCACCCGAAACAGATATGTCCATACCTGTAGGAGCCGGCGCCCTCGTTTCCACACCATCGGATCTGTGTCGTTTTATTACCGCACTCTTTAATGGGAAGATTATATCACAGGAAAGCCTGGATCAGATGAAAACCATGAAAGACAATTATGGGATGGGCATGTTTGAATACGGCTTTCACGACAAAAAAGCATATGGGCATAACGGTGGCATTGATGGTTTTCGCTCAAATCTCGGCTATATTACTCAGGATAAAGTGAGTGTAGCCATGACGTCGAACGGCATGAATTACAATATGAATTCCATCATGATTGACGTACTGAACAGCTATTACAACATACCTTACGATATTCCCGAATTCAATGCAATTGAAACAAGCGAAGCAGATCTGCAAAAATATTCCGGAGAATACTCCAGCACTCAGATTGCCCTGAAGATAAAGATTTTTACCGAAGGAAATACACTAAAGGCACAGGCAACCGGACAGTCATCCTTTCCGCTGGAGCAAACTGCACCCAATGTGTTTCACTTCGATCAGGCCGGCATAGTCATGGAGTTTGATCCGGAAAATAAGTCCATGGTACTAAAACAGGGAGGTGGTGAATTTCGTTATACGAAAGATTAAAAGGATCAGATTTTATGCAGTTAAAAAGCATTACATTCTTCATTCTCATCTTATTTGTTAATAGCAACTGCCTCAGGTCGCAGGTTGTGACAACGGCATATGGACCGGTGTCGGGCAATAAAAGCGGCAATGTATTTGAATTTCGGGGCATTCCGTTTGCCTCACCTCCTGTTGATGAACTACGCTGGCGGGCCCCTGTTCCTCCTGACAATCATACCGATACTTTGCAAGCCATGAATTATCCCCCGGCTTGCCCGCAGAAAAACTTTGAACAGGGTGATACTACTGCTACTATCATGGGAGATGAAGACTGCCTTTATCTTAATGTCTGGAGTCCTGACCTTAGCGGCGGACTTCCGGTGATGGTGTTCATTCATGGCGGCGGTAACCAGCAGGGCTCAACCGGTCAGGAAACAGGTGGAACAAAACTGTACGACGGTAAAAACCTGTGTGAACGTGGTGACGTGGTAGTGGTAACCATCCAGTATCGTCTGGGCATTCTTGGTTATATGGTTCATCCAGGACTGGAAGCTGAAAATACGGCAGGTATCTCCGGGAATTATGGTGTACTGGATCAGATTCTGGCCCTGCACTGGATACAAAACAACATTGCAGCCTTCGGTGGTGACCCAACAAATGTAACCCTGTTTGGTGAAAGTGCCGGCGGTGTAAATACAGGAAACCTGATCCTTACGGAAGAAGCCAGAGGACTTTTTCACAAAGCCATCATACAAAGTGCCATACCTGGTTTGGATGATTATGCCCAAGCAAAACTGAAGGGTATAGAACTGGTTGACAACTTTGTTAACACCGGCACAGATGAAGAAAAAATAGCCGACATGCGAAAAATTCCCGCGGACAGCCTGTCTGAAACACTGAGTATCCCTATCAACGGCGGTATCGTACAGCAAAACTGGCGTCCTGTAACTGATGATGTGCTATTTACAGATAATCCTGAAAACATCATACAGTCAGGCCAGTTCAACCATATGCCGTTAATCATCGGGTCAAATGCTGATGAAATGAGCCTGAGTGCGCCACTGGTGGTCTATCCTTCCATGGTAAATGCCCTGGTATCGCTTTACCTTCCTGCAATTCTCAGGCCGGAAGCCCTGTTGCTTTATCCGCCCGGATCAACGCAGGACGAGGCCAGAAACGCATATGTTCAAATCCTGACAGATGCACAGTTCACCTCTGCAGTGCGAAGAACAGCACAATGCATCGAACTGAACCAGACTGAACCGGTGTGGCGCTACTTTTTTACATACACTCACTCTGTCCCTCAACTTGCATCTTTGGGTTCCTACCATGGAATGGAACTGTTCTACGTGTTCAATAACTGGGAAAATGCAACGCTGGGTAGCGGCTTCTTATTTAAACCGCAGGATGACAGTGTTCAAAACAACATATTGCAATACTGGACCAATTTTGCACGAACCGGAAACCCGAATACAAACGGTCTTACAACCTGGCCGGAATATGCTGCGTCTGAAGATTGTTATCTTGAGATTAAAGCCACACCAAATGGCAGTCAGTGCGGTGTACGGTCCGAAAAATCCGATTTATGGGACAAGGTGATCAATTTTAAGGATTGCACGTCATCGTTGAGTAAAAATGAGATCGACGCCACAAATGAGTTCCGGGTTTATCCAAATCCAACCAACGGCGTTATTAACATTTCGTCGAACAACTCGCAGAATTCTGTGACGATGCTTTACAATGTAAACGGGGAAAAACTAGGTACTTTTTGCAACACATCACAAATTGATCTGTCTGAATATCCGGATGGATTATATATTTTAAAGAGTTCAAACAAACAACAACAGCACATTTCTAAAGTAACTAAATTACCTTAAAGCCGTTTTTTAAAGAAAGTAATAATTCCAGTTCATCAGATTATCTATGCCGTATATGAAAACCATTTTGTTTCTTTTGATCTTTATTTGCAGCTGTCAAGTCATTTCATCCCAAAACAACACAGAGATCACGAATAATTTGTATCGTCAGGGAACCGTATCTGATGTCAAAACAAAAGAGCCTCTGCCCTATGTCAATATTTTTGTGGTGAGAACCTATGATGGCATAATCAGTAACGAACAGGGCAGGTATTCACCGGCAGAACTAAATGCGGAGCCTGATGACACCATCTGCCTGAGGCACATCGGGTACAAAAACCAGCTCATTCCTTACCGTGTGCTGCTTCAAAATCCTGATGTTTATCTTGAGAGCAACACGTTTAATATTAGTGAGGTTACGGTATTTCCTGACAAATTTGATCCCCGTGCCATAGTGGAAAAAGTTCTGGCAAACAAAGCAAAAAATTACACAACTTTAACTTCGAAACGTGAGGTTTTCGTACGTCATCGATCGGTAACCGACTTTAACGATTTTGATATTGATCTGAGAAAGAGAACAGCAGAACCGATAAAACAAATTGCAAAAAACATCAATACGATGATGAACCGGAAATTCATATCCTACACCGATTTTATCGGAACTTATTATACAACGGCAGACAAAAAAGATACGTTGAAAACGAAACTGAAATCTACAGACGCTTTGCGATTAAATCCTGATATGAATGCTCTAAATCTTGTGGCAGACTCCATCACAAATCTCTCCTTTCTGGATGTGGATACCAACGAATACTGGAAAATGAGAACGGGTATAATCGGAATTGAACTGAAAGATGACCGAAAATCGGTTCCGAGAGACACTGTAAAAAAAACCATACTTAATGATTCCCTGGGCAGGGAGCCGCTCGTATTGCTACTTAAGAATATTAATTTTAATCTGAGCTATACAGGTTTCTCGGATAAAGATCTCTGGCAGTTCTTGTACGAACCGGGCAGGTATAAATTTAAGCTGGAGGGTGGCACCATCATTAACGATGAATATGTATATATCATAAGCTTTACACCCAAAAACAGAGGATTATACAAAGGACGCATGTACATTACATCCGACACCTATGCCTTGCTCAGGGCAGATTATGAATATGCCCCCGATAAAACAGGAAAGTCAATTCAGTTATTAGGCGTTGGATACACCGAAAATATGTTCAAAGCATCGATCTATTTCGAGAAGAACGGTGACAGTTACCGGCTTAAACAATTTTCGAAACAATCTGATATTCATGTGACCATCAACCGGCCCCTTGCATTTATTAAAAAGCGGGATCGCAAATTATTCGATAAAACCCTGGAAGATATCAAATCCGACCTTACCATTGAATTCACCGAAAATGAAGCCTTCGAATTTTTTGTGATCGATGAGCATAACATTTCCGAAGAGGACTACCGGGATATGAAACAGGACATCTATTACAATGTTAATTATACTGACTCGGTCAACTCCGATTCATGGAGTGATTTTGCCAAAATAGTCCCTGTTAAATTTTAGGCCCGGCAATTGTTAAATCCTTAAAATTCACGTTTTTGTTGAAGCAGGAACCAAACAAAACACGCAATCTATTTGTTTTGGATCTAAATAACAAAATCGTATACTATGGCAAGCGTAAGTTTATATCTGAATTTTAAGGATCAGACTGAAGAAGCCTTTAATTTTTATAAACGGGTTTTCGGGGCAGAATTCGAGGGTGATGGAATTATGAGATTCAAAGATGTTCCTCCTTCAGAAAACATGCCTCCACTTCCTGAAAAAGAAGCAAATCTGGTCATGCATGTTTCCCTTCCAATTTTAAACGGTTTCAAACTGATGGGCGCAGATGCACCGGAAACTTTTGGCTTCAACATACATAAAGGAAACAATATAAATATCAATCTTGAACCGGACACAAGGGTTGAAACCGACAAACTTTTTGTATCCCTTTCTGAAGGGGGAAAAGTCACCCAGCCATTACAGGAAATGTTTTGGGGCGATTACTTCGGAACATGTGTCGATAAATTTGGTGTACTCTGGATGTTTAACTGCGCTGAAAAAAAATAAATTAAACAGATTATGGATGGAACTACGATAGCGGTACAGGCAGAAATTCTTGTACCGGTTGAAGAGGCATGGAAAAGCTGGACGTCTCCGGAAGATATTAAACAATGGAATAATGCCAGTAATGACTGGCATACGCCCAAGGCAAAAAATGATCTGAAGAAAGGAGGCAGGTTTGTTTACCGGATGGAAGCCAGGGATAAAAGTTCCGGGTTCGATTTCAGTGGTACATATACGGAGGTTGTCCCGAATAAACTGATCAGCTATACCATTGATGATGACAGAAAGGTTATCGTTGAATTCAGGGCACATAAAGACAGGACCACTATCATTGAAACATTTGAAGCTGAGCAGAGCAATCCAATTGAATTGCAGCGGGAGGGCTGGCAGGCCATACTAAATAATTTTAAACATTATGTAGAGAAATGATAGACTCAGTTCTGTTTTTTATACCAGTATCCCAACAGCCTGGCACCCAAAGACCTGTTTAGTTTTGATGGCAGAATAAAATGTAGAATAAATAACAAAATTGCCATGAAATTAGAAAAGAACAGTCTGAACATTGACGAGACAGTCAACTCATCTTTCCGTCCGGATGTCGCCACCGGATGGTTATAAATCACCCCGAATTTCTTATTCACCCTCCTGCCGATACGTTTTAATCGAAATACAAAATCAATCTCTTCCAGGGCAAATAGATCTTCGTTGAATCCTCCGGTTTGTTCAAACAGATCTCTGCGACACAGTAAAAATGAACCAGCGGCAAGTTTTAAATAGCGTATAATCGGGTTGACCCGTTCCAACCTCATTTTATTGAATTTTGTTCCGCCCGTAATTTGCAGCGTGGCACCGCAACCAATATAACGTCCACTTCGGATGATGTCAAGCACATCTTTCATTAGTTCCATTCCGGGATGCGTGTCCGCATCCAAAAACAAAATCCACTCCCCTTTGGCTGAATGCGCTCCGGTATTTCTCGCTCTTGAAATCTGATTGACCGATTCAAAAACGACCTGGATACCAAGACGCTTTGCGACTTCACCTGTATGATCCGTTGAATTATTATTACAAACAATAATTTCCCATAAGCCTTTTCCAGGTAAAAGCTTATTAAGCCTATCCTGAATATTCAGGATGGTTTCCTCCAGAAAATCAGCTTCGTTATATGCCGGAATAACAACAGAAATCAACATGCATTCACTATTGACTTATTACCGGTACAAGGTATACCTTTTTTATCGGATTGAACAAGGGATTAATATGGCAGTGTAAACCAGAATGTTGCACCGTTGCCTTCACTCGATTCTACCCAAATGCGACCTCCCATCAGGTCCACAAGGCTTTGGCATATGGCTAACCCCAGACCTGTGCCACCATGCTTTTTTACATCATTGGAGGCAGATTGCCTGAAGCGTTTAAAAATATACTCCTGCTCCTCTTTACGGATACCCTTCCCTGTATCCTTAACATAAAATCTTATCTTACTGTTTTGAGGTTTCAGGTATCCAAGCTCAATAAATCCTTTTTCCGTAAACTTCAGGGCATTCGTCAGGAGATTGGAGAACACCTGTGAAAACCGCGTGGGATCTGTTATTATCACTGCTTCCTCATCATTTAAAGGAGTAACCAGCTTAAGCTGCAAATCTGTTTTCCCGTAATCTTTTACCTGAACTGAAAACTGGTTATACAATTTATCAAGCTCATCATTTAAATGGATCTGCTCCTTATAAATCTTCATTTGTCCACTATCGATGCGCGAGAAATCAAGCAAATCGGTGAGAAATGAGGTCAGCTGATCACCGTTCTTATTAATTATGGAAGCATATTTCTTTTTTTCTGACTCACTCAGTTGTTCCGTAGCGAGCAGATTCGAAAACCCCATCATGGCATTCAAAGGTGTACGAATTTCATGGCTCATGTTAGCAAGAAAGGAAGATTTCAGCTTATCGCTCTCTTCAGCCTTTTGTTTGGCTTTTATCAGTTCCTGTGTGGATCTTCGTCTTTGAGTAATCTCTCTCACGAGAAAAACAACTTCATCATCATTACATAACGATGTACGCACCTCATACCACCTTTCGAAAAGCCCCTCTCCTTCGTTATATTCAAAACTGCACTGCTGTTTTGTCTTAAGTGTCTCATCCAAGGCATTCAGAAATAATTCAGAGGTTTCCGGGTTAAACACATCAGTCATATGATATCCGCGATAATTTACAGATGCATCTTGAGACAAAACGGGAAGGTTATCATAATATTCCGTAAACACACTCTGCCTGTTAATAACCAAAACCCTGTCGGGTAATGCCTTTAAAAGACTCGTGATTTTCTCCTTGCTTCTCCGCAATTCTTCGTTAATCATCCGTGTTTCAGACACATCCTGTGTCGTAGCATAAATACGTATTGCATTCCCTTCCTTATCCCGCAGAATTTTTCCCGTATCAGATAGAATAATTAACTTTCCCCACTGATTTCTGAATGTAATATCGTGGGTGTAAAGATCAAGATCACTCTGTATTATGCGCTTATATTTATTAATGACCTCCAATCTTTTCTGTCTATCGAAGACTGACACAAGCAATCTTTTGATATTTAAATCCGGTTCAAAATCAATACCAATAATATTGATAAATTCCTGGGAGCATAAAAAACTGTCTGTCTCAAAATTATATTCCCAGCTACCAACATGAGATATGCGTTGTGATTCAATCAGTTGATGATGCTTCCTTTTAAGCTCTTTATCGCTGAGATACTGAGCTGTTATGTCCGAAAATGAATAAATATAGCCTTTAATGTTTCCCGTTGATCCTTTTAATCCGGAAACAAGAATTTCAAAAACCAATAGTCCGTTAACCGTTTCAATCTGCTTGGTGTAACTACCCTGAACATCAGGTGTATTTCTGTGTAAAACTTTAAGCTCCTCTCTGATAATTTGTTGTGTTCTTCGAACGTCAGGACCAATACGCAATAACATATTTGATAAACCTGAATTGGAATAAACTATCTCTCCTTTTAAATCAGTAATTAATAAGGCATTGGGCAAAACATCCATAAAAGAGGACAATGCTTCTGAAAACCCGCTGTCTGTTCCGGAAATTAATTCATCCTGCAATACAGAAAACAGATCATATTTTTCAGATGCCGCAACTACGTTTTTGTCCTGAGAATCCCGGAAGCTATCAGATGACATGTTAGCATAAGTTTAGCCTAAAATAAAGAGAAAAACGTGCTTTTTTGTATCCAGCTCAGTTAAATTATCAACAAATAGCTAACCCATCGAATAATTCACAGTAGATATTCACCCCTTCACGAATCTCGTTAAGAACAATATACTCATCAGCAGTGTGCGAACGGGCAGAATCTCCGGGGCCCATTTTTACCGAAAAAAATGGCAATACGGCCTGATCCGATGTTGTTGGACTTCCATAGGTTTCACGTCCCATTTTTTGTCCCTTCAAAACAACCGGATGATCCATCGGGGTTGCAGAAGAATTCAACCTGTACGACCGTGGAACGACCTCACACTTTACGTGGCTCTGAATAATCTCATGCAGCTCTTCGTTGTTGTAAAGTTCGTTGGACCTTATATCCACCACAAATGTACATTTATCAGGCACCACATTATGTTGACGTCCGGCTTCTATTTGTGTCACTGTCATTTTCACTTCTCCCAAAAATTCAGACTCGCGATCAAACTTATGGGTTTTGAACCATTGAATATCAGGTATTGCCTCGTAAATTGCATTAATTCCTTCGTTTCTTGCAGCATGCCCCGATTTCCCCATCGCCGTGCAGTCAAGCACCATCAGTCCTTTTTCTGCAGTAGCCATGTGCATTTGGGTCGGTTCACCTACTACAGCAAAGGCTACTTGTGGCAGGTATTCTATCAGGCTGGCAATACCGTTTAATCCTGAAATTTCCTCCTCAACCGATGCCACATAAATTAAATTATAGGGCTGCTCCTTTTGATCCAGGATCATGAATGAAGCCAGTAATGAAACGACACTTGCGCCTGCGTCATTGGATCCCAAACCATACAATTTCCCGTCCTCCACCTGTGGAGTAAACGGATCTCTCTCCCACTTATCCGAAGGTTTTACCGTATCAATGTGTGAATTAAACAGCAGAACAGGTTTCGTATCATTCCAGTGATGCGCTCTTACCACAAGATTATTATCCTGCCGGTCCACTATATATCCCAGATCTTCAATCTCTTTCTGCAGGCAATCAGCTGCCTCTTTTTCATTTCGGCTGAAAGACTGAATGGAAATCAGTTTTTTTAAGATCTCGATGGCTTTTTCCGCATTCATAAATTACAGTATTGTTGTACCGGAATTTTTATGTATCAAATCAGAACGGGTGATGATGACTTTCTTTACACCCTTATCAATAGAAGCATATGCATTATCCAGCTTAGGAATCATACCGCCGGAAATACGGCCTTCATCCACATATCTTTTATAGAGTTCTCTTGTCAGTTCACCGATGACACTTTCATCATCATTTTCATCCAGAAGCACACCTTTCTTTTCAAAACAATATACCAGCGAAACGTCATAAAACTCCGTCAGAGTCCGTGCTACTTCCGAAGCAATGGTATCTGCATTTGTATTCAGCATGCCTCCGTTCAGGTCATGTGTCAGGGGAGCCATCACAGGAACCACATCTTTATGGATCAGATCGGCTAATAACCCTGCATTTACTTTATCTATATCACCTGCATAGCCGTAATCAATATCTTTTACCGGACGCTTATGGGCTTCAATCACATTCATATCGGCACCGGTAAGTCCAATAGCGTTACATCCCAAAGCCTGCAGACTTGCAACAATGCTTTTATTCACCAGCCCGCCATATACCATGGTAACGACCTTCAATGTTTCTTCGTCAGTAATACGGCGACCGTTGATGTATTTACTTTCTATTCCAAGCTGATCGCCAATGGTCGTAGCCAGTCTTCCCCCACCATGAACAAGCAGTTTATGCCCCTTGATGGCACAAAATCCTTCCAGCAGTTTCTGTAGAGAATCACGATCCTCTACAACTTTCCCCCCTACTTTAACTACCGTAATATGTTCCATGAAATATGATTAAAACAGACCGTGTAGTTCGGCATCAATTTTATTGATCACGCTCCTTAGCTCTGTGGCATTTTCAGCGAAATTTGTCTTGTCCACATCAATAATCAGAAGCTTTCCGTAATTATAACTTTTGATCCATTCCTCGTACCGTTCGTTCAGACTTTTCAGATAATCAAGGCGGATTGATGCTTCGAATTCGCGTCCCCGCTTCTGGATCTGATTTACCAGTGTAGGAACCGAGGCCTTCAGATAAATCAGCAGGTCCGGTGGCTGAATCAGCTTTACCATCAACTGGAACAGAGACTCGTAATTCTCGTAGTCACGGTTGGTCATCAGGCCCATTTCCCTGAGGTTCGGTGCAAAAATGTGAGCATCTTCGTAAATGGTTCTATCCTGAATCACATCTTCCCCGGTTTCCCTGATTTTCAACATTTGTCCGAAACGGGAATTCAAAAAATACACCTGCAGATTGAAAGACCAGCGTTTCATGTCTTCATAAAAGTCATCCAGATACGGATTCTCATCTACAGATTCATAATGTGGTGTCCAGGCGTAGTGTTTTGCCAGTAAAGATGTTAGTGTCGTTTTTCCTGCTCCAATGTTTCCGGCTACAGCAATATGCATATCGTTATGTTTTGAATAATTGGATCAAAAATAGCAAAAAACAATGAATAAATGCCCCATATTCTCTATTGGTTCATGGCAATAAGTTCATCCATATAGGTGCGTGAATTTGCCAGTCGGGGTACCTTGTTTTGTCCACCCAGTTTTCCTCTTTTTTTCATCCAGTCCAGAAACAGACCTTTACGCGACACAACCAGTTCGAGTGGTTCGAGCGTTGCATTTCTCCTGCGCTTGGCTTCGTAATCGGAATTTACTTTTTGTAAGGCCTGATCCAGAATTTCGGAGAAAATATTCAGATCATCCGGTTCATGATCAAACTCAACCATCCACTGATGCCGTCCCTTGCTTTTATCTCCCATAAACACAGGTGCTACCGTATATTCGTGAACAATAGCCCCCGTTTTTTGGCAGGCTTCTTTCAGCGCTTTCTCGGCATTATCCACCATCAGTTCCTCCCCGAATGCATTGATGTAATGTTTGGTTCTTCCGCTGATCCTAACCTTATGCGGGTAAAGTGAAGTAAACTGAACCGTATCGCCTATGATGTAACGCCAAAGACCACCATTAGTGCTTATAACAACAGCATAATTCTTATTGGTTTCAACTTCATCAACCGTGTATACCTTTGGATTGGAAGACTCAATATCCTCCATCGGTATAAATTCATAAAAAATACCGTAATCCATCATCAATAACATATCCGGCGAACTCAGGTCATCCTGAATAGCAAAAAAACCCTCCGATGCATTATATGTCTCCATATACCGCATATCTTCTCTCGGTATGATCCGGCGAAACTGTTCGCGGTAAGGATCAAAGTTGATTCCTCCGTGTACAAACAGTTCAAAATTAGGCCATACTTCAAGTATATTTGATTTACCGGTTACCTCAAGCACACGTTTTAACATGATCAGGTTCCACGATGGTACACCCACAATACTCGTCACATTTTCTTCCACCGAGACCTCTGCTATCTTATTGATCTTCTCTTCAAATTCATCCAGTAAGGCGATAGATGTATCCGGCGTTCTGAACAGATCAAAAAAGAACGGAACATGTTGCAGGTATATAGCAGAAAGATCGCCCACCTGTGATCTGTCACTGAACGGACTTACCTGGTGACTTCCTCCCAGTGTGAGGCTTTTACCTGAAAACACTTTATTATCGGGGTAAATATCCGTGTAAATCGCATATACATCTTTACCAGCTTTAAAATGGCAGTCTTCCATTGAATCCTTACTAACAGGGATATATTTACTTTTATCGCTGGTTGTTCCCGATGATTTGGCATACCATTTCACCTCCTTAGGCCATAATATATTGGCCTCTCCCTTTATCATCCGTTCTATATCCGGTTTCAGGTCATCGTATTTATGAAAAGGAACCCTTTGCTGAAAGGTTTTGATATGTGTAATGGATTCAAAATCGTATTTTTTACCGAATTCTGTCCGCTCACCCTTTTTAATAAGTTTATTAAATTCCTCGTGTTGAAAAAACACGGGATCCTTACGCATTTCATCGATCTGGTTCAATCGTTTTATATTGATCCATGAAAATAAAGAATTGATAAAGGGCATGTTCTATGTTTTTAACAAAAATAGAAAAATCATTCAAAAACCGAAGTTACAAAACCACTAAATAAACTATTTATTGTCCCAGAATTTTTGCATCAACCCCAAATACAGAATGAATATTGATTTCATAATCTGATGTAATAAGCTTATCGGTGACCGTATTTACCTTTAATGAAAATTTATCTTTTATAATGTAAGATTTAATATCTTCATTGGTTGTTTCCAGTTCGAGTTCAGAACCTATTGTATCCGGAATATTTTCTTTCCAGGCTATTTTTATTTCAGGTAATCCATCGGCCACCAGATAAATGGAAACAGACTTAAAAAAAGAAAAATCTCCGTTTAAAGGTGAATTTACGGTCAGTTTCATAGACTTTAGATTTATGGTTTCAACCAGATCTGCTCTGGTATCATTCACCTCAAAATCAGACTGATAATCCGTTTCAATATCAGGACTCATAATATTAAAAGGTAAATTAACACCTGTTGCTGAAGGTATTGTTACCGTTTCATCATAAGCCATCTCAAACTGTGTCAGCTTATCTAACTCTTTACATCCTGCCAGCGTTACAATTAACAGCAATAGAAAACCAACTCTGATATCCATAAAATCTAATCTCTTTTAAATTCTTTATACTAACGGCAATAAAAGCAAATTTGTTTTAAAAACAGTACAACAAAAAACCCCGGGAAAACCGGGGTTAATAACTATGAGTTATAAAAGACGTTGTCTTCTATTATTTTTTACTTACGAAGTGATAGTGTGGGCCAAAACGTTCAAATGCTGCACGATCGAGTGATTCACGATGACTTGGGTGTGCAATGGAAATGATCAGCTTGGCACGTTCCTGCATTGTTTTCCCGTAAAGGTTAACAGCACCATATTCAGTTACAATCCAGTGCATATTAGCACGCGTACTAACCACACCTGAACCCGGCAACAGAATCGGAGAGATTTTTGAAACGCCTTTAGCCGTTACAGAAGGCAGTGCAATTATCGGCTTACCACCTTTTGAATGCCCTGCACCTCTGATAAAGTCAATCTGACCACCAACACCGGAATAATGTTTTGTTCCGATAGAGTCTGCACAAACCTGACCTGTGAGGTCAATAGCCAGTGCTGAGTTAATAGCCGTTACTTTATCCAGTTTACGGATGACATGAACGCCATTTGTATGTGCAACGTCCATCATGGCAACCATTGGGTTGTCATCAATAAAATCATATAAAGCCTGGGTTCCCATCAGGAAAGATGCAACCATTTTACCACGGTCAATAGATTTGTGTTTTCCTGTTATCACGCCCTTTTCCACCAATGGCAATACACCATCTGCAAACATCTCGGTATGAATACCAAGGTCTTTATGGTTTCCCAACTGAGCCAACACAGCATTTGGAATACCTCCGATACCCATCTGTAAACACGCCCCGTCTTCAACAAGCTCGGCCACATTTTTACCTATTTGTGTATCAACTTCCGTCAAGACGCCCATATCGTGCGTATATAACGGAATGTTATCCTCAACAAATAAATCTATATCATTTACGTGCACCTGGGCATCACCCCATGCACGTGGCACATTAGGATTAACAGCAGCAATAACTGTATCAGCACATTCAATGGCAGCTTTTGTGGCATCCACAGATGTTCCTAACGAAACAAAACCGTGTTTGTCAGGAGGAGATACCATCACCATAGCAACGTTAACTTTCAGGTAACCATCACGGATCAGCTTTTGAGTCTCACTCAGAAAGACCGGAATATAATCCGCATAACCAGCCTGTGTCTGTTTTCTAAGGTTTCCACCTACAAAAAACTGTTCGGTTACGAATATTCCCTCAAATTCAGGATTGGCATATTCCAACTCTCCTTCTACATGAATATGCTGGATCTTTACATCATAGATTTCACCGTTTCTTCCTCTCTCTACCATTGGTTTAATAAGCGTATGAGGAGTAACGGCCACACTACTTAAATGAACACGGTCTCCGGTTTTTATAACCTTTACGGCTTCTTCCGGTGAAACAAATTTGATAGTCTTCATCTGTATATAATTTTTGTTATTTGCGATTGTAAGAGGTGCATCTTCACCTAATTAAAGAATTTTTTATCTAATTAAGCTGAATTGCTGCAAATGTAATACGAACCTTACGAATAATGAAACTAAATTACAGTATTTTTCATCCTATTTCAAGGCACATAATCTTATACCTTAATGCCCTTTATAAAAGGCACTTAAAAAAGTTAAGAGAGGATAACAGGTATTATCCTCTCTTAATAAACCTAAACCTTAACCTATGAAAAAATTACCTTAGAAAGTCATCCAAATTTAAGAATAACATCCGATAAAGTCAACGATGCAATCGTTTTCAGAAACTGTTAGAAAACATGTATTTTATACACTCATTCTGTAGCCATATTTCAGAACCCACCTTTTATTCGTATTTTAGTGCCGCAAAAACCTAATGTATAAGGAACAATGAGCAGTAAATATAAACGTGTCCTGCTAAAGCTTAGTGGGGAATCATTAATGGGTGATCAGAAGTATGGTATTGATCCGGATCACCTTAACAGTTATGCGAATCAGATCAAAGAAATTTACGACCTTGGTGTTCAGGTTGGTATTGTAATTGGCGGCGGTAATATCTTTCGCGGACTGAGCGGTTCTGCCAAAGGTTTTGACCGTGTGAAAGGTGATCAGATGGGAATGCTGGCAACAGTCATCAACAGTCTGGCGCTGAATTCTGCATTACAGGCCATAGGTGTTCCCTCAAAAGTTCTGACTGCCATACGTATGGAACCTGTAGGCGAATTCTACTCAAAGGACAAAGCCATCGAATACCTCAACAATGGGTATGTTTCCATATATTCAGCAGGAACTGGAAATCCGTATTTTACTACGGATACCGGATCATCGCTGAGAGGAATAGAAATTGAAGCAGATGTAATGCTGAAAGGAACCCGTGTGGACGGAGTTTACACGGCTGATCCCGAAAAAGACCCCAATGCCGTAAAATATGATTCCATCTCTTATGATGAAATCTATAACAAGGGACTTAAGGTGATGGATCTGACGGCTACAACCATGTGTAAGGAGAACAATTTGCCCATAGTAGTTTTTAATATGGACACACCAGGAAACCTGCACAAAGTCATTACGGGAGAAAATATCGGGACCTACGTTCATCCCTGAATATTCTGATTTTTTATTATTTTTGTTTAAACAAAAAAATTATCGCCATGAACGACGATGTAGAATTAATAATTGCGGAAGCTGAAGAAAGCATGGAAAATGCTGTAAAGCATCTGGATCAGGAACTGGTTCATATTCGTGCCGGAAAGGCCGATACCAGGCTGGTAGATTCAGTCATGGTAGAATACTACGGTGTAATGACGCCACTGAGTCAGGTTTCCAATATTTCCACTCCCGATGCCAAAACTATTGCCATTCAGCCCTGGGAAAAAAGTCTGATTAACGACATTGAAAAAGCCATTATGATGGCCAATCTCGGATTTAATCCTGATAATAACGGTGAAATGATCCGTATCGGCATTCCTCCGTTGACTGAAGAAAGACGCCGTGATTTGGTAAAGCAGGTGAAACATGTTGGTGAGGAAGCCAAAATAAGTATTCGTAATTCAAGACGTGATGCCAACGACCATTTGAAGAAACTGGTTAAAGACGGCCTTTCTGAAGATATTGAAAAAGACTCGGAAGCTCAGGTTCAAAAACTGACAGATAAATTCTCTAAAGAGGTTGATGCCCTGGTTGAAAAGAAAGAAAAAGAAGTTTTAACAGTATAATGAAAAGCGGCAATTGCCGCTTTTTTATTTGGTCCACGATCAAATCTTTATATCCTTTGTTAGTGCAGATATTCATCTGCACTAAGCTAAAAAACAACTTCTACATATAAGTTCGGCGTAGGCCAGAGCCATACGCCGAACGCTAGAGATAAATATCCGCGCCAACTTAGGTTTTATTTTACCATTTAGTGTGATGCTATACCAAATCCTTATTGGCGCAGATATTTATCTGTGACTTTCTAAAAATTTTATTACGATCAAGATTATAGCTTAATATCCAGAAGGATAATCAGTGCCAAAAGTATAATGCTTATGATGCCAGGCACACCATAAAGAATCAATCCTTTTTTAAGGACGAGTTTTTTAAGTTGTAAGCGGTTCTTAAGAACCAGAACTTCAAGGAAAGGGATGGCTGCAACAAACGCATAACCATAATACGTAGTTGGTTGATAAGGATCTTCAGCGGCATTCCGGATCACATCAAAAAAGATATAATTCATAAACACCGATATAGAGACAAACAGAATGGCCACAATCAGTGCTGCTTTGTACAGTAGTTCTCCCGGGAATCTTCTTAAGGCATGGAAACCGCCCCAGGTCCAGATAAACGTTCCTAATGTGAGCATCAGTATCATTCCCAAATGCGGACTAAAACTCCAGGGAAACCACAGGATCAGGTTCGACATCCAGTACAACGAAAATGCTTCCCACTGCACCATCTGTACCCAACGTAAATATTGTTTGTCTAATTCTTCCAAAACCAACGGTGAATTGCATATAAAACTCTATAGTCATGGATTATGTTCAGGATGAGGTAGATTTTCGACGCAGGCCAATCTTCGAAAAACACAGGTATCGAATTAATAAACAGAAAAATGAACGCCGTAGTGAAATGCTCTATGCAAACAAGGGATTTAGTTATTCAAATATCCTTTTTAATATTATTTTATTGTGCTTAATCTTATTCTTATTCAGGAAAATAATTTTTTCATCCATCATATTAAAAGGTGGAAAAAAACTGCTATCTATGGCATTTTGATAACTCCTTGTATCCTTACAGTTTAATAACAATTCATTATCTGATACAATTTTCCAATTTCCTTTGCAAACGGAATGTAATTCTGCTTCTACCTTTTCGTACACAAATGTATTATCCGGATTAATCTTTAAAGTAGCGGAGTATAATCCTTTTTGATGATAATTGTATTCACCTACAGGACTCAACTCCTTGATATTTATTTTCAACATTGAACATCTCCCAAACATGATCAATGATAAAATAACAATAGTTGAAATTATTTTTCTACTCATCTGGTATTATATTAATTAGAACGATCCATTTCTAACACTCAATGGAATTTGCTTCAAATCTACTACTTGATTTAAAAGTGTATCCGGATGTCCACTAACATTCCCATTTGGATATGCTTCTTTTAAAGTAATTATAGAGGATGCTGTATTTACAGGTACAAGACCTACATGGTCTAAATCTAAACACTTTATCTCTAAAAACTACAATTATTGCACCATATCCCAATGTTAGGCATAACTTTCAGCTACATCACTTGTACCCAAAAGTAACGATTCAATCACATTTATCAAACAGGGCCAAATGCACGGTTTAATATCAGTGCAGTTAAATAATCTTACTTCTGATCTGCATAACGCCACCACAAAACAGTTCCGGTAATTCCCAGCGCAAAGGTTAGGATCAAAATAATATAGCTTGTATTAACCAGCGCCAGTCCCTGAGCCGGATCAGACACGGTAAAGACACCCGGAATGGCCCACGGGAAATATGGACCAAAACCTGCCATTGCCAGAAACTGAGACAGAATAAGTACCAGAATGACGAAGGCTATCGGTAAAATGATGCCTCTTCCTGCAGCTGCAATAAATGCCACCGGTGTTGTTACCATTAAGGTCAACAATGAGGTAATTGCAAATTTTAAAAGTGCTGAATTAAATAGCTGTGCTGACCATCCTGGCAGATTCATCCACTGTCCGATTAAAATGGATGCCGCAAAGAACACGATAATCAGTAACAGATTCCAAAGCATGGCAACCAGAAACTTCGACATCACAACCAATGCCCTGTTGACCGGCATCACCATAACATCGGTTATTGTTTTTTCGGTGAACTCCCTGCCAAACACCCATGAAATCACAAAACCGAAACCGATCAGGCCTATGGCCGCCACGGACTGGTTTAAAATATCAAAATACCCCTGCCACGAATTATCTTCAAAGAATTTAGCCTTGGTTCCCATGATGCCCATTTTGTCCATAATCTCAGGATGCTGGCTCAGGTACATCATAAAACCCATCATGCATGGAATGAAAATGAAAAAACAGATGGTGATCCAAAATAAATTGGCATGTCGGAGTTTCAACCATTCTGTAATAAAAACTGCTTTAAACTGTTTCATTTCTGACCTCCTTTTGCATTAATGGTTCTTAAAAAATAGGATTCCAGGTTCTCCTCTTCTACTTTTAACAAAGATGGCGGCAAACCTGCATTTACCAGAATTACTGCAATATCTGACGGAGATTTTAAGGCGCTTTCATCTTCTATTTTTATACTTTCATCAGCAACCTTACACTTTTGGATGCCATTATTTTTCAGAATTTTTACCGCAAGCGCATTATCTGCCGTCTGAACCTTCATATATTTTTCGCACAACCGGTTCAGTTCAGATGTTTTGAATTCACTGATCAGCCTTCCTTCGTGAATAATTCCTATCCGGTTAGCCATCAAAGAAATTTCGCCCAGGATATGACTTGAAATAAAGATCGTCACACCCTGATCTGCGGCCAGAGTCTTCAGCATTTCCCGAATATCATGAATACCTTCCGGATCCAGCCCGTTGACCGGTTCATCCAGTATCAGTATTTCCGGTTGATGAATCAGTGCCTTTGCCAGTCCCAAACGCTGTGCATTGCCTAAAGAAAGATTCTTTACTTTCCGGTTGGCATATTTTTGCAGTTCCAGTAATTTCAATATGGCATCTACCGCCTTTCTGTCTTTTATAAACCGCAGTCTCCTTACAATCTCCAGATTCTCTCTGACCGAAAGATTCGGATACGCATGTGGCATCTCCACCAGACTGCCGGTTAACCTTAAACCTTCGGCATACCCGGGATGCATTCTTTGTCCTTTTAAATACACGCTTCCCGAAGAAGGACTAATTAATCCCAGCAGCATTCGGATCGTAGTTGTTTTTCCAGCCCCGTTTAAACCAAGAAAGCCGTAAATCTCTCCCTTTTTTATATCCAGATCCAATTCTGATACAGCTACCACATCCTTGTAATGTTTTGCAAGAGAAGCGGTTTGAATTATACTTTCCATACCTGTATATTAATACCGAACGTTCGGTCTGTTATCTTATAAAATTTTTTACGCCTTCACATTTTCATACACCGCATTAAATGCCTCTTCTAAAGCTTTAGAATAACTTTCAAATTTATTGCTGTTAATAAATCTGATGAAAACCCCGTCAGTAAGGTACAGGAAGGTATCCGCTACCTGTTGCGATGGCGTTTCTGACTTAATCTCACCACTTTCCTTAGCCTTATCAATTACCGAAACCCACGCCGCCATACTTTTCTCATACTGCTCGGACTCCATTTTAAGAAATTCAGGAAATTTCTTAACGGCTTCGAACATAATCATCATAAAGTTCAGGTTTACATCATCATTCTCATTGCTTCCGGTAAATTCATATATCTTTTTAAACGATACATCGATATTCCGTATATAGCTTTTTAAAAAACCAAGCAGAGAATTTTGATCAAATGTGTTATAATCAACCGATCCAAAATTAAAAAACATGGATACGATCTCCTTATACAGATCATCCTTGCTTTTAAAATAATGATAAAAGGCACCTTTAGACAATCCTGTTTTCTGTACAATCTCATTCATTGTCACGTCTTTAAAGCTTTTCTGAAGGAAAAGTATCAATGATGTTTTAAGAATGTATGTCCTGGTGTCCTGCATAAACCGACCGTTTGGTTTGTCAAAAATATGACTATTATTCTCAAATACCAAAACATTAACCAAAAATATTCATACTTAAATATCTTCAGCCTCTATTTGTGTATTCACCAACTAACATACAACCTAAATGTAATGGATTAAATGTATGACTTACACCTTAAAAACATGTCCAACAACTACTTTTCATATTTCATATTAACCACTTGTTTTTCATAAATTTATTACACTAACATTTCGGGATAGTAACAAAACAGATTAAGTATGAAAACTACTCTACGTAAAATTATTATTTTCAGTATGTCTGTTATACTTCTTGCGGGTTGTTCCCAGAAAAAAGATGTGGTAATAGGCATTAGTTTAGGACCTAACCAGGAACGGTGGCAAAAAGACCTGGATCTGATGACTGAACGATTGGATTATGCAGGTGCCAAAGTATTGGTTAAAGAAGCTCAGAATGACGAAACTGTGCAGGCAGAACAAATTGAGGACTTATTAAAAAGTAATATCGATGTGCTCATTATTGCACCTGTAAACAGTGAAACCTGTGGTGTAATTGTTAATGAAGCCAAGCAACAGTATCCGGATCTTAAGGTTATTGCCTACGACAGGATTATCAAGAATTGTGATCTCGACTTTTATGTTTCTTTCGACAATATCAAGGTTGGTGAACTTCAGGCGGATTATTTAACCCGGATCAAACCAACCGGGAAGTATGCCATACTAGGCGGATCACCAAATGACAACAACTCCCAGTTACTTAAACTGGGACAAATGAATATTCTTCAACCTCTGATAACAAAAGGTGACATTACGGTAGTTCTGGATAAATTTGTGGCCGATTGGAATGCAGACAATGCCTACGAAATCATCAACAACTACCTGAATAAGGGAAAAGAACTAAATGCCATCGTTGCTTCGAGTGATGAAATCGCAAATGGTGCATCACGCGCATTGGAAGAACATAATCTGTGTAAAACAGTGCTCTTGTCAGGACAGGATGCACAGGCAGATGCCTGCAAACGAATTGCTGAAGGAAAACAAACCATGACGGTTTATAAATATATTGAATCGCTGGCAAATTCCACAGCCAATATAGCCATGTTAATGGCAAAAGATGAACCGGTACCAAATTCTTATGTCACCATGAATAACGGGGCAACCATGGTGCCGGCATTGTTACTTCCATCGATGATCCAGGTTCATAAGGGAAACATCAGAATGACTGTGATTGCGGATGGATACCTTGACCGAAAAGAAGTCTTTGGCGATGAAGAATAATATTTGCTTTACTTAACAGCAATTCTCTTATTAATACAGCTTAGTTATTTTAGCCTTCCTGATGTATTCAGGAGGGCTTTTTATTGAAAAGATTAAACTCCTGCACTGAACCAATATTGAACACATTCTGTTTTACTAGCACATTTGACCTCAGAACATTAAAGTATGACGCTCCGAACATGAAGTTATTACTTGCATTATTTATACTTTTCCCTTATCTGACTTTCGCACAGGTCAGTGGTCTGGTCATTGATGAAGATACACAACAATCGCTGGAAGGTGCAATTGTAAGTTCCGGTTCACAGCATGCTGCCACAAACCGGGACGGTTATTTTACGTTAGGCAATTCCTCTGATACACTAAAAATAAGTCTTATTGGTTACCAGGATAAGATTGTATTTATAGGAGACAATGCTTCTAACCTGGTTATATCGTTATCTGCTGAACCTGCTTTTCTGCCTGAAATAAGGATAAGCATCACCCCCTTTAACGATCCACTTAAACAAACTTCCGGTAGCAACTTCATTATCCCGGTTAGTACCATTGAAAAACAGTCGGACTTATCATCGGTCAGTCTGCTTAATCAGGTGCCGGGAATTTATGTGCAGCAGGGAACTTTAAATACCAACAGGATCACGATTCGTGGCATCGGTTCCAGAACGCCTTACGCCACAAACCGTATCAAAGCATATTTCGGTGATACCCCGCTTACAAACGGTGATGGTGTTTCTGTTATCGAAGATCTGGATCTGAGTGGTTTGAGTAGAATAGAAATACTGAAAGGGCCTTCATCGGCAATCTACGGTTCCGGTCTGGGGGGAGTCATCCGGATTCTACCTGAGAATAACAGATATAACGGTCTTACCCTGCAATCATCAGCCGCGTCCTTTAACACCTTTCGGCACAGTGCAACAGCAGGCTATTCCAAAGGTGCTTTTAATACAATGGTTAATTACAGTAACCTCACCTCTGACGGTTTTAGAGAGAATAATAAGTACAGACGACACAATATTTTTCTGAATTCAAATTTCCACAGCGGCAAAACGCATCTTTCGCTGCATATGATTTACACTAAACTCAATGCACAGATTCCAAGTTCCCTTTCGTATGAAGATTACAAAAACCATCCTGAAACAGCGGCTTCAAACTGGCTGGCAGTAAAAGGTTACGAAAAGTACCATAAAGTTCTTGGCGGGATATCAGCAACAACGAATATACGTAAGGACTGGACAAACAAAGCCAGTGCATATGGCGGCACTTTTAATCAGTATGAATCACGTCCGTTTGATATTTTAAGTGATAAATCTGTATTCTGGGGATTCAGGGAGCGTCTCATCTATGAAAATAATAAGTTTAAAGCGTTGCTTGGCACAGAATATTATGGAGAAAAATATGGCTACGACCTCTTTTTTACGAATGAAGGAGAACAAAACGGACTAAAAAATTCAAATAACGAAGTCAGGCAATACTTTAATTTCTTCTCCTATGCTTCGTATGATATTTTATCAGTTTTAAAAGCTGATGCCGGATTGAATCTGAATATTCTGAATTACAGTTTGACAGACAATTACGTTCAGGACAACATGGATGTCAGTGAAAATTATACGTATAAACCAATTTTATCTCCCAAAATAGGATTGACATATACCGCATCTGAAGATATTTCATTCTATCTCTCTGCCGGGCACGGATTTTCACATCCTTCTCTGGAAGAAACATTGCTCCCTGAAGGAACGGTTAATCCAAATCTTAAACCGGAACAGGGCTACAATATAGAAGCCGGTCTGCGCATGAATTTATTTCGCGGTTTAACTTATGCCGAGCTTACCGTGTATAAAATGTATCTGAATAATCTGTTAGTGATCAAACGTGAAACCGAGGATGTGTTTTATGCCGTGAATGCGGGTAAAACGGAACATCAGGGTATCGAACTTTTGCTTCACCAGAAGATAGTGGATCAGAAAGATGGTTTTGGCATAAGTTATACCGGTAGTTTATCTTTATCCGATCATTACTTTACCAGTTTTACCGATGACAATGTGGATTATTCGGGAAATAAATTACCGGGGATTCCCGGATTTTCTTCTGATAATAAACTTAAAATTTCATACAAGCAGCGTTTCACCTTAAGCTCAAACTGGTTCATATCAGGGAAACAATATCTTAACGACAATAACTCAGGGAAAGCTGCCGGGTTTTCGGTAATAAATGCCCAAATATCCTGTTTGCTCTACCAACAAATACGTCTGAAAATTACTATATTTGGACACTTAAACAACATATTAGATACCCGTTATGCATCTATGATACTGGTGAATGCACCATCGTTTAATGGCAGTGAACCACGTTATTATTATCCTGGTGAACCCAGAAATATGCAGGCAGGTATTCGTTTAACATTTTAGATTTATGTTCGAAAAATACAAAGTCGGTCTGGTATTGGGAGGCGGTGGTGCCAGAGGGATCGCCCATCTGGGTGTTGCAAAAGCCATGTATGAACTCGGTTTGAAACCGGATGTTATTTCCGGGGTCAGTGCGGGCTCAATAGCCGGGTCCTTTTTAGCTGCCGGTCTTGATCCGGAACATGTATATGAACTTATAAAAAAATGGGGATTCCTGAAATACTCAAAAATTGTAGTTCCTAAAACAGGGCTGTTTAAGCTGACCGGGCTGGCTGAATTGTTACAAAAAGAGATCAGTCAGGAAAACATTGAGGATCTTCCGATCGATTTCTGGATAGCCGTATCGAACATAACTGATGGTAAAGTTGAGTATTTCAATTCCGGTTCCATTTATAAACTGGTGATGGCATCATCCAGTATCCCAGTAATTTTTGAACCGGTGAAAATGAATGGTACGATGTATGTGGATGGCGGCTTATATGACAATCTTCCGGTAGAACCCATAAAAGACGATTGCAAAAGAATTATTGCGGTCAACCTTGAACCTCATATTAATAAACAAAAAATAGAAAACCTGTTCCAGGTTGCCGTCCGGACATTCCATTTAAGCGTGGAATCGAACACGCGGGAAAGTAAAAAAGCCTGTGACGTAATCATTGAACCGAGCGAACTGAACCAGTACGACATATTACAGATCAAGGAACCGGACAAACTTTTTAACCTGGGTTATCGGGCTGGCATTGAAAAACTTAAAGACCTAAAAATTCCAATCCTATAATTTTTGTAGCATTTTTTAGATTATTTAAGTATCTGATAATGAATAAACATTTACCTTTGTATCACGTTTTAAGTGTATGCGATTAATACTGAACATAACAGTAAGTTTAATTCTTATGGTAGCCACAACTGGCGTTACCATATCAAAACACTATTGCCACAACCATTTGGTTGATGTTTCAGTAAACCATCATGCAGATAAATGTTGTGATACAGGATGTAACTCATGCAAGGATGAAGTTGCATCATATAAGGTTACCGATACCTTTATGGGTGCAGATGTATTAGCTTCACTTCCTGTAACAGTTATTCAACTTTATCTGAACGCTGTTGTCGATATAACTGAAGCTACAACAGGCGTTGAAAATCAACATTTTACAGAACTTAGCACCGGACCACCTCCGGTAACAACAATATCCAGGCTTTCCAAAATACAAACTTTCCTAATTTGATTTACCAAATTGTTTTTCAGTGTTTTATAAACTGATCCAAGAACAATAACAGGTAAATTATGCTTAATAAAATCATTCGTTTTTTTCTCGAAAACAAACTGGTTACGTTTTTAATACTGGTTGTTTTCATCAGTTGGGGAATCATTAATTCTCCGTTCGGCTGGGAAACAGGTATTCTTCCCTCCGATCCGGTTCCTGTAGATGCCATTCCGGATATTGGCGAGAACCAGCAAATAGTATATACCGAATGGTCGGGCCGGTCACCACAGGATATAGAAGATCAGATCTCTTATCCGCTGACAACGGCTTTACTTGGTATTCCGGGAGTAAAAACCATTCGAAGTAATTCCATTTTCGGATTGTCCAGTATCTACATCATTTTTGATGATGACGTGGATTTTTACTGGAGTCGCACACGTATTCTGGAAAAACTGAACTCCTTACCGGCAGGCACACTTCCTCAGGATGTATCGCCGGCACTGGGACCGGATGCCACTGCATTGGGCCAGGTTTTCTGGTACACGCTCGAAGGCCGGGATAAAGATGGAAATCCTGCTGGAGGATGGGATCCACAGGAACTCCGGACCATCCAGGACTTTTATGTGCGCTACGGACTTACTTCAGCCAAAGGAGTTTCCGAAGTGGCATCCATAGGAGGCTTTGTAAAAGAATACCAGGTGGATATTGACCCGAATGCCATGAAAGCCTATGGCGTTAATGTGGCCCAGATTATGGCTGCAGTAAAAAACAGCAACCTCGATATCGGTGCAAGAACCATAGAATATAACCGGGTAGAATATCTGGTGAGGGTATTGGGTTATATAAAAAACATCAAGGATCTTGAAGAGAGCGTGGTCACCACACGGGATAACGTCCCTGTTCGCTTAAAAGATGTTGCCAAAGTCAATTACGGACCTGCAACCCGTCGTGGGGGGCTTGACAAGGGTGGAGCCGAAGCTGTTGGTGGTGTTGTGGTTGCAAGGTATGGCGCCAATCCCATGAAAACCATTGAAAACCTGAAAGCCAAAATTGCAGAAATAGCACCAGGCTTACCATCCAAAACGCTTGCAGACGGAACCGTTTCAAAAGTAACCATTGTTCCTTTTTACGACCGTACCGGTCTGATTAAAGAAACATTGGGAACTCTGGAGGAAGCACTATCACTGGAAATTCTGATCAGCATTCTGGTTGTTATTGTCCTGGTGTTAAACCTCCGGGCATCGTTTCTGATCTCCAGCCTCCTGCCCATTGGTGTTCTTATGACCTTCGTCATTATGCGACGATTTGGTGTAGATGCCAATATTGTGGCGTTGTCAGGTATTGCTATTGCCATTGGTGTTATGGTAGATGTTGGTGTGGTGTTCACTGAAAACATCATCCGGCATCTGGACATGCCGGAGAATAAGGGTGCTAAAGGACGAAAGCTGTTTACTGTGGTTTACGACGCTACCGTGGAAGTTGCCGGAGCCGTAATTACAGCACTTGCCACAACTGTGGTCAGCTTTTTACCTGTTTTTGCCATGCAGGCTGCAGAAGGAAAATTATTCCGTCCACTGGCTTTTACCAAAACATTTGCCATGTTATCGGCGCTGTTTATTGGCGTTGTTTTTATCCCGATGCTGGCGAATCTGATCTTCTCCATTCGCTTCGATAAAAAGAAGATAAGATTTATCTTTAATATCATACTGGCCGTAGCCGGTCTGCTGCTTGCTGTTTTCACCGGGAACCTGGTTGCTTTGGTCCTTCTGGCCGTTGGCATCAACAACCTGTATGAAAACCGTTGGCCCGAAAATAAACGGAAGTATGTGAATCTCATCAACGTGGTTCTTACCCTGTTTGTAGTCATCTTTTACCTTACACAGATCTGGATGCCCTTGGGTGCTCAGACCAGCTTTTTTGTCAACTATGTGTTTGCAATTGTACTGGTTGGAATGATCCTTGGGACCCTTATGTCCATCGTACATTTTTATCCTGTGATCCTGAAATGGTGCCTGAGTCATAAATGGCAGTTTCTTTCTGTTCCGGTCATCGTGGTACTGTTCGGGATAGTAGTCTGGCAGGGACTTGGAAAAGTATTCGGATTTATGCCAAATGCCATCAAAGATACTTCAGCGTGGCAGGCTGCAGAAAAGACATTTCCGGGTGTAGGAAAGGAATTCATGCCAACACTGGACGAAGGTTCCTTCCTGCTGATGCCAACCACCATGCCCCATTCGGGCATTGAAGAAAATCTGGACGTTATTGCCCTGCTGGACAAACGGATCAACGCAATACCGGAAGTTGAGAATGTTGTCGGGAAATGGGGCCGTGTCAATTCAGCACTCGATCCGGCACCGACATCCATGTACGAAAATGTCATCAATTACAAACCGGAATACATCCTGAACGAAAACGGACACCGGATGCGGTTCAAAACGGATAAGGATGACGCCTTTCTGTTAAAGGATGGTTCAACCTACAAACCGGACAGGGACGGATATCGTACTATTGATCAGTCTCAGTTAATTGAAGATAAGCATGGCGAATATTTCCGGCAGTGGAGAGATAACATTAAAACACCAGACGATATCTGGAACGAGATCATCAAAAAGGCCACCATTCCGGGATTGACATCTGCACCAAAGCTACAGCCGATCCAAACACGACTGGTTATGTTACAAACCGGCATGCGGGCGCCAATGGGGATTAAGGTATTTGGTCCCAACCTGGAAACCATTGAGAAAACAGGTTTGGAGCTGGAACACGCGTTAAAAGAAGTAGATGGGGTTGAACCCATGTCGGTATTTGCAGATCGTGTGGTTGGAAAGCCTTACCTGGAAATGGAGATTAACAGGGACGCCGTTGCCCGTTACGGACTGAGTATACAACAACTTCAGAACGTTTTAAGCGGAGCCGTTGGAGGTATGAAACTCTCCTCTACCGTTGAAGGCCGTGAGCGTTATGCCATACGAATGCGCTATGCCCGTGAATTCAGGGACAATCCTGAGGATCTGAAAAAAATATTGATCCCCACACCAACAGGCGCACAGATTCCTTTGGGTCAGCTGGTAACTATAAAATATGTACGTGGCCCACAAATGATAAAAAGTGAAAATACATTTTTGGTCGGCTACGTCATTTTTGATAAAAAGCCCGGATATGCCGAAGTGGATGTGGTTGAGAATGCACAAAAATACCTCAACAACTTGATTTCCGGCGGATCATTGAAGATACCTGCCGGAGTCAACTATGTATTTACCGGGAATTACGAAAACCAGATCAGGGCAACGAAACGACTGATGATTGTTGTCCCTGTTTCCCTTGTCATCATTTTCCTGATCCTGTTCTTCCAGTTTCGCTCTGTTACTGTTTCACTGATGACATTCTCAGGAATTCTTGTCGCATTTTCAGGCGGTTTTATGATGATCTGGCTTTATGGTCAGCCCTGGTTCATGAATTTCAGTATTGCAGGAACCAATATCCATGAACTGTTCCAGATGGGAACTATAAATCTGAGCGTGGCGGTGTGGGTAGGCTTCATTGCCCTGTTCGGTGTGGCAACAGATGATGGTGTTATTGTGGGCACCTACCTGAAGCAGGTCTTTGAAAAAAACAGCCCTTCCAGCGTACAGCAGGTCAGAAAATCCGTTCTGGAAGCAGGATCCAAACGTGTACGCCCTGCAATGATGACGGCTGCAACCACCATTATTGCCTTGATTCCCGTACTGACTTCAACCGGGAAAGGATCTGATATCATGGTTCCGATGGCTATCCCGCTTTTCGGAGGTATGATCATTCAGGTTATGACCATGTTCGTGGTGCCTGTTTTTTACAGTATGTGGCAGGAAAAAAAGGTAAAGAAAGAAATTAAAACACTTAAAATAAAAGATAATGAAGAAGCATAAGATCATTTTAGGAATCCTTTTCCTGATGCTTTCTTCAGGAATATGGGCTCAGAAAGCATTGAACAGCTACCTGCAGAAAGCTGCAGAAAATAATCCGGAACTGAAGATGAAGTTCAACGCTTACATGGCTGCACTTGAAGTGGCGCCCCAGGTAAAAGCATTGCCCGATCCTCAGGTGGCATTTGGGTACTTTATTCAACCGGTTGAAACGCGTGTTGGCCCGCAACGGCTCAAACTTTCTGCATCCCAGATGTTTCCCTGGTTTGGATCACTGGCCAATAAAGAAAATGCAGCCCTTCAAAATTCAAAATCGAAATATGAAGGCTTTGAAGAAGCCAAATCCGGACTGTTCAATGATGTACGCAATACCTATTACAATCTCTATCTGAACCGGAAAGCAATCGATATTACTAAAGAGAATATAGGTATTCTGGAATCGTTCCGCAAACTGGCCACGGTAAAAGTGGAAGCTGGACTCGTGTCCTCACTTGATGAATACCGGATCACCATTGAAATTAATGATCTGGAAAATCAACTCGCCTTGCTGAATGATAAACAGCATGTACTGGAAACCACATTCTACAAACTGTTGAATGATGATGGCACGTTTCTTATAGATTTGCCTGATTCAATCTGGACCAACGATTTTAAGTTGACCCGGGAAGCAGCACTGGATTCTGTGTTGTCGCGCAATCATCAGCTATCTGTTATCAGTTACGAACAGAATGCGCTGGATTACCGTAAAGATATTGCGTCTGATATGGGTAAACCTTCCTTTAAAGTCGGGCTGGATTATACGATCATCGGTAAAGGTGAAAATAATCTGGCAGGAACCGATGCTTTCATGTTTCCTACCATTGGTGTTACAATTCCGCTTTACCGGAATAAATACAAGGCGATGATAAAGGAGGTCAACTATCTTGAATCAGCCAAACAGAATGAGAAGATCAAAAAGGAAAATCAGCTTTCCGTACTTTTTGAAAACGGATGGAAGGACTACCAGGATGCATCGCGAAGGATACAACTTTACAATACACAATTGGATTTGGCAAGAAAATCACTGTCTCTGCTGGAAACGGATTACGCTACCGGCAACCGGAACTTTGAAGAAATTCTTCGCATGGAACGCAAAGTTCTGACATATAATCTTGAACTGGAAAAGGCCAAAACAGACAAACAGGCCTCCATATCATTTTTCAACTATTTAATGGGCAATTAAATCATGAAACAGATAACAAAAAATATTAAAGAGAATTATAAACTGGTATTGGGAACACTAATTGTCGGGCTCATACTGGGATGGTTATTTTTTCACAATAATCACCATCAGGCAACAACACAAAATGTTACCGAAGTACATAAGGGACATTCCCATGCAGGAGAAACAACCATATGGACCTGTTCCATGCACCCTCAGGTGCGGAGTGACAAACCCGGACAATGTCCGATTTGTGGCATGGACCTCATTCCCTTAAGTTCCTTGCAGGCGGATGAGACTATTAATCCAAATGAAATCAGTATGACTGAATCTGCAGCAAAGCTGGCCGATGTTCAAACCATGACCGTCACAAGAGGAACACCACAGAAGACCATTTATCTTCAGGGGAAAGTACAGGTTGACGAACGCAATATTGCAGAGCTGACAGCACGGTATGGCGGGCGCATCGAAAAGCTATTTATCAACTTTACCGGACAGAACGTAAAAAAGGGTGAAAAGCTGGCGTCCATCTATTCACCGGAACTGATTGCTGCACAGCGTGAACTTCTGGAAGCGATTACATTTAAAGAAACCCGACCGGCCATTTATAATGCTGCCAAATCGAAATTAAAACTTTGGGATCTTAGCGACGAGCAGATTAAAGCTATTGAGGAAAAGGGTGAGCCTCAGGTTTATTTTAATGTCCTCTCTCCTATTTCCGGGACTGTTATGATGCGTCATGTGGCACTGGGTGATTATATAAAAGAAGGAAGTCCACTTTTCCGCATTGCAGATCTCTCACATCTTTGGGTAGTTTTTGATGCTTATGAAAGTGATCTGCCCTGGATAAAAGACGGTGATGAAGTGAATTTTACGGTGCAGGCCGTTCCGGGTAAAACCTACACTGGTAAAGTAAATTATATTGATCCGTTTATCAACGGTTCTACCCGCGTGGCAAAAGTCAGGGTCAATGTGGATAATAAAAGTAATGCTTTGAAGCCGGAAATGTTTGTTAACGGTACTGTTGAATCAGAAATAGCTGCCAGCAGCAACGATCTGCTGATACCCAAAACAGCCGTATTGTGGACAGGCAAACGTTCCGTTGTTTACGTCAAAGTTCCTGACAGGGAAAACCCGACGTTTATTTACCGGCAGATTGATCTGGGGCCGGAGGCCGGAAACTTTTATGTGGTCGCAGGTGGTCTGGCCGAAGGTGAGGAAATTGCAGTGAATGGTGTATTCAAGATTGATGCAGCAGCTCAGCTTCAGGGTGCAACAAGCATGATGAACCCTGATGGCGGCGATTCGGGAGCAGGAAGTATGCCCGGGATGGACATGGGAGGAAGTAAGAAAAAAAGTGAAACTCTCTCCAGTAATAATAATAAAATCCAACCTGATAATATTAATCCGGATTTTAAATCACAGCTTACCGACGTTTACCAGGCATACCTGAAAATGAAAGATGCCTTTGTGGCATCAGATCCGGCAGCAGTCAGTAAAGATGCATCCGATGTTCAGAATGCAATGAGTAAGGTAAACATGGAACTGTTGAAAGGGGAAAGTCATATGGTGTGGATGAAGCAGTTAAATGTGTTGAAAGAGAAACTATCGGATATGATAAAATCCAATGACATTGAAAAACAACGGACTGCATTTGTTGGCTTTAATGAAACATTCTATAAAACTGTTAAAACATTTGGTTTAAAGGATGTTACAACATATTATCAGTTTTGTCCAATGGCTAATAATGATAAAGGCGCCTTTTGGTTCAGCAATTCGGAAGATATCCGTAATCCGTATTTTGGTGAGGACATGCTGACCTGCGGAGCTACTGAAGAAGTTTTAAAATAAAAAATACCATGAAGATCTACATTAAAAATATGGTTTGTAACCGGTGCATAATGGCTGTGTCAGGAATTTTTTCCAATGCCGGATATGGTACAGCAAAGGTTGAAATGGGCAAAGTAACCGTAGATTCAGATATACCTGATGCAGAAATGCATAACATTGAAAAAGCATTGAACGATACAGGTTTTGAATTGATCAGCGATGCACGAAGCCGTTTGATCGAACAAATTAAAAAACTGACAATCGAATATGTATACGATGGACAGGGAGACAAAACACAAAATTTTTCTGACTACTTAGCGGATAAGCTTAACCTGGATTATAACTATTTGAGTTCGCTTTTCTCTTCTGTAGAAGGTACAACCATTGAGAAACATCTGATTAGTCTGAAAATTGAAAGAGTAAAAGAGTTATTGGTTTACGATGAAAAAACACTGAGTGAAATTGCTTTTGAACTGGGATACAGCAGTGTGGCTCATCTTTCGGGTCAGTTTAAAAAAGTCACAGGGTTTACACCTTCGTATTTTAAAAATCTTGGTGACCAAAAACGCCTGTCCATTGATAATATATGAACAGGTAATGTAATACCTGCATTTAAACTTTTTTACACTAAATAAGGTGAAATACATAAGCATTTCAGCATCTGTAATGTTATTGATAATGAAGATATTGAATATTAAAACAAACTAAAATGATACTTAAAACAATTATATTATCAATTGTGGTCATGGCTGTTTTATTGTTGATCTTCAGCATCAAACTGTTTTTCAAAAAGGATGCCGAAATCAATATCCGGTCATGTTCTATGGATGACAACGGAAACTGTGATAAGTGCCAGATAACAGACGCTACAGAATGTGCGGAGGAAAAACAGGAAACCTGAAAATGATATAACACAAACTAATAATAGTGTAACGTTTCCGGTCTTAAACGAGTGTAACTTTATGGTAACTAAAACGGAGGTTAAAATGTACGGTTTTAATGGAATGCACTGGGGAATGGGATACGGATGGATGGCAGGAATCATCCTGATGTTTGTCCTTGCATGGATAATATTCCGGGGCATTGAACCGGAAATGTATCACAATATCAAAAGAAGAAAATCTGCTTTGGACATCTTAAAAGAAAGATATGCCAAAGGTGAAATTGGAACCAGTGAGTACGAGAAAAAATCAGAATTGATCAAAGATCAATCGAAGTAACAGAAACACAGTATGTCAAAAAAAATACAGATGTACCAACCTTTTTTAAGTGTGAAAGCACAGTATAGTATATCGTAACAATACGATGTTTTAATATTTTTTAATCTTAAAAATTCAATGTCATGAAAACATTAATGATAATAATCTCAATGTTTGCCCTGATGACAATGAACAGTTTTGGACAAACAAAGACGATCAACAAGCTGCTTGAAAATAAAGAAAGCAGGCAGGAAGTATTTAATGCCATTCAGAATGATCACCAACTCATGTCAGAGTTTATGCAAAACATGCACGGTAATCAGCATGCCTTGATGATGTGGAATAATGCGCAAATGAATGGAAACAATAGTAATGATCAAACACAGGGACAGTATATGATGCATCAAAACGGAACTATGAATGGAGCCGGACAACAGTATATGATGAACCGGAACCAAATGATGAGTTTAATGCATAATAACCCACAAATGATGCAGATGCTGATGAACAATATGGTCAATGTTAGTGCCACGGATACGGTTATGAGCCAGCACCTTGTTAACCAGATGATGCAACATCCTCAGATGATGTACATGATGAATCATCATGGGAACATGGGTTCTTATGACCATGGTATGATGATGAATCAAAGCCATCATAGGCAGATGAACTATAATAACTGATATTTCGGTTAATATACGTAGAAATGAATTTTCTAAAACGAAAAACTTCATATCATGTATGGTTATAATGGAATGAATTGGGGAATGGGATTTGGCTGGATTATCGGAATCGCATTAATGATACTGATAATCTGGATAATCTTCAGGACTGTGAACGGTAGTTCTGGTACCACAGTGCACAGAAGCAAATCAGCCATGGATATCCTGAATGAGAGATATGCAAAAGGAGAGATCAATGACAAGGAATACGAAGAAAAAGCTAAACGGATAAAACAAAGCTAAAATTTTCTGAATATGAAGAACACAGATATAAAGACTTATTACTGTCCGATGAAATGTGAAGGTGAAAAAACGTATGACGGTCCGGGCGACTGTCCGGTGTGCGGAATGCACCTCGTTCCCACAGGTTCTCAACACAACCAGCAGGGTCATTCACATTCACACCATCATCCACATTCAAATGACGGCAAACCTGATGATGATATCTGCTATTGCCCCATGAAATGTGAAGGTGAGAAAACTTACGATAAACCGGGTAAATGTCCTGTCTGTGGAATGAACCTTGTAAAAAAAGGAGAAAAACAAGTAGGCATGAACGGGCATCAACATGCCTTTGTAATGGCTCCTCAAAAAACCGGCAAAACGTACTTCTGCCCGA
Organism: Quyinboa ferrireducens; assembly: GCF_042436675.1. Taxonomy (NCBI): domain Bacteria; kingdom Pseudomonadati; phylum Bacteroidota; class Bacteroidia; order Bacteroidales; family Quyinboaceae; genus Quyinboa; species Quyinboa ferrireducens. The sequence continues at coordinate 94,340 of NZ_JBHMVA010000008.1, read as the reverse complement.
TGAAATGCGAAGGAGATAAGACATACGACAAGCCCGGAAAGTGCCCCGTATGTGGGATGAACCTGAAAGAAACAAATACAGAAACTTCAGGAACCGGTAAACCATCATTTGCAATGATGCCAAAACAAGACGGCGATTTATGGTACTGCCCCATGAAATGTGAGGGTGAAAAAACTTACAATGAAAAAGGTAAATGTCCGGTCTGTGGGATGAATCTTGTTCCGGTTGGATCCAAACCTCATACACATTCCGGCTCCCACACCCATCATGAACATCAACACCATAAGGATGTAAAAACCGGAGAGCAGATGTATTACTGCCCTATGAAATGCGAAGGGGACAAAACATACGATGAACCCGGCGATTGCCCGGTTTGTGGCATGCATCTGATTCCGGTTGGTGAAAAAATGAAAATGCCGGAACATAAAGCGCATGTCCATAAAAAAGATAACGAAGGGAAATATTATTGCCCGATGCAGTGCGAAGGTGATAAAACATATGATAAACCAGGCGACTGTCCGGTTTGTGGTATGCACCTGAATAAAATTGAATCGGCTTCAAAAGCATCGCAAACGGAAACAGTCTATACCTGTCCGATGCATCCGAAAGTGAAACAGGATCATCCGGGTTCCTGTCCCAAATGCGGAATGGATCTGGTACCTGAAAAACAGCAGAAAAAAAGCGACACAGAAAAGGCTTATCTTAAAATGGCAAAAAAATTCTGGGTTGCACTCGCCTTTACCGTTCCTGTCTTTATCATTGCCATGTCAGGGATGGTTAACTTTCTGAACCTTGAGAGTCTGGCCCCGAAGAAAGTCTGGTCCTGGATTGAGTTTGCGCTTTCAACGCCGGTAGTTTTTTATGCAGGATGGGACTTTTTCAAACGTGGCTACAGCTCGGTTCGCAGGCGATCCCCAAACATGTGGACACTTATTTCACTGGGTGTTGGAGCAGCTTATATTTTCAGCGTACTGGCACTGATCATTCCGGGTATTTTTCCTGATCAGTTTAAAGACAATCAGGGAAATGTACACGTGTATTTTGAAGCATCTGCCATGATCCTGACACTGGTGTTAGTTGGCCAGGTAATGGAACTCAGGGCACATAACAAAACAAATTCTGCCATAAAAGCACTGTTGGATCTTGTGCCTCCTGTGGCTCATGTTTTGCGTAACAATCAGGAAGAGGATATTCCTCTGGAAGACGTTCAAACCGGTGATATTTTAGTAGTAAAACCCGGTGAAAAAGTTCCGGTTGATGGCACCTTAATCAAAGGTGAAGCTACCATTGATGAAAGCATGATCACGGGAGAATCGATTCCGGTGGACAAATCGTTAGAAGATAAAGTTACCGGCGGAACCATAAACGGAAAAACCACTTTTCGTATGAAAGCCGAGAAAGTAGGATCAGATACATTACTTTCCCAGATCATTGATATGGTCAATCAGGCCAGTCGTACCAGGGCTCCTATTCAAAATATTGCAGATACAGCAGCTAAATATTTTGTACAGATTATTGTGTCTGTTGCATTAATCACATTTGCACTTTGGGCCATTTGGGGACCGGAACCTGCATATGTGTATGCATTTGTTAATGCCGTATCGGTATTAATCATTGCCTGTCCCTGTGCCTTAGGTCTGGCCACACCAATGTCCGTTATGGTGGGAACCGGACGAGGTGCCCAATCCGGCGTGCTGGTAAAAGAAGCCCGTGCCATTGAAGAAATGAATAAGGTTGATACACTTATTGTGGATAAAACAGGAACGTTAACCGAAGGAAAACCAAAACTTAAACGGTACAAATCGTTCGGGAAACTTAGTGATGAGGAAGTGCTACAACTGGCGGCTTCCATCGATGCCAACAGTGAGCATCCTTTGGCAGATGCCATAGTTAAAGGTGCCAAAGAGAAAAAGATTCGTCTTTTTGAAGTTGATAACTTTGAGTCTGTATCAGGAAAAGGTGTTCATGCCGTATATAAAGGAAAGAAAACCGGACTCGGGAACCAACGCTTCCTGAAAGAATTTGGCGTCAGGCCGGATAAAACAGTTGCAGATACTGTTGAAAAATGGCAATCCGAAGGACAGACCGTTATGTTTCTTGTCACGGATCATACCGTTGAAGGCATCATTAGCGTTGCTGATTCCATTAAAGAATCTACAGCGAAAGCCATTAAGGCGCTGCACCATATGGGTGTAAAAATACACATGTTAACGGGAGATAATCAGTTTACGGCAAAAACGGTTGCCGAAGAACTTAATCTGGACAGTTATACTGCCGAATGCCTTCCTGAAGACAAATATAAAAAGGTGAAAGAACTGCAGGAACAAGGACGCATTGTAGCCATGGCCGGTGATGGCATTAATGATGCTCCTGCCCTGACCCAGGCCAACATAGGTATTGCCATGGGAACGGGGACAGATATTGCCATGCAAAGTGCAGAAATCACACTGGTTAAAGGCGATCTTAACGGCATTGTCAGGGCACGGGAACTGAGTCATAAGGTTATGCGGAACATTAAACAAAATCTGTTCTTTGCCTTTGTTTACAATGCACTCGGAGTGCCCATTGCAGCGGGGATCCTTTTCCCGTTCTTTGGCATCTTACTATCGCCGGTAATTGCAGCAACCGCCATGAGTTTCAGCTCAGTATCGGTAATATCAAATGCATTACGATTGAGAAAACAATGATTTATTAGACACAAGAATCAAGATAAAAAAAGTCTCAAGTCTCAGGTCTTATATCTTATGTCTTACATCTTATGTCTTATATCTAAATTAATAACCAATAAAAACAGATTAATATGAAACGTAATTTTTTAATCTTAGTAGCAGTAATGTTGACGGCTTCGTTTACATCGTTTGCAGCAAACAAAACAGAGAAATTTAAAGTATCAGGTAATTGCGGTATGTGTGAAAAACGCATTGAAAAAGCTGCCAATGGCGTGGAAGGTGTTACATCTGCAGAATGGAACAAGGAAACCAAAATGATGGAGGTAAAATTTGATGACAGTAAAACGGATAAGGACAAAATCCAGACAGCCATAGCCAAAGCAGGACATGATACCGGAAAGCATAAGGCAAAGGACGAAACGTATAATAATCTGCCGGCTTGTTGCAAATACGACAGGACCTGTCCGGTTGAAAAAAGTGATAAATAATCCGGCTTTTTAGAAGCAATATTCATCCCAAATTTGTCTTTGAAAAATGACAAATTTGCCTGTACAGGTGACGAAATCTTTGAAAATAAAGTTTTGTCAGGATCAACCCTGACATTGAAAATGAGGGAAAACCTTAGTCAACAGAAATATTTAAACTATTTCATTTTCAATCGTCAGTACGGAGTGCAAAAATGCCAATTGACATTTTGGGGTTCATCATAAAAATGATTGGAAAAGAATACCAATCAGGGATGTCGTAGTGTTTCTCACTACGGCATTCTTTACTTTTATTACCTTCCAAATTTCACATACTTTATCGTAATTTTATTTAAATACTTTGGTATTCTCCACCAAATATTAAAATCTTTATATATTAATTTTAAACATATCTACTAATTCGAAAAACTTTATACTCTCCTTGAATAACTTTTATCATAAATATCATAATATCAGATCAATACCACTACTATTACTGACGTTAATTTCATTCTTCCTTACCGGTTGTGATAAATTTATCGTCCTTCAGTCTAAAGGTGCTATAGGAAAGGAAGAGTCTAATCTGATAATCATTGCTTTCCTGTTAATGCTGATCGTTGTTATTCCTGTTATTGTATTAACTTTTTGGTTCCTTTTTAAATACAAAGCCGGCAACAAGAAATCAAAATATACACCGGATTGGTCTGGTTCAACACGAATAGAATGGTTTATTTGGGCTGTACCTTTGGGCATCGTTCTTATACTATCCTATTTAACATGGACTAAAACGTCTCAGCTTGATCCGTACAAACCCATTGAGCATGCGAACGATCCGGTTCAGATTGAAGTTATATCGCTCGACTGGAAATGGTTATTCATATACCCGGAATACGATATAGCCACAGTTAACCAACTGGTATTTCCTGAAAATACCCCGCTTGAATTCAGGCTGACTTCTGCCAGTGTTATGACCTCTTTCTTTATCCCACAACTCGGAAGCCAGATGTATGCCATGGCTGGGATGGAGACACATCTTAACCTGATTGCATCTGATACAGCGACACTTACCGGGCAAAACCAGGAATTCAGTGGAGTGGGATATGAATCAATGTTTTTTGAAGCTAAATCTGTTACAACTGATGAATTTAAAGCGTGGATAAAAAACGTACAACAATCACCTTTAAAACTGGATTTAAAGACGTTTAAAAATCTGGAAAAACCATCGGATAATTCTTCCGTTAAACTTTTCACAGACGTTGAACCAGGTTTATTCAATCAGTTGATAAAAAAATTCATGAAAAACGAAAAGATGAAACCTCCCGATAATGGCTCTGATAATGCTATAGAAGCTAAGAATTCAAGTAATAATTAGATCATATTGAATAAATAAAAAAACAAATAACGTGTTAGGAAGATTAAGGTTATCCGATATACCGTACGACAATCCGATTATAATGATCGCAGTTGGATCAGCAACTCTGGTAGGATTAGTGATCATCATTCTTATCACCTACTACCGGAAATGGTCCTATTTATGGAATGAATGGCTGACAAGTCTTGACCACAAAAAAATCGGCATCATGTACATCATTCTTGCGCAGGTGATGTTGCTTCGTGGTTTTGCAGATGCCGTTTTAATGCGATCGCAACAGGCACTTGCGGCAAGTTCCTCGGGAGGCTTTTTACCGCCCGACCACTATGATCAGATATTCGGATCACACGGAACCATTATGATTGTGTTCGTTGCAATGCCTTTTTTGGTAGGATTGATGAACATTGTTGTTCCACAGCAAATAGGGGCACGCGATGTCGCTTTTCCTCTCCTTAACTCAATAAGTCTGTGGCTGACTGTAGCTGCTGCCGGCCTTATAATGATATCGCTCGGTGTTGGTAAGTTTACAACTACGGGATGGAGTGGTCTGGCTCCTCTGTTTGAAAAAACATATAATCCGGGATCCGGGGTTGATTACTGGTTGTGGGCCTTCCAGATAGCTGGTATCGGTTCCACCCTTACGGGAATAAATTTCATGGTAACCATTATAAAGTTAAGGGCTCCGGGCATGAAGTTCATGCGGCTGCCATTATTTACATGGACGACATTAACCACCAACGTACTGATGGTTTTTTCCTTCCCGGTCATTACCGGTGCTATGCTACTTCTGACAATGGACCGATACCTGGGGATGCATTTTTTCACCAATACCATGGGTGGAAATATGATGTTCTGGAATAACCTGTTCTGGATGTGGGGTCACCCTGAGGTTTATATTGTTGTTTTGCCTTCTTTCGGTGTTTTTTCTGAAGTAGTTGCCACCTTCTCAGGTAAAAGACTGTTCGGCTATAAATCGCTTGTTTATGCTACAGTGGCAATAATGATTTTATCTTTTACGGTATGGCTGCATCATTTTTTCACTATGGGAAATACGGCAGATGTAAATGCTTTTTTTGGAATTACCACTATGCTGATCGCAATTCCAACAGGTGTTAAAGTTTATGACTGGCTTTTCACCATGTACCGGGGGCGTATCAGGCTCACCACACCAATGTACTGGACTCTTGGCTTTTTTATTGCATTTGTTTTTGGTGGTATGTCTGGTGTTTTGATGGCCATTCCACCTGCCGACTATGTGGTTCATAACAGTCTGTTTCTCGTTGCCCATTTTCATAATGTACTGATCCCAGGAGCGTTGTTCGGTTATTTTGCAGGGTTCAATTACTGGTTTCCAAAAGCATTCGGGTTCAGATTAAACGAGAAATGGGGTAAACGATCGTTCTGGTTTTGGTTAATCGGATTTGTAGTTGCATTTGCGCCATTATATATTCTTGGGTTTATGGGTATGCCACGCCGACTGGAAAGCTATCCGAATCCGGAATGGCAACCCTATCTGATTATTGCTGCCGTAGGAGCATTCATTATAGCCCTGGGTATCCTTTTCATGGGAATTCAGCTTTTCGTCAGCATCCGGGAAAGAAATAAAAACCGTGATCTCACGGGCGATCCCTGGAACGGACGAACCCTGGAATGGGCCACATCCTCACCACCGGCAAGTTATAACTTTGCTGTTATTCCACACGTAGATGATCTGGATGCTTTCTGGGTCATGAAATCAAAAAAAACAACTGATAATCAACAAGAGAAATATACTGATATCAAATTGCCGAAAAACACAGGGTTCGGGCCAGTAACAGGAATATTGGTTCTGGCTTTTGGCTTTGCAATGGTATGGTATATCTGGTGGTTAGCGATTATCAGTATTCTTGCAGTTATTACAATGATCATTATTTCATCGGCAAATGACGATGATGAATACACCATTCCTGCTGCCGAGGTTCAGCGGATCGAATCAGAACGCGTAAAACCCACATTTAAAATCCCGGAATAAAACTGATATGATAATGAATGAAAGTGTCAAACATAACGATGAAATACATAATTCAGGTTTAGCAGATCTTAAAGCCTTTGGGTTCTGGATTTATTTAATGAGCGACCTGATATTATTTTCCATTTTGTTTTCTGCATTTGCTGTAGTAGGACACAATTATGCAGGCGGACCTTCTCCGAAAGACTTATTCAACCTGCCTTATCTTTTTGGAGAGACCACATTCCTCCTTGTAAGCAGTGTAACTATGGGATTCAGCATTATTGCCATGCTAAAGGATAATAAGAAGTTTTTACTGATCGGACTGGTCATAACTTTTATACTGGGACTGGGCTTTATTATTATGGAGCTTAATGAATTCCATCATTTAATATCTGAAGGATACGGTCCGCAGCGAAGCAGTTTTTTATCGTCATTTTTTACCTTGGTAGGCATGCATGGCACACATGTAACATTTGGTTTACTCTGGATTCTGGTCATGCTGTTCCAGGTGTATTCAAAAGGGATGACCCAGGCTGTTAAATCCAGAATATACAGACTGAGTATGTTCTGGCATTTTCTGGATATTGTTTGGATAGGCGTATTTTCTGTAGTGTACCTGCTTGGCGTGGTTTAATATGAAGTATAACAATAGTTAAAAAAAATGACTAAAAAATACATCCTTGGATTTATTCTGGCCTTTTTATTAACGGGCACATCGTTTTTATTGGCTGCAACCGGAATGGTTTCAAAACAAATCATCATTGCAGGAATCCTTATTGCTGCTGTTGCCCAGATGTTAGTTCACCTGCATTTTTTCCTTCATCTGGATACATCATCCGGTGCTCGTTGGAATGTATACTCCCTGCTGTTCGCATTTTTACTGATCGCCTTTTTTATCGGTGGGACAATTTGGGTCATGTTTACCCTCAATCAGCGAATGATGTAAAAATATATTTTAGAAAAGCAGTGATGATAAACGCGATAATTATCTGTATGCATGGAGAAATTTAAAATATTCATAAAGCGCAGATAAATGCAGGAAGTCATTACCATTCTCTCTGTTATTTCAGTATTAGCAGGGATTTTCATCACATTCAGGTACATTGCAAAGCCATACAAAAGTCCTCCAGTAAATAATATAAAATCTTTACCGGATGAATTCAAAAAAATATTATCGTCAAGGGTAAGATATTACCGTAATCTGTCAGATGACAATAAAAAAGAGTTTGAAAACAGACTATTAAAATTCCTGACAGAAAAAAAGATTACAGGTATCGACACGGATGTTTCAGAAGAAGATACGTTGCTGATTGCCTCAAGTGCTATTATTCCTATGTTTGCCTTTCCATATTATAACTATCCTGAGGTACATGAAATATTGCTCTATCCAAACTCTTTTGACAAGAAATTTCAGACAAATAATGAAGTGGAAGGCAGAAACGTCCTTGGAATGGTAGGTAATGGTTTTTTAAGTGGCTATGTTTTATTATCACGACCCGATCTTGAAGCAGCCTTTGATGGCACTCGCCATAAACAGAACGTCGGCATTCATGAATTCATCCATCTTATTGATATGGCTGATGGAGTTACTGACGGAGTACCAAAAATTCTTTTTGACAATTCTTTTGCCTTTTCATGGCTCAGGGAGATCAAAAAGGAAATTAACACGATAAAAAACGGCCATTCAGATATCAATCCATACGCACTTAAAAACAATGCAGAATTTCTGGCAGTTGTAGCCGAGTATTTTTTTGATGATCCTAATAAAATGAAGATGCGTCATCCGGAGTTGTATAACTACCTGGTTAAAATATTCCGACAAAACCCGGTGATATAATTTATGCGATAAAATCGTTACAGAACAAGATACAATAGCGCTTAAAAAATCGCTGAACACTTATAGTCAAATAATTATAAAAAAATATTATCAATCAAACAGGACCATTAATCCCCTTTTAAGCCTGATTTAATCATCAGCCATTACCTGATCCATTAAATATATGGATCAGAATATATACTTATAACTTGCCTTATAGTCGCAGGGCATACGTCCAACCAACTCTTTAAAACTGGTCACAAATTCATTTTTAGAGTTAAATCCTGCCATCCTGCCAATGGCATCAATGGAAAATCCACTGTAACAACTTTCTTCAATCATTCGTTTGGCTTCCTTAACCCTCAATTCTGTAACGAAAAGGGTAAAGTCATTTCCACAATAATCAACGCAAAGCTTTTTAAGATCCGCTGTAGACATTTTAAGTTTGTGAGCAAGCCGGGATGGCGTAAGCGTTGGATCCCTGTAAAGTTTGTTATCCAGTATATAATCATATACTTCTTTAAACGTCAGGGTATTCATATTCCTGTTTTTATGGGGTTTAATAAAATGCTTTTATGCATGAAATACCAGCAACGGAGTGTCTGTATGAAAGATCATTCTGCGGGCTATACTCGGGTTAAACATTCGTGCTATAATGTTACGCCGTTTAGTAATTAATGTTATAATATCAATATTCTTTTCTCTAATCAGTTTATCCATAGATACCAGTAGATCATCGCCCTCCATCAGTTCACATTCAATTTTTTTACCGGTATATTTTTTATTCAGGTAATCCTGTAATCCGCTTAGCTGTACCTCATCCCAGGGATCTTCTCCCTCATGTCCCAAATGCACACAGTGCAGATCAATATCATTCCTTCCAATAATCCGCATGAGCTTGTCAATTGCCTCCAGATCATTATCAGCAAAACTGGTAATATACGCCAAAGTTTTAACCTGACTGATGTTATTAAATGGTGTATCTTCAGGTATGGCCAGAACCGGAACTTTTGCCCGTTCAATGACCTCAGCTGTTACGCTGCCTATCAGATCATCATTCTTACGGTTTTTTCCACGGGTACCCATTACAATGATCTGTGGCCTGTATTTTTTTGCGTAACTCAGAATTTCCTCCTCCGGCACACCTTCATTCAGAATAACTTTGGTTTTAAGGGTAGGAAGACTGCCGTCCTTCATCTGTTTTTTCAGCTTGGCATGAAGATGATCCATATCCTTTTTGGCTTTATCTTCGATCTGCTTCAGGGTTTTATCAACGTTCAGATCGTAAGAAAACGTTTCGGTATACGGTAGTGTATTGATCAGCGGACTGAAGTAGGTATGCATCAGATCAATTTCAGCACCAATGGTTTTAGCAAGACTAATGGCAAAAACACAGGCATTATACGAGTATTCAGAAAAGTCTACAGGTACCAGAACCCGGTTAGGAAATTCAGGTAACTTTTCTTCCTTAAAATATACCTCATTAATGTGCTCAATAATTTTAAGACCTTTGTCTAGATCTTCTTCACTGATCCGGACTTTTACACCCCCTGAAAATGCTCCCTGAATAAGGTTGATATTGCTGAGATAACATTCAATACCTTCCCGTTCAAGTTCCATTTTTATGAACTGAGCTTTTTCATAACTGTGAGTGGCTACGGTGATCAATTTATCTTTCATGACGGTCGTTTTAAAGTTTAAGTCCGCAGACTCAGATTAAAATTACGCATTTTTCAATTTACAGTCAATTTAAATTATCTTAAACATTTAGGGAGTTAGCTATATGTATTCTATTTTTGCCAAAAATATTGCCATGAGAATAGATATCATCACCGTTTTACCTGAACTTCTTGAAAGCCCACTGCACACTTCAATTCTAAAAAGAGCGCAGGACAAAGGGCTTGTTGAATTTAATGTTGTGAACCTAAGGGACTACTCCACCAACAAAACAAAACGGGTTGACGATTATGCATTTGGAGGCAGTGCAGGCATGGTGATTCAGATAGAACCAGTGGCAAAAGCCATTGAAGAACTGAAAGCAAAACGTTCATATGATGAAATTATATACACCTCTCCTGACGGTGAAGTGCTGAACCAGAAAATGGCCAATTCTATGTCTCTTTACGAAAACATCATTATTCTTTGCGGTCATTACAAAGGCATCGATCAACGCATTCGTGATCACTTTATAACACGTGAGATTTCGATTGGTGACTATGTACTGACAGGTGGCGAGCTGGCTGCAGCCATTATTTCCGATGCGGTTGTAAGGCTTATACCCGGCGTAATTTCGGATGAACAATCAGCCCTTTCAGACAGTTTTCAGGACAACCTTCTGTCTCCACCGGTTTATACGCGACCTGCAGAATTCCGTGGATGGAAAGTACCGGATGTTTTGTTATCGGGTCATGAAGCCAAAATAGCAGAATGGGAATTTGAACAATCTGTTGAACGTACAAAAAAATTACGTCCTGATTTGCTTAAGGATTAACTGTTTCAGCGACAAGCTCTGGTCCGGACAGACTTGTTAACCTGCGCCATTCCCTGATCATAAAGACCATTACAACAAGTGCCGATACAGTATCAGATACAGGAAAACTGAGCCATATGCCATCCAGATCGTAGAATCCCGGCAGTAAAAAAAGTAAGGGAATAAGTACCAGCACCTGTCTCAACAATGTCAGAAACATAGCTGTTTTTGCATTCCCCACAGCCTGAAAATAATTACCGGCAACAATCTGAAAACCGATAATCGGGAAAGTCATGGTAATAATCTTTATGGCTCTTAATGTAATTTCAAGGAGATGCGGATCCTCATCGTTAAACATCATAATAATGTACTCCGGGAAAAACTGCGTAAATATCCATGCAAAAATACTTACCAGTGTAGCTGTTATCAAAGCAATACGAAGCGTTTTTTTAACACGTACAAACACTTTGGCACCAAAATTAAATCCAATGATAGGTTGAGCAGCCATATTGATTGCGATGACGGACATAACAACAAGACTTACCACACTAATTACAATACTAAATGCTCCTACCGCAATGTCTCCACCGTATTTTATCAGCATTTTATTGGCCAGCCCCTGCACAACGCTGGAAGCGATCTGCATCGCAAACGGAGCCATTCCAATGGCAATTATACTTTTTGCAATTGACCAGTCGAACCGGACCAGTTCAGGTCTGAGGTTTATTACACTCCGTGAACTTCGAAAATGCATAAATACCCACACAAAAAGCACAAACATTGAAATAACGGTAGCCCATGCAGCGCCTTCAACACCCCATTTAAAAACCATAATAAAAAGGTAGTCCAAAACAATATTAACAGATGCACTCAGCAGCATTGAATACATGGCAATACGGGCGTTTCCCTCACTTCGGATCATATTATTCAGCGAATAGCCCGGCATTGTAAAAAAGGTCCCAAACAAAATAATATTCAGATAGTTGTTGGCATAATCAAGCGTCTCTGCAGTAGCACCAAACGATTCAAGTAAAGGTTTTTTTATAAGAAAAACTACCAGAACAATAAAAGTAGAAACGATTAAAATTAGCATTAACGTTGTCCCCAGAACCTGTTCTGCCCCGTCTCTGTTTCGCTCTCCTAAGCGTATAGAGACCAATACGCCTGCTCCAACACCAATCAACATACCGAACCCCATCACTATGAGCATGACCGGAAAAATGACACCGATGCCTGATAACGCAAGCGATCCTACCCCCTGCCCGATAAATACCCTGTCGACAATATTATACAGTGCATTGGCAATTACACCAATAAATGCAGGAACGAAAAATTTCCACATTAATTTGCCAATCCCTTCTTTTTCGAGTGCTCTAGTCTTATCCATCTGAAAAATTGAGGTGCAAAGGTAAATTAATATCCTGAGCCAATAATTAAAGAATTACAACGTTTTTATAAAATTGGTTTTTAGAAAGTATATTCTACCTTTGCATTGATCTGTATCAGTAATAAAATATACATTAATGAACGAGACAAAATCCAAACAACCAACCAGTTATAAAAAATACGTTCTTATTTTCTGGTCGATATTCGTTTTTGGTATTGCTGCTGTTATTTTACTGTTTTGGGCAATTTCAAAAGGATATCTTGGTTATATTCCACCCATTCAGGAAATTGAAAGTCCCAAAAACAAATATGAAACTCAACTGATTTCTTCAGATAATGTCATTCTGGGATCCATATATTTTCAGGGAGAGAACCGCACAAAAGTAAATTACAACAATCTCTCACCATATCTTGTAAATGCACTTATTTCAACCGAAGATATCCGTTTTGCCAAACACTCAGGGATTGACGCCAAAGGGATATTACGTGCCGTGACAGGTGTTGTAACAGGAAGAAATTCAGGCGGAGGAAGCACCATTACACAACAGCTTGCCAAACAGCTGTTCACAGAAAATGCATACAATGTGAGCTTTATAAAACGTATTTTTCAGAAACTGAATGAATATGTGATCGCGGTTCAGCTGGAGCGCTTCTACACCAAAGAGGAAATCCTGACCATGTATCTGAATAAGTTCGATTTTAACAATAATGCAACTGGTATTCAGACGGCTTCAAGGGTTTATTTTAACACCACACCTAAAGATCTGAAAATAGAGGAGGCAGCTATGCTTGTAGGAATGTTGCAAAACCCAACCTTGTACAACCCAAAACGCTTTCCGGAAAAAACACAAAAAAGAAGAAATATTGTACTGGGACAGCTAATGAATGCTGACTACATCAACAAGCATGAATTTGACTCGCTTAAAACCCTACCAATAGTGCTGGATTACCATAAAGTTGATCACAAGGTTGGCCCGATTCCTTATTTCAGAGAATTTATCCGTCAGTTTATGACCGCTGAAAAACCCCTTAAAAAGAATTACAGAGGCTGGGATATCAGAAGCGGTAAATACCTTGCTGACAGCATATCCTGGGCAACAAATCCTCTTTATGGCTGGTGTAACAAAAATTTCAAACCAGATGGATCAAACTACAGCTTGTATACCGACGGATTAAAAATATATACAACCATTGATTCGCGCATGCAAAAATATGCACAACAGGCCATGTACAAACACTTGTCGGAAGATGTCCAGCCAAGATTCTTCAAACAGGAAGCAAACAGCCCGTATGCACCTTACTCAAGCAAAATTGGAAACAGTCCAGAAGAACGTGTTGAACGCATGCACGATTTTCTGGAACGCGCTATGCAGAATACCGACAGATACAGACATTTAGCAGCAGCTGGTGTTAAACGGGATTCAATTCTGAAGATCTTTGACACGCCCGTCAGCACAACTGTATTCTCATGGAATGGAGATATTGATACCGTGATGAGTCCAATGGACTCCATACGCTATATGAAATACTATCTGCGGTCCGGCATGATGTCTATGAATCCACTGAACGGTCATGTAAAAGTTTATGTGGGAGGCATTGATTATTCCTACTTCCAGTATGATATGGTATCGCTCGGCCACAGACAGGTTGGTTCAACCATTAAACCATTTTTATATACACTGGCAATGCAGGAAGGCTATACTCCTTGTTCCCGTTTTCTGAATGCACCAATAACCATATATGATGATCTGGGCCGACCATGGACACCTGATAATAGTGATGATGACAGGTTGAACGAAATGGTAACTCTGAAATGGGGTCTGGCGAAATCCAACAACTTCATCTCGGCCAGATTAATGAATGAGTTTAAGCCTAAAACTTTGGCAGATCTTATCCATTCAATGGGTATTACCAGTAGTATTGATGCCGTACCATCCATGTGTCTGGGAACACCGGATTTTTCAGTTAAGGAAATGGTTAAAGCTTACGGGGTATTTGCCAACCACGGCGTCATGACAGATCCGGTATTTGTAACAAGAATTGAAGATAAGGACGGAAATATCATCGCAACATTTGCACCGTATAAAAAAGAAGTAATTCACGAAAATACAGCTTATCTCATGCTCAATCTCCTGCAGGGTGTTGTAGATACTCCAGGTGGTACAGGAAGCAGACTAAGAAGGATATACCAGTTTAAAGGCCCGATTGGAGGTAAAACAGGAACCACACAGGATCAGTCTGATGGTTGGTTCATGGGTGTCTTACCCAATCTGGTAACAGGAGTGTGGGTAGGCGGAGAAGAACGATCCATTAGGTTCAATAATATTACATACGGGCAGGGCGCAGAGATGGCTTTACCTATTTTTGCACTGTTTCTGAAGAGTGTATACGCCGATTCCACACTGGGTTTCGACCCCATGGAGGACTTTGAAAAACCAGCCGGATTTAATACAGATCTTGATTGCGATAAATTCACAGTGCCTGCACAAAATGAGAATGGTAAAACACCGGATTCTCCGGATGACTTCTGGTAGAATTTAGTCTCCTTTGGTATAAAAATTTATGGTACGGACTATTGCCCTGGCACATACCGGGCAAAAGTCTTCTGCCTCATTTGTTTTCATCCTGCAATCAATATACGGACGATACACTCCTTTGGCAACGTAACCTCCCCCTTCATACACACCGATAGTATTTTTGTATTTACTTTTTGCAGGAGTAGGAACCGGGGTGTCCTGATCCAGCATATCCTTCCATTTACTATCGAAATCAACAAGCGTTGTAACGTTCGGTTCCCATGGCTCTATATCTGCCGGGAAAAAATCGTTATAGGATACATCTGATGTATAATATTCATCCGCCAAACCGGCAAACGAATGTCCAAACTCATGAATAAAAACCTGTTGATTTTTGCGCCCCCTGGTTGAATTTATACTGTAAAAATTATAGATTCCACCTCCTCCGTATTTTTCACTGTTCGCCAGAATAATGATCTGGTCATGCGGTACGACAGAGGCGTAATTGCTGACATCATACAGGTCATTTGTCATTAAGTACCTGTCGCTGTAAAGCGTATTATAAGACGAATTAAGGGCTGTCTTCACATAAATATCCTGTCTTGGATCATCTACTCCTTCCTCTTCTGAATACGACATAACGGCGCGGATATTAAACTTACCTTTATTTTCTGCAAATGGCTTTGAAGTAAATAAGGCATCTGCAAAATTTTGCGCATCTTCAAAAAACAATTTTTCATCATATTTGGTATACCCTTCAGCAATCAGAACAATATCAATACATTCATCTGTTTTTCCACTGATTAATATATCTTTTGTCTTTGAGTCAGGAGTTTCTGTAGGTCGAACAATTTCACCTTCAGGATTCAGATTAATATTTAGAAGCGTGTCGGTAAATAATCCATCCACACGATGAACAAGAACAAACCTCACATCTTTTTGGGGTAATGGAGCATAAATTGTGTTTTCCATGGACCGTTCGATGTTTTCGGCTTCATCTGTTGTCTGCCATTCCTGAAAAAGTGTACTGAACCCATCGGTATAGATAAGTTTTCCAGTATTCAAATCATATAAATCATATTTATAGGTTCCTTTCCCATGAAACTCATCCAGTTTTGTTGTACGCCCACCCCACTGTTTTTCTTCGTAAACCTGGGAAACAGATGCCATCTGAGATGTCTTATTACCGGATAAAACCAGATCTATCCGGAGCACCTTGTTTGTAAAAAAATCACTATAATTAACTTCAGCGAAAAGAATTACACTGTAAAAAGTAAAGAGAATGATAAGACCTTTTTTTTTCATGTGTCTTTATTATAATTTTGTTTTCCACAATAATAGCAAATTTAAGTCAAATGGATATTGAATTTTATCAGAAGCTCAGTGAAGCAATTCTTAGCTGGTTTATTAATCATGGCTTTGCACAGTCTACAGCAGAAACTCTTCGTACTATCAGCATATTTGCAGTTATCATTCTTTTAAGTGTGGCTGTTGATTTTGTTTTCAGAAAGATCATCATAGCAATTGTTGCCCGGATCATAAAGAAAACAAAAAACAAATACGATGATATTTTTCTGGAACGCAAGGTTTTCAGTAAGCTGGCACATATTGCTCCCGTTTTGGTTGTCTATTTTCTGCTTCCCACTGCCTTTCCGGATTCCAATTTGTTTCTGTCGTTCCTCGAAGATATATGTTTTGTGTTCATTGCGTTTAATATATTATTTGTGCTGATCGCTTTTATGGATGCACTGCATGATATTTACAACCAGTTTCCCATTTCTCAAAACAGATCCATCAAAGGATACGTCCAGTTGTTCAAAATTATATTTTACATCTTCACTTTTCTGGCGATCATTTCAATCATTTTCAACATTAACATGACCAAAATCTTCACAGGGATTGGTGCACTCGCTGCAGTTCTTATTCTGGTATTTAAAGATACAATACTAGGACTGGTCGCCAGTGTTCAGCTTAGTGGAAATGATATGGTAAAACCGGGCGACTGGATCTCCATGCCAAAATACAATGCTGACGGTGACGTAATTGAAATTAACCTGACAACCGTTAAAGTTCAAAATTGGGATAAAACCATTTCAACTATTCCAACTTACGCCCTGGTTTCTGACTCGTTCCAGAACTGGCGCGGAATGAGTGAATCAGGTGGACGCAGAATTAAACGGTCCATCAATATTGATATGAGCAGTGTAATGTTTGCTCCTCCTGAGATGCTTAAAAAATTTAAAACCTTTCACATGCTGAAAGATTATGTGAACAAGAAAGAGATTGAAATTGAAGAATACAATAAGAAACTTAACATCGGAGAAAATGAGGTTTATAACGGACGGCGGATGACCAACCTGGGAATCTTCAGAAAATACCTCGAAAACTATCTGAAGCAACATCCGAAGATCCATCAGGATATGACCTTTCTTGTCAGACAATTACAACCGACAGACAAAGGCATTCCACTTGAGATTTATGTATTCAGCAATGATCAGGCCTGGGCAAACTACGAAGCTATTCAGGCAGATATTTTCGATCATGTTCTGGCGATAATACCCGAATTCGGATTGAGAGTCTTTCAGGCACCGACAGGTTCTGACTTTAAAAATCTTAGAGTTTGATATTTTTTTCGCTATTTTACTTACAATTTATAATTAAAATATTAGATTTGTTATTTGGTAGAATGAACATCTATCCAATTTGTAAACAATATTAAAACTATGGCACACCGCGAATTAGACGAACTTGACAAGAAAATTTTATCCATTATCTGTGAAAATGCACGTATTCCGTTTTTAGAAGTTGCACGCGAGTGTGATGTTTCCGGTGCGGCTATCCATCAGCGTATACAGAGGCTGATAAATATGGGCGTGATAAAAGGTTCTGAGTTTGTGTTAAATCCGGCGTCACTGGGATACGAAACCTGTGGTTTTGTTGGGGTTTTCCTTAAAAAGGCATCACTTTTTCATGGTGTCGTGGAAGAACTTAACAAAATACCGGAAGTGGTGGAAGTACATTATACAACAGGAAAGTATGCCATGTTTTTAAAAGTATATGCCAAAAACAACCGCCATTTACTGAGCATTATTCATGATCAGTTTCAGAATATTGAAGGAATTTCTTCTACCGAAACAATTATTTCCATGGAAGAAGCATACAGCAAACAACCGCCTATTAAATAACGTCAATTTTTCTGCCATAATTTTCTTCTTTTCCTGAAAACTCACACCTTTGCAATTTTGCAGACATAGGCATATTGTGATTCATTTATGAGAGATCTCACCAAAGGCTCTGTGAGCAAACAAATTTTCACGTTCGCCCTTCCCATGGTCATGGGAAACGTTTTCCAACAGCTTTACTCCATTGTTGACAGTATTATTGTGGGGAAGTTTATCGGGAAGGAAGCGCTTGCCGCAGTGGGTTCCTCATTTCCGGTTATTTATGTTTTGATAGCCATGGTAATTGGCGTGGGAAGCGGTGCATCTGTGGTCATTTCACAATATTACGGGGCCAAAGAAATGAACCAGGTAAAAAAGGCTGTGTCCACGATATTTATATTCCTGTTCTTTGCAGCGATAGTTGTCTCTGTACTTGGTGTATCACTTAGCAATCCTTTATTTCACCTGATAAATGTACCCGATAACGTGTTTGATGATGCAACCGTCTACTTCAGAATTTATGTAGCCGGGCAAATCTTCTTCTTTGGTTATAATGGCGTTACTTCAGTTTTACGGGGTTTAGGAGATTCACGCACGCCACTCATCTTTACAATTCTGGCAACCGTGGTAAATATAGTGCTTGACCTGCTATTTGTAGTTGTTTTCAAAATGGGTGTAAGTGGCGTGGCACTGGCAACCATTATAGCACACGGCACAGCTTTTATAAGCGCTGCCATATATCTGAACCGGAAACATGAAATCATTTCTTTCAAAATTAAGGAGATGGTTTTCGACAAACTGCTCTTCCGTCAGAGTTTACGCATCGGTCTTCCAACCGGTTTTCAGCAAACGTTTGTAGCACTTGGAATGGCTGCGTTGATAACAATAGTCAGTAAATTCGGCACCAGCGTACTTGCTGCATATACTGTGGCTGGCAGAATTGATGCCATCGCATCTATGCCGGCAATGATCTTTGGATCAGCACTATCATCTTTTGTGGGACAAAATGTAGGAGCAGGCAGTATGGACCGCGTCAACAAAGGACATATAACCACTGTAATTATGGCTGGCGGTATTTCCATAGCCGTTTCATTGCTTGTCATCCTTTTCGATGATCAACTGATGCATCTTTTTACAGATGCTCCCGATGTGGTTGATGCGGGTAAGGAATATCTGCGCATCGTCTGCTCGTTTTATATCATTTTTGCTACCATGTTCACCTATCAGGGGTTATTCAGAGGCGCGGGAGATACATTGGTTCCAATGTTTATTACACTGGCATCCTTGTGGATTGCACGAATTCCTCTTGCCTGGTGGTTGAGCAGTATCTGGGGAGAAAAAGGCATCTGGTGGGCCATCCCAATTGCCTGGTCCGTTGGATTAATCCTTTCTGTTATTTATCACAAATTCGGCGCCTGGCGAAAAAAAGCAGTCGTTGGAAAAAATCAACGCATCATTATTCCCGAAATTGATCTGGAACATGAATAACATGCTCTATGGCTGTGATCGGATTGGATAATCCACCGGCTCATAGCGCGTTCAATAGGGTCTGTATTTTTAAAGCCTGATTATGTTATTAATATTAGATAAAATCTAATCAAATATTTAATATGGGTAGCAACCAGTGATAAGCTTCTATGGGATTGTATTCCACCCCTGACTTCAATAATCCATTCATATCCTGCATAAATTCAAAGTCCTCCATTTTATCATCCAGGTTTTGGCGAAATTGTTTTGCCGTTGGCGGCTTATCCACTACAAATTGCATGTATTCATAATAACAGTGCAGCAACTTATTTACATCAACATTTCGTTTGGTAGCTGCCCACCAAAGGTCAAATAGGTCACGACCTTTCCGGCGTTGATATAGTGCCCGGAGTTTAGTACCTAATAACTCTTCCAGTTCATAAGAAATTAACGAGCAATTTCCTTTAAACCATGTACTGGCAGTTTCAAACCTTAACTCTTTCAATCCCAGCACTGAGAAATCTTCCCGACAGTTAATTTCAATTTTCAACCGGAGATTGATAACCGGTGGAATTTCGGTTTCAAAACGATACACTACTGTATTATTATTGACATTTTGTTTTACAGAGCGTTTTGTTCCCAGAAATTTCATTCTTTCTCGTAGATTTTCCAATAATGGTTTTATAGGGCCATCTTTAATCTGAACCAGATCAATATCCTCAGAATAGCGAACTTGTGGTTTCAAAAATATTTTGTGTAATGCTGTTCCACCACGAAAAGCGAGATTTTCACGTAACAGGTCATCTGAAAATATTTCAACCAATGCTCTCTCAATTACCAGATCCTGTTCAACCTGTGCATTATCAGGCCAAGGGGCATATTGTCTCCATTCTTCAATATATCTACGAGGTATCATATATCACCCTCCACTTCAGTATTGACATTAACTTTCCAAACCGAATCAGTTCTCCCCTTGCTGCTCCCATTTTTAAGTAACCGAACCTTTTGTATTTTCCGATCTTTCAAAACTTTTTTTAGTGCTGAGGACAACTTATCATTTCCAATTTGATTATCTATAAGATATCCCAATCGCTGCACAGAACTTGTTATCGGATAACTATTGGCTGTTTTAGCCAGTTCAGAAGGCTTCATTTCTTCTGTCAACTCTTCCAATATTGTCAAAATCCGATTTATACCAAAATTTCCATATGTAAGTAAATCCAATGCTGTTAGTTCCGGCGTTGATACATTCAGATAACCTGCATCAGTCTTTTTCTGTATAACTTCGTCTTCTTGCCAGCCTTCCTTTACATAGAAGTTTATTACGAGTCTGGAGTTTTTGATGTTTCTTAAAGCTGGTTTTTCAGTAATGACATAATATTCCATTGGTTGATGATGTGCCGCACCATAAAGAGCTGCTGCTGAAAATAATGCTACGTAATACTCCTTTCCAATGTACGACATTAAATCATCAATAAACAGATTTGGAGGCAACATACCTTGTCTGGAGTATTCAGGCGTAATAATTGCAAAAAATCCTCGCCTAATCCGGGCAATTCTATTCTTATTCTTCAAACGAAATAAGGACTGATATAATGCTTTATCGTTAAGATGTAACCCCTTTTTCACCTCTTCTACAGAAAAAGCATACCGACCGTTTGCTCTTATCTCATTTACAAGTTCTTCTAACGAAGAGAATACTACAGATTCATGCATAATTGATTTGCGTTGTTCTACATATTTCGTAGTATAACGCAAATTAAAACATAAAATTGAAATTACAAATAGAATTGAAATTTAAATTCCAATCTACTTCTCCATATCCATACAAACGTAAAAAGCCACCTTAAAAAGGCAGCCTTTCACTAAATGTGCAATAACTATTGATTAATTTATATTGATCTTCAGCGATTTTGGTTGCAATTCCGGTTTTTTAGGAATTTCAACATTTAAAATCCCATCGCTGAATGTTGCTTTAATTTTATCCTGATCCACGGTTTCCGGTAATGTAAATGAACGTTTGAATTCTCCGTAATTAAATTCTCTTCGGGTATAATTCCTTTCTGTTTCGTTTTTATTTTCTTCTTTCTTACCGCTAACCGTCAATACGTTGTTATCAACATCTATTGTTACCTCTTTTTTGCTGAAACCAGGTAAAGCAAACTCAATATTGAAACCTTCCTTATTTTCTACCACATTGCATAAAGGGGTGTCGTACGAAGGTGTGCCTGGCTCATTACCGTTAAACATATTTTCCATTACATCGTTAAAAAATTCCGGAAATGGAGCTCTTCTTGGACTGTTGTTAAATCTTACGAGTGTCATAATTTAATCCTCCTATTGTTTTTGTTATACATTCAATTTTTATGTTTTGCCTTACATATGTCAAAACTGACGCCAAACAAAAAATCCGGAAAATACTTCATATTTCGTTTATGAATCATGCCATTATGGCATTGTATCTCAAATATCAATGCCATATAGTCCGAATTCATACAATTAAGCTCCTATTCTTTAAAACTTTCTGCAACTGCATACAACCACAACCAATTATAATTACTCTTTTAAAAAATAAAAAAATCACTGCTTTTATTGCCTAATTAAAAATTTGTTTTTAATTTTGACCAACCGTTCAGTCAAAAAAAATGTCGCCAAGAACACCTGATCAATTCAAAGAAATACGTACAGAAAAAATCAAACTGATTTCTGAAGCCGCTCTCAGCTTGTTTGCTGACAAGGGATATGCTAACACAAGCATCAGCATGATTGCAAAAAAGGCGGGAATATCAAAAGGGCTGCTTTACAATTATTTTGAAAGCAAGGATGATCTGCTTGAAAGTATTTTATCGTACGGATTTGATGAGATTATTGAAATCTATGATCTGAACAAGGATGGCGAGCTTGAAATACATGAAATGGAATACTTCATCCGGGAAATATTCAACAGGATCAAGACCAATACAAATTTCTGGAAGTTATATTTCCAGGTCAGCGTTCAACCGGATGTCATTGACAAACTACAGGTTAAAATGAAAGAAATGATCGTCACTTTTATGCACAGCCTGATGAAATATTTCCAAAATATGGGTTTCAAACATCCACAGGTAGAAGCTGTAATGTTTGGATCATTACTGGATGGCGTCACCTTTAATTATGTATTAAATCCCACTATGTTTCCTATAGATGAAATTGTAGAAGAAATTATTCAGAAATATTGCAAAAAACCAGTATCATGAAATACTTAGTTTCAGTTATTTCACTGTTAGTAATATCCCTGGCTAACACATCTGCCCAGGATGCCAAAGCCATTGTAAAAAAGGCCAACGATAAAATGGAAGGTGAAAAATCGAGTTACATTGAAATGAAAATGACCATCCAGCGGCCTACGTATGAACGAACCATAGAATTTAAAAGCTGGACAGAGGGAACGAAAAATTCACTGACCTACATTACTGCTCCTGCCCAGGAAAAGGGGCAATCGTTTATGAAAAAAGGCAACGAAATGTGGAGCTGGAATCCTAAAATCAGCAGATTAATCAAACTACCACCTTCCATGATGTCGCAGGGATGGATGGGTTCTGATTACACCAATGACGATATACTAAAAGAATCATCCATTGTCGTAGATTATTCCCACAAAATTATCGGCGAAGAAGATATTGACGGCCATTCGTGCTACAAAATAGAGATGATCCCGAATCCTGATGCAGCCGTCGTATGGGGAAAAGTTCTTCAGTGGATATCAAAAAAGGATTTTCTGCAAATGAAAACAGAATATTTCGATGAGGACAATTACCTTGTAAGAACTCAATTGGCCTACAACATCAAGGAAATGGATGGCCGCATCATACCAACACGACTTGAAATTATTCCCGAGGACAAAGACAATCAGAAAACAGTTGTTGAAATTCTGAAGATAACGTTTAACATTCCGATCCAGGATAACTTCTTCTCACAGCAAAATATGAAACGGATCAGATAAATAAAAAACATTCAATATGAATGATATTATAAAACTTGCATGGCGAAATTTGTGGCGTAACAGAAGACGGACGCTGATAACAGCAACCTCTATCTTTTTTGCAATTTTCATTGCCATTGTAATGCGCTCTTTTCAGCTCGGAACATATGGACATATGATAAAACAGAGCATTGAGTCCTTCTCAGGTTACCTTCAGATACAACAGCCTGAATATTATAATGATCCCAACATAAACCATTCTTTTAAGTACACCGAAAACCTCGAAAATGAAATCAACAACATAGATAATGTACAGGCTACCGTTCCCCGCATTGAATCCTTCGCATTAGCTTCCAACGGCACACAATCCAAAGGAATAATGTTGATTGGCATTTCACCCGAAAAAGAACTGCAGCTGTCCAATCCCAAACACAAGCTGATCCATTACCGCTTTACTCCTGAAGCTGTAGATCAATTATCCAAATCAGATCAGCTGCCTGACAACATCAAAAAGAATATTGAAAAATTTAAAAACTACTCCTATTCCACAACTGCCAGAATAGAGCTTGATCTTCAGCTGTCAAAAGAAGAAATTAAAAAATATCTTGACATCATCACCAAAGCAACAGCTTTCAAGTCTAACTATCTCACTGAAGAAGATAACGGAGTATTGCTGTCTGATCGTCTTTCCAGATACCTGAAAGCTGCTGTAGGCGATACCGTTGTATTGTTAGGACAGGGTTACCATGGTGTAAGTGCTGCTGGCATTTACCCTGTACGGGGAATTGTTAGCATACCGTCTCCGGATCTGGATAATAAACTGATTTACATGACACTGAAGGAAGCCAATATCTTTCTGGGCATGCAGGGCAACATCACCTCACTGGCAATTAACCTGAAAGATCCGGACAAAATGGATGAGACACAACAAAAGATTCAGGATGTCATAGGCAGTAAAAATTATGTGGTTAAAAACTGGGAAGAACTCATTCCGGTTATCAAACAACAAATTGAAGGTGATAATGTGAGTGGTCAGATTATGCTGGGCATATTATATGCCATTGTGTTTTTTGGCATTTTCGGAACAGTGCTCATGATGGTGGCTGAACGCAAAAGGGAGTTCGGCATGCTGGTTGCCATAGGCATGAGACGGTCCAAACTTGCCTGGATACTTGCGATCGAAATGACCTTACTGGGATTTATTGGAGCTGCCTCGGGTATGCTGGCGAGCGTTCCGGTCATACTTTTCGGGTATTACCATCCCATTCAACTTGGAGGTGATATGGCCAAAATGCTTGAGGATATGGGATGGGATCCTGTAATGCCAATGGAATGGTTCAGCAGTTACTTTTACAAACAAGGCATCATCATTGTTGTGATGGTAGCACTGGCCTGCTGGTTTCCGGTAAGGAGCATTCTAAAACTAAATACAATTAAAGCACTCAGAAACTAAATACAGAACAATGATTTGGTCAATAGCCTGGAAAAATGTATGGCGCAGTAAGCGTAGAAGCCTGGTGGTAATCATAGCCGTAACCATTGGAACTATAGCCGGTGTTTTTACCGCAGGCCTGATGAAAGGCTGGGTGGATCAACGTATTGAGTCAGCCATTTTTACGGAAGTATCACACATTCAGATCCACAATAAAAATTATCTGATCAATGAAGAGCTAAAATACACGGTTCCTCAACCTGAAAAACTGGTTCAGTTCTTAAAAAATTCCGATGAAGTTAAAGCGTTTTCCAACCGGCTTAAGGTCATGGCAATGGCCTCCACATCCCTCGGAAATACAGGATTAAAACTCCAGGGCATTCACCTGAAGGATGAAGAAGCCGTATCAGATATCTATAAAAAAATTCAACCTGACGGAGGCACCTTCCTGCAGGCGGGAGAGAAAAACAGGGTTGTAATCAGTGATAAAACAGCAGAACAACTCCGGATCAAAACTTACATGGTGACCGATGAAGTACTGGACAGTCTGAAAAAACTGGAAGTGCCACAGGATGCACTCACAACACTTGAAGAGATAAAAGGCACACGGTTCAATACAAAAAAACTGTTTCAGAGCAAACTCGAAGAAATTCTAAGCAAAAAGGATCAGAACAATTACGGAAGGATCATCACAGAAACATCCCGACATTACAGGCTGAGAACCAAAATTGTGTTCACTTTTACGGGCAAGGATGGTCAAATGGTGTACCAGGCATTTCGGGTGTGCGGTATTTACAAAACCACAAATACCATGTTCGATCAGATGAATGCGTATGTACTTTACGACGATCTGGCAAATTTAGCAGGTTTTAACGGTAACGTTTTTCATGAGACAGCCGTTATATTGAATAGCGGTAACGACTTAAAGAAATTCAAGAGTGAATTACAGGATAAATTCAGCGATCTAAGCATTCTCGACTGGAAAGAACTGGCACCCGATGCGGGTATGTTATCGCAATACATGAATTTTTACTATTACATCATCATGGGATTTATCCTTTTTGCCCTGGCCTTTGGAATCATCAACACTATGCTAATGGCCATTCTTGAGCGACTGAAAGAACTTGGAATGCTTTTAGCGATCGGAATGAATAAGAAAAAAGTCTTTAGCATGATCATGCTCGAAACCATTTTCCTTACACTGGTTGGTGCCATTATTGGAATGATCCTGGGAGCAGTCATCATTTACATTACCGGTAGAACCGGTATCAACCTCAGCAGTGTTGGAGAAGGTATGGAAGCTATGGGTTGGGCATCCGTCATTTATCCGGGCATAGAATGGCATTTTTTCTTCGGCATCACACTTATGGTGATCCTGACAGCTATCCTGTCGTCTATTATGCCTGCAAGAAAAGCATTAAAGTTAAAACCGGCAGATGCCTTAAGAATTGATATGTAACACCTTAATAT
The DNA here is from genome assembly GCF_042436675.1 of Quyinboa ferrireducens. Taxonomy (NCBI): domain Bacteria; kingdom Pseudomonadati; phylum Bacteroidota; class Bacteroidia; order Bacteroidales; family Quyinboaceae; genus Quyinboa; species Quyinboa ferrireducens. The sequence continues at coordinate 68,166 of NZ_JBHMVA010000008.1, read as the reverse complement.
ACGGATCATGAAAGTAATTGAAGTAAAGAAACTCGAAAAAATATACAACGATTCAGAAATCAAGGTTCATGCTGTAAGAGGTGTTGATCTTGTAATTGAAGAAGGTGAATTTACTGCAATCGTAGGACCATCCGGTTCCGGCAAAACAACTTTTTTGAACATGCTGGGAGGGTTAGATCAACCAACAAGCGGTAATATCAATATAGGAGGAACAGATATCGGCACACTGTCACCTTCGCAAATGGTGGATTTCAGATTGCACAATATAGGTTTTGTATTTCAGGCATACAATCTTATCCCGGTTCTGACCGCAAAAGAAAATACAGAGTTTGTGATGCACCTGCAGAAGAAACCAAAGGAAGAACGTGACAAGAGAGTGCAGGAACTGCTTGGTGCCGTTGGCCTGGGAGACCGTCTTGACAGCCGTCCCAACAAATTGTCCGGCGGACAGCAACAACGTGTAGCCGTTGCCAGAGCTTTGGCATCAAAACCGAAATTTGTTCTGGCCGACGAACCAACAGCTAATCTCGATTCGGAGTCCACAAGAAATTTACTTGAAATCATGGAAAAACTAAATAAAGACGAAAAAATAACGTTTATATTCAGTACACACGACCAGCGTGTGGTTGATAAAGCCCGGCGCGTCATCGTATTAGACGATGGGAAAATTGTAAGCGATGAAAAAAAGTAGAAGTATAATTATTAAAAACCTAATCATTATGATGTCAATTTTAATGCCTTCCGATTCATTTTTTGCACAGGTAAACTCCAGGGCAACCTGGGACATTGAAAAGCTGAACACAGCAAAAGATGTGAAATACCTGTCGGAGTTGGAAAAAGAAGTGATCCTGGAAATCAACATGGTAAGAACGAATCCTGAGAAATATGCAGAGATTTATATCAAACCTTTATTACAGTTTTACGAAGGTCTGTATTTCAGGTATCCGGGACAGGTACCGGTAATTACTGCCGAAGGTAAATCAGCGTTACTCGATTGCGTGGACGCTCTTAATGAGGCTGATCCTGTTGGAATATTACACGCATCAAAAGGGCTGACCCGATCGTCACAGGATTTGATGCGCGATCAGGGCAGATCAGGGAAAGTTGGCCATACAGGCGGCGACGGATCAAACCCGTTTGAACGCATGAAACGTTACGGCGAGTGGAAAAAAACAGCTGCAGAGAATGTGGACTACGGCAACAATTCAGCACGCTGGATTGTGCTCTCATTACTCATTGACGATGGAGTTCCAGGAAGAGGACACCGTAAAAATCTTTTGAACAGCGTATTTTCAGCCATCGGCATTGCATACGGCCCACATCCGTATTATGGACATATGTGTGTGATGGATATGGCCGGTGAATATATTGAAAAGTAAAACATAACCACTTTGTGAAATTAGAATTCAAATACCGGTTCGCCCGTATTATTTATTTACTGATGCTTTTATCTGTTCCTTTCAGCATTGTAAAAGCGCAGAAGTTTACGGTAGATGGTTATCTGAAGGACATGCAGACCTTATGGAAAGCCAAAGACATTCCTTTAATCTCCAACAATCTGATCCATAACCGGTTAAATTTTAATTATTATGCCACCGATAATCTGACATTTCATGTAGGCATGCGCAACCGCCTTACATGGGGCGATTTTCTGAAGCTTGGCGACGCTTTAAACCTTGGATCAGCCTTCAATTATGCAGATATTATGAAAGCCGATAATGGGTATTTCAACATGTCATGGAATGTTGCTGACCAGTCTCCTGATTTCATTTTGAATACAACTCTGGACAGGCTTTACCTGGATTATTCAAAAGGGAAATGGCAGGTAACAATCGGAAGGCAACGCATCAACTGGGGCGTGAACCTGGTATGGAATCCTAACGATATCTTTAATGCCTTTTCGTTTTTTGATTTTGATTACGAAGAACGACCCGGCATTGATGCAGTCCGGGTTCAGTACTACACGGGTTACGCGTCATCACTCGAACTGGTGTATCAGTTGGAAGAAAATTTTGACAAGATGTCTATGGCCGGATTATACCGGTTCAATGCCTTAAATTATGATTTTCAGATACTCAGCGGTAAGATGCGACAGGATCTTGTAGCCGGTGGCGGGTGGTCAGGTGACATTAAAGGTGCGGGCTTTCGTGGTGAAGGAACCTTCTTTTATAATCCTGATTCCACAGGCTCGGCTGCTCAACAGTTTGTGGGGTCAGTCAGCCTGGACTACATGTTTTCCAACAGTTTGTACCTTCATGCTGCCGTACTTTATAATTCCAAAGGCAGAACCGGAAATTTTGGAGATATAAATTATTTACTAAACACAGATCTTTCACCTAAAACATTGTCATTTGCAAGATGGTCCCTGTTTGGTCAGATTAGCTACCCGCTTTCACCAATTGTAAATGCGGATCTGGCCGGAATGGTTAATCCGATAGACGGTTCATTCTTCCTAAGCCCCACTATCAGCTGGAATATGGCTCAAAATGTAGATTTCTCGTTTGTCGGTCAGATATTTAACGGATCATCCGACGATGAATTCGGTAACATAGGTCACCTCTTTAACATCCGGTTCAAATACAGTTTTTAGAAATTATAATACGTGCTTTTCAGCGTGATAGGATGACCGGACAAGGGGACCGCTCTCTACATGTCTGAAACCTATCGCAAGCCCTACTTCCTCATAGTGTTTAAATACTTCAGGTGTTACGTATTCCACCAGTTTAGTATTACGTTCCGACGGCGGTAAATACTGCCCAATGGTGACAACCTTCACACCTACCTCTTTTAAATCCCGCAATGCCTGTATTACCTCATCTTCCGTTTCACTTAAACCAAGCATAAGACCGGATTTGGCAATCAGACCGGAACCTGCGATATAACGAAGCACACGAAGACTTTTTTCATACGTGGCCTTGCTCCTGATATTTGGAGAAATACGCTCAACAGTTTCGATGTTGTGCGAAATGACTTCAGGTTTTTCTTTAATTACAACATCCAGCAACTCCGGTTTTGCATCAAAATCGGGAATAAGAACTTCCATCGTTAAACCGGGATTGTGCCGTTTTACAGCCCGTATTGTCTGAGCCCAAAACTCGGCACCGCCATCCTTTAAATCGTCCCGGGCCACTGATGTGATAACCGCATGTTTTAACTGAAGCGTCTGAATACTTTTCGCAAGCCGTATGGGTTCAGCCCAGTCCACCTCATCCGGTTTTTGCAAATCAACATAACAAAAGCGGCAGTTACGGGTACATTTATCACCAAGGATCATAAAAGTGGCCGTTCCGGCATTCCAACACTCCCCCTTATTCGGGCAGTTTCCGCTGGTGCATATTGTATGTAAATCGTGTTCTCTGATAAGGTTCCGGACCTGTGAATAATTCGTTCCTTTCGGCATGGGCACCTTCATCCATCGGGGAAGGCGCATCGTATCATTTTTTAAGCTCATCTCAACTTTCTATACTAGTTTAAAATGCTACTTAGCTTGCATTTATGAGTCTGAACAATTACTTTTGCCAAATGTTTAGAAATAGTCTAAATAATAATTAAAAAGAGATGAACAAAGGAAGTTTGCATAAGGTAATCGAGGTAAGGGAACTCACTGATACTGTTTATGTTTTAAGAGTTGAACGCAATGGATTTGAATTTCAGTCCGGGCAGTATCTGGCTTTAGGCAAAAAAGGCGATATACAGAAAAGAGAATACTCAATTTACAGTGGAGAAAAGGATGAGTACCTTGAGGTATTGATAAAAGAAGTTCTGGAAGGAGATGTCTCAAAAAAACTGCACAAACTAAAAGTAGGTGATGACGTAGAAATTGAAGGCCCTTACGGCCATTTTATACTCAACGGAACACCACGCGATAAAAAGATTATATTTATTGCTTCGGGTACAGGCATTTCACCCTGCCACAGTCTGATTCGAAGCAATCCAAAACTGGATTATATGGTATTGCATGGTGTAAAGTACAGTTTTGAATCTTACGACAGACATGCGTACCATCCTTACCGCTATATTCAATGTACATCCCGTGAAACTGAAGGTGATTTTTACGGCAGAGTAACCGATTATCTCAGCAGGCATGGAGCGGACGCAAAATCCGAATATTTTTTATGCGGAAATTCAAATATGATTTACGATGTATTTGATATTCTGAAGGATAAAGGTGTGAAACAGGATCAGATTCATACGGAAGTATATTTCTGATACATCTCCCGGCAAATCGGGACACCTCCTATTTCATAAAAGAGGTCTTTATTCTTAAATCTTTTGTCTTTTTATCTTATAAAAAATGAAATTTCATTTAGAAACGCTGGGTTGTCAGATGAACCTTTCCGACGGAGAGAGGGTCACTGCTGTATTTGAGGAGATGGGTTATCAATGGACGGATAAAGAAGAGGATGCCCAGGTTATCGGAATTCTGGCCTGCTCAGTCAGGCAAAAAGCCATAGACAAGGTTTATTCCAGAATTCACAAATGGAATAAATGGAAAAACAACAAAAACCTGATCACGTTTATATCGGGCTGTATTCTACCATTAGACAAAGAAAAATTTCTTGATTTGTTTGATATTGTTTTTCAGATGAGTGAACTACCAAAGCTACCGGAAATTATTGCACAATACGGTATTGTTACTCCTGCCAGTCTGAACACAAACTTTGCGTTTAAGGTCAATAATAATTTATCCAGTTTCTGGCATATTGAACCAAACTATAAATCCTCATACGAGGCTTTTGTACCGATCCAGAACGGATGTGACAAATTCTGTACATTTTGTGCCGTACCCTACACCCGTGGGCGGGAAGTTTCAAGGCCATCGGCTGAAATTCTGGATGAGATTCAGAATTTAATAGATAACGATTATAAATCAATCACGATTCTTGGGCAAAACGTAAATTCATACGGACTGGACAAAAAGGGAGAAGAACTTTCATTTGCCCAACTGCTCGAAAAAATTGGTCAGATAGGCGATGCATCCGGTAAAAAACTCTGGATCTACTTTACGTCACCACACCCCCGGGATATGCAACCAGATGTTTTCCATGTAATGGCAAAATATAAATGCCTTGCGAAACAGGTACACTTACCGGTACAGTCAGGAGACGATAAAGTTTTGATAAAAATGAACCGGAAACACAGTGTGGAGGAATATCGCAGACTGGTGGATGAAATCAGAAATATAATACCCGAAGCCACCTTATTCACGGACATAATAGTCGGATTCACAGGCGAAACAGACGAACAGTTTGAAAATACACGTAAAATCCTGAAGGAATTTCAGTACAACATGGCCTATATCGCTATGTATTCGCCGCGTCCTGGTGCTGTAAGTTCCAGATGGCAGGACGATATTCCGCTTGATACAAAAAAACAAAGACTTCATCAGCTCTCTGAAGATCTGAAAACAGTGAGTGAAACTTACAACAACACACTGGAAGGAAAAACCATAGATGTTTTAATTACGGGAAAACACCGTAAGGAAGGTTATATGACGGGACTTACGGAAGGGAAAATAAACGTTCAGATTAAAGAAGATGATCCGGGTCTGATCGGATCAATCGTAACTATAAAAGTCATCTCTTCAAGAGCATTTTCAATTGAAGGGGAACTTGTTAATGCACTTATTGCCGGTTAATACAACCGGATCAAACCAAACAAAAATGCAAAAAAAGGTAGCATTCAAAACACTTGGATGCCGTTTAAACCAGTATGAAACTGAAGCTCTGGCAACGTCATTCAACGAAAAAGGATACGAAGTAGTTGATTTTAATCATGCTGCTGATGCGTATGTAATTAACACATGTACCGTAACAGGACAGAGTGACCAGAAGTCGGGCTATTATATAAACCGCGCCGGAAAGCGCAACAACAAACCAGTTCTGGTTGTAACTGGCTGTATGGTCAATAACCATGAAGAAAGGCTGAAGGAAAGGGATGTCATCTCTTACCTCGTTAAAAACGAACATAAGACCAGTATTCCCAACTTGCTGGATGCCCATTTCAGGGGAGAAATATTTCCTGAACAGTTTCTCAAACAGGACTCATTTTCCTATGGTTCAGCCAAGCAAATGTTCCATACCCGTAGCATGATTAAAATTCAGGATGGCTGCGATAACATGTGTACTTTCTGTATTATTCCTACGGTAAGAGGAAGAGCTGTCAGCCGTGCACCCGAACAGGTGATAAGCAATATCAGACATAATCTGGAAAACGGATTTAAGGAAATTGTACTCACCGGCGTTAATATCGGCAGATACTTTTACGAAGGAAAGACCTTTGAAAATCTGATTGAAAAAATTCTGGATATGCCGGAAGATTTCAGACTGAGAATTTCGTCGCTTGAACCGGATGGTTTTACTGATCGGTTTGCTAACCTGTTTCAACACGAAAAGTTAATGCCTCACCTCCACCTGTGTTTACAAAGTGGTTCAGATAAAGTACTTCTCAGAATGCGAAGAATGTATAATGTGCAGACATATATGAATGTTATTGAAACGTTTAAAACCAGGTATCCAGATTTTAATTTTACAACTGATATCATTGTAGGATTTCCGGGCGAAACAAACGAAGACTTTAAACAAACCGTAAAAATTGCCCATCAGGCTGAATTCAGCCATATCCACACATTTAAATACAGCCGGCGGACCGGAACCAGGGCAGACAGGATGACGGATCATATTAATGAAAACTTAAAAGAAGAACGCAGTAAGATCATTCGTGATTTATCGGACGAAAACAAATTGAATTACCTGAAACGGTTCATTGGCAAAACAGAAAAACTTTTAACCGAGACACACTCAAATGAAGGGTTTCATGGATATGGAGAACATTACATTCCTATTATAAGCACCCGCGCCACTCAAAAAAACCAGATCATTGATACTAAATTAAATACTTTGACCTTCATAAACGGGGAACCTTTTCTAACAGAATATTAGCTAATTTGTAAATTATTTATTAATTTTGATTAAATTAATTTCGACAAATATTTCATATTATGAAAAATTTAACACTGCTTTTAACATTAGTGATTCTCATAGCATCCTGTACAAAAAAAGAAGATGCTTTGGTACTGCCCCCTGAAAATAGCATGGAAATGGATTTCAGTTCATTTACATCAACCAAATCAGCAGAAATTGCAGAAGGAACAATTATAAATCATGGTTATGCAGCAATAAACATTGCGTTCTGGAATACAATTCTTTATGTAAATCTTGCCGTTCCGGTTGCATCATTTAAGACCGCCTTCAGTCATGTTCCTGTCAAGACAGGTGAAAAAATGTGGGAATGGACCTATACTGTTGAAGGTTTTAGTGGAGCGTATACCGCAAGATTAACAGGAGAAGTTATGACAGATTCCGTTGAGTGGAAAATGTATGTTACAAAAACCGGAATAAATGGTTTTGATGAGTTCATGTGGTACAGTGGGAAATCAGCAACTGACAGAAGCGGCGGCTATTGGGTTTTAAACCGGAATAATGAATTCCCTGAAAAGATGTTGCGTATTGACTGGAAATACGAAAACAATGACGTTGGTGACATACAGTTCACAATTGTCCGTAAATTAAATGACTACAGAGTGCCGGAAAAGAATATGGGTGCCTATATTCATTACGGAAGAACTGAGGATTACTACAATGCCTATTATGATATCCATATTTTTAACGACCAGATTTCAGATTTTGTGGATGTTAATATTCAATGGAATCGATCCGTATTTGATGGTCAGGTTAAATCACCATCCTTCTACAAGGATGAAGACTGGCATTGCTGGGATAGTGACGGATACGATCAGGACTGTAACTAAGTATAACAGCATAAAGTGAAAAACGCCATCTGTATTTGATGGCGTTTTCTTACATTTAAGTGTAGGGTATCTGGTGTTATTTGATGTTTCAAACTTACAACCTTTTTCTGTGTTTTTTTTCACGGAAAACCATAAATGTGAGTATCACGGTTTACCGTTATTTACTCAGCTATAAACGATTAACGGTTTATAGTTAAAAAATGAATCTCTGCAGACACATATTTTTTTAAAAGAGAAACGGACCAGTTTATTGCATCGTTTAACCTATCAGTATCTCCGTCAAATGCATTTATATTCATAAGTAATAACCGGGTGCTTCCTTTAATTCTGGTACGCATCTCATCGCTGGTGGGTGTTCCTATTCCCCCAAGCTCATCCCGTAATACCGGTAGCCCCTCAATATTTAATTTCCCCCTTCCGATACCCTCATATTCTTCATTGGCTTGACCAATACCATATTTTAACGCTCCTACAACAGACTCATAATCAAAACCTCCAATTGAATAACCGGTTTTAAGGGATACGAGGTTTATTAAATCCACTAAAGTAGAAATATGGTATAGCACCTTTCCCTGAAGAATTCTTCGGTTCAACTGCTCGGCGGATGGACGGTACCGGTTGGGATCCTTACCACAAGCCTTATAAGCTTCGCGCGTTGCCTTGATAGTCGGAATATGTTTTACATTTTCAATCTTTAGCTTTTCTCTTAATTCATTCTCATATGCCTGGATTTCATTCCATAAATCCTGATTATATTCACTGTTGGTAACAGAGCAAACTATATCACCCAACATTAAATTCGGAACGGCATATCTCAAATTATCCTGAAATAAGATGACAGGGTCTTTCATTTCTTACTTTTTTGTTATTAACGACAAATTTAACCATCCTTAAATGTCTGACAAACAGGCATGACTTTTGCTTCACGTTATTTAACTTCGTTAAGTACATTTTTTTTGTAATTTAGTTCGCGCAAAATTTTTTAAATCATGAAATATTTATTTCCAGTTTTTGTGTTATTTAGTTTAATACTTTTCTCCTGTGAAAAGAAAACAAATACAGGAGACGGCGAAGTTGTTGAAATTGACACAACAGTTATAGGCGTTAACACACCGGTTAATAAGTGGATTTGGGAAGACATGGATCTCTATTATTTATGGAGAAATCTGATGCCTGATTATGCTAAAACAAATCAGGATCCATTTGATTATTTCCATTCATTGTTATACAGTGACAGAGATAAGTGGAGTTTTTTGACAGAGAACTATAAAGATCTTGTTAATAGTTTTAAAGGCATTGAAAAAGCTACGGGCTATTCACTGGCTTTATATTATAAAGATGGTAGGCATGTTGATGTAATTGGTATTGTAGAATTTGTATACCCCAACACACCAGCGGCTAGAGCTGGAATCAAGAGAGGTGATATCATTACTAAAGTAAACTCTCAGGTTATTACTGTCAACAATTATCTTGATCTGCTATATTATACCGACGACCAGGTATTGACATTCTCTCAGTACCAGGATAATTCATTAGTAGAACTTCCAAATACAAAACATATTATTGTGGAGCAAATTGTTGAAAATCCTGTCATAAAAGATACTATCTATACCATAGGCGACAAAAAAATAGGATATCTTATGTATGTCGGTTTTATCAGTGATTTTAATTCCAGTTTAAACAGTGTATTCAATCGTTTTAAAACCGGCGGCATTACTGATATGATTCTGGACTTAAGATACAATCCTGGTGGAGATCTTGGAGCAGCAAATTATATGTGTAGTAATATAGCCCCCATTTCAGCCGTTACTTCAAAAAGCAGACTCGTTAATTTTAACTGGAATTCTGATCTTCAAAGCTATTTTGAAAGTCAGGGCTCGTCGAATAATCTTTACATAAATATGACGGATACGGTTACAAATAATCTGAATTTATCAAAGGTTTATGTTTTAACAACAAATGGAACAGCTTCTGCAAGTGAATTAACAATCACAGGACTGAGACCTTATATGGATGTTATTTGCGTGGGAGATACAACCCATGGTAAATATGTAGCATCTATTACAGTTCCAAGTACGGATTTAACATGGGCTATGCAACCCATTGTAATTCAGTACTCTAATGCAAATGACTTTACAAGCTTTTACGACGGACTAGCTCCTGATTATTTAGTTAATGACAGTTACGCATATGATATAGCAGATATAAATGATCCGATGATTAGTAAGGCCATTGAAGTTATAACGGGTATTTCAACAAAAAGCGCAATACTAAAGAGTTCTGTTCAACCTGGCTCAGAACCATTTAACAGAGTTGGACGAAATCCAAGAATTCAGGATGGATTACTTAATTACAACAATAAGGATGTATTGAACAGCTTAAAGTATTAATATTTAGCCCTTTTGTGTGAATAAAATTGCATGTTTCAATAAATTGGCAGGTGGTCTATTTAGTATAAACCTGTTAATATAGTGAACAATAAAGTGCGGTAATTGCTAATGAAAAAGGAGCAAATCAGTTCCTTTTTCCAATCTGCTCCTTTATATTTTTGTTTTACTTATGAATTCCCCCTTATTAAATTAATTAAGGTGAATACTCTGCCAAATATACAGCACCATATAGTTAATATCACATATCCACATTAACATATAATCCGATCAATTGATACTAAACAATTTTTTTGAACTTAACCGCTTAATTTTACCATGGTTCTGTTCAATTTTCTTGGTATCTATCAGTTTGCGATCACCCATAATAACAATGGTTACAGGCTTTCCTTTGATTTTTTGTTCATAGAAATTTTGAATTTGCTCAAAAGTCAGTCCGTTGATTTTTTCCATATTCACCTTTGCAGGATCATCCTTATAACCGAGTTTTTCCCAGTCGGCAAAACGTTGGCTTTTTAACCGGAAAGTAGGCTTTGTTGTCAGGGCACTTTGCTTAAGATAAGTTTTAATATTATCAATACGCTCAGGATGTAAAGGCATATCTTCAAGCAACGACATGTAAAGGTCAACCGCATCGGCAACTTTGTCGGGCTGGGTACCAACATATCCAATGAAGTAGGTATTTTTATTCTCGACAGGAGGCGTTGAAACGTAACCTACCGCCGTATAAGCCATAGAATTATTTTCACGGATCTCATTCATTACCAACCCATTAAATCCTCCGCTAAAATATTGATTAAATGCTTCTATCTCCACCTCATCAGCAATGCTATAATCGAAACCATCTATATAAAAATAAATTTTTGCTTGCTGTACATCTGAGTTGGGGAGCAAATAAATAGTCTGTTCGTCGTATTTAACACGGTCTTCCACAACAGGCGATTCACTAACTTTCACTCCCTCTTTTAGCGGTAGGTTAGCTTGCAGCAACTTAGTCACCTCTTCTACCGGACGTTTCCCAACATAGTGGATATCTAATTCGTAGTCAGTAGCTCGAATTATCTCTCCTGTAAGCTCACTTATCGTCATATAATACACCTCTTCCAGTGTCAAGCGATCAATATAATCTGATTTTTGGTCATACAATGCATACTCCAACAAAGCATCACCAAGTATATCCGAACTTTTCGCCTCAAACATCAGACGGCTGGATATTTCATTCCCAACCACACGATTTAATTGCTTTTCATCTAGCTTAGGCATCAGGGTCTGACGGGTCATTAATTTGCATATTTCCTCTAAATTAGATTCTAGTCCCAACAAATTAATATAGAAATAATCGTCTGTAACACGATACGTACATGTAGCATTCAGTTTACTGAATTCACGACGCACTGACTGCGCATCCATATCCGGCATAATTCCGGCTGAGTTCATCAGATTTGTTGCATATTTTAGCTTAGGCATTTTTTTTGTGCCTATGCCATATTTCAACGTTATGGAGAAATAATCATTCATAGGATTTGAAGAGCAATAAAGCTTCACTTTATCATACAAATTCACTACTTCGACATCAGAAAAGTTATTATAAACTTCTGGCACAGGCTTCACAGGAATTGCTTTGAGGTATTCTGCATAAGCAGATGTTTTTCCCTTGGGTTGAACAATCGGTTTAATATCCGGTTTTTTTAACTTGTCTTTTTTAGGAGTCCCCACTTCTATAGAAACGGTCATATGCCCTGCTCCAATGTATTGTTTTGCAATTCTCTGAATATCTGCTTTCGTGATAGACTTTATTCTTGCGGGCGTTTGGGAGAAATAATCCAACGGCAGATTATAAGCATACAGCATCCTTAGCATTCCTACTTTACTGGTAGGGTTCTCCATCATCAATTCATAATTTCTGAGTTCACTGTTTTTCACCGATTCAATCAGCCAGTCGTCAATATCACCATTTTTCAACTTATTCACTTGCTCCATAACTAATTTTTCAGTGGCTTTATCTGAATCGTATACCCGTTGGTTCGCATCATAGTAAGGTACGGCCTGAATTAAAAAACGTCCCTGATCACGTCTCGAATCAACAGTAGCAGATGCGAGCTGAACATCACCGTCAAGTGTAATTTTATCTAAAAGTCCTGTATTCATTGAGTTGGAAAGCAAACTTGAACAAAAGTCAAGGAGGAATTCATCCTTGTTCCCTACCGGAACACCTTTATAACCCCAAATCACAGAAGGAGAATAACCCAATTTCGCTTTGTAATCCGGATTTCCGGAAAAATCGACATCCTGATAAGTAGGGCGTTCAGGTATACTTTTCGCTTCCAACCTGCCAAATTTGGCTTTTATTAATGGCTTGGCACTCTCTGCATCAAAATTACCAACTAAAATTAATGCCATATTTTCCGGTACATACCAGGTGTTATAAAACTCAATAACTTTACTCAATCGAGGATTTTTCAAATCCTCAGCCGACCCAATGATATCCCGCTCATAGGGATGTCCTTTGTATAAATGGGAGAATAGAAACTGGCTTATATGCGTATTGTTATTATCCTGATACATATTATACTCTTCAAACACATTTTCCAGCTCGGCTTGAAAAGAACGAAAAACGGGATTAATTAAACGTTCGGAATACAAATCGAGCCATTTTTCCAACTGAAACGTTGGAAAGTTGTTGTAAAAGGTTGTCATATCATAGGAAGTTCCGGCATTTAAACCTTCTCCTCCCATTCCTTCTACCAGATTGGAAAATTCACTGGTATTGGCATACTTCGCCTCCAACAATGACTCTTCGTTAATTTTTTTCTCTAAATCGGCACGAACAAGCGGATCAGAAGCTTCAGCATACTCATCATATAGCTGAATTATTTTCTCATAGTGCGGTTTTTCTTTTTCCCAATCCAATGCGCCTATTTTATGTGTCCCTTTGAACAAAACGTGTTCCATGTAGTGAGCTAACCCTGTATATTCTGAGGGTTCATCAATCGATCCGGCACGCACTGTAATCACCCCGGTAACATCCGGCTGATTTTTGTCGGGCCATAAATAAACTGTTAAACCATTATCCAAGGTATAGGTTATAAAGTCCTGAGAATAAATATTGCTTGCTACTATGCTAAACAGTGTAAATAAAAAAATTGTAAATATATTCTTCATTGCTGTATTTTATGAAATTAGAAAACTATCATCAAAAATAATTATAGAATAAGCTTATCTTGCCCATTTTAAAGAAACAAGCAAGGTTTGGCTCATTACGTTGTTATCTGGCGGAATCATATATGCAAAATCTATGGAAATTCCTGAGAAATGCAGGCCACAGCCTACAGTCGCATAGGAGGCTCCTATTTTTTCATTTTCAAAATGATAGCCCGTCCTCAAAGCCAGCAGACTATTATATACATATTCTCCCCCAATACCGCCACCTAATCCTGTGCTACCAGACACTATTTGATAATTTGCGTCTACAACACCTGTCAGCACGTGCCTGTTTGCTGCAACATAATGATAGGCAAGACCTGTATTGACCCGTGTTGGTAAACTATATTTTGAATTGCCATAATCTGCTTTTGTTCCCAGGTTAGAGAGTCCCAAACCTGCACTCAAACTGTTATTACTGTATAAAAACGATACATCGAAAGCTACAGCCGATGCTTTTTTAATACCACCCAGATCGGAACCAAGGTAACGAACTACACCACCCGCGGCTAATTTTGAATTGATTTTATAGCCAACCCCAAGTTCAAGCGCATATTCCGAAGGAGAAAAGGTGCCACTTACATAACCATTATCATCGGTTTGTTCGACATCCGGCATATTATTAAAGTGTATACCTGCTGCGATACCAAAATTATTGAACGCGGAATAACCACCAATATTTACAAGCTTATTGTTTGCATTCTGCGGCTGCCACAGCATGTATGATGCCGCGATTCCAACCGGATGTAACGCATCCTGAAATATAGCAGAAATGTTTCGCTGTGCGGCAAAAGCCGACGGCAGAACGTATCCTGCATTACCCATAGCCGCTGGCCTGGCATCCGCTACATAGTTCAAAAAAGGAACAGCCTGTCCCGACGATTGTGTAACAATAATTGTTAAGAACAGAATGCTTGTAAAAAATCGTATTCTCATAACTTGACTATCTGTTTCTTTATTTCTTTTTCGTCATATTTTATATGGACATTATAAACACCACCACTAAATACAGACATATCAATTTTTGCCGGTTCAAAGGGTGAAATATCCATCTCCGATTCGAACATTTTTGCTCCGGAATTACTATAGATTATAACCTGTGCACGCCGGTCTTCACCAGTCCGCAACCATACAAAATCTTTTACAGGATTCGGATATATATCAATAGCCTGGTTGTCGTCACGCACTAGAATGCTAAACTGCTGAGAAGCCGATTTTCCCATAGCATCAGTTGCTGTGATTGTAACCTGAGACAAACCGTAAGACAAGGATACGACGTATAAGGTTCCATTATTCTCATTAACGTTGACAACATTGGGTGCAGTATTGGTAAAGGTATAGCGTAAAAGTTCGTTATCCTGATCGTAGAAATAGTCTCCAATATCAAACGATTGCTGCCGGCCAATTGCACCAAAGTACAAATTACCAATCTGACTTACAATATTAGGATCGTGATTTGGGAAAACCTCATAATTTATTGCTTGCGAAACGAATGCGCCATATTTATCTTTCAGCGTAAGTACCATACTATGCACTCCTGATTCGGTTTTTGTACCTGTGATGGTAACCTGTGCATTTCCGTCGCCCAGATCGACGAGTTCAACGCCATCACTTACCGGTTGTAAAGTCCAGATTATTTCATGTCCATCAGGATCACTGCCAAAGAAACGCAGGACCACCGTTTCGTTCTTTTTCATTCTAACGTTAACACTATCTTCTACAACAATATCAGGTGGATTGTTCGACAGCGTAGTTTGTGTTACCTGTGCCGACAAGGAAGAAAAGTTGCCCGAGAAATCGAAGGCATTGACTGAGAAATAATATTTAGTATTAAAATCCAGTCCATTTATTTCCGCTTCATAAGTATCTCCGGCATTCAGGTCGCCTGTAGAGAAACTGCTGATCATCACATCTTGCGGAGGATTGTTTACATCAATACCAGTAAGTGGCGTTTTCCGATAATACACATTAAATCCCGAAGCCTTTCCATCATCAGGATCAGAGGGCACCGTCCAGCTAAGTGTAACGATATTGGAACGAACAGTACTGCTTACATTTCCAACACCAGAGGGTGGCGTGGTACTACCACTGGCAAGTGCTGCCTCAGCATCTACCAATCCTCCCAGTTTTCCTGCATAACTTGAATTATAACTATCAATATTTACAGCGCTATTCTCGAGCCGAGCCCGCAACATATCAGCATTGTAACCACTACGTTTAAAACGTGAAAGTACCAAAGCAGCAACTCCTGAAACATGCGGACAAGCCATGGAAGTACCTTGCATGTAACCGTATCCTCCTACATAAGTGCTGAGTATGCTATTACCCGGCGCTGCGAGGTCAACCCAGTCTCCATAATTTGAATAGCTTGCTTTTCGATAATCTTTCCCAATAGCCGAAACAGCTACTACTTTTTCGTAATTAGCTGGTGCTGCTGCAGCTCTATCTTCATTGCCTGCCGCAAATATTACAATTCCTCCACGCATTGGGCCGGTTTGCCGTCCGTTTTCATCTATTCCGGCATATTCAATAAAATAATCAATAGCAGCTTTGTCGGACCCAGGGATTTCAGTAAGTGTAGAATATCCCCAACTGTTCTGGCAAATAACAGCACCATTGTCAGCGGCATATTTAATAGCCGGAGCTCCTTTATTTCCACTGTTGTTGGCATAAGGATCGTCATCGTTCACAAAAATCTGACACGACATAAGCCGCACTCCTGTATTGCTTTGTCCATTTCCACCAGCAATACCACAAACACCTTTCCCATTGTTGTTTACGGCAGCAACGGTTCCTGCCACGTGTGTACCATGATTATGCGGAACCAGTTTCCCAATGTCGGAAACAAAATTATAACCATAAATATCATCTTTAAATCCATTCCCGTCATCATCGAGTCCTGAAGTTCCGTTTTTTTCGATTTCATTAATCCACATATTGGCAGCCAAATCTTCGTGTTCATAATCAATACCTCCGTCAATGACGGCCACCACAACATCAGGTGAACCTGTTGTGTAATCCCACGCGCCAAAAAGGTTAATGCTGGCATTTCCGTCATCGTTTTGATAATGCCACTGTTCCGGAAGTCGAGGATCGTTGAAGGATAATGTGGCAGCAGCAGTTGATTTTGTTACGTTGTTTGCTATTTCTTTCGTAACCTCAGTCATATTGTCATCTCGAAACCATGTAACTACCGGGCGATATTCTACCTTTTCTACTCCCTTGATAGCTGATAAATTCTGCCGGACTTCCCTTAGCGACACCTGTGTATCAAACTCCACATCATACCACAAATGCAGCCCTGCCTTCCGGGTACGTGCTTCAAAGCGTCCGGCTTCAGGGAAAGTACGTTTCATGGAGCGTATTTTTATTTTCTCAACAACATCCTGTGAAGGTAAGGCAGATGTTTGCCTTTTTCCACTGTGTACCGCCGCTTCCACTTTAACCGAAAGTCCTTCTGACATCAGAATACGGACAACCCCCTGCTCATATATTTGTTCCGCCTGCTGTTCACGTTGGTCTGCCAATTCCGATGTATCTTCTTCATATTGCAACAAAACATCGTTTGTACAGGCAAAAAACAAAAGCGTAATCAGCGCTAAAGAATAATATCTCATACGAACTTATTGGTTTTTTAAAAAATCCAGTAGCAACGCCAGCGACTCTGGTTGTTTCCATTTAATTTTATTTTGCTTTACAAATTGCTTAAACGCACTTTGTTTATCTTTTTCCAATTGCGACATGATGCCTTTGCGCGTTGCAGGATAACTCTTTCCAGCAATGACAATAAAATATTTTCGCGTTAACGGGAGAAGGGAACCGGCATCTTTTTTTTCTTTCAGTTCCATATGATTAACAATACTTACGCCACCAATATCCATGGAGGTTACCTTACGGGTCGCCTGAACATTTGAAGACGAGCCGTAAGCGCCACCGCTTTCCTTCAGAGCACTAAAGTCTGCCATAACAAGTTCTGCGATAAAACCCGTACTGTCTCCACTAAGGACGTGCATCAACTGATTGTTGGATACATAGTATAAATCTTTACCTATAAGTACTGATTTTATATCGTCAGAAGCAGCTTCCTTAATATCGTTATTTTCCAAGTAGTGCAACGTACTATTGACCAGATGCACATTCAGTGGTGCTCTGAGCGACTGATGATCTTTAAAGAAAACCGTACCTTCCTGAAAATCGGGATAAATATATGGCCACATCGTTGTGACTTCCTGTGCTTGGGATACAATAACACTGCACAGGGCAATGACGAAAAAAAGAACTTTTTGCTTCATGGTTTTTGTTTTTGGAGGAATATAAATATCGATCAAATATGCTAATTATTTTCAAATTAATCAATCATATAAATCAAATTCAGATAAAAGAACTACATCTACAAAGAGCAACGGGATAGTAAAGAAAATATTATTTAAAATCTAAAATCCATAACGAAGTACGGGAATATTACCACTGATCTTATTTGCATCCTTGTAGGATTTGTTAGAAGATGTAACGTCACGTTACAATTACAGTCTCATTGATTTAAAAAGGGCGTTCGGATTGGAACGCCCTTTTTAATTATAAGTTAACTACAAAAATCTCACGATTATTTGTTGAATGTACGACCATTATACGGTTTAACATTCGATTTTACTGATTTCAATTTTTTCTCTACTGACAAGGAAGCCGACTTTGTTACCGTACGTGTCCAGGTTGACTCAGTATATACATCATACCATCCGTTAGCCTCAAGAAGATAATATCCCCACCATTGACTAGGCGAAGTTATTGTTCCTGCAGCAGGTACATTAAAGATAACAGGAGCAGAATCGTCTGCATTCACAAACAAAATAGTTTGTAATCCACTTTCACCGAAATCTACACCTTCCAGCAACACTTGTTCATCAGCAAGGGTAAGGGTTCCGCCAACAGGGTCAAAAACCGCTTTCACAACCGAACCAGAATCAACAAGATTTTTAATTAAAATAGTATCTGAATCAGCAGCTTTCTCAATAACAATATTCGATTCAGTCAACGGTCCATCCCAATAGCTGACAGCTTCAACATCGTAGGTACCTGTAATATCATCAACAGTGTAACCGTAACTATACAGATAATATCCTACAATATCTAATTCAGTATTTGTATTACCATACACATCTTCAAACGCATCTGCAGGCACAGAAAGATCTACTGTTGCCCCGCGGGCTGGTTCTTCGGGTAGCAGAAATACGGGAACACCGCCCGACAAACCCCACGTTGTAACATCAACCATGACCTTCTTCCCAGGTTGATTATATGTAACCAGTGGTACTGCACTTGTAATTCTCTTAGCCACAGTAACACCTTTGTCAGCCAAAGCAGGAATCATTAGGTCTCCCCACACAGCAAAAGTAGCCACTGAATCGGGGTTACTTTCTTCAAACTCGTTATGCAAATTCCACGCCTTGGTAGCTACACGCACAGTAATCCCCCGAGAAGGAACACCATTAACAAGCGTATCAGCTTTACCTACAAAAGCACTACAACCATTGCCTGCGAGATCAAGAACAGCGCCTTCCTCATATGTAACACTGGCGTAAGCACCAGCAGCAGCTCCAGGCAATTGAATAATTAAATCATTTCCTGATACTGACAATCCCCCTGCAGGTATTTCCATATCCTGTTGATTGAACTCCTCATAACCAGGTTCTACTATCAACGGGTTACTACCAGAAACAGTATTTTTTGCAAAGTAGGAAACATATACTTTACCCGTCCCCAAATTCAATGGTTCATGGAAAGAAAGTGTAACTGTGGTATCTTCAATTGCTACATTTTGCGGAGTAGGTTTACTACCATCGTCCAATGTACGAAACTGAACGTGTTTCACCACACCGTTAACACCATCAACACTTGATGCGACTGCATAAACCTGATATAAAGTAAACGGTGTAAGCCCCTCTACCGAAACTGAAGCCTCTGCTGCTTTAGCATACTCGGTAATACCATTTGCAACACCACTTACCTCTAACTTCAAAACCTGATCAGGAACTTCGAGAATAGTACTATCCACCAATTCTGACTTCACAAGAACCCATGAGTAGTACCCTGCTGTTCCTGCTGGTTTTACAGTAAAAGTGACATTATCGCCCTTATCTCCGGGAGTAACGCTGGTAATATCAATTGCCGGTGCCCCTGGAAGGGTCAACTGGGTTTCGTCTCCAAAATCGGTACACCCAGTAGCAATTAGCGCTAAAAAAGCTGTTATATATACAAAATATTTTTTCATTTCTTTGAAATTAAATTACGGTTTTCAAATTATTTCTTAACAAACACTCCATCAGCCTGATAGATATTATACCAACCAGCTGAAGTTGTAGTACCTTTGGTAAATGCCTGACTACCAAATTCATCTTGAATATGAATTGTTCCATCAGGATCAATTAAACCTGTTATTGATCCGCCATCTTCAATTTTTGTTGCACCGTCAGGTCCATAATATCCTTCCAGCAATACATCATAAGAAGAACTCTCCCTGGTTACCTGGCCTACAGGAATCTTGATCTCAGTTTTTTCAGCATTTACCATACCGTAAATGGGCGATGTAGCAGTTGACCCACCACTAACCATATTGGTTATCCAAACTTTATTCACATCTGAAACATCTTTGGCTAAAGCTACTGTCCACACCTCTTTTCCATTAAAATAGCTGGTAGCTGTTGCATCAAACTCACCAAGAATAAAAGCCAGAGGATGGTCAATGTCGGCAATAGTAACCCACATTGTGTCAATACTACCGGAATTCACGTTGCCTGGACTAGTTATGCGAACACCAAATTTCATGTCGCCGGTGAATACCCCAATGTGGCTCACAATATCAACTTCGATATTTTGTACAGCTTCATTTCCATCAAAATTCAGCACCGAGGCACCACCTTTCAGATTATAATCCCGGCCTTTTACAGCTGTGCTGTCAATAAAATCAAAAGAAACTGCTGAAGATAATCCAGACAGAGAAGTCAGACGCACTGGGATTTCCATTGTACCTGCATCTTCTGTTACTATCATGCTTTCAGAACTGAATGCCACAAATGCATTGGCATCGTCGAATTCTGGTGTCTCATTTAGTTCGCACGAGCTGAAGAAAAGTACAATGCCCGCTAAAAAGCTAATATAGATTGTTATTTTTTTCATCTTTATTCTATTTTACGCATTAATCTATCAATTGTCATATCCAGGATTCTGAACTAAATTTTCGTTCACATCCAGCTCGCGCTTGTTGATTGGCAGAGCCCAGTACTTACTGTCTGCCGGCACATTCTGGTTAATTGAAGAGCCGCTAAAATGCGTACGGGTAATGCTACCACCTGTACGGGCCAAATCGTACCAGTAATGCCCTTCCCATGCCAGTTCAAGACGGCGTTCAAACATTACATTCACTTGCGAAGGATTATCGTAAGGAGTAGCGCCACGGTGTTCACGAATGGTATTTATATCTCCCATCGCCGTAGCCCCGGATATTGTAGCTCCATGCGATAATGCTTCGGCCCTGTTCAGGTACATTTCACTCAGGCGGAGCACAATGGTATTGCTCACATCCGGAGTTCCCTTATCTTTACCTGCATACTTGGTCGTCCAATAAGTGGTTGGCGCTTTATCAGGGTTATTGATAAACATTTCACCCCTCACGTCACCTTCATCATAGAGCGACATCAGATCTTTGCTGGCAGCACAGTCGGCATAACCGTCAGGATTAGTTTCCCAGGTAATGGCATCCCAATATCCATCATAAGCATTGCTTTTCAAACCATATACTTCAAAAATAACTTCGCCTCCTTCACGGATGTCTTCTTTAAAAGCTGCCGCATATTCATCGGCTGTCCACATCGTAAATTCTTCATCATTAATTACTGTTGTAGCATAGTTAGCTGCTTTCTGCCATTCGCCCATGTACAGATATACACGTGAGAGTAATGCCTGTACAGCAGATTTACTAACTACCGCTCTGGCATCGGCCACCCCTTCGCGGGAATAATCAGGAGCGATGAGGTTTTCAGCCTCTGTCAGGTCTTTCACTATATTGTTATATACAGTTTCTACATTGTCACGCGCTGGTTTCCCTGCAGGGTCAGTTACATAAAGATAAGGTACCCCAAGAGCGGTTTTATCAACAGTATATTGTTTACCATACGTACGCACCAAATCGAAGTGTGCCAAAGCACGCAGGAATTGGCATTCTGCCTTAAGATTGTTAACATCCTGCTCTGTAACGCCATCTACACCGGCCTTGTCATCCAGATTTGCCAATACATTATTGACTGCAGAAATCACATAATAGGCAGTTCCCCATAAAGCAGGGGTACTGGTAGAAGTATAATTCAGGTTGTAAGATATAGTGTAACGTCCAGAATTAAGGTCCACATCACGGAAACCATTACCACTACGCATTTCTGCATCGAGTACAAACGATGCGCCATACCAGTTTGCTGAAACCAGCGGGGCGTAGGCACCAAAGGTAGCATCATTCAACCCTTGATAAGTAGCAAGTGTAAGTTCCGTACTCTGCGACATTACAGGTTCTTCAGTAAGAAAGTCTGTACAACTTGTAAAGAACAAAGTTGCCGCAACAAAACTTAATATGATTATATTTTTCATGTTCATTGTTTTCAAATGTTAAACTGATTATTATCAAAACGACAGATCAATCCCGGCTGTCACTGCTTTTGTCATAGGATAAATACCATATCCAATTCCATCAATACCGCGTTCAGGATCCCACCAGTCCACATCGTGGAAAGTAAATATATTCTGTGCGCTCACATATAACTTCAACCCACCAATTTTAGCTTTTTGTACTAATTTAGTTGGGAAAGTGTATGACAAAGTAACATCTTTCACGCGCATGAAATCCCCTTTCTGTAAAAAGCGGGTAGAACTAAAACTGTTGCTATTGGAAGCATTTCCTGCAACAGGTTTTGGATTCACTCCCGTATCGCCCGGTTTTTTCCAATAGTTAAGTGCTTCCCTTATCTGATTATTATTCATTTGCCCACCATCTGAAGACAGATAGCGCTTTTCGATAAGCAATACGTAATTACCGCCTTTAAATTCGAAAAATGCTCCAAGGTCAAAGCCTTTCCAAGACAGGTTTGTATTAAAACCACCTGTAAACTTAGGTTCGGGAGAATAATCGTAATTGTAAGCAGCTTTACTGTAATCATTGGAAATGTTTCCTGCCTCGTCATACCAAAGAGCTTCACCATTAGTAGGATCAACTCCGGCATAATCATAAAGGCGGAAAGTAAAAAGCGACTTACCAACTATGTGACGTAAACGACCATCTTCTGAATAAGCAATTTCCTGGTTATCTCCCAGTTCCAGAATTTTAGTTTTATTGAAGGAAATATTTCCTCCTATACTCCATTCCAGATCACGGGTATGCAGTATTCTATAATCCAACTGAAGTTCAATCCCACTGTTATCAAGCGACCCAATATTCAGAAAGTTGGAAGAAAAACCTGTAGTTTGCGGCACGTTTTTGTCCAAAAGCATATCAGTGGTTTTACGCTTATAAACATCGATATTACCATCCAGATTTTTGAAGAAGGTAAAATCAAGACCAACGTTCCAGGATCCGTTCTTTTCCCATGAAAGGTTTGGGTTTTCAGGACGTGACGGACGCATACCGGTTGTTCCGTTATAGGCTGCGCTTGCATATACGCCGTAAGCCCTGTAAGGGCCAATATTGTTGTTTCCACTAAGCCCGTAGCTGGCGCGCAGTTTCAGAAGATCAACAAATGAAAGGCCATCCATAAACGATTCATTATGGATATTCCACGATGCACCTACAGAATAAAATGTCCCCCACTTAGTATTGCTTCCAAAAAGAGAACTTCCATCCGTACGTACAGAAGCCTGTAAAAAGTACCTGTCAGCATAATTGTAGTCCAGCATTCCAAAAAATGACAGCAAGGTACGCGCGTCGTAACCTTGTTCTGCTTCAATGCTTCCAGGTGTTCCTGTCTGCACATAGGGAATATCCGGATTAACACCAGGGGCATAAACAAACTGGTATGCGCTTGTGTGCTTCATGGCTTCCTGGCCCAACAGAACACGTAAACTGTGATCATTAAACAGCATATCTTTGTATTCAGCGGTATTTGATGTTGTCAGCCTTTGATATTTGTTCATAGTCGTTTGCAGCGTAGCATCTCCTTCATTTGTTTCAGGCGACCAGTAACGGCGTCCTTCACCATTAATTGTTTCAATTGCGTTGGTAGTTTTGAGAGTTACCTGCTTAACAGGCTTCCACTGCAAATAGAAATTTCCCATCAACTGATAGGCCTTACCCCACTG
Organism: Quyinboa ferrireducens; assembly: GCF_042436675.1. NCBI lineage: Bacteria > Pseudomonadati > Bacteroidota > Bacteroidia > Bacteroidales > Quyinboaceae > Quyinboa > Quyinboa ferrireducens. The sequence continues at coordinate 44,433 of NZ_JBHMVA010000008.1, read as the reverse complement.
ATCATCGTATGCCGCAGTTGCACGTGGATTGGTTCTACTGTTTTCGGCAATGTCCACATTATGTTTCCCATCTGCTGTGTATGCAGGTGTCCATGGTAAAATCATCATACCTGCAAATACAGGGTTAGAATAGTAAAGGCTTTGCATAGGAACATCCATCCCATCCATATAAGCCACGTTTACACGGGCTCCACTCTCAAGAGTACTAGTTAACTTATAGTCGGCATTGAGACGCCCTGTTATTTTGTTCAACCCTACACCATAAAACACACCATCGGTATTATTGTAGTTCATTGATGTATAATACTTGCCTTTGGCATTACTGCCGGATGCACTAACTTCATACTCCTCAATTGTTCCATAGCGTGTTAAGTGGTCCATCCAATTGGTAAGCGGACGGCTCAGTAATTCTTTTGGGCGATAGTAGGTATCCGTTGGGTTGTCCGGATTTCCACCTGCATTGATAACAGCATCTCTCTGGTATTGGAGAAGCTGTGCTGCATTCATAATTCCAAAACCATTGTCGTTTGCCAACCACGAAGTACCGTATTTTGCCCTCGCTGAAAAACTTGTTTTTCCATCTTTGCCACTTTTAGTGGTAATAAGTACAACACCATTAGCAGCACGGCTACCATAAATAGAAGCTGCAGCAGCATCTTTTAACACAGTTATACTCTCAATATCATTAGGGTTTAGTGAAGCCAGGGCGTTTCCTGTATTCAAAAAATCATTGGTATTGCCGGTAACCACCGGTATACCGTCAACAACCCATAAAGGATTGTTACCTGCATTAATAGATGATGTTCCGCGGATACGTATATCCGAGTGAGCACCGGGCTGTCCTGAATTGGAAGTTACAGACACACCGGCCATTTTTCCGTTCAGGGCCTTGTCAACAGAAACCACAGGGGCCTCGGCAATTTCTGCACCGCTCACCGTACCTACTGCACCGGTCTTAGCTTCCCGGTTTGTTATACCATAAGCAACCACCATCACCTCCTCAAGACCTACATCTCCTGCACTCAATGTTACATCAATCTTGGTCTTTCCTGCAATTTCAACTTCTACAGTTTGCATTCCAACGAAAGAATACATCAAAATTTTAGCATCAGAAGGAACCTGGATTGAATATTTACCATCTACATCAGAGATGGTACCAAGGGTAGTCCCTTTAACCTGAATGGTAACTCCTGGTAAGGTACCGCCATCCTCTGAATAGACTGTACCTGTAATCTGTTTAGTTTGTGCATTAACGAATGCCATAACACAAAACAACCAGGTAAACATTAGTAATAGCTTTCTCATAAAACTTGATTTTAATTATTAAATTACCTTGTTTAGTTAATCGTCTTTAAGCAAAATTAATAAAATTTATTATTATCAGACCATGTATTACCCTTTTTATAAGCTAAACAAAAACTTTAACAAATTAATTGCTTATTCTGACTTATCATCTGAAATCTATAAATTTCCAATGAAAAATCTGGGTTTAAACAAACTTAAAAGGAGAACTGTCTATAAACAGTTCTCCTCATTTTAATTACACAATCATTTAAATATTTATCACCTACGAGGTTTTACAGTTAAGACAGATGATGTGTTGTTACCTGTTCTCTCAATAATAGACGCTGATTTTTCCACATTAGGATTCAATGTAATTTCAGCTGTGAAATAAGGAGTAGACATATATCCGTTATCAAAACACCATTGTCCAGGATCAAATCCTTCCTGATCAAGTACGTATTCCAATGTTATTACCGGATAATCTCCACTATTATCATAATATCCCTTTCCTGAAACCGTATAAGGATATTCATCACCATCATAAAGAGTTGTAAATATATATTGACTTTCGATATGAACCGAATCATTCTCGTCAATAGTATATATTACATTCCCTTCATCAATAATTTCTTCACCCCAAAAATCGTACATCCAACCAGCATTTATTCCATACATCAACATTCCGTCACAACTTTCTATTGTTTCTATTTCACTTGGATATCCAAATTCCGTATCCGTTCCAAACCATGGAGTCCGTGCTGGTTTTTCACCTAATTTTTCAATAGTATAGGAATTACCTGCCTTAACTACTTTAGCTAAAATAAAATAATTTAAGTCACAAATATATCCTGTATTTATAGCAGCAGGAAAATCAAATGCGTATTCATCAATCACCCCAAGTTGTGCAAATGAAACCTCAAGATTTAAATCACGTACAGGCGAAGCCATTGCATCATAAAAATCAGCAACAATCAAATACTCACCATCATCCATAGTTCCTGGCATAACAAATGTTTCAAAACTGCCACCATCTGCCCCGTCAATTATTTCAGTGTATGGATTATTTGTGATTAACAATCTCATGTCGGCTAATGCAGTTGGATCAATCTCAGTCCCAGTATCATCAGTGGTAGGAGTGGCAGCAGCCCAACTCAGACCAATAGTCAAATCATCAACTGTAAGGTTCTTGATTGTAAACTCAACTGTAAGCGGAGTTAAAGAAGCATTTGCTGTTTCCTCATCGCCAATCTGAATTGTTAATGTTTCATCATCTTCAATAACCGCATCGCTCAGAATCTTAATGTTTCCTTTACCACTTGTTGATCCTGCAGGAATAACAACTGTTCCTGTAAGTTCATAATCGTCAGCAGATGCTGTCCCATCAACCTGGGCAACAGCTAAATGAACATCAACAATCTGCGGCTCGCTTAGAGTAACCGTAAACTCATATTTCTCATCGTTCTCAACCAAAACAACCGGACTGGTAAACCCAGGAGTGATGGTTATCGTTGGCGATTTTACTTTCAAGGTACTGTATCCGGTATTATCCTCTTTATTACAACTAACGACGAGAAGTCCGAATACAACCAGCAAAGTAACTAAATACAATAATTTATTATTTTTTGCTTTCATAATCTGTTTGTTAAAAATATTATTCAACTATTTTTTCCAATAATTGATGGAATACCCTAGGACCTGAACCTGCAGTATAATAACCAAAAGTCATTTCTAACCGGTCCTTTCCATTGACATCGTCCAAAATAACGTAATCTGTATCATCACAATGAATATCTTCTGGTCTATCAGCAGCCATTATAGCAAAATCTGCCGGATTTGTTTCACAGGTAATAAATGGTTGATCGTTACCCGTTTGAGCTACACCATTCCATTCTGCAGGATACGTAATTTTTAACGTAGCCGGATCAACCTGAAAATACCATTCATTCCCATCAAATGGTCCAAAGTATTCTAATACTTTGTATGTAATAGCATCAACCGATTCAATAATTGTTTCTGATGGCCAGTCTGATGTAAAATAGAACCACTCGACTGTTCCGGTATACCTTCCATATGCGCAGCTAATTGGCCTATATTTGCCCGCAAAACGTGTTGCGACTGTAGTTTTGGCTGTCTTATTTTGAACAACTGAACGAGAATCATCAGTATAAGATACTACTCTAAACTCCCAATAATCTCCAATCTGATACTCTGCATCGTTGGTAGGAAGTGAGTTATCATTTACAGTTAATCCCTCAATTAAATCATTCAAATAATAATCAAATGAAATTGTTGAACCTTCATCCGTATTAGAGATATCAAATGTCTTAAACAATACTTCATTTGATACGGCTGCCTCCATAGCGGTTGAATCCTCTTCAGTTGGTGCAGGAACCATAGTATGAAAAGATTTATAAACCTCAACTTTATTAGTTTTCACTGTACCCTGATAGACTTTTAAACTACTGGTATAAGGCCCTGAATTACCTACAACATAGTTGGTAGAAAGGTTTAACAAATCAACTAACCCCCCTTCAACTTCTTTTATTTCAAATTCACTTTTATCACAGGCAGGTATTACCAGTAATGAGAAAAGTAATATGTATAATAATTTATTAATTTTCATAATTATTCAATTTTATTGTTAATTCATCCACCAGACCTTCGTTGTTAAATCGTCTCCTCCAATTTGCGCAGCAGCGGCATCGTAGTTGACTTTATTAACAGAAGACTCATTCGACTCATACCTCAAACGGCTTGGGATTTGATCGATATAACCATCCTGAGCAGGAGTTAATCCAGGTTGTTTGGTTCTTCTCCATTCAGTCCATGCTTCAAATCCCTGAGAGAACAGAGCAATCCATTTCTGTGTTCCAATTCTTTCCATTGCTATAGCAGGATCGTAAGCAAAAACATTTTTCCCTACATAATCGTTTGCTACATCGGCCAAACCATTTTCAACGAGTGAATTAAGAACAGCCTGATCAAAATATGCTTCTGCGGCTGTTTCTCCTCCTGAGATATATTCTTTATGAGCAGCCTCAGCCATAAGGAATAAAAGCTCTGTATATGAAATAAAATAACCTGGCTGAGTTGGATCAAGATACTTTTCACCTATTGAAGAAACATCATCATAACCGTAACCTGGTAAAGGTGATTCCTCATAACCAGAAGGTTTACCAACATATTCGCCACTATTTACTGCCGGCTGTGCGTATACCTCCAGTCTTGGATCAGAATTCGCTTTCAAATATTCTACTAAAGTCTGGGCTAACTTAAATTCGCCCCTGCCTCCGTCAACGATGGTTTCAAACACTGGATTAGCATTAGGTGACGTAGAGAGAAAGTTCAGCTTAGCTTCATTATCAACAGATGTGAATAATTTACCACCATCAACAAGTGCCTGAAGCTCACCGCTAACATCAACTTTTGCAGAAATCCTCATCAAGGATCTGAACTTTAACGAAGCAGCAAAACGTACCCATTTTGAAGCATCGCCTTCGTACAAAATATCCATGCTTGGATCTGTTGTTCCATTTCCTGATTCCAGTAAAGGAATGGCCTGATCAATCAGCCCCAAAACGCCATTATAAACAGATTGCTGACTATCGTAAACCGGAGAAAAATTTCCTTCGGAAGCCCCCAGAAGCGCTTCACTAAACGGAACATCTCCATACAAATCCGTTATTTGTGCAAAACAATAGGCTTTAATAACCAGTGCTATCCCCTGGTTAACTTCATTTCCTTCGGCTTCTGCCAGTAATTGCATCTGATTTGCCTGGGAAGCAGCAATGTAAAATCTGTTCCAAAGGTTATCCATTGTAGCGATACGTGGTCTGTATCTTTCAGGGTCATTGTATTGAACCATGGATATATGTTGTACCCAGGTTTCACCATGTTCAAGACCGTTAAAAGTTGAATACATCTCATTAGCGATGTTCCTGATAGCCGTACCAATCAACATACTTGAAGGAAGTACTACTGGATCATCAACATTGGCGTTAATCTCCTCAAAGTTTTTATCACAGCTCATCATCATGCCTGCTGTAATAAAAAACACTAATATATATTTTATCATTTTCATCTTATGTACAATTTAAAATTTTACATTTAAACCTGCACCTATACTCCTGGCAGAAGGCAACTGACCAAACTCCATTCCCTGCAAACCATTTGAGCTATCAAATCCTGTTTCAGGATCAATATGTGGCGCTTTTTTGTATAGTAATGCCAAGTTTCTACCAATTAAAGAAACACTAACACCTTGCAAACCTATTTTGGTTACCAATGATTTTGGAAGATTATAGGATAATGCTACCTGACGTAGTTTTATGTAAGAAGCGTCAAAAACAGAAGTTTCAACGATATCGGCAGTATAGGTATTATGATTATAGTTTTCTGCGCTCACAACAACATTGTTAGGGACATAATTACCATCTCCATCGAGCATAACACCCTCTCCAACCAAACCTGTTTCGCGACCAAGCAGAGTCTCTTTAAGCACACCTGCAGTTCTGCCCCAGGTTGTGGTCATAGAATAAACGTCACCCCCCATTTTAGCATCAACTAATGTATTTAATGACAAGCCTTTGTACTTAATATCAAGATTTATCCCTCCTGTCCAATCAGGTTGAATGTCTCCTAACACAATATTTTCGGCTGTAGCCACAGGCAAACCATTTTCAAATATTACTTCACCAGAAGGAGATCTTTCAAGACCTGTACCTACGATAACACCGTAAGGATAACCTTCCCGGGCTTCAAGGTTCATGTACCACTGACCACCAAGCACAAGAGTTTCCTGATTATTTTCGTCATCTTTTCCGGCTTTAATAACCATGTTATTATTCTTTGCAAAGTTGATATTTAAATCAACCGAAAAATCTTGAGCTTCAATTACAGTACCTCCTAACTCAATTTCCACACCTTTATTGCTAATTTCTCCAATGTTGTCCCATACAGAAGAAACTCCGGAAGCAGAAGAAACCTGTACTGGAATAACCAAGTCGGTACTTGTTGAATTATAATACGTAAAATTCAACCAAAGTCTGTTCCTAAACATTTTCAATTCCAAACCGCCTTCTAAACTTTTTTGCGTCTGAGGTTTAATATTCGTATTGTTTAAAGTTGTAGGAAATTGTCCGAATGTAGTACTACCCCAAGGTGATGAAGATAATGAATACACCGGTAATATATCGGATACGCCTAACGGTCCAAATCCGCCTACTTCAGCCCAACCTCCACGAACCTTCAAATAAGTAAGTGTGCTGGATTCAATCTGCAATGCATCTGTTAAAACGGCACTTAAGTTGACTGAAGGATAGAAGAATGAATTATTATTTAGTGGTAAAACACTAGCCCAATCATTTCTTCCAGTAGCACTCAGGAACAAATATTCTTTAAATGCTAATTCAGCCGTACCAAAGACACTGTTGATCTCACTTTGCCCATGATTATTAAAACTAACCATAGAAGTCCCTGCTTTCATGTTACCTAAATTATATAAATCAGGTAGTTCCAACTGTACAGCTCTATAATCCCAGGTAGTTTTTCTATGCATTCTACTTACACCCAAACTGGCAACTAGTTTAAAATCGGAGTTAACTGCCTTATTGAAATTAAGCATAAAATCAGAATTATATTCAGAAAACGATGTTTCATCTTCGTCATAAAAACCATCCTGTCCCGATCTGTTAAATGCAGATCCGAATCTCCAATAAGTTGGGGCATCACCGGCACTTCCTTTTGCCCATCGTACACTGGTCTTAGTAACATAATTGTCCATACCAAAATGTCCACTTGCACTCAACCAATTAGTTATATCATATGATAATCCAACATTACCAATATAACGGTTTTTATTAAAAACATTCTTATTAACTTCCAACTGCCAATATGGGTTATTTTGGAACGCCGTATTCCAGCTAATAGGCAAAGTTCCTGCTCCATATGTTGATCCTGGCAATGCAGTTGGTAAATTTCTCCAATCTTTCAGTGCTTGCAAATCTACGTTACGACCTGACCAGATTGTTTGTTGTACAACATTAGATCCGTCATAACCCGAGTTAGGAAGATTGTCACTACTTGAATTAATAAATTTGAATCCAAAATTAGCATGTAACTTTTCAGATAAATCGTGTGTTCCTGCTACATTTACATTTACCTTTTTGAAATCGGTAAAAGGAATCATACCCTTTTGATCGCTATAACCTGCATCTATCCTAAATGTTGTGGTTTCAGAACCACCGGATAATGCAACATTAGTTTTTGAAGTTACACCCGTTTCGTAAAAATCTCTCACATTATTAGGATGTGAAACCCATGGTTCTGGTTGTGGATTATCCGGATTATTAATATATGATGTGAATTGCATAAAATTCAAACCAATATCAAGCGGAGGTCCCCAGCTTTCATCAACACCACCATCACCTGATGTCCCATTTATATACTGAAAAAAATCTTTGCTTGATCCCTGTCCATAAGAATTTTGAAAATCAGGTAATACCAACGGCTCCTCAAATGTAATAGTTTGGTTAATCTCTACACCCAAAGCTTTACTTTTTTCACCTTTTTTGGTTGTTATCACAATCACACCATTCGAAGCTCTAATCCCATAAAGTGCAGCTGCGTTTGGGCCCTTTAAAACATTGATTGTCTCAATACTATTAGGATCAAGATCTGCTACACCATTTGGTAAGTCAAAACCACCATTACTCGTGGTTGTTCCATCATTATCATTGGATATTGGAACTCCATCAACAATAAATAAAGGTTGGACATTACCGTAAATTGAAGTTGCTCCCCTTAAAATAATACGGGAAGATGAACCAACAGCACCGGAACTATTTGTTATTTGTACACCTGCAATCCTTCCTGATAAAGAATTTACAAGGTTAGCCTCAGGAGCTTCATTAAGTTGTTCTCCTGCAACTGCCTGAGTTGAATAACCCAAAGATTTTTCGCTACGCTTAATACCTAAGGCCGTTACAACTACTTCGTCAATCGAAACCTGAGAAGGTTTAAGTGTTACATCAATCGTGGTTTTCCCAGCAATCTCAACATCCTGCGGTTGCATACCCACAAAAGAAAATGTTAACGCTGTTGCATCATCGGGAACCTGAATTGAATATTTACCATCAGCATCGGAGATGGTACCAAGGGTTGTACCTTTCACCTGGATGGTCACACCAGGTAAAGTACCTCCATCCTCTGAAGAATAAACAGTACCTGAAATCTGTTTGGTTTGTGCACTAACAATAGCCACTACACAAAACAACCAGGTAAACATTAGTAATAGCTTTCTCATAAAACTTGATTTTAATTATTAAATTACTAAAAATAAAAATATTAGACTGTGTAAAAATCTTGCTCTAAGCTTATAAATAACTTTTTGATACTTTGGTTTTGAATAATTTCATTTTTAAAACAATTCCCTATTAACATATTTTCAGCACAACTTGTTTGAACCCGTTTACGCCTTGAAGTTATGAATTTTAATTATGGAATTGTTTTTGGTGCATTTTTTAATCATAAACCAAATAAATAATACATCAATTATAAAAATCTGAACCCTAATATAGCAAAGTTAAAAAATATTAACTAAGAACCAAATTTGTTAAAAATTATAATTACACTTAGAGTTTTTCAGACACATTTATCTTGTTACATGTGTCAAAGATAAACGAATTTTAAAATAAAAGAAACTTCCATTTAGTTTTTTAACTATCAAAATGTCAATTCCATCATATCGTTTTTAAATATATGATAAATATCATGTATTTGCATTGAAATCAGAGGTTTTGAGCTTTTTCCCAGGCTTCGGCAGCCAATATAGGTTCGCCATTTTTTGAATAAGCATCACCTAGTAGCCTAAAAGACTGTGCATGGTCACATTTAAGATAGGTGGCTTCTTTTAAATCGTCAATGGCAGCTTCATATCTTTTCAGGCTCAAGAAGAGCTTTCCACGGTTAAAATAGCCCTTAAATTCTTTCCGTTTTAACTGGATAGCTTTTGAAAAATCTTCTTCTGCTTTATGATAATCCTTTATATTAATATAGGTATTACCTCGCCGGATATACGCATCGTAAAAAAGGGGATTAAGTTTTATAGCCTTATTGTAGTTGGCCAAAGCCGATTTAAAATCTTTAATTTTTGTAGCACATTCATTGCCCATCACATAAAACTCTTTTGCCATCTCGGAAAAATCAGATATCATATCCATTTTCTTAAGGCTTTCCTTCTTCAGTTTTTCTTTATAGGCAGCAAGCCCGGCCAGTTTAATGGCAATAAACCGTTTTATTAATGGCTGATTTGTGATATCATTTTGTAATTGCGCCTTCTGGAAAAATTCCAGCGCATTTTGAAAATCATTTTTATTGAAAGCATCCAGTGCCTTCAGATAATTCTCAAATGATTCCGCTTTCTGAAGACTTCCCTTAATGAGTTGCTCATTATTAAATTGCTGTGAAAAATCAGCTACTTCCTTTTTTACGAATACATCTTTTCGCCTCAACTGCTGTTTCAAAACAATTCCTTCGAATGATGTACAGCGGCTAAGCGCCACATAAGTCTGCCCTGCAGCAAAAGCACCCTCGCCCATATCAATAATGACGCGATCAAACGTCAATCCCTGGCTTTTATGCACAGTAACCGCCCAGGCCAAACGCAACGGGAACTGTACAAAATGTCCCAATTCCTTTTCTTCTATCCGCTTTTCCTTTTCGTTGTATTCGTATTTAATGTTACGCCACACCATTTTGTCCACCAGAACTTCGCTCCCGTCTTCAAGCATCACACCGATATCTTCGTCATCCAAATGTATAATTCTTCCAAGTGATCCGTTTACCCAACGTTTTTCAGGATCATTTTTAATGAACATTACCTGGGAATCAACCTTCAGCTCCAGGTTCAACGATGTGGGCAGGTTGTTTTCGTTAAACTCACCCTCTATTTTTCCCTTATACTCAAAACTGACAGACGGCAGATCTTTCAGGTTCTTTTCGTTGATGTAATCCACGGTATCTTTGCGGGTAGCAAGTGTAATAAAAAGCTCTTTTGACTTTTCGTCCGGTTCAAACGACCTGTTAACTCTTGAGTTAAGTGCTTGAAGTGCTTCTTCTGACAAATTGTTAATCCGAACAGAATCCAAAAGTTTAACAAAATTCTCATTCTTCTGACGGTAAACCTTTTTCAATTCCACCGATACCAGGTCAATCTGGCTGAACACATTGGCAGAAAAGAAAAACGGCGACTTATAAAACCGTCCGAGAATATTCCAGTCATCACGCCTGACCACTGGTTCAAGCTGAAACACGTCTCCTACCATCAACACCTGCTTTCCACCAAAAGGAATCCGCATATTTTGTGAATAGACCCTTAAAACCCTGTCGATAAAATCCACCAGATCAGCCCGAACCATAGAAATCTCGTCTATAATCACCAGCTCAAGTTCTTTAATAAGCTTTTTGTGTTTTTTCCTGTACCTGAGAAAATCAAAAATACGTCCCTTGACAGTTGATAAATCCGGATCATCGGGCAAAACAGGTCTGAAAGGCGCTTTAAAAAAAGAATGAATGGTTTGACCGCCAACATTAATCGCTGCAATTCCTGTCGGAGCAAGTACCACATATTTCTTCCGGGTCTTCTCGCAGATATATTTCAGAAACGTGGATTTACCGGTACCGGCTTTCCCAGTTAAAAAAAGGCTTTGACTGCTTTTTTCAATAATCTGAAGCGCCTGTTGAAACTCCTTGTTATCCGTATCTATATGTTGCGTTCTCAACCCCATTTTTCGATAAAAAGCAAATATAAGGATGAAAACAGAAGATACCTATTCGCCGGGAAGGGAGTTCTTACATTATTTCAACAGCAATGAACTGTCACCATAACTTAAAAACCGAAAATCGTGGTTCAGTGCATAATCGTAAATATTTTTCCAATCCGAATCTACAAAAGCGGAAATAAGTAATAACAATGTACTGCGGGGCTGATGAAAATTAGTTACGATACCCTGTACTATTCTAAAATTGTAACCAGGTGCAATAATTATTCCGGTTGAAGCCGAAACAAACTCCTGATCGTTCAGTTTCATATGGTTCAATAGCGCAGACAAAGCATCTTTCACTGCAATTTCATCACCCAGACTATATGGTTCCCACTGGTCAAGCACATCAATACTGAGTCCTTTTAAGGCTTTTACACCGAGCCAATATAACGACTCCAGCGTTCTTACAGATGTTGTACCAACGGCAATAACAGGCCCCGTGGTTTTAATCAGTTTTTCGATAATACTTTTAGAAACAAATATGGTTTCTTTATGCATTTTATGATCACCAATCTTTTCGCTCTTCACCGGCTGAAACGTTCCGGCTCCCACATGTAAAGTCACCTCTGCCTGCTCAAAACCCCGCTTCGAAAGATCATTCAATACATTTTTTGTAAAATGCAAACCCGCTGTTGGAGCAGCAACACTGCCGTCTATTTCGGCATACACGGTTTGATAGGTGTTTTTATCTGCTTCTTCCGAAGAACGGTTCAGATATGGTGGAATGGGAATATTACCTGCCACTTCCAGAATCTGGGAGAAAGCGACATCAGTATTCCAGGCAAATTTCACATTCACCGAACCTTCTTTACGCTCTACAATTTCGGCATTCAACTCTGTTGCTTTTCCTTCAACAGAAAGTTCCATTTTCAATGCACCGGACTTCCACTTTTTAAGGTTCCCAATTATGCAATTCCACGTTACTTCTCCCGTTGCCTGCAAGGCCAGAAGGTGCTGGGTAGGATCAACAGGTTCCAAACAAAAAACCTCGATGAGCGCACCGGTAGCTTTTCGAAAATGCAGCCGTGCATGAATAACTTTTGTATTATTGAACACCAGCAAGGAGTCCGGCAAAAGATGCTCCCCTATGTTATTAAATACGGTTTCTGAAATCTGTCCGCCCTTGTACAATAATAATTTTGATGCATCCCTTTCCTTTAAAGGATATTGCGGAATTTTTTCTTCAGGAAGTGAATAATTGAATAAGTTGATATCTATTTTTTGCGGGTCATCCATTTATCTTAATTTTGCTACAAAAATAGTCTAAAATATTAATCATGAATATCAGAGTTGGTGACCAGATAAAGTATCTTAATGATGTGGGAGGCGGTAAAGTAATCACTATCAGGGATAAAAAGATTGCTGTTGTATTGCAGGATGATGGTTTTGAAGTACCTGTTTTAATTACCGAATGTATAAAGGTTGAGGATTCAGAGCCGGAACCGATCAGGCAGCAGGTTCAGGCACCCGTGAAAGAAACGTATCAGTATACCGAAATAAATTCTCCTGAAAACGAACAGCTTAACCTTCTTTTTGCATGGATACCAGGCGATCCGAAAAGTTTTGAAGTTGACGATACGGACCTTTATCTTGTGAACGACAGCAACTATTTTTGCCAGTATTTGTGTGCATTAACCAAAGGCAACAAATCACAGACCGTTGGACAAGGTGTGATTGAACCAAACACAAAAATTCTTCTGGACTCGTACGAAAAAAGATTTTTGCTGGAAAATCAGAAACTATGGATAAACGGACAGTTCTTTAAAATTGATAAGCCTTTCGAAAAGAAGCGGGTTGTTGATTTTGCGGTCACCCTGAAACCGGAGAAATTTGAGCCGAAACGTTTTAAACCAAACGACTATTTTGATGAACCTGCAGTGATCAATCCAATTATTAAAAATGATTTTTATGAGGGAATTGAGCAACTATCGGAAAAAAGTATTGAGAATGTAAAGCGGGAAAAAGATTTTACACCTAAAAAGGAAGCTAAGCCGGCTCAGGACAAAAATGCCATTCTGGAAGTGGATCTGCATATTAATGAATTGCTGGACGACTTATCGGGATTGAGCAATGCAGATATTCTGAATTATCAGATGGCAAAATTCAGAGAAGTGCTGGAAGAAAATAAAACCAATAAGGGCAAACGCATCGTGTTTATTCATGGGATTGGAAACGGCACGTTAAAAACCGAATTACGCAAAGAACTGGACCGCAAAAAAATGCGACACCAGGATGCATCGTTCAGGGAATATGGTTTTGGGGCAACGATGGTAATTATGTAGACGCAAGAACCAAGACACAAGAACCAAGATTTATGTACGTCCCTGATATAGGTTGACCACTTAAAAAGTGATTAACCGATGAAAGGGAATTTAAGTATTATCAGGAAACAGCGACGTTATTCAGAAGAATTTAAACGTCAGGTTGTATCAGATTATGAATCAGGCAGATTAAGCGTTCCTCAGTTAGAGAAGCTCCATGGGATAAATAATTCTGTAATTTATGCATGGATTTATAAATATTCTACCTTTAACAAAAAAGGATATCGCGTCGTGGAACATAATCAAAGTAGTCAACAAAAGTTAAAGGAACTTGAGAAAAAGGTAAAAGATCTGGAAGCAGCCCTTGGTCGTAAGCAGATCATGGTGGATTATTTAGAGGAAATGATACAAGTTGCCAAGGATGAATTGGATATTGATATCAAAAAAAACTACTCCACCCTACAATCCAGAAGTTCCGCAAAAAAGAAGTAAAGATGGCTTATCCATTAAACGAACTTTACCGGACCATTGGCATAAGCAAACAAGCAGTATGTCAATATCATAACAGGCAGGAAGCATTCGATTCAAAGTTGTTTCAGCTGATTACAGAAGCAGAAGAACTTAGGTCGGATCATCCGGGTTGTGGGGTTGAAAAAATGTATTACACGTTAAAACCGGACTTTATTGGCAGAGACAGGTTCATTGAGACGATGATGCAGCTAGGCTATCGTTTAAAACGTAAGAAGAACTACAGGCGAACAACCCATGCAGGCAAAATCTATTATCCCAACCTGATCAAAGGAATGATTGTAAGTGCTCCCTCTGTTATCTGGCAGAGTGATATTACTTACATTCCTATTGGCAACCAACATTATTATGCAGTTTTTATAATAGATGTTTATACGAAGAAAATTGTGGGGTACAGCATTACTGACCATATGCGTGCAACAGCGAATTTAAAAGCGCTTAAAATGGCACTAAAGGATAATAAAGCTCCACAAATCCATCATTCTGACAGGGGAAGTCAATATACTTACAAGCCCTATATTGACATGCTCAAACAAAATGGGACACAAATAAGCATGGCCCAAAGTGCCCAGGATAATGCCTATGCTGAACGTATAAACAGGACAATTAAAGAAGAGTACCTGGATCATTGGAAGCCTACCAGTTATTCCATGTTACAAGTAATGATAAAAAGGGCGGTGGAAAACTATAACAATCATAGGGTTCACAATTATCTGGGGCGGCAAACTCCAACCGTTTTTGAACAACGTTTTTCTTTGATGGCTAGCCATCAAAGAAAAAATATGACTATATTTAACAATGAAGTATTAACCTAAAACGGTCAACTTTATTTAGGGATCTACATTAAAATTTGGGGAATTTCTATTTTTGTCCGGTTAAAAATCAATATAACTTAAGATTCTTCGCTTCATTTTATTACGCTCAGAATGACATGATATTAGGTTCATTCCGAGTGTAGCGAGGAATCACTGAAGCTTTAATCGGACATTAAGGAATATTTATTTTAAAAAACAGAAATTTAAATCCGTACCAAACTAATTTTTTATAAATTTGCGCCCGGAAAAGAGTACGGGGTGTAGCGCAGCCCGGTAGCGCGCGTCGTTCGGGACGACGAGGTCGTCGGTTCGAATCCGGCCACCCCGACAAACAAAATCCTTTCGCAATGCGAAAGGATTTTGTATTTGACGACATTTCAAATTCATTTGAAGATGGAGGAAAATAAAAAATTGAAGAATGCGCAGCATTCAGGATTTTGTTTGAGCATCACTCCCATTACCGGATGACCGACCAACGGGAGGTAATCCGATAAATAAATTCTTTCACTCCTTCAGAGTTTCTGTGATTATTGCACAAACTGTTTTCTACAGAAATGCCAGTCCTTCGGACTTGATTATTTAAAAACCGATTTGTTCATGTTTTGAGAAAAGAAAAAAGGTCAGAGATTCACGACAGTGATCCAGGATTTTGTTTGAGCATCTCTCCCAAACCGAATCACCGACCAACGTAAGGTAATCCGGTAAAACATTCTTTCACTCCTTCAGAGTTTCTGTGATTATTGCACAAACTGTTTTCTACAAAAATACCAGTCCTTCGGACTTAATTCACCTTATTTGCTAATGATTCATTTTACACAAAATAAAAGAGATTCACGATAGTGAATCAGGGATTTTGTTTGAGCATCTCCCCCATTACCAGATCACCGACCAACAGGAGGTAATCCGGTTAATACATTCTTTCACTCCTTCAGAGTTTCTGTGATTATTGCACAAACTGTTTTCTACAGAAATGCCAGTCCTTCGGACTTGATTATTTAAAAACCGATTTGTTCATGTTTTGAGAAAAGAAAAAAGGTCAGAGATTCAAGACAGTGATCCAGGATTTTGTTTGAGCATCTCTCCCATTACCGAATCACCAACCAACGGAAGGTAATCCGGTAAAACATTCTTTCACTCCTTCAGAGTTTAGGTGATTTTTGCACAAACTGTTTTCTACAGAAATGCCAGTCCTTCGGACTTGATTATTTAAAAACCGATTTGTTCATGTTTTGAGAAAAGAAAAAGGTCAGAGATTCACGATAGTGAATCAGGGATATTGCTTGAGCATCTCTCCCACTGCAAATCAGCGACCAGCGGAAGGTAATCCGGTTAAACATTCTTTCACTCCTTCAGAGTTTCTGTGATTTTTACACAAACGATGTTCTACAGAAATGCCAGTCCTTCGGACTTGACTCATTTAATGCTCTATTTATTCATATTTTAAAGTGCGAAAGAATATCGGAATTTATAAATTTTGTACTATATAATATTAGTAGAATAAACAAAATTTAAAAAGCCACCAAGGGTGTATCCACACCTGTGGTACAGTAAATATAGCTTGGCTTTACGAAGTTAAGAAAAAAGTTTATCTACTGAAGTTCCCAATGAATTGAGAACTCTAACTAATTCGCTCTTTATTTCTATATTGACAGTATCTCTATCTTTATAAACAACATCAACATTGAAATTTTTTATTGAAACTTCCTTTCGAAAATTATCAATAATTACATCAACATCATATAATACCATTAAGTTAGAATTATTAAAATAGCCTACAAATCTTAGCTTATCTTCTGTTGAGAAATTTGTGATTTCGCGAATCTTGTTACTCTTAAGTGCGTAAATAAAAAATATTCTGGCAATATCTTTTAAATATTCATAAGCGGATTCTTTTTTAATTGATTGAATTATATCATTTTTAATTGAATATGTATAAAAACCTGAAAATGCTTTTTTAAATAAGAGTTCGTACTGAGAATAAAAATCAATTTGGTTATTATATAAATAAAGTACAGCATTGCTCTTAACAGTATTGATAGTATTCCATTCTAACGGAAAGTCAAGTTCAATACAGTAATCGAATAAATTTCTTAAACTTAAGTATTTGCCATATCCATCAGAATACATATTCAATAATATGATAGGGAAAATATATCTTGTTTGAACGAAAATATATGAAAACCAAGACTCCTTTTTTAAAAGGATGATTTCATCTAATCTACTATTGAAAAACATTAAAACATCTTTCTTATTATCAAATATGTATTTCTCAATTGAAAAGAACTTACTAAGATAACTTTCAAAGTAGTCTGCTGGAGCTTGAGTTTTTGAATAAAACGCACTTAATAATTTTATATTAGCAACTAAAATAATTTTATTGAATCCATATTTATTTGTGTTGTCAATTTGGCTGTGACTTGCAAAAATATTCAAGATTCTAAATGCATGAGAAGGTTCAATTCTATCAATATCATCAATGATAAGTACATAATCTTTGAAATTGCAAACGCTCCTTATAATCTCATAGGTTACTGTTTCAGACAAATAGGTTCCTTCAATCTCTTCAATATTCTTTAATAATTTTCTTGTCTTTCCTTTTCTCGATTTAAGTTTAAAAACTATTTTTTCAATCCAACCTTTTTGAAACGATGACAAGAAAGCGAAAATAATACCTATTGTTTTCAAATCAATATTATCAACATTATTTATCAAACCTATTATTGCTTCAATAATATGAGGATACTTAGAGATAATATCATATACTGCTTGATTAAATACTTCATTATACTTTTTGGGTTCTATCTGATTAGACAGAATTATTTGTTTCAAAATATCATATTCAATTACTTTAAAAATTGTGCTATCATCAAGGGTTCTATAGTTGATTGGATTAAGAATTATTGTCCTGTATTCCTTACCATTTATTGTTGAAATACCAAAACTTTTATCTTCAGGAATCTTGAAGAATTTTTTTAAAAAATAAGTTTTACCAATACCAAATTCACCTGAGAATAAAATACTTTTATGCTTTTCATTAGAAAAGAAATACTCGAACTGAGTGTTATTTATTTCATTTAAAATTTCAAAATTTGATTGATTATTATCCATCAAGTAATTTTTATCACGGTTAACAATTCATAAAGGTAAGAAAAAAACGAATCCCGTGATAAACGTTTCTATAAAGCAAGCAGTCAATATACTTTGAGCATTATGTATCTAAAAAACTCATCCGAAACGCATGTTCCGGATGAGTCACTGTAAATCACGTGTTATATCGGATAATTCAGGCTAACAGGTATAAAATTGAAAGCTATTTATGTTTAACTAAATCTGTTTCATTTAATAATTGAATCAGGGAACAATTTGAGCCTTTGTCCATTCACGGTCATTCAGATTGATATCGCCGTTAGGATTATAAAACAGGTCATCGTTCTGAATATAATTCCCCTGGCTGTCCATCCAGTATTCCGTGGAACCGGCATCCACCTGGTAGTTATTACCAGATGAAGGATCATAAACCGTTTCCTGTTCGTTGATCATATTAAGATACTGCCGTTGTGAATTATCGCTTCCGCTACCAAAGTTCCGGTTCATAAATGATTTATGATTGGCATCCTGTGCCGCATAGATGCCCTTCATCTTTCGTTGATGGGCTTCAAAGGCAGCCTGCCTGCTTTGCATATTGGCCTGATGCTGGCGCATGGATTCCTGCATACGTTGCTGCGTCAGCAGATTCCTGTATTGCACCCATTTTGGATTTTCCTTCATACTGATGGCAGAACGAATCCGGTGGTTCACAGCATCTTCGTAAACGGCTTCATTGGAAAAAAGATACTCTGTTGAGTAGTACCACACGGTAGAACCTCCCGAATACGGATCGGGTTGCTTCAGGATAAATTTTGTTATGATAACCAATGCTTTTTCGCCCTTATTATTGGTCCACTCCGTATTTAAAAGCTTATAATGAAAGTTAGGATTGTTCATTTCACTTAGCTTTTTTTGGATAAAAGATGCCAGCTCCGGCAGGTTCCGTTCACCTTTAAACGTAAATCCACTTTTCTGCATTCTTCCCTGAACTTCATATTGTAAAATCTGCTGGTTGGATACTTCGGGACTTACCATTTGTGCCATTCCCGAATTCATCAGATACTGGTTCATCCGGGGATTATCGTACGTAAAATACATTTTAACCGGTGTATTAAACACTTTCAGATTATCAGGCCCCTGAATCTGAAGCAAAAACACCGGCAATTTCTGATCCATGGTATAACTGGGCTTGCTGATCACCTGCCACTTTGATGGAAATTCTTCGGTATAAACCACCAGACCGGTTCGGGCATCCTTAAACTCATGAATCTGTTTTTTGTTCGATCCGGAAAACCAACCTGTTTTTTCTGTTTTAGCATCTGAACCAAACTGTTCTGTTGCCGCTCCTTTTTCTATAGTATTCTGCGATCTGCCTCCATTACATGCAGCAAGAAGCACGAGGATTGATATAAGTATAAACTGAATGCGTTTCATAACAAAAAATTAAGTGATTACATCATTACATCGAAAGCATGGGATAATGTCATCAGAAAATGACGTCCATTTTTATTTGTCCTGAATAACCTTTGCATTATTTCCGCACAAAATTAAAGGCATACCCTACTGAAAGTTCAAAATCAATGTGCCCCAGAACGTTCATCGTATTATCTGTATCATTCATAAATTCAACATCAGGATAGCCTTCACTCCACGTTGCTTCAAACTGATTAAAACCATATCCAATTCTGGCTGTAAAACAGATTCCGGGTTTTGTCACCCATTTTTTACCCACATTAACGCCAAAAGATCTGTTGGAAGTCATATGAGGATAATCATGTGACGATATCAGGATATCGCCATTATACGTAGAGTGGTTGACGATACCATCAATTTGGGAATAATTATAAAACAGTCCTGCAAACAGCGCATTGACTTTAGATTTAAAATGATATCGGTAATTCAGAAAAAAACCTTTTTCAGGATAATCATGTGCTGAAACAAGCGGAATACCGATTACTATTTCATGATTTGGCCATATCAGCCTTCCGTAATTAACATACAGCGAGGATGTATAAAAACCATTCAATCCTATATTGACAGAATTTTTCAGCTGAGCCTGGTCCCTTGTTTTCCAGTATTGTGCCTGACTGTTTATTGAAATGAAAACTACCGAAATCAGCAGCAAAAGACGTTTAATACCTTTTAAATTTTTCATTCATGGATGCGGATTAGATAAACCGTTCGTTCAGTTTATATCCTTACATCGCAACGGACTAAAAATGTCATCAGAACAGTGCTTCAAATATCAGGTTAGTTTAATACAGAAAGTGCATCATCCAGCGAACCGACAAAATAAATGTGTCTGTTTTTGTTACTTTCGCGAATAAAATCGTTCAGACTCTTACTTTTATATTTAGTAAAATCACCAACTATGGCCAGCCGCATCCGGTAATTTGAGAACTTTTGCAGTATTTCTCCAGCCATCCCGTTTCTCAGATTAAAGAACTCATGTGTAATATTCTTTTGATGCAGGATAATCTTTTCAATGCCCTGGTAATACATATTGCCAAGCAAATCCAGTGCATCTTCCGCAGAATGAATTACGATACCTTCTGATTCGACTTCAGCAATATGTCCTTCACCTGTTATATGCTTATTTATTTTCATTATTATCTTTTCTTTACAGTCAAATTATCCTTTTAAACTTTGTATCACATCTGTTTTCCGCAGCCGGGAAACCGGCACATTATCCCCATTCATCATAACCAGGTAACCACCGTCCGATTTTATTAAGGTCTTTACAAATTCAGGATTGACCAGATGGGCCTGGTGTGTTCGTATAAAACCATGCACAGAGAGAATCTCATCATATTCTTTCAGACTCCCCGATACCAGAAGTTCCTTATTCGTTGTTGTAATAAATCTGGTATAACTCCCATCGGCTTCCAGACGTATGATATGCTTTACCTCCACAAAATCAATATGATCAACAAATGGAAGAGCGATTCTCTTATTTCTGTCAGGCTGTGAGATATTGTGCAACAAATTCTGCAAACGTATATTTTCTTCTTTTAGCTGAATCCGTTGTTTAGCCTTTTCAACTGCTTTTACGAGTTGATATGACTCAATGGGTTTTAAAATATAATCAACAGCACTGAATTTTACCGCATTTAAACCATAGTGGTCGAATGCAGTAACAAATATGACTTCAAACGCCGGATTTTTAAATTTGGCTAACAGATCAAAGCCGGTTCCATCCTTCATTTCAATATCTAAAAACAGTAACTGCGGTTTTGTTTGGTTCAAAAGCTCAAATCCTTCAGAAACCCCATCTGCAGTTCCGGCAACACTTATTTCAGGACAATGTAATTTTACCAGAGTGACAAGATTTTCCCTGCCCCTGACCTCATCATCTATAATGACGCAATGTATCATGCTCCCTAACCGATTTTAAGCGTAATTATGACCTCTGCCCCTTTCCCCGATTCTCCTGAAGAAAGTTCAAGCCGACAATCATTTCCGTAAATATTGTCAATTTTTTCCTGAATTAAAACCAGACCCTTACCTTTTTCTGTGCACTGATCCAATGTTAAATGGCCAAATCCCGGACCATTGTCCCGGATTCTTATCACAATATCAGATCCATTTTCCTCAATCTTTATGCTGATCTCTCCTCCATTTGGAATTTTTGAAATCCCGTGTTTAATGCTGTTTTCAATTAAGGGTTGAAACAACATGTAAGGAACTTCCGTCAGCTCTATTGAAACGCCGGAATCCACATCAACACGGAATTTAAAATCCAGTCTTAGTTTTTCAAGTTCCATGTAGCTTCGGACCATTTCAAGCTCATCGGATAGTGGTACCAGTTTCTTGTCTGCATTCTTCAACACGCCGCGAAGTAAGTTTGAGAAACCAACCAGATATTGGTTAGCCAGTTCAGATTGCGCTGAATTTATAAGTTGCTGAATAGAGTTCAGTGCATTAAAAATAAAATGGGGATTTAACTGCGACTGAACCGATTTTAATTTAAGTTCCTGCAGTAATTGTTGCTGTGCATTGCGTTTCTTCAACCGGTTAATTCGTATCCGGTAGATCATCATTACCAGAAGTCCTGTTGCAATTACCGATATTGCTATCAATAGCAATAAACCTGCCGTATCATTTTTTGACTGGTCTTCATAGTCATCAATAGCATTTAATATTTTCGTTTTGTTTAATCCGATATCATTTCCATATACCCTTTTAAATGTATCATTTAACAGAATCCTTCCCTTATCATCGTAAAGCAACAACATCGGGCGTCGAGACTCAATGATATAATCATTAAACCTTCGGGTTTGTGAAGGATGTCCGTAGAGTTCCAGGTGATCTGCATCACTTAATTTTGTAACAGGCAAAAGTTTATCCGAAAATTCCATCAGATCATGATTTATACGATACGAGACTGTTTGGACAATACCAGGCATATTATCCACAAGCAGTTTAAACTCATCTACCCTATCTGTTTCTTTATATAAAATCAAAAGGCCGTATTTACCTTTGGCAGGAAGGATGTTTATCTTCTGATTATTTTCTGTTAATACATTTTGAAAGGGTAGCACCTCACCGACCTGTAATGCTTTATAGCCATTAAGTATTTGGGTAATATCCTTCTTTAATATGGTATCACCACATATGGTTTTAAAATTTTCGTACTTCTTTATATCCTTATCGATCTGATTATAGCTATCGTCACGCGTTAAAGTTCTATACAATTCGAAGTAGAGTGGAAAATCTGTATTTTGAATAATACTTTTGTAATACTCGTAATCAAACCCCTTTTTTGTCGGTGAACCTGCAGCATTAATCAGGTAGTCTTTTCTTTTATCATATTGGCTTACTAAATGGAATATTCCCGGCATGCCTTGACCGTGAAGGCCCGTGTAAAAATAGGATTTCAACGTAAAAAAATCCAGTATAGATGTTTTAAACTGTTCTGAATCAAGACTGTCTAACGCAAAATATCTGGTTTTTAACAGCACTAAAAGTTTTAAATAACTTTTAAATTCTGCATCGATTGCCGCGGTTTCAATCGCTTTTACATTTAATTCCGAATTATTGTTCCACCAACTGCTGTTTTCACTTCCCCGGATAACAACATTATCATCCATTAAAGTTACCTGTATAAAATCACCCGGCTCAAAAAATAAATTAATGGCATGTCTACCATCCGGGAAAAGACTAAAAGAAGTCCCGCATTTCAATGCATATATTTTTTCAGCCTTACGTGAATCGAGTATGATCAATCCGGAAATTCCTGATTCATCCATTACAAATGCGGGATTCCCCGAAGCTATCCTTATAATATTATTAAAACTGTTTGGTTTTTGAGATGCCTTGGTTCTTTTATCCACTATTTCAATTTTAGCCTTTGTTGGTAAGGGGAAACTGGCATTGGTAATGGTAAATACTTTATGCTGATGTCGATCCATAAAGGCATAAGGTAAACCGTTTGTTAAAAAAAATGCTGTGCATTGATTGTTTCTTTTTGAACCATTTTCATGTATTGTTAACTCTTTTTTATTGTTATCCAATACTTTAATATGGTCAAACCAGAATTTATGAGATCTTTCTAACTTATCCTCTGTCAGACTTCCGGTGTTAAAAAGTAAATCTGTAACATTTTCAACACTCGCAGCTAAATTTCCTCCAAATGTATAACTAACTGACATATACCTTTGATCATTTGGTGTACGGGCCTTCATTCTTAAGGGTAGAAAATTTCTTAAAGTAAAAATGTCTTGATTGTAATCATAAGCATGATTAACAGTACCATCATCAATTCTTATAGTTCCTTTTAATGTGTTTCTAATACTATCAAATCCTTCCATAAAAAAATCAGGATACCATGAATCAAAGACAAAAGCATTATCCATATTTCCTTTTGATTTCTTTTTAAAAGGAGGCCATATTTCTTTATATCGCAACACCTTATAATTCCATTTTAACGGTTGTCCTTCTTGACTTTCGGAACAGGTAAAACGGAGAGAAATCAATTGGGTACTACTAGTTTCATTTCCTATACTATAGGAATGATTCTTAAAAACTGGTACGCCGTCTTCAAATTCCATTTCACATTCGAACCAATCGCCGGGCTTAAACTGGTTGTTTTGTTTTTGTCCTTTTACTGCAGGTAACTGAATAAACAGAATTACAATACAAACAATAACATGGTAATTTTTCATACATTCACATTTAAAGATTCACTACGAATCTCCATAAAAATCATGTTCAGTGCTTCTGGTAATTTATGTAATGTACTACCGGATTTGTATACGGTAATTATTTTGTCAGCTCCAATGCCAGATCAATGTAGGTATACACATCTTTAGGATGGTGGTTGATATATGTTCTGCTGCGTTTCTCTCCCAGGCGCACCACCACCATATTCTTTTCGGGAATAGCAAACACATATTGTCCCAGAATACCGCGCATGTAAGGGATATGCATGCCCTTATAATTCAGGATCCATAACTGATAGCCGTAATAATCCACCGGATCGCCATCTTCACCAACCAGATATGTTGCGGGTGTCAAGGCTTCGGTCATCAGTTCCTTCGAAACAAGCTGTTTCCCGTTCCAGTTGCCATGGCTCAACATTAACTCGCCCCATCGTGCAAAATCCTTTGCATTGGAATTAAAACAGCAGTAGGCTTTTTCAACACCGTTCTTTTTATCCAGGCTCCAAAGGGCATCGTACTGTGCATTCATAGGTGTCCAGAAATACTTACCCACATAATCCGACATGGTCATATTAGTTGCATTTTCCAGTACCAGCGAGAGCAACTGTGTATTTCCACTTTTATATTTAAATACCTTTCCCGGCTCTTCCACTACTTTTAAGCCTGTTATCAGACTCATCAGGTTTGATCCATAATAGGATTCTGTGGTCGTATTAAAAAGACCGCCATAACTCTCTACCCAGTTCAGTCCTGATGACATGGTCATTACATCCCTTATACGCAGATCCTTATTCTCAGGATTATCATATTCAGGCACAAAATCTGATACGCGTTGATCAAGCGACTCAATAAATCCGTGATCGATAGCAGACAATATTGAAAAACCGACAATGGTTTTACCGGCAGAAAAAGAATTGGAATAGCTTGAATCGGAATAGCCCATCCAGTATTCATCCAAAAACAACATACTGTCTTTAATGATGGCATAGGCCACAGTGTTATACTGAGCCAGACTATCTACCCAGTTATCAGGAATTTTCACTTCCCCATATAACGCATCCTTCTCCCAGGGTTCCGGATCAGCTGCTACAACCTCCCTGTTATTAAAAATTTTATAATCATCAATATCAACAGTAAGATAAATCAATGCCCTTTGGGCGTATCGCGGGAGAAATGCATAAACCACCAAGATCAGCAAAATAATAGCACCTGTAATTTTTAAGCCTTTTCGTTTCATTGGGTTATAATTTATAGATATAAGAATCAAGAACCAAGATATAAGATTTTTCGAGAAATCCTCCGTACTGACGCTTCGGGCAGAAACCCTCTCCCGAAGCTTCGGGATAAAAAAGGAGGACTTAAGAGCACACTATTTTAATAAGTAAAACAATCTTGTGTCTTGTGTCTTAAAAAAAGCAATTTACAAAAGATTTTTGGATCGGCTTTCTGAACATATATAATTTATGTTCTTTTGTACCAATTATGGATATTGATATTCTGTACAAAGACGATTATTTGCTCGTTGTTGACAAACCGGAAGGTTTGCCCATACATATGACGCAGGGAATGCCGCACGATGCTGATTATTTGACTAAGATAATTGGCAAACAACTGAATTGTTCAGTATATAACGTGCATCGTCTTGATGCCAAAACTTCAGGGATTGTACTGCTGGCTTTAAGTCCCGAAATTGCACATGAATTAACGCTTTTGTTCGAACAAAAGAAAATAACCAAGACTTATCATGCCATTGTCAGGGAAAATCCGGGATCAGGAACATTTGATAACAAGGTCAAAAACCAGGGGAAACGCGGTTCAAAAAATGCTGTTACGCATTACAAGACTTTACAAACTATTTCAACATCAATATGCTACAAGGAGTTTGAAAACATTTCGTTGAGTCTGGTTGAAGTTACCCCGGAAACCGGTCGATGGCACCAGATAAGGCAGCATTTTGCACAGGGTCGTTTCGATATTATTGGGGATAATAACCACGGCGACCGGATGCTGAACAAGATTATCGCCGAAAAAACAGGCATCAGCCGGCTCTTACTTCATGCATCATCGTTGCAGTTTGAACATCCCATAACAAAAGAAGTCCGGACATACACATCCGAACTTCCAGTATCTTTTAATCAGTTGCTCCATTCAGGGCTTATCTGACCATAAATTTTTTCGCTGTTTTATTTTCGCCTGATAGAATCTGTAAAATGTAAATGCCTTTTCCCAACTGAATCGGGAGTACTGTTTCATGCATCAATTCACTGTCTTGTGCATACATCTTTTTTCCAGACAAATCGAAAATATAAATCGCTGCATTTTTTACGGACTGTAAACCAGACTGTATATGTACCTGACCCAAATTATCTGCAAATACAGTAATACCTTTCAAATCAGACTGCGTAAACTGAGGTACTTTAATATCAGTAATCACATTATCCTGCAAATACATCGTAAAGTTTATCCCTTCAAAGTCAGGATTTTCCGCTGTAACATTATATTTCCATACCTCGTCCTGAGCGAATCCGGGATAATCCACATAAACAGAATATTGTCCTTCATCCAGTCCGGAGAATGAATAGTTTCCGTTTATATCTGTAAGTTGCTCGTTAATCCATTTGTCTTCCGAAACAGAATACAGTAACACCACGGCGTTCATTTTTCCTGTTCTTCCGGAAGCACCTGCATCAGATGACATTGCATCAATCTCGTTCACTGTCCCCGCAACTGATCCCATGCCCTGATTGTATACCTTTGGAATAAAACTCACATTAAATGCATAATCCTTGCGGTTTCCGAGAACAGATTCCTGATTATTCACCCATCGCACACTATTTTTATGATACTTGGTCATTAATATGGTGTCGTTGCCCACCGGAACCAAATTAAAAAGATAGGTTCCTGTTGGAATCAAAAACTCCTTCCGCATACCCATTATAGTATCCTGAACAGGAACGGGCACATAAATACCGTCCGTTTTTTTCAGAGCCACAATCTCATAGTCAATTGTATCCAACAACGCACCATCAATTTTTACTCCAAACGACAACCAGGAGTATCCGGCCGGAGGCAACAATCTTACATTGCTTATTTTAATTGACATATCAGGAAAATCATCATGCCGAACCTCACAAATATATGAGCCGTTATCTACATATGTTGCAGATTTAACAACATAACCGCTTTCATCAGACCATCCCTGAACCACTTTATTACTCAGCAAATACCGATATGTTGTTTTACTATCACCTGTATCGATAAAACTGGAATTAGGCATATTCAGATACACTGAATCACCGGGATGCAGGTTTTTTAAAGTAGTTAGCGGAAAGGTTCTTTGAGGGTAATAATTGGATTGATCGCCAATGATGCTCATATTCTTTTCCAGATCAGTAAAGTCAAGATAGTTTGTATGAATCGTAAAAACGACATTACCGGGAGTGTTGGTAAGTTGCACCAATCCTGAAAGATCAGGAATGTAGGTGAAATAATTATTGTCAAGTTTTAAAGTTCTAAGCTTCGAAAGATTAGCCAGTTCATCAGGAACAGAATCGGTAAAACCATTATCATTTAGGATAAGATATTTCAGATTTAACAGATTCCCTATGCTATGAGGTATGGCCCCCGAAAAACTGTTTTTGCTTAAATTGATATTTTCCAGTTTATGCAGTGTTCCCATTGTTTCAGGAACAGATCCGTCAAACTGATTATCATTCAAATACAATGTTTTCAGACTATCCGTAGATCCGATGCCTGCCGGAATATGTCCGCTCATCTGATTGTTGGAGGCCCACAAGACCTCCAGCATATTCAAATTTCCAATGCCATCTTTCAGTGCACCACTAACCTGATTAAACGATATGTAAATATATCGTAAATCCGTTAAGGTGTAAATCTCATCCGGAAGAACTCCTTTAAGATTATTTCCACTAAGATTAATAGCCTTTACCTTCTGATTTTCGCAAACTATTCCGTACCATGTATCAACATTACCGACCAACCAATTATCCGACTTCACCCAGTTCTCACCACCGGTAGAGTTATACAAAGCAACTAAAGCCAACGAGTCATTTTGTGATACTGACTGTGCCATCACTACAGCACTAAAGTCAATAAGAAACAATAGCATTAATACTCTGCACAATTTAAGCATAGGTAGAATTTTTGTGCAAATTACAAAAAATTATCGATTTTAACATAATATTAATAAAATATTTACAATAGAGTGTCACTTTTACATAAAGATAACCTCTACTGTTTCATCCTTAAAACCACAATCCCCAACATGTGTGTATGTGCATCCAGATATTCTGACAGCGATACATCAGAAACCATTACTTTATGAAATTGTGAAGATGCATGTAAAAAATACAAATTATCATTTTTTCGTAATGCGAACCCAACGTGCGTAAAGTCCAGCCCTTTGATACTGGTTACAATAGCGACAATATCTCCATCTTTAATCCCGGTTCCTTCAGACGTTAAGGAGGACTTTGGAATAAAAAGCATATTTGCCTTACCTATACGTTCTTCAATCAGTTTAAGTGAATCAATCTGAGTTGAACGCTCCAGCCTTGGATACAGATTAGTATGCGTACTCATAAAGTAAACCGGTGGTGAATATGGTTTTCCTCCCAGTTCACCGGTAACATCTTTGACTATACCGGATTTTTCCGCATTAATAATCCAATCCGTAAAGTAATGCAACCTGCTTAAATAACCATTTATTATCCCTTCTCTGTAACGTAGGTTCCTAAGATTGCTCAAATAGGCATTTTTTGATCCTCCACTCATATATAATGCAATGCTGTTCTCAACCAGTGTAACACAATCGAATCCGGTTAGGTCAACTACCAATCTTTCCCTGCCGGGAATTTCCAATGAATGCGATTTATACGGATAATTTATAAATGTAAAAGCAACCTGTTGGGGAGAATTATAGTTTTGTCCGGCCATAACTGAATCCAGTATCTTTTCTGAACTGCCGGCATAATACACAGATTGCTCCTGAGCCTGACAGGCTATGAATGAAAATGCAAGTAA
The DNA here is from genome assembly GCF_042436675.1 of Quyinboa ferrireducens. NCBI lineage: Bacteria > Pseudomonadati > Bacteroidota > Bacteroidia > Bacteroidales > Quyinboaceae > Quyinboa > Quyinboa ferrireducens. The sequence continues at coordinate 15,433 of NZ_JBHMVA010000008.1, read as the reverse complement.
ACTATTGATAATCCATTTTAACATGAAGTAAATTAACGATATTCACCGCTTATTTCAAAATAATCATAACGGGAAGATGATCGGAAAAACCACCATTACATTTATATCCGGTAAATGTTCTGAATGGTTTTTCACCCGTAAATTTATCATCCTTTTCCATCATAAAAGGAAACCGGATAACCTTTTCATATTCTTTCAAAATCAGGCCATCGGTTTTGCGTTCAAACAAAGATTTATTGACAATAAACTGATCCAGAAAACCCCACCTACCCTGATATTTATATGACCCGTCATCATCGGAGTACAACGCTAAATTGATGAGTGCTCCGTTCTGTTTTGCCCCAAGACAGTTGGTAATGCTTTCATCTTCGGGGTAATCATTAAAGTCCCCCATAATGATAATATTGCAGTTGCTATCACTTAGCATCAAAGAATCTGTTATTGACTTAAGGACTGTTGCTGCCCTGCATCGGAGGGGCTTTGATGCGACAACTCCACCGTACCTGGACGGCCAGTGATTGACAAAAATATGAACCGTATCTTTTTGATTTAGTATTCCTTTGGAGTAAAGAATATCACGTGTCCTGAAGTCCGGATCGTTTGTTACCTCAATAAACCTGTTCACAACCGGACTGTAGGTCTCTTGTGAATACAACAAAGCCACATCAATTCCACGTCGGTCAGGAGATTCTTTATGGATCAGTCCATACCGGTAATTTTTTAAAGGAGAATATAAAATCAGTTTATTCAGAATATTTCGGTTCTCTACCTCAGCCATCCCAATCAGATCTACCGGCTGCATTCCTCCTGCCGCAATTATTACCTTAGCAACGGCATTTACTTTCTTCCCTGCTTTATAAGATGTCCAGTGGCGTTGTCCTTCAGGCGTAAATTCACCATCATTCGTCAGGGAATCGTTCATGTGGTCGAACATATTCTCCACGTTGTAGAACATAACTTTAATACTATTCTCGTCAAGCTCCTGTGAATAAAGCGATGTAAACGAAAAAAAGATTAAAATTAAAACGTTACTCTTCCTTTTTGGCTTTTGGAACAAACTCAATGGCTCCAAGGTCGGGTGCTTCATCTTTTAAGCGGTAATTTCCAAAAATATCATATTCCAGATCTTCTGTAACAAAATCCACATTACCTGCATTTATTGCGGGAGACAAAGAATCAAGGCTGAAATCAAAATCATCCGCAGGATTAACAAACATCGGATCTTTGTTCCACATTACATGTTTAAAATGCGTTTTGTCCAATGTGTCCACTGCCGGCACATCACCTTTTATTATACAGTAATTGAACAGATAATTAAATTCAGCATCTACGGGTTCTGATTTTTCATCTACCTTGTTATTCAAAAACACCTCTGTTTGAACTGTTCCGTAAATAATACTATTAAGGAAATCCGCTCTAACCAGGTCTCTGGCAATTACCTGTTTATCTGCAGAGATATAAAAATTATTAAGCCTCACAGCTTTAGAATCTTTTGCTCTGTTCCATGTATAATAGTTTCCAATTGTACATTGATCAAAACTGTAACTTCCTCCTATAGAAAGAAATACATTATACTGACCACAATTAGCTATAATACAATTCGATGCAACTATTTCAGCACCAAGTCCATATATTCCTGCAGCAGTCATATTCTGAATGATGGAATTTGTAATTTTCAGTGTCGGCTTATCGTCTGTAACAACTGAATCTACCTGAATGCCGATAATTCCATTTCTGATCCGAGCATAATCAATTTCATTATTCATACTTCCTGCAAGCAATCTGATATACCCCCATTGCCCGGGAACTTTTTCATATGGAAGTCCTTCGAATAATTCATCCAGTCTGGCACCACGTATCTGAACCGGATTATCCAATGTCCCTTTAATTTTAAGTGTTCCTTTTACTAAAATACTGACATTTTTTTCCAGGTAAAGAACAACGCCTTCATTTAAAGTCAACGTTTCCAACGAATCAACCACTATATGATCGTGCACTAAGTACGGCTTATCACTGGTAAGTTCTGTTGTTTTTAAAAGAATAGCTTTAATCGTATTATCTCCGCTATGAATACCAACGGTAAATTCTGCATTTTCCACACTCAAATGATGAACGTCCTGTCCGAAGGCCAACAGTTGTACAAACTGCTGATTACCATTAGTTATAAAGGACAATGAATCAGTTATAACCAATGGAAGATCTCCGTTATTGGCATCAAGTGTAGTTTCCACAAAAACATACATACTGTCTCTTGCCCTGATAATGATATTATTGACCTTTTTATCAACTCCACCATCATATCCATCCACGTTGATCCGGAATGGTGATAATTCTCCTCCACCTAAAGCTACCTCAGAAATTTCAAGGTCCTTATCATAAGGGTTGTATACCCTGAAATTAAGCGTAACTGATCCAACTGTTGTGAAAACTGTATCAAAAGACAATGTATCAACCGAGAATTGCAACCTGGCATTGGGATCCATATTAACATCTTCGCGCTCACAGGCAAAAAAGATGACAACAAGCGCAAGTAATATGATTTTCAGAGCGTGTTTCAAGCTTAATTATTTTATCCGTAATTTATTAAAATATCTTAAAAAAATCAAATTTCTGTTTAGTGAAAATCTTTCTAAATTATAACGTTTAACAGACCTAAAAAGTATCAGTAAAGAAACCTTTAGTTGTCAAATGTGATGTAACTTTTGACAAAATGATCAGGTAATTTATTCCAAATGCATTAATAAGTCATTCTAAATAAGGGACTATACGTTAAACCTGAAATGCATCACATCGCCGTCATGTACCACGTAATCTTTTCCCTCAATGGCCATTTTTCCCTTTTCTTTGCATGCAGCCTCAGACCCCAAACTCACATAATCGTCATATTTGATCACTTCTGCCCGGATAAAACCTTTTTCAAAGTCAGAATGGATAACGCCTGCCGCCTGCGGCGCTTTATCACCATCGTGAAACGTCCATGCCCTTACTTCCTGAGGTCCTGCTGTAAAATATGTTTTAAGGTTCAGCAATGAATACGCTTTTTTAATCAGTTTTGAAACACCGGGTTCATCCAGACCCAGATCATCCAGGAACATTTTCCTCTCCTCATAATCCTCCAGTTCCGCAATGTCCGACTCTGTAGCCGCTGCAATAAGCATAACTTCTGCATTTTCATCTTTTACGGCGTTCTTAACGGCTTCCACATATTCATTTCCTGTTTTCACAGCCGATTCGTCAACATTACAGACGTACAGCACAGGTTTGGTGGTCAACAGATACAAATCTTTGGTTACTGCTTTTTCCTGATCTGATAATTCAACGGTACGCGCCGATTTGCCTTCAAGCAGGGCAGACTGGTAGCGCTTCAATACATCAACCAGACGTTTGGCCTCTGTATCTTTACCGACCTTGGCGATTTTTTCTGTCTTTTGCAGGCGATTCTCAACAGTCTCAAGATCCTTTAACTGCAACTCCGTGTCGATTACTTCTTTATCACGAACCGGATTTATTGAACCGTCCACATGAACGATATTATCATTATCAAAGCAACGCAACACATGGATTATAGCATCTGTTTCACGAATATTTGCCAAAAATTTGTTCCCCAGGCCTTCACCTTTACTGGCACCCTTTACCAAACCCGCGATATCAACAATTTCAACTGTTGCCGGAACAATTTGTTTCGGCTTCACCAGTTCAGCAAGTCTGTTCAACCGCTCATCAGGAACCGTAATAACACCAACATTCGGTTCAATGGTACAAAACGGAAAATTTGCCGACTGAGCCTTCGCGCTCGACAAACAATTAAAAAGGGTTGATTTCCCAACATTCGGTAATCCTACAATTCCACACTGTAACGCCATTATTGTATAAATTATATTTTTTTGCAAAAGTAGTGTTTCATATCCTTTTTTAACACTAATCCTTAAAATAGTTAACTATTTTGCACCAATAAAAAGCTTGCTGTATTTTTATGGAACGTTTTATATCAAGAGCATGACTAAGCTGTTATAAAACAGGAATAAAGATGAAACTATAATAACAATTCATTGTTTTATTTGTAATGTGTATAAAATACAGTGAAAGGTTAATTGAGATTAAAGAAATATTTCTGTAATTGAAATAATTAATATCTTTGCCACTCCTGAAAACAAACGAATATAACGAACAATAAAACTCAAAAAAAGATGAAAGTAACAGTAGTAGGTGCAGGTGCCGTAGGTGCGAGTTGTGCTGAGTACATTGCAATTAAAAATTTTGCAGAAGAAGTAGTATTGGTGGATATTAAAGAAGGTTTTGCTGAAGGTAAAGCCATGGATTTAATGCAAACTGCCTCTTTGAATGGTTTTGACACAAAAGTTACAGGTGTTACCAATGATTACTCAGCAACAGCAGGAAGTAATGTAGCAGTTATTACAAGTGGTATTCCCCGCAAACCAGGAATGACACGTGAAGAATTAATTGGTATTAATGCAGGTATTGTAAAAACAGTTGCTGAAAACCTGATTAAGTTCTCTCCTGAAGTTATCATTATTGTTGTAAGTAATCCGATGGACACAATGGCTTATCTAACACACAAAGCTACAGGTTTACCTAAAAACAGAATTATCGGAATGGGTGGAGCCCTTGACAGTGCCCGTTTTAAATACAGACTTGCTGAAGCGTTAGGTTGTCCTGCTTCTGATGTGGAAGGTATGGTAATTGGTGGCCACAGTGATACAGGTATGGTTCCGTTGATTGAAAAAGCAACGCGCAACAGTGTTGCTGTTTCTGAATTCCTGAGTGCTGATGTTCAGTCTGAAGTTGTGGAAGCGACTAAAGTTGGTGGTGCAACCCTTACAAAACTGTTAGGCACAAGTGCCTGGTATGCTCCCGGTGCTGCTGTATCAGAACTGGTACGAGCCATTGCGCAGGATTCTAAAAAAATGTTCCCCTGTTCTGCACTCCTTGAAGGTGAATATGGTCTAAACGACATATCTCTAGGTGTTCCATGCGTACTGGGTAAAAACGGTATTGAAAAAATCGTTGAAATTTCTTTATCCGATGCTGAGAAAGAAAAGTTGGCTTCTTCTGCTGAGGGCGTAAGAAAAGTTAACGGTCTTCTATAAAAACAGAAATTTAATTTCAACATATATAAAATAGGGATCTTCAAATTTGAAGATCCCTATTTTATTTTCAGATTACATCCTTCTAATTTTTAATTATCAGGGTTGCACTTTGGTTATTATTCTGAATCACTTTAACAATGTAAAGTCCTTTATCAAGTGATGATCCAATAATGCACCTATCTTTTGCAACTGCTACTTCAATCAATCGTGAATTAATATCAAATACCTGATAACTGAAAGTACCTTTTACGACCAGATTGAAAGTAGATTCCGATGGATTGGGATAGCATTTAACGTCAAGATTCTTATCCGTAAACACGTTATCTACCGAAGTACTCGTCCCCAGCTTATAGTAAGGAATTATAAGTTTTCCATCAAGATCTTTGTGTGCAAATACAAAAGACAGAATATTCTGGTTCAGCAGCAATTCGCGATCAATCAGACCTTCAGCCGTAGCGGTATTGCTCTCTGAAACGTCAAATTCAGTCCAGGTCTGCCAGTTATCTGCCGCAGAAGCAAAATAAACCTTATATCCAGGTGCAACCACATAAAGGTTATCATTAGCATCTACAGCAATATCACTTCTGTCCACCATCACCGGTGCAATCGGGTCACTATGCCATGTACCGGACTCATCCTGATAAATATGCCTTAACCATGCCGGCTGACGTGATCCTGGCCAGGCACTGTTATCTGGCTGCGAATCCAGCATATAGGATTGCAGGATATGTATTCCTCCTTTACTGTCTACGGCCTGAGCTTCCTGGTTAATCAATCCCCGGTTTTCACCAATATTATATACTTTAAACCCTGCTTTGTTATAGTTCAGCGGATCGGTGCCGGTTGTTGCAATCTTAGTACCTGCTGCATTATACCAGGTACGACCATTATCATCGCTATATGCGTATGAAACATCGTGATTAGTTGAAGCTGTAGGTGTTTCACGCCAAACCATGGAAACATGTAAACGTGTACCGCCCGGCGTGTAGTGCAAACCGTTTATATATCCGCATTTGCTTGTATACCCTGCCGGCATGCCATCATATTCTCTTCCATGAAGATACTCGCCAACATAACTCCAGCTTCCGTTGTATTCCCACAAATGAGAATTACCGTCACCACTCCATCCCGTTCGACATTCAAATAACAGATTCCCATCCGGTTCTGAGATAAAGCGTGGATAAGTTACTGCACCGGGAAACGTAGCATCAGTTAACTGCTGTCCATCTACCAGGTAATTTTGAATAGCACCAAAAGAAGTTGCACTCCAATCTGCAGTTTCAGGATTATTAGCCAATCCCGGATCAGACATTCTGTATCTGAGGGCATCATTGTGATGATCGAACGCAATATGCATGGAACCATCCTTTTCACATATTCCAAATGAAATGGTATAATGGTTGTCAGCTAAATCGTGGCTGGAGGTATAGTCTGTAAAATCTATTTCCTCCCAGTTACCATCAGGCAAATGCTTACGTGCAAGACAAACATGTTTAGCCTTATTCCAGTAAGCAACGTATTGATAGTCCTTGTATGTTGTTACAGCATCCTGCTGAAATGAAACGAAGTTTGATCCGTTAGCAGTCACGAAACCATTGGTTGTAATTACATCAATTGGCTCTTTTACAAAATGAATAAAGATATCCGGATTAATTTCCAGTGCCCCTTCAGGATCTGTAGTTTCGGGGATATATGTTTTCTCAACATCACCGGTAATCAGCATGGAATCACATACAACATCCAGAATATCACCTTTAGACGCAGATGAACTGATATCATAAGTGATCCAAAAGTAGTTATTACCCTTTACAAGCTGATAATCGGCAACAAGTTCTACAGATGTTCCAGGCGTTGAACCTGTTGCTGCAACCAACGCATCAGCGCTGAATGTTGAATCGTTTCCTGTAGCATATATCTTCACATTTTGAATATCCGACAAAGATGTCGTACCTGTTGTTGACAGATACATCGCACCAAGAGAAAGCGGATTAAACATATTCTGAGTGACAACCTCAACACACATCACCACATTATCATGTGTTGCCGTATTTACATACGTGGTTGGCTGGGAAGCGTCAGAACTTTTGAATTCCATCTGACTGAACAGATCTGACAAGGAGAAGTATGTTGCTTCACCTCTGGCATATGTATTATCGTTAGCCGTAACATCAGTTATATTTGCATTGAATATGCCACCTCTGTCATCAAAAGCATAGTACGCAAATAAATCGGCTTCGTCGCCATTAAGCACAACGAGTTTATTTGCTTCAATTTCCTCCGGAGTCCTCAAAGACTTCCATATCCTAACCTCATCAATCATTCCTTTAAATGTTCGGCTGGCTACATCACTATCCCATCCCATATACAGATTCCCTGAAGAAAAATCAAACGGAGCATATTTTGAATCAGTTGTTCCTGCCCGTGTTGATTTGTCCAGTGCACCATCCAGATACAACAGGCGCGTTGAATCGGTTAAAACAAATGCTACATGATGCCATTCATTTGGCGTAACGATGGCTTCAGATACTGTTCCGTAATCAACTTCAGAGGTTCCCGGAATCATATCCGCTCCCGTAATAAACCGTATTCTGCCTGATCCCTGCCAGCTGGATGCATATTGCAACCCGAAGTTTCCTGGACGATTAAACAAAAGGCCCGCATTATCCACCTGGCTACCATTGGGTTTGAACCACATTTCAATCGTAAATGGCAACGTGGTTAGGTCTAATCCGGACATATCCACATTACTTGTTGCATTACCATCACCGGGGAAAGTAAGGCCATAATTCAGCCCTTCCGGAACTACAGGATCGCAATCATCTCCTATCCCATCGCCATCCACATCCGTTTGATCCGGATTAGGCAGATCCACACAATTATCAAGATCGTTTACAATACCATCACCATCCAGATCATCATCACATTCATCACCTATACCATCATTATCGAAATCAAACTGCTCGGGATTGTATACATCAGGACAGTTATCCTTATATGCAGGTAAACCATCCCCGTCATCATCTGCAAGACTTATTGATGGCACATAAGTTCCACCGGTAATAGTTCCGTTATTATGATTGGCTGTCAGATCTGTTGCTTCTGCAGCCTGATCGTTAAAATTATAATATGCCACCAGTCCTGCTTCATCGCCATTAAGCGTTTTAGTTTTATTATCCTCAAGTTCCTGAAGCGTACGCCCGGTATTCCAAACCCTGACTTCATCCATTATCCCTTTAAAAGTTCTGTCAATAATAGCTTTATCATAGCCCAAATAAAGCTCTCCACCGGTAAAACCATATGGTGAATTTGCCGTTGTGTTGGAAGCAAGTGACACACCATCCACATAAATTGTTTTTGAACCGGATGTAACGACAACTGCCACGTGGTGCCATTCGTCTGTTGAAATAGCGGGAGTTACAACCTTATCGCCACCGTAATCCAACCTCAGCATGTTAACACCTTCCCAGTCAGCCGCATAATAAAGTCCGGCATTTGAGGTACCCCTGTGATAAAACAAGCCCGCATAAGGTGCCTGTGTACCTTCAGGTTTTATCCACATTTCAACCGTAAATGGTAATGTCGTCAGGTTAAGACCTGAAATATCAATATTACTTGATGTTCCATTTCCACCGGGAAGATAAATGCCATAATTATCCTGAGCCCCTGAATCGACAGCTGACAACAGTCCTGTTAGGATTAATACACCTACCAGACATTTGCGTAAAAGTTTGAGTTTCATATATCAATAATATTAGTTATTACATTTCACTTGAACTGAATACGGCCGATGAGTTTAAAAGAGGCTTTGCTTTGCTCAGCATGCATGCAATCAGCACTCTTTTTTTAATCAATTCCTTCTGATTCAATCACCTCAACCGGAACAAATTCAAGAAAATCGAACATGAATTCACCTGAACGTGCAGCTACTACTGTAAATGTGTGTGTGCTGGCTTCCTTAAATGTATAAATTCCAAGAATTCTCCTCAAATAGCCATCGTTTATACGTGCATTACCGGTAAACCATGTTGTATTAGCTGCCTGGAAGCTGGCCGGGCCTTTCATATATCCTCTGTTCCGCATCATTTTATCATTCTCAAATCCCTGTGGATCAGCAGAATTTGAACCCGGAACTTCATATCCAATGCTAGGATCTGTTGCAAAAATTCTTAAATCCAGTGGGATCCCACATGGAATACCATCCCAGTAAAGTTGAGCGGCCCCACGTTTAGTTTCAACTTTCCAGCCAAATCTTACCTCATAAGTTCCGGCTGGCACAGCGGGTGTTGTTATCGTAAAATTGTACAATCCTCTTAAATAAACTTCGTCCCCCTGATAATCAAGGTACCTGTCATCTGCATTAAAATATCCAAATTCGGTTCCTTCAGAGGCCTGTACCCTCTCAATATATCCGGGAGGAAATTTCCATAATTCTGAGTTAATGCCTGCCACATTCACCTTTCCTCTAATATTGTTATTCATGAATTCCGGAAAAAAACTGGCCGCATCCATTCTTAACCTCTTACTGGAAATATAACTGGCAAACTTAAAATCGTACGCCAGAATCTTATCAATTTCGTGATATACCCCATTGATCGCATCATTATCGTAGTTATCAGGATTTAGTCTGATTGCACTTTGAGGATCATCCGGATCAACCATATTAAAAAGATTAGTTTCACTTGTGCCCCTGTTCGTGCGAACTTCCATCAGTGTATTCGGACACATAGTTTCGATGTATTCGAACATATTATACGTTTTAATGGAATGGTTGGTTTCATCCCAGTGAATAATAAAATTCACATAGTTTATCTCTTTATTTATAAGGTGATAAGCTACGAATCTGTTCAGGCTGTTTTTCCGGTCAGTAATATCGGTTATGCCAGCATCCAGAGGATACACAACATCGTATATCTGTTTTGCATATGCAGTAAGTTCATCAAGATTTGTAATTCCATAGGTTGCATATATCGAATCACTTTCAACCATAGCCGTAAAACCATATTTTCTGGTTTTGGGGACTCTGACATTGGCAGCAGACTGATCAATATAAAAAGCATCCGGATCGTATGATTCATCCTCAACAAGTGTGAGCTCTTTATCCAAACCTGTAGCTACCAAAGCTTGATAAAAAAGATTGAATTTCGAATCAGAGGATAACGCTTCCACCAGGGTTTTTTCGCTTGGTTTAAGCACTTCCCCAATCTCATGAATTACACCATTATGAAGTTCAATATCAGGCTGAAGGATTGGAGCGGTTTTATTTACTTTTATCGTAAGATCACCCGTATTAAAACTTGCATAGGAAATTGAGATGTACCTGTCACTCATTGTTTTCTGGGTTAAGCGACCTTCCACGAATAAATCTGTAGGTACAACAAAACCATTTATAATATGATCGTATGCAATTTTAGTCAGCGTATCCAATGGAAATTCAGACAAATCATTTCTGCCCTTCTCCTTATAAAATGCTCTCATCGCTTCGTTGTCAGGTGCAAAGCAGGTATATTCACCATAGGCATTCAGCAAACTCATTACCTTAGTGGTATCCAGAAGCCTTACAAATTCTGAATAAACATCCGGACGTGCCTGAAGGTATTGCCCAACAAGCTCACCAGTGAATGTGTAATAACTTTCCTCTTCAATTTTATCGCTGTTACATGCCTGAACAAAAAAGGATGATATTAAAACTGATAAAATAACATACTTAAAACTGTTACCCGAAAATTGCATTTTCATAACACATGATTGTATATAGTTGTCCTGAACCTAAGCCCATTCAAAAGTATCCAATTCAGGAGAAAATTAATACAACAAAAACAAGAATAACTAATAATTATTTTAAAAATCGACAGAGAATACATTAAAAAAGAAAGGGTTACCAAATGGCAACCCCTTCAAATAAAGTATTTTGATAATACTAGTTAGTTTTTACAACTTTAAACAATTTACTTGCACCTGCACTTTCAGCCTTAATGATATATAATCCTGTGCCTTCAATGCTTATGCGTTCTTTACTTGAGGATGGTACAACCTGCTTAACAACTTTTCCTGATAAGTTATACACAGTTATCATACCAGGTTCGTTTGCAAACTCTACTGTGAAGACATCTGAACTTACAGTCGGATATACCGAAATTTCCTCTTTGTTATTCAACTTATGGACACCAACACCTTTCAGCTCATACATCTCCCAGTTATCAATATAACCAACAGTACCTGTCAAATTATAGTTATTGAAATACATTAACTGTGAAGCACCTACATTATCGCCGGTTGACACTTCAAAATCCATAGTCTCCCATTGTCCGGTTGTAGTATTAGTTGGAGCAGTAAGTTCCACATCATTAGCAGCAACTCCAATTCTAAATTCCCCGGATACAATATAAACTTGTGCAATCACCCTGTAAACAGTGTTGGGTTTTAACGTTAATGGAACATCAATCGAACCACTTGTTTCAATTTTACCACTTGTTAATCCACAATATACATATTCAGGATTAACATTAATTGATTGGGTTCCCCAGCCACCAAAGTTGCCAATATCTGTGACCTCTGGATCCGTAACAAGATTATTTTCACCTATCGGCTCAAAACAGGACTCATTGTTAGTAGTAAAATAAACAATATAATTAGTAGTAATAGCACCATTAACTGACGTAACCTTAATAGTATCCGAAGCAGAACCGGATGACACATCAACATCTCCATCTACAACTTCAGCCCCAGCAATAGTTGGTGTTCCTGTTAAAGTAATAGTTGTAACTCCTGTTGGAATTGATACAACATATTCTTTTACAGAAGTGCTGAATCCGGGCACTAAGTCACCATCACTTAATGTAATATCTGATAAAGATGCATCAAAGTCATCCACAAATTGATTGGCATGAGCAGCAATTGAATCTTCACTTAAAATGCCATTATAAATATTGAATTCATATATGGTTCCATTCCAGGTAGCATCACCGTATCCACTTGCACCTATTAATGCTGTGTCAAGACTAATTGCTGATATTACATGAGATGCTGAAGTTGCAGTTTTATTTACCATAACTCCGTCAATATACCATTTAAGCGTATCATTAGTTAAAACGCTCACATAGTGGTGAGACTCATCTGCACCTGGCTCTACTCCTGTTGGGCCCTCTTCTCCACCAATATTAATTGCCGTTTTACTGACATCATCATCACGTGCTATTGACATCCAGTAACTGTTGGCACCATTTACGCTTCCAAAGTATCCGAACATGGTCCAACTTGGGTTCACACCAGTAGTAACATAAGCCTCCAATGTTACGGCATCATAAGTATTGATGGCTATATCCTTAGCCGGTAATTTAATATAATCACCATCCGCAGAAGCGGTATATTTACCATCAGCAACTGCCGCATTACCCTTTAAGGTTCCGTTTGCTCCTCCAATAACATCAATAGCTGTATCAGCTTCTTCAAAATTATATGAGTGAGCCAATTCTGCAGGCAAAACATAGACGGCTTTTTCGATGCGCCAGACTGAAAGATCTCTGATTGGCTTGTCGCAATATGCACTACTTCCAGCCCCGGTTCCATCAGTACCCACTAATTTACCTCCTTTAATAACAGATTCAAGATAGAACATACCTGGTTCATATTCTTTAATAAAGAAACGGCAACTATCTGATGTAGTAATAGTATCAGCAATATACATCATACTCCACGTATTGGCAGGAGATAAGGCCAGATAACCTGTTTCCTGATTTTTTATGAAGTATTCCCCAGGTCTGTTACTTTCAGTAATTACAAATATCTGGTCCGTTGAGTCTTTATCAGCAGCATAGATTTTTACACCCTGATTGGTTTCATCTTCTCCAAGAACCAGCCCTGAAACATCATGAACAATATAATATTCTTCACCTTCATTAAAACTAAGAGGCCCCCAGGCTGTAACAACAATGTCTTTGGTCATAGTACCGCTTACAACTTTAATAGTATCCATGATATTCGCAGAATTATCAAATGTTGCCGTTACTGTAACGCCACATTGAGCATCACCAGCAGCAATTGAAGTAACATCCAGGCTAATACCGGCAGGAGCTGTTAAGGAAACATCATTTGTAAGCGCGTTTCCTGAAACAGTAAAGCTTTTTTCCAAATTCAATTTATCAAATTCCAATCCAGAAACAGATGTAGAAAGAGTTTCCTCATTGTTAGTCGCTAAATCAAGATCAGCAAGACCTATCAAGCTATTACCACCGGCAGCCTCTGTTACCTGAATGTAATAAACACCCTCAGCAGGGATGTTAAAAGTGAGTTCAAACGGCAATAACTGATTCTTGGTTTCAGAAGCCATATAATCAGCATATGCTACTATATTACCTCCTTCAGGAGCATCGGAAACCGCAAACCGGTATGTTGGTAATGCACCATTATTCCACCATTCGTATAAACCTGTTAAAACATAAGAAGAACAACTACCTGTCAAATATACAGGGTAAGCATAAGTTGAACCGGGAAAATCTCCACCGTAATCCCACCTTGCCAACAGAACACGGCCAGTATAAGTTGAACCATCTCCCAAAGTATGATTGTTCACATCCATATATCTCACACCACCTGCATTGGCATTACCCCAGTTAGTTCCTACAGCGTCATTTTGCCATCCAAAAACGTTAGCAGCTGTGTAATCACCTGTTTTACCATTTCCGTCCCACCATTCAATCAAATTAGTTGATGTAGAAATATTCACGAAATAATTTTTAGTGTTACCATTTTCTGCAGTAACAACAATCATAAGTGATGTATCTCCGGATGTCAAATCAATATCACCTGAACCATCAACACTTGCATTTGCATCATTTGCTGTTGCCCCTATAGCTACTGAAGTAGTTGCTTCCGAAACAGTCAGTGTATATGACATGGTATTTGCATCAAAGGAAGGTGCTAAAGAACCTTCATCTGTAGTTAAATCAGATAACGTTGCATCATCACTCAGCACAACAGGTGTATACTCTAACTTGAGATCATCAAAAAATATCCGTCCATTTCCTCCCGAACCTGCATTTTGTGCAGCAAAACCAACTTGAATAATACCGGAAGTCTCTGTTTCGACTGAAAAATTCACCTCATCGGATGTCCATGCGTCCTGCGTAAAGTCTGTAAGTGATGATAATGAAGATGTACCTGCATCAGGCACCCATCCTACCTGACTTGCAGCATAAGCTGAAGATCCTGAATTAAACGCGTTATAACTAAGTTTATAAGAACCTGCCGGTAGGGTTACCTCCTGATAATAGGTTACTACACCTGACCAGGCCACAGAAACCCCAAGACAACCATGCGTTCCTCCCGTGGTAGTACCATCGAAAGCTGTCGCCGGAACCGGCCCGGGACTGTTCAAGGTTCCGGGATATCCATATTCAAATGAAGAAGCTGCAGACCAACCTGTAACCTGCTTATTCCAACTGGAAACGGAGTCAACATTTGTACTGCCATCTGTTGTTCCCAGGTTAGTGGAATCGGCAGTTGCCAGATAATTACAGTTAATATCAAAACCTGCATTGGTAAGATATGTATCCGTAACATCTGTTTGTGCTATTAGCTGCGCTGAACCAATCAGTCCTGCAACAACTAACAAACCCCATAATTTTAATCGTAAAGAATTAGTTTTCATAAATAAATTTTTAGTTAATACTATAATTAATAATTCACATATTGTTTTCAAAAATCACCGCTAAAATTATCGAATGACTGAACCAATTTGAATTAAAATTTCAATTTATACTATCAATTTCTCGACTATTACAGCATTAATCTATTTATATTTAAACCTAACACCCTATAGGGTTTTTAACTAATCATCTACAAATCAAATCCCAACAAATTCACCGGATTACTTTTTCCAAAAATTCGCCACACAAAAAAGGCTGCCCGGAAACCGGGCAGCCTCATAAAATATTACTTATTATTTTCTAGTTAGTTTTTACAACTTTAAACAATTTACTTGCACCAGCACTTTCAGCCTTAATGATATATAATCCTGAGCCTTCAATACTAATGTTTTCTTTGCCTGAAGATGGTACAACCTGCTTAACAACTTTTCCTGATAAGTTGTAAACAGTTATCATACCAGGTTCGTTTGCAAATTCTACGGTAAACAGTCCAGATGTTACTGAAGGATAAACTGATACAGAAGCTTCACTCTGTACTTTATCTACTCCTACAGAACTCTGTACAAGTTCGGTTGGTACTTCAAGTCCAGCCAACATGTAAACGGCATTCCGCCATAATGTCAAACCTTCACTTGTCAGGTTATTGCCCCAGTTACGTATAATTGAACCATAGTTCTGACA
>NZ_JBHMVA010000007.1:0-220226 GCF_042436675.1 Quyinboa ferrireducens | reverse complement strand
TGTCAGAACTATGGTTCAATTATACGTAACTGGGGCAATAACCTGACAAGTGAAGGTTTGACATTATGGCGGAATGCTGTTTACATGTTGGCTGGACTTGAAGTACCAACCGAACTTGTACAAAGTTCAGTTGGAGTAAACAAAGTACAGAGTGAAGCTTCTGTAACTGTATATCCAAGTATAACTTCAGGCACATTCACAGTAGAATTTGCAAACGAACCTGGTATGATAACTGTTTACAACTTATCAGGAAAGGTTATTAAGCAGGTTGTACCATCTTCAAGCAAAGAAAACATTAGTATTGACGGCTCAGGATTATATATCATTAAGGCTGAAAGTGCTGGTGTAAGTAAATTGTTTAAAGTTGTAAAAACTAACTAATAAATTTAAACTAAATGGGGGACGCTCTGCGTTCCCCATTTTTAAACTTTTTCTATAGAAAATTTTTTTTACTCTTTAATTGGATTTACGCCTCGAATAAAGGATATCTAGGTTCGTTGCAGGTTTAAAAAATACAATTATAACAACATAAAGAATTTTAGTTCAGTAAAGTATGTGCATATATTATACTTTTCAAACATGCGGAATAAGAACCATAAGGAAGTTTTAGTTTGGAGTAAAAAATTAAAATTCGGTAAATTAAAGGAAAAGGCCATTACTTATTAAGAGAGATATAGCATTTCATATTAACTAAAAGTAGAAGATTATGAGAAAAAGAATTTTTACATTTATTGCAATAGCCACATTGGGTTGTGGATTAGGTTTATACGCCCAGGATACGGGTACAGGTACAGGATGGGAAACACTAAATCCCGGATCACCAAAGGTTTTAGATGAGGATTTTTCAGGGTTTGACTTTTATGGCAACTGGGATCTGATGGCTAACAGAACAACGGATAGTAAACCGGTGACAGATGACGAAACACTGGAAACAATTCCTGCAAATATTAGCGGAAGCAAAACTGTTAAGTATCTGAATTCTGATCTTGAAGTGATTTATACCTGGGATTCCTGCGCTTTTGCGCCGCAATGGGGTGTTGCAGCATCTATGGAATCTGATGGTACACCAATTGAACCTGATCCAACTACTCCCGGAGTGTCAGATGGATTTGTTGAGATAGCGCGTCTGGGCTATGGCAATAAGAGGGGTGAGTTCTATATTGACCTCAGGGCAATGGAGTTTGTAGAAGCCATACAATATTCGCATTCAAGCTGTGGTGGTCAAAGAAGAGGATTTATGGTTCTTTTTAGCCTGGATGATGGTGCAAACTGGGATACCTTGCGGTATCAACCCGGTGATGCTGCCTGGGCTTCAAGTTTTACAAAAGATCCGTTTACACTGGAAAAAACAGAAAGTACTTTTAACTGTACCCCATCAGCCAAAGGGATGTTGTGGGAGGATGCAATTTATGCTGAAAATGTGATGTTACAAATCCGTCCTGCGGATCCGGTTCAGCAGGCTGTTCGTATTCATGACTTTAAAGTCTATGGTGATTTGCCATCAGCAAACCAGAATATTCAGAATGATCTGATCAAAGTATTTAGCTATAAAAACACGGTAAAACTGAATAAGGTGGCTGATATTGAAATATTCAAACTGAACGGTCAGCTGGTTAAGTCAGAAAAGCAAACCAATCTGGTTACTTTGGATGATGCCCCTTCGGGGATTTATTTGGTAAAGGTTCAATCAGGAAACTATATCAAAACATCCAAGTTAGTACTATATAAATAGTATAATTCACTTAATTGTTTTATTGGAAGGATAGCGTTTGCTATTCTTCCAATTTTAATTAAATATAGCAGGTGAAGCATTTGAATTTATTTGATAATTTAAAATCTAATTCTAATATTAATGAAAAATTCCACATTTTTTAAATTAAAGGATATCTGGACTGATCTATTTCCCTATCAATTATCAAAAATGTTAGTCGCATTTTTCTTACTTTTTGTTGTGGTATTTGCTTCATTTGCTCAGCAAACTGGACAGATAAGTATTTCAGGTGATATAACTGATGAAGAGGGAGAACCTTTAATCGGGGTAAATATTTTAATCCTGAATAAAGCAAGAGGTGCGATAACAGATTTCAACGGTCATTATTCAATTCAAGCTAATGCAAGTGATACATTGCAGGTTACTTTTATTGGTTATGTTAAGAAGTTAGTTCCAGTAAATGGAAGAACTCTTATTGATATCACCTTGGAAAATGATAATGTAAATCTCCAGGAGGTAGAAGTTGTTGTCGGTTATGGAACAGTTAAAAGGGCTAACTTAGTTGGAGCCGTTTCTAGCATGACTACAGCAGAAATTGAAGATATTCCTGCAACAAGTTTAACGAACTTATTAGAAGGTAGAATGGCTGGCGTATTTGTTTCTCCCGCTCAACCAACAGGTAATCCGGGTGCTCAAACTAGAGTCAGAATTAGAGCTGAAACAACTTTTGGAACTTCCGGTGGAGGAGCTAAAGATCCATCTCCACTTTATATTGTAGACGGATTTGAAATGTCACAGGAAGCATTTGATATGCTGGATCCTTCTGAGATACAAAGTATTTCAGTTCTGAAAGATGCTTCTGCTGCAGTTTATGGTAGCAAAGGAGCCAATGGTGTAGTTTTAGTAAAAACAAAAAGAGGACGTAAAGGTAAGTTGAGAGTGAATTATTCAGGAAGTCAGGGAATAATGGACGCTACTCAATTGACTGAAATGTTAAGTACACATGATTTATTCAAATCTGTAGATGCTATTCAAAGTGTTAGAAATCCAGGATCATGGGTGCCAATTTCTGATGAGGAGTTAAGTGCTTTAAGTTCAGTAAATTATGATTGGCTAGGAGGGGTGTGGCAACCATCATCAATATCCAGACATACTATTAATATATCAGGAGGGGGTGATGTTTTTACCTATTATGCTGGTGGTACCTATGTATACACAGAAGGTAATTTCCCAGATCTGGGTGTTGGGAAATATACTTATCGTATTGGTTTAGATGCTAATATTACAGATAATTTAACAGCATCCGTTACTTTGGCTCTTGATAACAGAGATTTTAAAAGACCTTATTTGTCGGGAGTAGGTAATAATACGATGGAAGGATTATTTTTAGAACTTCTACAGGCACCGCCCTGGATGCCGCCTTATATGGATGGGAAACCGGTTAATAATAACCTTGATTTTAATCCATACGCTTTGTTTGATACTAAAAGTTTTAAGGATGATATAGATAAGGGAAATACACTTAATTTAAGATTAGAATATAAGTTTAAAAAACTTGATGGGCTTGTAGCAACAGCAACCTATAGTAGAAGAGAGAATCACAGTTATTCAAAACAATATAGTGTTCCATACACTTTATATGAATTTCAGGTATTGGATGGAAGATATATGCTGAGTGATATTGTTTTGGATGAGAAAACAATAACAAATAATGACAGAATTTCTGAATCTTACAATTTTGGACAGAATTATCAGTTTAATTTCAGTTTAACTTACAAGAAGAAATTTGGTCTTCACGATATAACATCTTTTTTTACTTATGAACAGACCGAGGGTAGATCATATGGATTTAGTGCTGTAGCACAGGGACTTCAGTTTTATGGTGTTGAAACACAGAGAGCATTTGACAGACTCGCTGCAGTTAGTGATGGTAATATGGGCGAAAGTGGTGATCTGGGTGCCGTTTTTAGATTAAACTATTCGTATGCAAACAAATATTTATTTGAATCAACATTAAGATATGATGTAAGTACATTATTTGCGCCAGGAGAACGTGCCGGACTGTTTCCTGCTTTTGCAGTCGGATGGGTACTTTCTGAAGAAGATTTTATTAAAACCAAATTGAGGTTTGTTGATTTTCTTAAAATTAGATATTCATATGGTTTAACAGGTTATCCTTCTGTTGGTCCTTATGAATATAAATTGAGCTATGGGCCATCTGGCAGTTATTTATTTGGTAGTGGTACCGCTATTGCTGGAATGGATGTTGCTGGCAAAACAGATGTCATAAGTTCTGGAGTTTCTTGGGAAAAATCTCAGATGCAGAATGTCGGTATTGATTTGAAATTTTTAAACAACAGATTAAGCATCACTGCTGATGGTTATTATACATATCAGTATGATATTCTTGATCAGACAACGACCACTTTGCCTGAAACAAGTGGAATTGGAGATATGCCAAGCCAGAACCTGGGCCGTTTGGAAGCCTGGGGGTATGACATGTCAGTTGGTTACAGAGGGAGAGTGGGCTCTGATTTTAGTTGGAATGTTAATGCAATATTTTCATTTTATTCAAACCGTATTCTGGAGAGACCTACCCAATATGATACAAATGATTTTAGGTATCCGATAGGTCAGGCTACATTCGCAGCAGGAAGAGAAGAAGGTTTTTTAAATAATGGAATAATTCGAACACAGCAACAAATGGATGCTATAAATGCTGAATGGAATGCAAAGTGGGGGCATGATTATTACGGAATGGATGGTACACCTGAAAATCCAAGTTCAGGCTTAGGAAGCTTTTATTTTCAGGATATTGGACGTCCCGGAGATCCGTCATTAGGTGAGCCTCAAATCGTATACGAACCAGATGGTTGGATAAATGAGGCGTATGACAGAACTTATGTGGAACGTGTAAATGATCATTTTGTTCTGAAGAACTTACTTCCAACATTTGTTACCATGGGGGCTGGTTGGAGACAACTCAAAATGAGTATGAATTGGGGAATGGCCTATGGTATAACAAATAAAGTTGTTGATAAAGCCGCAAGAAAAGCCCCAACATCTCCATACGAGAATGCACCATCTTTTTGGAAAGATATTTGGACACCGGATAACATTAATGCAGAATATCCAAATCCGGCTTATGATTCAGAAAATAGCCTTGTTTCAACATTCTGGATGAAAGACGTTTATCAATTAAGGCTGAAAACATTGAATATATCTTATGAGATGCCAAAAAAATTAGCTGATAAGTATAAGATACCTCAGTTTAGGGTGTTTTTTGTAGGCACCAATTTATGGACTCCAGTATCAACATTTAGTTATAAAGAAGATGCTATTGCCAGATTTAACACATATCCTTATTTGAAGAAATTTAATCTAGGATTAAGCTTTAGTTTTTAAATGATCAAGTCAGGATTTTAAAAAACATAAAAATGAATCAAATGAAAATATTAACCAATATTATAGCTCTATTTTTACTGGTTTTACTTTCTTCTTGTGAAAAAGTATTAGATAAAAGAGATTTAAACGTTATTGATGATAATATTTGGGAAAATGCTGATCAGTCAATATTGTATGTGAATAATTTATATGAGGATAATATGCCTGATATGTCGCTAGGAACGAATAGTCCACTTAGCGACGAAACTTTTTCGAGCTCTGATTCTTATACAGATCTCCTTTATGGAGGAATCGGTATGAATGATATAAATGCAGTACAAATTATACATCGCAATAAATATCAATTAATCAGACGTATTAATATTTGCATCGATGGTCTGAAATCTTCTTCTTTGAGTGATGATGTTAAGAACCCTATTCTAGCTCAGGCTCTTTTTTTCAGGGCCTGGAGATATTGGGAAATGGTAAGAGCCAATGGTGGTGTGCCTATGGTTATGAATACTCAGGATCCATTCTTTGACGATCTGAATGTTCCGCGCAGTAAAACATCTGTTTCGATTGATTTAATTCTAGCAGATCTTGATAGTGCTATTTCATGGTTGCCAGTTGATTGGGCGAGAAGTGAAGATAAGGGACGAATTACGAGTGGTGCAGCCACTGCTTTTAAAGGACGAATTCTTTTGACATGGGCAAGTCCGTTGTTTAACCGAAATAATGATCAAAGTAGATGGCAGAGTGCATATGATGCAAATAAGGAAGCTATTGATAAATTATCGCAGATGAGCACGCCCAGAAATTTATACCCTGATTTTAGCAAAGTTTTCACTACTAATGTTCTTGAAAATGTTGAAGCAGTTATCTATAAAAGGTTTGATGCAAATGCAGGAACTGATTATACCAGTGATTGGGAGGGCAAAGTTCGACCTCCATCAGGGGGTGGGGATGGAAGTTATGCTCCTACCTGGAACCTTGTTAAAGCATTTCCAATGGTGAATGGAAAACGGATAGACGAAGATGGTTCAGGCTATGATTCAACGGTTTTTTGGAAGAATCGTGATCCACGGTTTTATGCAACAATAGGTTATAATGGTTGCGAATGGATAATGAATGGTAGGGATGATCAAATTCAGTGGACATATTATTTGAATATGCAAGAAAATAAAAGAAGTCCGGCAACCGGTTTTTATTGTAAGAAGGCAACCGATCCGTTAATTGCTGAGGAAAATACAGGACAAACAAGTACGACTTGGCATGAGCTCAGATATGCTGAAGTATTATTGAATTTTGCGGAAAGTGCAAATGAGATTGGTAAAATAGACGAAGCACTTATTGAAATTAGAAAGATACGGAATAGAGCAGGCATTGAATCTGGAGATGGTGATTTTGGAATTCCAAACTCTGCTTCAAAGGAAGAGCTGCGGCAATTGATTATGAAAGAACGACAAATTGAATTTGCATTTGAAAACAAACGCTATTGGGATTTACGTCGCCGTTTAATGTTTAGGGAAGATTTAGGAAGTTTTACGCCAAAACTAAATGGGACTCAGCGATTAGGGTTCGATATTAGGGCTAAGTCTCCATGGAATAGGAGAATAAGTGATCGGAATTCACCGTATTTTGGATGGAACAGAATTGATACTGCAACAATGGGCGGTTATGTCGATTTAAATGATCCCAATAATTATAATTCATATTTTACAACTAATATACGAATAATGGAGAGTATTGTTGGTGGGGAAGTTAAATCTTTAAACTACCTTCCTTTATACGATTTTTTCGCAGTAAGTTCCTCTATGTTGTCTAAAAGCCCTGCCGTTGAGCAGACTCTGGGATGGGTTAATGGAACTTTTGACCCGTTAGCAGAGTAATGTAAAATTTAAAATTAAGATTGTTAAGGATGAGTTTTAAAAGGAAGGTTTTGGTTGGAGCAGGGATATTACTTTTATCTGTTTCATCTGTAGCACAGGAGCTTCTGGCATTTCCTTCAGCAGAAGGATATGGTAAATATGCAAAAGGAGCAAGGGCAGCAGGTTTAAGAACAAGTTATGGTATTGTTGTTCAGGTGACAAACCTTGAAGATGATGTGGATAATCCTCCGACAGGTAGCTTCCGTTGGGCCGTTAAACAGGGCATAGAGGATATTACAGTTAATGGTACTGTTATTCCAAATTTTCAAAGGCCTTTGTATATTGTATTTCGTGTAGGGGGTGTTATAAATTTGAAAGGAGAGCTAAGAGTAGAAAGGAGTTATATGACCATTGCCGGAGAAACAGCACCTGGGGATGGGATATGTTTCAGGGGAGGAACACTTAATTTTTCCGGTTCAGATAATGTAATTGTACGGTATATTCGTTCCAGACCTGGTGATGAACTTGGTGAAATAACTTCAGCCTTTAGAATTGAAAATGGGGGTAATTTTATTATAGACCATTGTTCATTTAGTTGGGCCATCGAGGAAACAACGCATTTCTCAAGTAATGATAACACAACGGTGCAGTGGTGTATCATTAGTGAATCATTATATAGTTCCTTTCACCCTAAAGGACCAAGAGGTTATGGTACACAGTGGGGAGGAGAATATGCCTCTTACCATCATAACCTTTTGGCTCATCATAATTCCAGAATGCCACGAATCAATGGATCAAACAAAAACGATGTGTATGCATTAGTTGATTACAGAGATAATGTGAATTTCAACTGGGGATCATCCGGTGCTTTTTATGGTGGAGAATGGGAAGGAACCCCAAGTTGTACAGGCTACAGCCATGTAAATGTAGTGAATAACTACTTTAAACCCGGTCCGGCCACAAGTGGAACAACTATTGCAGCGCCTTCTCTGAACCGTACTGATGTTCCTTTATGTGGCTATGCAAAATGGTATGTTGACGGGAATTACATGAATGGTAACCAGTCCGTAACCGATAATAACTGGCAGGGAATCAGTTTTTCTCCTAAGGACAGTATTAAATCAGACGTTGAGCATGTAAAGTCAGATGGCGTTTTGGAGGATTACAACGATTATACCCAAACAGCCCAGGAATCCTATGTCTCGGTACTCGAGAATGTGGGTGCCACATTACCTAAAAGAGATGCAATTGACGAAAGGGTTATAAAAGAAGTTAATGGAGAAATTGGTATTGTTAGATATCAATATGTAGTAGGTGATAAAACAACACCTGTTTTAGGTGTGAATTCAGGATTGATAGATACGCAGCATAACCTTGTGCCCAATGATGCTCCTGAAGGAACAACAGCATGGGATGTCTATCAGGAAACACCCGCAGATCAGGCTCCTGCTGACAGGGACAAAGACGGTATGCCTGATGCATGGGAAGAAGCAAATAATCTTAATCCAGATGACGGAACTGATTTTAGAATTATAACAGCAAGTGGATATTCCAATCTTGAACTTTATCTGTTTTCTTTGACCGGTGAAACGGTTAAAACTTCAACACAAAAAGTAATTTCAAAACCTGTTTTCAATGTTTATCCGAATCCGGTGAATGATAAATTCAGAGTTAGTTGTAATAAGGCAATCACAAACTTATGGTTGTTTGATGCTACTGGAAGGGCAGTGCTGAGTTTAAATGATGGTTACAGTGAGAATTCAGAAATTACTGTTCATTTAAATAGTGGATGCTATATTATTAAGGCAGAAACTCAATCAGGAGATGTTTTGGTCTCTAAGCTTATCAAGAATTGAAATGATCAGATCTATATTTATTATACTAATTTTTCAGATAGGTATTACTGCTTCTGTGGCACAGGTATTTGATATTGTTGTTGACACGGAGGGAGCAGGTGATTTTACCAATATTATTGATGCTCTCAATGCTGTGCAGGATAATGCTTCTCAACGCACACTGATATTTGTCAAAAGCGGTGTTTATCATGAGAAAATCTGGTTAACATCTGCAAAGACCAATGTAAGTATAATCGGTGAAGATGTTGAATCAGTAATTCTGGACTGGGATGATTATCAGGGCCGCACAGTAGACGGCACCACAATCTCTGGTGCAGATAGCTATACATTTCTGGCTGAAGGAGCGGATTTGTACATGGAGAACATTACCATTCAAAATTCAGCAGGACCTGTGGGGCAGGCTGTCGCCATCCGTACAATTGGTGACAGAACCGCATTCAAAAACTGCCGTTTTTTAGGAAATCAGGATACGTATTATGCGCATAAGCGCAGACAATACAATTATAAATGTACTGTGGAAGGGAATACGGATTATATCTATGGAGACGCAACCACGGTTTTTGACAGTTGTACCATCAGAAGTATCCCGGGGGGAAGTTATATTACAGCTCCGGCAGATGCAAAACTGATAACGTATCTTTCTTCCGGGAAATTTTACCATGGATTGCTTTTTCGTTATTGCAACGTTACTGCAGCAGAGGGTGTTGCGGATAATTCTGTTTACTTAGGCCGGCCATGGCAACCCAATGCATCATCGGTATTTATTGAATGCACTTTGGGAAATCAAATTAAGCCCGAAGGATGGAGTACCTGGTCCGATGACAATCATTTATCCAGTTACTTTGCAGAATACCATAATATAAACCCGGAAGGTAATCTTGTTGATGTCTCTCAAAGGGTATCATGGAGCTATCAGTTGAGCGAAACGCAATTAAACCGGTATGCATTTAAATTCTTTCTGCACAACAGCGATAATATACAGGAATACTGGGATCCGGTACCTGCAGTTACACCACTGTATGATCCACAGAATGTTCAGCTTTCTGGAAATCAGCTTTCTTGGGATATGGTGCCTGAAGCTGTTGGTTACGTCATATATTTTCAGGGAAACTTTATTGGTTTTGCCGAAGAAAACACGTTTTCTGTTATTGAAGGTATGAATATAATTGAGGATCTGAAGGTTGTTTCGGTAGATGACTTTGGTGCATTAAGTGATGGTTCTGTGTCTGTAAATACGTCACTGGATCATGTAGTTAAAAATAAACTGAATTACAGTTTTATCAATAAGCAGTTTGAACTGCCATATTTAGTAAATATTGATGTATTTGATATGAATGGAAGAATTCTTACTTCCATAAAACACAAAAAAAGTTGTGATTTTTCCGAATTCCCATCAGGTATTTACCTGATAAAAGTTGAGGAAGCTTCCGGAAGAATCAACAATGTGAAAATTCTGAATAATTAAGCACTTAGCTGGTTAATAATCAGCGTTTTTTCAGAATTCATATCCTAAAATGTAAAACAAGAATAATGAGTATTAAAAAGGTACTAACCGGCATTGTAGCCATTATCATGCTAAGTTTATCTGTTAATCTGCTTGCTCAGTATCCTGATATGAGTAAAGTACAGTCAACAGTGGATTCATTGAATCAGGTTTGGAATAAACTGGATCAAAAAGCCTGGGATAAGGCCTGGCCTGTAATTTATAATGATATGCAGCACTTTAAAGTTTACAACCAGTGGGCACGTCGTTCAGATGATTTGCCGCAGGCAGACATTCCGGCTTTCCCGGGAGCTGAGGGTGGTGGTATGTACAGTTTTGGTGGTCGTGGAGGTAAAGTTTATGTTGTTACCAGTCTCGAAGACAGCGGTCCTGGAACATTAAGAGAGGCCTGTGATCAGGGCGGAGCACGAATTGTTGTCTTTAACGTAGCAGGAATTATAAAGCTTAAGCGACCAATAAATGTTAATGCACCTTATATTACTATAGCAGGTCAGACTGCACCGGGAGATGGAATCTGCATCGCAGGAGAATCCTTTCTTGTGAATACCCATGATGTGGTTATCAGGCATATGCGTTTCAGGAGAGGAGATACGTGGGTAGGCAGGAGAGATGATGCTATTGGTGGAAATCCCGTTGGAAACATAATGATTGATCATGTGTCAGCGTCCTGGGGACTGGATGAAAATATGACCCTGTATCGCCACATGTTCACCGATGCACCCAATAACCCTAAAGCAACAAGACATAAGTATTCTACTATTAATATTACCATACAGAACAGTATTTTTTCTGAAGGGCTTGATACCTATGGCCATGCGTTTGGAAGCACATTGGGAGGACAGAACTGTATGTTCTCCAGAAACCTTTGGGCCAATAATTCAGCCAGAAATCCTTCAGTTGGTATGAACGGAACATTCAATCTGGTAAACAATGTGATTTATAACTGGGATCATCGTACTGTAGATGGAGGAGATTACAGTTCAAGATATAATATTATTAATAACTATTATAAACCCGGTCCGGCAACTCCGAAAAATGCACCGGTTGGTCATAGGCTTATAAAACCGGAATCCCGTTACGTTGTTAAAGGTACTAAGATATATGGTAAGATCTGGGTAGAAGGGAATATAATGGAAGGTTTCCCGGAAGTAACAAACGATAACTGGAAAGGCATTCAGATTGAAAACATGGACGGCGCTGGTGAATTTTTGCCTCAGATAAGGTGGAACAAACGGTTTGAAATGCCACATGTAAATTTGTTATCTGCGAAGGATGCTTATGAGGTGGTCTTGAATAATGCTGGAGCTACATTGCCAAAAAGAGACCCTGTTGACTTACGGATCATAAAACAGGTCAGGGACAACAAAGTTGATTTGGATAATTATACAGTGATAGATTCTCTCTATCAGTTTGAGCACAGACGTCTTGGACGTGATTCTTACAAACATGGTATCATAACTGATATCAGACAGGTTGGCGGGTATCCTGAATATAAAGGAAAGCCAAGAAAAGATAGTGACATGGACGGTATGCCTGATAATTATGAAAAAAAGTATGGTTTGAACCCCAAAGATGCATCTGATGCTAACGGAGATATGAATGGTGATGGTTATACCAATATAGAAGGATACATCAATGGAATTGATCCAAATACGAAAATCGACTGGACAGATTTAAAAAATAATCACGATACATTGTCTGAAAAAGGCGGAGTAGAAAAAAAGTAAATAAATCATGATCTGGGAGGTTCTTTAAGATAACTTTTCGTAGCAATAATTTTGATAAAAATATAAAACATGAAAAAATGTAGTTTAATACTCGCAATGGTATTATTTGGAATAGCAGGGGTAAAAGCACAATATCCGGATATCCCGGATGATGTAAAAAGGAAATCAGTTGAATTAATTCAAAAGACATACGAATTATCGGATAAAGCGTGGGAAAAAGCTTTACCAATCGTAGAAAAGGAAGCAGCCGAAGGCAGACCGTATATTCCCTGGGCAGGTAGACCAAGCGATCTGCCACAGGCAAAAATTCCGGCATTTCCGGGAGCCGAAGGTGGAGGAATGTATACCTTTGGTGGACGGGGCGGTAAAGTGATTACCGTAACAAGTCTGAAAGATCACGGACCTGGAACATTACGCGAAGCCTGTGAGACTGGCGGGGCAAGAATTATAGTATTCAACGTGGCCGGTATTATACATTTGGACCGTCCGATTATTGTCCGTGCGCCTTATGTGACTATTGCCGGACAAACAGCACCGGGTGATGGTATTTGCCTGGCGGGTGAAAGTTTCTGGATTGATACACACGATGTGATCATTCGTCACATGCGCTTCAGAAGAGGTGAAACCTGGGTTGGTAGACGTGATGATGCCATTGGGGGTAATCCTGTTGGAAATATTATGATTGATCACGTATCAGCAAGCTGGGGACTGGATGAAAATATGTCCATTTACCGGCATATGTATGATGACAAAACAGGTAGAAAAGCGGAAAAACTTCCAACGGTGAATATTACCATCCAGAATTCCATCTTTTCGGAAGGACTGGATACCTGGAATCATGCGTTTGGAAGTACTTTAGGAGGAGAGAATTGTTCTTTTATGCGGAACCTTTGGGCTAACAATACCGGAAGAAATCCATCCATTGGCTGGAACGGAACCTTCAACTTTGTTAATAATGTGCTTTTTAACTGGGTGCATCGTTCAGTTGATGGAGGTGATTATACCGCTAAATTCAACATAATCAATAATTATTATAAACCCGGACCGGCAACTCCGGTTGATAAACCAGTTGGTCACCGGATATTGAAACCTGAGTCTGGCAGAAGTACACTCACTCATCGCGTTTATGGAAAGGCATTCGTGGATGGGAATATTGTTGAGGGTAATAAAAAGGTTACCATGGACAACTGGGCAGGTGGAGTACAAATGGAGGATATTCCTGATAAGGATAACCCATATCAGGAAGTATTGCTATCTGATGACATATCCAAATACAAGGATATGGTCTATTGGAACCGGCCATGGAATATGCCATTTATGACCATAATGCCTGCAAAAAAGGCATTTAATTATGTGATAGAAAATGCCGGTGCAACGCTGCCAAAACGTGATCCGGTGGATCAACGCATCGCAAGGGAGGTAAAAACCGGTAAAATTGAATATGCAGATGATGTAAGTCTTGATGGAGTGCCGCAGTTCAAACACCGTCGTCTGGCACCGGATAGTTATAAAATTGGAATTATTACCGATATATCCCAGGTTGGTGGATATCCGGAATATAAAGGCGAATCCTATAAAGATTCCGATAAAGACGGCATGCCGGATTGCTGGGAGGCAAAATATACAGATCTGGGACTTGATCCTAACGATCCTACCGATGCCAATAAAGATTGCAACGGTGATGGCTATACCAACATTGAAAAGTATATCAACGGTATCAATCCAAGATATAAAATTGACTGGAGAGACTCAAGATACAATTTCGATACCCTGGGAGCCAAAGGTGGTGTGATGGGAGAAGATGATTAAGCACTTTTATTTTCTGGTTTGGTTATCCCTTTTTTTGTTGACATTTTGTGGGATGAGTTTGCGCTTGAAATAGAAAGCTTTTAGAAAACCTCAATGAAACAAGTCATAATTGTTATAGCATCTTTATTCCTTTTCGTGGCCTGTAATAGTCATGATTCCGGCCTTAATATTGTTAAAACAGCATGTAACCATTTTGAACAGCCCTTAGGTGTAGAAACCGTTCATCCTGAATTCAGTTGGGTGATTCAATCTGCAACATCGAATAATCTGCAAAAATCATATCATATTCTTGTGTCGGACGATGAAGCTTTGCTTGATAAGGACAGCAGCAATGTCTGGAATTCCGGAAGGGTTGAATCTGTTAATTCCATAAACGTGAGATATGAGGGTTCTGAATTAAAATCTGGTGAAACTTATTACTGGAAAGTTAAAGTCTGGGATGCTTATGGTAACGAATCGGAATGGAGCAGGATCGGTTCGTGGCAAATGGGATTGCTTAAGCCCGGAGATTGGAACGGTGCAAAATGGATTGGGTTTGAAGAGTTATCTGAAAAAGATCGGCTGGTCGAGGGCGTGACAGGTTATGGTGAATTATCGCACAATAAAGTTGAGAAACGGGCAATTGTGCCCATGTTCAGAAATGACTTTAACCTGGATAAAGAGATTGCATCTGCAACGTTATTTATAAGTGGTTTGGGACAATATGATGCCTACCTGAACGGAGAAAAAATCGGTGATGATTTTCTTACACCCGGCTGGACCCATTTCGATAAAACCGTATTATACAATACATATAATGTGACGGATTTGCTGAGATCAGGGGATAATGCCATCGGGGTAATTGTTGGAAACGGTTTTTATTACAATAACCGCGAGCGATACCGTAAACTAATCATTGCGTATGGTTATCCGGAAATGATCTGCAAACTTCAGGTTAAGTATAAAAATGGAACTTCGCAAACTATTGTATCTGGTTCGGACTGGCAAATGAAGCCTTCACCCATTACCTATTCCGGCATCTATGGCGGGGAGGACTATGATGCACGCCTGGAAGAAGATGGCTGGAATAAACCCGGTTTTGATGCAGTGAACTGGCAAAAGGCCAAATTAGTTAAGGCACCTGAGGGTAAACTAACATCTGATCAGAATTATCCGGTTAAAGTTGTGCAAAGCTTTGATCCGGTTTCAACTACCAGGTTGAACGATTCGGTATATGTATATGATTTTGGTCAGAATGCTTCCGGAATTGTATCATTGGAAGTAGAAGGAAAAGCGGGTCAGAAAGTACAACTATGGCCGGGAGAAGTATTGAAAGATGACGGGACAGTCAGTCAGCGTGGTTCAGGTTCACCCTATTATTACACTTATATTTTAGATGGTAATGGAACAGAAAGCTGGCAACCACGTTTCAGTTATTATGGCTTCAGATACGTACAGGTTATTGGTGCTCAGCCCGATTCTTCTAATGATGATCCGGGTCTGCCCAAAATAAAAGTCTTAAAGGCATTGCATACGCGGGGTGATGCAGCTCAGGTTGGCATGTTTGATTGTTCCAACGATTTGTTTAACCGCATTTTCGCACTTATAAACTGGGGTATTAAAAGCAATATTCAGAGTGTGATGACCGATTGCCCAACCCGCGAAAAACTGGGATGGCTGGAACAAACGCATTTAATGGGTGAAAGTGTGCATTTCAATTTTGATATGTATCCTCTGTACGCAAAGCTGACCAATGATATGATGGATGCACAGACAGCTAAAGGTCTGGTTCCTTCTATCGTTCCGGAATATATTAATTTTGAATATTACGATACAGCATTTCGTGATTCGCCCGAATGGGGAAGTGCCTCTATTACCATGCCATGGATGATTTATAAATGGTACGGTGATCCGACTGTGATGCAAAAAGCATGGCCGATGATGCAGGCTTACATGAACTATTTAAGCAGTAAAGCTTCAGATGATATCCTGTCCCACGGCCTGGGAGACTGGTACGATATCGGACCCAATACACCAGGATTTGTTCAGTTAACACCGGTCCCTCTGGTGGCTACTGCAACATATTATTACGCTGCAGTACTTATGTCAGAAATTGCTGCCGAACTTGGAAAAAAGGAAGATGAAGCAGCATACAGTGATTTAGCCAGTCACATCAAAAGCGCATTTAACAACACTTTCTACAATACAGAAACCAGGACATATGCCACTGCCAGTCAGACAGCCTTGGCCATGCCTTTGAGTCTGGGTTTGGTGCCAAATGGCGACGAGCAAGCCGTATTTAAAAATCTTTTAAAAACCATTAAAGCCGATAATTATAGTCTGACAGCCGGTGATATTGGATTTCATTACCTGGTGGATGCATTAACAAAATATGGTGCCTCAGAATTATTGTATCAGATGAATAACCGCGACGATGTGCCGGGTTATGCTTACCAACTGAAAAAAGGAGCCACTTCGTTAACGGAATCATGGCAGGCACTGGATATCAAATCCATGAACCATTTGATGCTGGGGCATCTGATGGAATGGTTCTATGCTGGGCTGGGCGGTATTGGTCAGGATAAATCATCGGTGGGATATAAATCAATTGTTATCAAACCAGATGTAATTGATAGCATATCGTATGTGAAAACAAGTTATGAATCACCATACGGCACCATAAAAAGTGAGTGGCAGCAGGATGGCAGCAGTTTTACATTAACCGTTGAAATACCGTTTAATACTTCAGCAACGGTCATTTTACCTTTTGAAGGAGAGGTTCGGATTAAATCTGAAAATGGCGTTGTACCCGAAATAACCGGAACATCAGAAGATAAGCCAATATATAAGATTGGTTCAGGCAGATATATATTTAAAATCAGAAAAAAGGCATGAAGAGGATTGTAGTACTTTCTGTGTTTGTGACAATAGTTTTAGTGGCTTGTAAAGTCCCGGAGAAAAAGTCGGATTTGCCCAAAATAGTGACACCGGCAAAGATGCAGAAGATCTATGAAACCGTAAAAACACCATATAAATACGGACTGATCCTGGTACCTGACAGCAACAAATACAAAATGGACTGTCCAACTATTTTCAGGAAGGATAATAGATGGGTGATGACTTATATCGTATTTGACGGACGAGGTTACGAGACGCATCTGGCAACCAGCGACGACCTAATTCACTGGGATCTGAAAGGAAAAATTCTGGAGTTTTCCGATTCTACCGACTGGGACTATAATCAGAAAGCCGGTTACCCGTCTTTAATTGATTACGATTGGGGTGGAGATTACGCCATCCAGAAATATGATGGTAAATACTGGATGAGTTACTTTGGGGGTGCTTCCAGTGGATACGAAAGCGGATTGTTATCCATCAGCATGGCATTTACAGAAAAAGATCCAGCAACACAACACATATGGCAAACATTAGGGAAGCCGGTGCTTATGCCAACCGATGAAGATGCGCGATGGTACGACAACAGTACCATGTATAAAAGTTTTGTGATCGAAGACAAGGAGAAGTTGACGGGCTATAAATTCCTGATGTATTACAATGCACGTGGAGACAGTATTAATCCTGCGCGTGGTGCAGAGCGCATCAGTATGGCAGTGTCCGATGACATGGTCAACTGGAAACGATACGGAAAGCAACCCATGATGAACCACCATAAAGGCATTACCGGCGACGCAGTATTTCAGAAAATTGGTGACATTTATGTGATGTTTTATTTCAGGGCTTACTGGCCGGAAGGCAAAACGGTGGTGTATAATAATTTTGCCTGTTCCTACGATCTGGTTAACTGGACGGACTGGACCGGTCCCCGTTTGATTGAGCCATCGGAAAACTATGATAACCTTTTTGCGCATAAAGCTTATGTGATTTATCATGACGGCATTGTTTATCATTTTTATAATGCAGTGGATAAACTCGGCAACCGCGGTATCGCACTTGCCACATCCAATGATATTGGGAAGAGTGATTTGCAATTTAAATCAACGGAAGAATCGAAAATTAAGTAAGGGGACAAAAGATGTCTGATTGCTTATCGTAACGGGATTTATTATTTTTACAAACAACGCTAATTTTAAACAGCAGGAATGACTAAACGACTTGGATTAATTCATACATCAGCTACCCTGGTACCGGTTTTTCAGGAACTGATTGACAAATATTTTGCAGAAAAAGATCTGAAAGTTTTTAATATTGTGGATGACAGCCTTATCAAACTTACCATTGAAAGAGGTGAGTTAACGCCCGACACATCCCGTCGTGTGGTAGATTATGTTGGTTCTGCTGAGGCTGCAGGTGCAGATTATATTCTGGTTACCTGTTCATCCATCGGGCCTGCTGTTGAAACTTCTGCGCTTGTGTCGAAAGTTCCTGTATTAAGAGTTGATCAACCTATGGCAGATAAAGCCATTCAGATGGGAACCAAAATCGGGGTCATTGCCACCTTGTCTACTACCCTTGAACCAACCAGCGACCTGGTAAGAAGAAGGGCGGTTGTTGCCAATAAAGAAATTGAGCTGACATCAAAGCTTTGCGAAGGTGCATTCGATGCCTTAATGGGAGGTAAGCCTGAAATTCACGACGAAAAAGTGGCTCAAGCCCTAAAAGAATTATCACAGGAGGTTGATGTCATTTTATTGGCTCAGGCCTCAATGGCACGGGTTGTTTCGCAACTTTCTGAAGAAGATAAAAAAGTTCCCATACTTACAAGTCCTGAACTTGCCATGGAACACCTGGCAAATATTTTATAACAATGGAAAAATTACAGAGGGTTAGTCTGATAACAGGTTTTATTTCCATCTTAATTGTTGCACTGACTTTTCTGTTTAAGTGGGATTCATTTCTGGCTCCGGCTGCTGTTGCAGCGTCTGTGTTGCTTGCGTTTGGAATGGGGTCCGTTAAAGTCTTAAAACCCTATCAATATACCGCATGGATTATTGCAGCTATCGTTTGTGGCCTGATGTATCCTTCTGCTTTTCTTAAATGGGGCGATTTTGATTTGCGAAATAAATGGGTGATCCTGATAGTCATCCAGGTCGTGATGTTCGGCATGGGTACACAAATGAGCCTGAAAGATTTTACCGGGATCCGAACCATGGGAAAAGGCGTTTTGGTCGGAATTATCTGCCAGTTTTCAATTATGCCCCTAACAGGTTACATGTTAACCCGTGTTTTTAATTTTGAACCGGAAATTGCTGCAGGTGTTATCCTGATCGGCTCATGTTCAAGCGGACTTGCTTCAAATGTTATGGTGTATCTTGCAAATGCCAACCTTACACTTTCAGTGACGTTGACAGCAGTTGCCACTTTACTGGCACCCATTATGACACCGTTTATGATGAAACTGTTAGCAGGCACCTACATTGAGATTAATTTCTGGGACATGTGCATACAGATCATTAAAATAGTGATTGTGCCTATTGGTGCCGCTATGTTGTACGATGCTTATAATAGGCTTGATAAAACAGTTTCCAAACGGTTGAATATTGCATTTGGGATTGCTGTTTTCTGGATAATTGCAAATAGCGTTGTACTCTGGAAATTAATGGACAGGACCTTATCTCCGGATATGATGAGAATTGCAGAATTACTAAATTTTCTGGCTGGTGCAGTAATCGCCGGCAAGATGTATTATCATCTGACCCTGGTAATTCCTAAACTAGGTAAATTAATGCCGAAGCTATCCATGTTTGGCATCGTTTATTTCACGCTGGTAACAACGGCAGCAAGCCGTGATAATATTCTGGCTATAGGGATATTCATGTTGCTGGCTTCTGTCATGCACAACTCATTGGGTTATTCGTTTGGATATTTAATAAGCAGAGCCCTCGGACTGGATAAAGATTCCTGCCGGACTGTTGCCCTGGAAGTTGGGTTACAGAATGGAGGAATGGCCACAGGACTTGCCGGTGTAATGGGAAAACTGGCCACGGTTGGTCTGGCATCAGCAATTTTTAGTCCATGGATGAATATTTCAGGGTCGCTTCTGGCAAACTACTGGAGAAAAAGGAAAGAGAAAGGAATGGCATTTAGCAATGTTGAGAATTCAGTTTAAACCACTAATAATAGAACCTGGGTTTCAACTACTTCTCTTCAGGGAATAAAAGGGTAAACGTAGTTGAAAGGTATACAACTTTTGAATAGTTCTATCCTCTAAGATATTTACTGATACGCTGCATGGCCTCATCAATTTTATCCAAATGATGAACCAGTGGGCCATAAGACAAACGAACGGCATTATTTAATGTTTTACCGAATCCCCAGCCCGGAACAACTATAACACCGGTATTCTCCAAAATTTTGTGGGTGAATTCGGAACTGTCCATATCAACTTTCATTACGGTGTAAAGTCCACCTTCGGGAATTAAGCAAGGCATTCCAAGATGCTTTTCTATGGATGCAACGGTTTGTTCCGCAGCTTTCTGATAAAGTTTTGCTGTTTCTTTAATATACGGTCTGATGCTGTTATGGGTTATGCCATTCCTGATATACTCAACCAGAGCCATCTGATGCAGGCTATCCGGACATAAAATGGTGGCACCCTGTACGGCTTCAAAAGCAGAAATAATTTCGACAGGAGCTTCCACCCAACCTAAGCGACGTCCCAATCCGCGGCACCATTTTGAATTGGAATGAATGGAAATATAATTATCGTTCGGACCCCAGCTAAAATATTCCGGAAGATCTTCCTGCCAAACCAATTCTTTATAGGCAAAATCGATCACCAAAAAAGCGCCAATGTCCTTTGCTGCATCCAGTGCCGCTTTAACAAATCCGGTCGAAGGAATCTGAGAAGTTGGATTATCAGGTGCACAAAGCATAATCATTTTTGGCTTTTCTGCTTTGATAAAGGCAGCAAACTCCGCTTTGCGTTCATTCGCAACATATTTCCAGTTTTCGGTATCCATAACAGAGAAATGAATTACTTCAATGTTATCAATAGAAGAAGCCTGTGCCGGATAATTGGCGTAGGTTGGATCCAACATACATATTTTGTCCCCTTCATCCAGAATAATATTCATCAGGTTTGCCGTCATCTGGGACGAATTGGCCCCAATGGCAATTTGTTCTGGTGATAAATCCATGTCATCACCATAAATATGCTTCTCAAAATCTACGATGGCTTTCCGGCATTCGGGCATCCCAATGGTTGGAGGATAGGCTCCACTTGCATGAAACTTTTGACTGTCATCAATAATTGAAGCATAGGCACTACGCATGGAATTCGGTGCTTCGTGATTGACCCATCCGCCGGAAAATGAAATAACATCGGCAGGATCGAGACCTACTTTCCTGAAGAATTCAGGATTAGCCAGATCCATAATTTCACGGATGGGTGATTTTTTATTTTTAAACGTAGTTACCTTTTTTGAAATCGACGGTTTCATCGGATGCTTTGTTTTTTGATGTTGTGAATTAATTGTATGGTATTATTTCCTGGCAATTGTAGCTTCCGCAGCTTTGACAATATCTTCAACGCTCATTTCATAATAATCCAGCAGTTCCTGTGGCAGACCTGAACCTGCAAATTTGTCTCTCAGTCCGATGCGATAGACCGGAACCGGATGATTTTCTGCAGCTACCTCCATGATGGCACTTCCCAGTCCGCCAATAATGTTATGATCTTCAGCCGTTACAGCAGCACCACATTGTTTTAGTACATTAGTTATTCCCTGTGTATCGATTGGCTTCACCGTATGTACTTCAACAACGGTTACGCCTATTCCCTTTTCTTCCAGAATTTTAGCTGCTTCAAAAATACGGGGAAGCAAGACCCCGTTTCCAAACAAGGCAATATCATTCCCTTTTTGCGAAATGATGTTGATCTTCCCCGGAGTAAACGGTGTATCCTTTTCAAAGACAACAGGATCACGTCCGCTTCCTAATCGAATATAAACAGGACCAGGTATGTCTGCTGCCGCAATGGTAGCCTGACGGGCCTGATCGGCATCGGCTGGAACTAAAATGGTAACATTGGCGATGGTGCGTAAAATTCCGATATCTTCAAAGAACTGGTGCGTTACACCTTCGCGTTCCCCACCTGCAATACCTCCGTTTACGCCTGCCAGTTTCACATTTAAATTCGGATAAGCTATAAACGTTCGGATCTGTTCACAGGCACGCATGGTAATAAAACCGGCATAGGTAGCAAAAAACGGAATACGTCCGTCCAGGGCAAGGCCTGCAGAAGTAGCGGTTGCATTTTGTTCGGCAATACCCACTTCAACATACTGATCCGGTCGTTTTTCAATGAATTCGGTGGCGCGCATAGCCAAAACACTGTCTGCACATACCAGCATAATCCGGTCATCTTTCTCCGCAAGGGTTTCCAGTCCCTGCATAAATCCTATTCGTGTACTTTCTGTTTTATTCAAGATCCAATCCTCCCAAAACTGACATTGCTAACTGATGTTCTTCATCGCTTGGTACTTTTTTATGCCAAGCATTATTCCCTTCCATAAACGGAACACCTTTCCCCTTTAAAGTATGGGCAATAAATATGATCGGCTGATCCGGTTTTGGTGCTGCCATGTCAGGAACAATAACCATTCCTGTCCTTTCAGCTTCGTTTGATCGACCACGCTTTGCCGCATTTTCAAGCGCAAAGGTCAGCTTATCAATATCATGTCCGTCAATATCAATGGCATACCACCCAAACGCTTCCCATTTTTCTTTCAGGTTTTTCAATCCGCTTATTTTTTCAACCGTTCCACCACTCTGAATGCCATTGTAATCAATAATGGCAATCAGATTGTGAAGCTTGTATTTTGGAATGGTCATCGCTGCTTCCCAGACAATTCCTTCATTTAACTCACCATCACCCGTTAAAACAAAGGTTAATGCATCAGAACCTCTTCGCAGGGTTGAAAGAGCCATTCCGCAACCCTGTGGTAATCCATGTCCCAATGATCCGGAAGTAGCATCAACACCAGGTGTGGATTTTTGAACAGGATGCCCCTGCATGCGTGATCCCAACGAACGCAAAGTCTTAAGTTCTGCAGACGGGAAATACCCTTTGCGCGCCAGTGCTGCATAATATGCGGGACAAGCGTGACCTTTCGATAAAATGAACCGGTCCCTGTCCTTCCAGTCCGGTTCTTCAGGATTTATGCGAAGAACATCAAAATAAAGGACTGCCAAAATATCTGCAATAGACATGCTTGGGCCGGGGTGACCATCACCTGCATAATATATGGTGTTAACAATATCGCGGCGTATCTGCGTAGCTGCAGCTTTCAACCGTTCAATACGTTCTGTCATTAGTGATTTATTTAGTTATAAAGTTAATTCCTGCTTTTCCTATAACTTACGTAAAACTATATCCTGAAAAACATTGTCCAAATATAGTGCAAAACATATACTTTATGAAAAGGTTTACATTATTATTTATTTAACTATTTACAATATATTGGTGAGAAATTAGATTGTTTAAATGTAATTTTTTTATTGTAAAAACATTATTTTTGTAAACGTTTACAGTTTTTGCAACATTATTAATTTATTTGGTAAAAAATCCCGTATGAAGCATCTTTTTACGATTGTTTTGGCCTTACTGTTTATTCTGAGTTCGTGTAGTGAAGGAATTTCTACAGGTAGCAGAATGGACTTTAACTCCGGATGGAAATTTTACCCTGGTGACGATTCTTCAGCTTTTCAGGCAATATATAACGACAACCACTGGAAAAATCTCAATCTTCCTCACGACTGGAGCATTGAAGGAAATTTCAGTATCGATAATCCTGCCGGACCTGAAGGGGGAGCATTGCCGACAGGCATCGCCTGGTATCGAAAATCGTTTGTTTTGAATGAACCTGTTTCGGATCGCTATCATATAGACTTCGATGGCGTGATGAGCAACAGCGAGGTCTGGATCAATGGACATTACCTTGGCAAGAGACCCTATGGATACAGCTCATTCAGATACGAACTCACACCATATCTGCATCGGAACGATTCAGTGAATGTGATAGCTGTTAAAGTGGACAACTCTGACCAGCCGGCTTCCCGCTGGTACACCGGTTCGGGTATCTACCGGAATGTGTGGCTGGTTCCTGAGAATGACATTCATATTGCGCACTGGGGAACATTTGTAAGTACCCCGACCGTGACTGCAAATCATGCCAAGGTTCGGTATCAAATTGACCTGATAAATCTGACGGGTTCAAAGCATAAAGTGAAAATCAAATCGGTGATTTATAATGCCGATGGATTAAAAGTGACAGAGCAAAAGTCTGGGAGTTCAATTGAGGAAGAGAAACAAATATTTCAGGAATTTAATATTGATGATCCCGATTTGTGGTCCCCCGAAAATCCCGTCTTGTATCGTGTGATTACTGAAATTTATAAGGGAAATCAATTGTATGATAGGGTTGAAACACCATTTGGTATCCGTACGTTTAAATTTACACCGCTTGAAGGTTTTTTTCTGAACGGAAAAGTTTTGAAGATTCAAGGGGTGAACCAGCATCATGATCTGGGTGCTTTGGGTGCTGCATTTAATGAAAGAGCTGCCGAACGACAACTGGAAATTCTGAAAGCCATGGGATGCAATGCCATCCGGATGGCACATAATCCACCGGCGCCTGAGTTACTGGATTTGTGCGATCAGATGGGATTTCTGGTCATAGATGAAGCCTTTGATGAATGGAAACGCACCAAGGTAAAAAGAGGATATCATCTGTATTGGGATGAGTGGCATAAACGCGACCTGCAGGATATGGTACTGCGGGACAGAAACCATCCGTCCATTATTGCATGGAGCATTGGTAACGAAATTCCGGAACAGTTTGATTCCACCGGGATCACGATAGCCAGGGAACTGGTGGGAATTGTTAAGGAGCTGGATACCACAAGGTATGTTACCAGTGCATTGACGGAGACCGATCCTGAGAAGAACAACATTTATAAATCCGGAGCACTGGACTTGCTTTCGTTTAACTATAAACATAAAGAATACCTGAAGTTTCCGGATCGTTATCCGGGAGAATGCATGCTGCCATCAGAAAATAACTCGGCGCTGGCAACCCGGGGTCATTATGAGCTGCCTTCTGACAGCGTACGCATCTGGCCACCGGCTTATAATAAACCTTTCGACGGGAATGCTGATTTTACGGCATCATCGTATGATAATGCCATTGCCTACTGGGGATCAACGCATGAAGCTACCTGGGCTGTGGTGAAAAATAATACGTTTATTCCCGGCATGTTTGTCTGGTCAGGGTTTGATTACCTTGGTGAACCAATTCCTTATCCGTATCCGGCCAGAAGTTCGTATCTTGGAATCATAGATTTATGTGGTTTCCCAAAAGATACCTACTACATGTACCAAAGCGAATGGTCGGATGAAACCATGTTACATCTGTTTCCCCACTGGAACTGGAAAGCCGGACAATTGGTAGATATATGGGCTTATTACAATAATGCTGATGAAGTAGAACTGTTTTTAAATGGCGCATCACAGGGTGTTAAACATAAGTCTGATGACCAGTTTCACGTGATGTGGCGCATTCCTTTTGAATCCGGTACTATCAAAGCAGTATCACGTAAAAACGGGGAAGTGGTTTTGGAAAAGGAAATAAGTACAGCTGGTGAACCATATAAAATTGAACTATCAGCAGATCGCAGTAAAATGTATGCTGACGGAAAGGATCTTTCTTTTGTCACCGTCAGGGTATTGGATCGGGATGGAAACCTTGTGCCACATGCCGATAATTTGATTAACTTCGAAGTTGCCGGAACCGGATTTATCGCAGGTGTGGACAATGGTTACCAGGCCAGCCTTGAACCATTCAGGGCAGACCATCGCAAAGCCTATAATGGCATGTGTCTGCTCATCGTTCAGGCGAAAAAAACAGCAGGAGAAATTAGTTTTACTGCCACATCGGATCAACTTAAGGCGGATTCGCTGGTGATCACAACCGAATAAGACGATGCTATGAAAAATACAAAACGAAATACATTACATGGAATTCTGACTGGTGTCATTTTAAGCCTTTTTCCCATTTGGGGTGCAACAGGGCAGACCATTGCAGGTGATCCTGCCGGAATACCGCCGGTTCCGCATATTTACAATTCGGTGCCCTGGGAAAATCCACAGGTTTGCGAAATAAACAGAGACCGTTCCAGGGCAACGGCTTATTCATATCCGACTATTCAGGCTGCGATAGCAGATGACCGCGAAACATCCGGACGTTTTAAATCTCTGAATGGTACGTGGGATTTTTATTTTGCGATCAAACCAGCCGATGCACCAAAGGATTTCTATAAAAGCCGGGTACATGGATGGGATAAAATAGAGGTGCCCTCCAATTGGGAGCTGAAAGGCTATGATGTACCCATTTATAAAAGTTCCATCTATCCGTTTCGTCCCATAAATCCACCTTATGTGCCGCGCGATTACAATGGTGTTGGATCGTATCAGCGTACATTCACCGTGCCGGATGCATGGAAGGACATG
This sequence comes from Quyinboa ferrireducens, assembly GCF_042436675.1. Classification (NCBI taxonomy): domain Bacteria; kingdom Pseudomonadati; phylum Bacteroidota; class Bacteroidia; order Bacteroidales; family Quyinboaceae; genus Quyinboa; species Quyinboa ferrireducens. Next base: position 193,919 of record NZ_JBHMVA010000007.1, on the reverse strand, counting down.
AACATTACGCTTCATTTTGGAGGTGTGAAATCGGCTTTTACAGTTTGGGTCAACGGAGAATTCCTGGGGTATGGCGAGGATGGCTGCCTGCCGTCTGAATTTAATGTGACAGCCTATCTGAAAGATGGTGAAAATAAAGTGTCTGTACAGGCCATCCGGTGGAGCGATGCTTCTTATCTGGAGGATCAGGATCACTGGCGTTTAAGTGGTATACAAAGGGAAGTATTCCTCATGGCTGAACCAAAATTACGCATAGCCGACCTGCACTACCAGGCCAAACTGGACAAGGATTATAAAGATGCAGTTTTGAGTATTCGTCCTAGGCTTGATAACCTGACCGGTGATACAGTGAAGGGATATACCGTGGAAGCACAGTTATTTGATGCGGCTCAAAACCCGGTATTTGAGGAACCCCTCAGTAAAAGTGCAGCGGATATTATCAACGAATCTTATCCACGGCTTGATAATGTAAAGTTTGGTGTGTTTGAAACAACCGTAAAAAATCCGTTGAAATGGAGCGCCGAAGAGTCCAACCTGTATACTCTGGTTTTAACGCTTAAAGATAGTCATGGGAACGTTGCAGAGGCTAAAAGTTGCAAGGTTGGATTCCGCGACATCCGGTTTGCAAAGGATAACAGTAAACTGCTCATCAATGGGAAGGTGACTTACCTGTATGGGGTTAACCGGCACGACCATGATCCCGTTAAAGGGAAAGCACTCTCACGCGAAGACATTAGAAGAGACATCGTGCAGATTAAACAGTTTAACTTCAATTGCATTCGTACCTCACATTATCCCAACGATCCTTATTTATATGATCTGTGCGATGAATACGGCATTTATGTGATTGATGAAGCCAACCACGAAACCCATGGAATAGGTGGCAAGCTTGCTAACGATCCGGAGTGGACCAATGCCATGATGCAAAGGGTTCAGCGCATGGTTGAACGCGATAAAAACCACCCGTCCGTTATTTTCTGGAGTCTTGGAAATGAGGCAGGACGTGGTCCGAATACAGCTGCTATGGCAGGTTGGGTGCACGATTTTGATATTACGCGCCCTGTGCATTATGAACCGGCTATGGGGGATCAGCACGCTGAAGGTTATATTCCCTTTGGTGATCCGGGTTATCCCAAAGATCACTCACACCGTATTCAGACACCTCTGGATGAACCCTATGTGGATATCATCAGCAGGATGTATCCTGCATTGTATACAGGCCCGCTTCTTGTTTATCAGGACAACGGTGACAAGCGGCCAATCTTTTGGTGTGAATATTCGCATTCCATGGGTAATTCTACCGGTAACCTTGCAGAATTCTGGGATCAGATTCGCACCCTGCCGCGTATGATCGGAGGTTGTATCTGGGATTACAAAGACCAGGGCTTACTGAAGAAAGATTCAAACGGGAATGAATTTTTTGCATACGGTGGTGATTTTGGTGCCAGGTTGAACGACAATAATTTTTGTATCAATGGAATTGTAGCTTCAGACGGACGACCAAAACCTGCCATTTTTGAATGCAAACATGTGTTTCAGCCTGTGGAATGTAAGATGCTGGATGCTGAGAAAGATTTGGTTCAAATTAAAAACCGTCAAAGTGTAAAATCGCTTGCAGATTATACCATCACGGTTAATTTCAGGGAAGACGGACGTGTGATCAAAGCAATTAAATTAAATAATGTTTCATTGGAAGCTGGCAGAGATACGGTCATTGATATCTCAAAAGACTATCCAAAATTTAAGAAGGGTCTGGAATATCTGGCCGATATTCACTTTACACTTTCAGAAGCAACACCCTGGGCTGATGCCGGTTTCGAAGTGGCATCCAATCAGTTTGAACTGACTGGTCTGCCAAAACCGGCAACAAATACAGGATCAGACAAAGAACTGAAAATTAAGGAAGCCGTAGATGGCTATGAAGTTTCCGGAACCGGTTTCAGTATGCTCTTTGACCATGAAAGGGGTGCTTTAAGTTCGTATAAACTAAAGAATAAAGAACAAATATATCAACCATTACTGCCGCATTTTACGCGCCCATTGACAGATAATGATGAGCGCGGCTGGAAACCACAGCAACTGCTTAAAGTCTGGTATGTCAACAAACCTGTGCTTGAAAATATGTCGGTGGATGCCCTGGACAAGACCAATATTAAGATTACCAGTGTGTATTCGTTCATTAAAAACAAGGCAGATATTGAAGTTACTTACAGCATTACTGGTGATGGCGTGGTGAAAGTTGATTTCACTCTGAATGCGGACACGGCTCTGCCAAATATCCCTAAGGTGGGAATGCAGTGCGGGATCAATCGTACTTACGATGATATTGAATGGTATGGCCGCGGGCCTCAGGAAAACTACATCGATCGCAGACAGGGTGCTCCTGTTGCTGTGTATGACATGCCAATAGAAGAATTTATGGAACCCTATGTGATGCCGCAGGAGGATGGAAATCGTACAGATGTAAGATGGATGTATCTGAATGACGGCAAAAATGATGGGCTTCTGGTCGTGGCAGACAGCCTGTTAAGCATGAGCGCATGGCCTTATGCAGAGGAAAACATCAATGAAGCAAAGCATACCAACGAACTGAAGGATGCCGGTTTCATCACACTGAATATCGATCTCATTCAGATGGGCGTTGGTGGTAATGACAGCTGGTCGCCGGTAGCAGCACCAATTAAAAAATACCAGGTTCCTGCAAAAAAATGGAATTATAGCTATTATTTATTCCCGGTAAAAAATTTAAAAAGTGATCCCGATAAAACGGCACGAAATATCAGGTTTTAAGCAGTCAATTCCATGAAGATCAGATACACACACATATCATATACGTTTTCAGTCATCATTTTAGTGACTTTAATGTTGTGTGTTGGATGTGAGAATCAGGGATCAAAAAAATCAGAGAGCATATTGAATGAATCGGATGAAGCAAATGCTAAACCATGGATCTTCTGGTACTGGATGCACGGTGCCGTTTCGAGAGAAGCCATCACAGCCGACCTTGAAGCCATGCATGAGGTTGGTATAGGTGGAGCCATGCTGATGCCAATTAAGGAGGTGCTGGATTCATCTTTTTATTATCCGTCTTATGGAACCATGACACCGGAATGGTGGGATCTGGTTCAGTATGCCATGGAAGAAGCCAAACGGCTTGGCCTGCAAATCGGCATGAATGCCTGCGATGGATTTACCTGTGCCGGTGGTCCGTGGATCACACCGGAAATGTCTATGCAAAAAGTGGTGTGGGCAGACACCCTCGTTACCGGCGGACATACGTTTAAAGGGAACCTGCCACAACCGGAAATCGTTAAAGGGTATTACGACGATATTGCCACATTTGCTTATCCGGCTCTTGCAGGAACGGGTATCAGCTCCTATGATCTGAATCCCAAGGTTACCACGAGTTTAAAACATGAGAACCTGCAATACCTGGCGCAAAAACATAATACCAGACAATTTTCAACACGCCAACCGTGCTGGATTCAGTATGCCTTTGAAAAGCCGTTTACCTGTCGCTCTGTGATGCTTAAAACAGGTTGGAATAATTACCAGGCTAACCGTTTAATTATCGAAATCAGTGATGATGGCGTACATTTTACTAAGCATACACGCCTTGTTCCGCCACGATCCGGCTGGCTTGATCTGGATGCTGATAACACACAGTCCATTCCACCGGTAACAGCAAAGTATTTTCGTTTTGTGTTTGATCCTGAAGGTTCTGAACCGGGAGCAGAAGATATTGACGATGCCAAATGGAGTCCGCGGTTAAGAACCTCCGGCATTGAACTTTCCGGTGATCCGAGGATCAGTCAGTTCGAAGGCAAGTCCGGTATGATCTGGCGGATTGCAAAAGAAACAACAGATAAAGAGATTTCGTCAGATATGTGCGTTCCGGAGGATCAACTCATTAATATATCAGAGCAGGTAGGTGATAAAGGTGAATTGGAGTGGGATATTCCGGAAGGGAAATGGATTATTCTTAGAATAGGACACACCTCAACCGGACATGAAAATTATGTTGGTGGAGGAGGTAAAGGTCTGGAATGTGATAAGTTTGATCCGGAAGTGATTCGTTTTCAGTTCGATCAGTGGTTTGGTGAAGCCTTTCGGCAGGTAGGGCCTGGTTTGGCAGGTGATGTGTTAAAGCGGTTTCATATCGACAGCTGGGAGTGCGGAAGTCAGAACTGGTCGCATGTCTTCCCTGAGGAATTTAAAAAACGCAGAGGCTATGACCTGATGCCGTATCTGCCGGTCATGGCTGGTGTTCCGTTGAAAGACACAGAATTTTCGGAAAAGGTATTAAAAGATATCCGGACTACCGTATCCGATTTGTTCACCGACGTATTTTACAGGACACTGGCTGAGGAAGCCCATAAAAAAAAGACCTTGTTCAGTGCTGAGTGCATCGCTCCGGTTGGCGTCTCTGATGGCATGTTGCACTATAAAGAGGTGGATTTGCCCATGGGTGAATTCTGGTACAACAGTCCGTCGCACGATAAGCCAAACGATATGCTCGATGCGATTTCAGCATCGCACATTTATGGTAAAAGAATTATACAGGCTGAAGCCCTGACCGAAATCCGTCTGGACTGGGATGAGTATCCAGGGATATTAAAACCGGTGGTGGACCGTAATTTTGCTTTGGGTGCCAATCGAATGGTTCCACACGTGTTTGTGCTGAATCCATGGATGGACCGTAAACCTGGAATGACGCTTGGCATGAATGGAAACTTTTTCCAGCGGGATCAGACCTGGTGGAAACCCGGGAAGGCTTTCTTTGAATACCTTACCAATTGTCAGCGGCTATTGCAAAAAGGTGATCCGGTGGTGGATATTGCTGTTTTCACCGGAGAAGAGATACCGAGAAGGGCCATTTTACCCGACAGACTGGTGGATGTACTGCCGGGAATCTTTGGGAGGGATAAGGTTGAACTGGAAAGAAAAAGACTTGAAAATGCAGGTATCCCGACAAGAGATATTCCCAAAGGCGTAAGAACGCAGTCTAACATGGCGGACCCGGATAACTGGATTGATCCGTTAAACGGCTATGCATACGATTCGTTCAACAAAGATGCCCTGTTAAGATTAGCAACTGTTGAAGATGGCAGAATCGTATTGCCGGGTGGCGCATCCTATGGCGTGCTGGTCATTCCCGGAAACCGGAAAATGGCGCCGGATGGAGGAAAAGAAATGAGTCTTGAAGTGGCAGAAAAACTGTTGAGCCTTGTAAAGGATGGTGCCATAGTTCTTATGATGGATAAGCCGGATAAAACTCCCGGATGGCAGTCCGGACCAAACGCAGACCAACAGTTGAAGAAAACCATAGCTGAGTTCTTTAACGGAGATAAGGTTAGCATTGAGGACGGGAAAGGGCATAAGCAAATGATGTGGAATATCGGCAAAGGTAAGGTGATTCAGGGACCGTGGATCCTTGATTCTTTTGACCCGATACATATACAACAGGATGTCCAGGGTTTTGATACCGAAGGTGAAAAAACCGATATCGCCTGGAATCACCGCACTGAAAAAGGGAAAGAAATTTATTTTATTTCCAACCAACAGAATGAGGCAAGAAATATTACCCTGTCGTTTCGTGTAGATGACAAGGAACCTGTGTTGTACGATCCGGTAAGAAATACACAATACAGATTACCTGATTGGCAGCAGCATAATGCCAGAACAGAGTTGAAATACCGCTTTGAACCTTACCAGTCTGTTTTTGTAGTTTTTGAGGATAATGATCCTGAATACTTAAAGTCTGCAGGTAAAAACTGGTTAGAAACGAAACCGGTTCAAAGGATAACTGGTCCGTGGAATGTGAAGTTTGACCCCGAATTCGGTGGGCCGGAAGAAGCGGTAAGGTTTAATAAACTGACTGACTGGAGCAAAAATGCAGATACGAAAATTAAATATTATTCCGGTACAGCTGTGTATAGCACGTCATTTGAATTTTCTGATGAATTAAAAGAGAATCAGTCGGTATGGCTTGATTTGGGTGAAATTGCAAATATTGCAGAGGTGACACTGAATGGTAAGTCATGTGGCATCGCCTGGACAGCACCCTACCGACTCAGAATTGACGGAGCCTTAAAGTCCGGGAATAACGAATTACAGATAGCTGTCACCAATACCTGGGCAAACCGGTTAATTGGTGATCATCAGTTACCGGAGGACCAAAGGATCACATGGACAACAGCGCCATACAGATTGGAGGGTAAGCCACTGGGAAAAGCAGGGTTGCTGGGACCGGTTAGTATAAATTATGAATTACGAAATAGGAATGGTAATTAGAAATTTAGATACTATTAAAGATATGAAGATACAATTTAAAAACATAGGATTAATTCTTTTACTGCTGGCTGGATTGGCATGGCCAGGCCAAGCTGAAATTAAACTTCCGGCACTGTTTACTGATCATGTGGTTCTGCAGCAGCAAAGCGATGTAGCAGTCTGGGGCTGGGCTGATGCGAAAGAAAGCGTTGTTGTTAAACCATCGTGGAGTGATGAAGTATATTCCACAAAGGCAGATAAAACCGGGAAATGGAAACTGAATATTAAAACACCGGTTGCCGGTGGACCATACGAATTGTCAGTCAGTGATGGCACTGAGGTTGTATTGCATGATATCATGATCGGAGAGGTTTGGTTGTGCTCAGGCCAATCAAACATGGAGATGCCCATGAAAGGCTTTCCGGGTCAACCTGTTGAAGGATCAAACATGGACATCCTGAAATCGAAAAATAATAATATCCGTCTGATTACAGTACCCCGTGGAAAAACGCCTGTCATTAAGGATGATTTTAATGGGAAATGGGTAACGGCATCACCGGAGAGCGTAGCAGAATTCAGTGCAACAGGGTATTATTTTGGTCGTCTGCTGAATGAGATGCTGGATGTTCCGGTTGGATTAATTGATGTGACATATGGTGGGTCTTGCATACAGGCCTGGATGAGTGAAGAAACCAGTGTGCCGTTTAACGATACGCCCTTACCTAAAATGGATGACATTCCCAAAGTCCCCAATCGTACGCCAACCGTTCTGTTTAACAGTATGTTGAATCCGGTCATCGGGTTTGGAATGAAGGGCTGTATCTGGTACCAGGGTGAAACCAACTACGAAAGTCCGGATCAGTATGAAAAGCTGTTTCCGGAAATGGTGGCAGAATGGCGTAAGTTATGGAATATCGGCGAATTTCCGTTTTACTACATGCAGATAGCACCTTTTGACTATTCCATGTTTCAGCATGATACAATCAATCCGAAATTTAACTCAGCTTACCTGCGCGACGCACAGCGCAAATCCATGAATAATATCTCTAACAGTGGTATGGCCGTGATTATGGATATTGGGGAAAAGACCTGTATTCATCCCAAAAAGAAAAAAGTTGGAGGTGAACGTCTGGCCTTATGGGCCTTGGGTGATACCTATGGTATAAAAGGGTTCGGTTATAAAAGCCCGTCATTTAAAGCCTTAGAGATTAAAGGCAGCACGGTGGTGGTTTCCTTTAATGATGTGGGTGAAGGATTATGCATATTTGAACAGGATCTTACCGGTTTTGAGATTGCCGGCGACAATAAGGTGTTCTTTCCGGCTCAGGTCTATTTAAGAAGAAAATCGGTGGTTGTTTCATCGCCACATGTGGAAAAACCGGGTGCTGTGCGCTATGCATTCGATGATTTTGTAATAGGAACCTTATTCGGCACAAACGGGTTGCCGGTGTCCTCGTTCCGAAGTGATGAATGGTAGTTGAAGATATAAGACGTAAGATATAAGATAAAAGATTTAAGATAAAAGATATAAGACACAAGATACAAGACTAAAGATTTAAATGAATAAGATCCCATCTAAAATATTGCTTTTTTTATGTTTTGTGTTGTTTGAACCGAACGCAAAACCGCAGCTGGCTGCATTGGATGCTTATAATGTGGTTTGGACAACGCAAAGCAAAAATGCTTCTGAAACCATGCCATGTGGAGGTGGGGATATTGGTCTGAATGTCTGGGTTGAAAACGGAGACATTCTTTTTTATATGGCTAAAAGCGGCACGTTTGATGAGAACAACTCCATGTTGAAATTAGGCCGCGTGCGTGTGCATCTGAGCCCTAATCCGTTTGAAGGAAAAGCATTCAGTCAGGAGCTGAAATTGAGTGATGGTTCGGTTAACATTTTTGGATCCGATGGCGATTTAAGTGCTGATGTAAAAATATGGGTAGATGTGTATAGTCCGGTCATACATGTTACTGTGTCTTCCAGTCAGAAAACAACCCTACAAACTACTTACGAAAGCTGGCGGTATCAGGACAGGTTACTGCGAAAATTGGAAAACTTTCAGAATTCGTATAAGTGGATCAACCCGGAGGACCTGAAAACTTATGCTGACTCAATTCACTTTGATCAGAACAGTGTAACTTTTTACCACCAGAATAGGCAGGAAACTGTATTTGATGTCACCGTGGAAAGGGAAAAGATGAAACAAGTAAAAGATCAACTTTTCAATCCTTTGGCAGGTCTGACCTTTGGCGGTATGATGTTTGGCGACAACCTTGAGCCGGCCGGCACAACTACCGGTAAATATCTGAGTACAGATTTTAAGGGCTGGAATCTGAAAAGCAAAAAGCCTTCAAAAACGCATGAAGTTGCTATAGTACTGAATACGGCTAATGGTAAAACTTCATGGCAGGAGGGCATAGAGAACTATGTTGAGGGATATCATAAACATAAAAATTCATCGTTGAATCTGACACTTAAGTGGTGGCAGGATTACTGGTCCCGGAGTTTTGTATTTATTAATTCTGAACAGAAAGCAGAAACTTCAGAAGTGTGGCAGGTTGGCCGAAACTATATGCTGTTCCGTTATATGCTTGGCTGTAATGCTTTTGGTGATTATCCCACAAAATTTAACGGCGGTTTGTTTACGGTTGATCCGGTTTTCACAGATTCCACCCGTGCTTTCACACCTGATTTCAGAAACTGGAGCGGCGGAACTTTTACGGGTCAGAACCAGCGGCTGGTTTATTTTCCGATGCTTAAGAGCGGTGATTTTGAGCTCATGAAACCACAGTTTTATTTCTATCAGCGGATTTTGCATAATGCAGAACTACGCAGTAACGTTTATTGGGGACACGATGGAGCCTGTTTTACCGAGCAGATTGAAAATTACGGCTTACCAAATCCTGTGGAATATGGCTGGGATCGGCCCGATGATTATGATCCAGGGAGACAGTACAACGCCTGGTTGGAGTACCAGTATGATACATCGCTGGAGTTTTGTTTTATGATTCTGGAAATGGCTAAATACAACGGATCGGACATTTCTGAATACTTACCACTGATTGAAAGTTGTCTCACCTTTTTTGACGAACACTACCAGTACCTGGCAGCTCAGCGTGGAGTGAAAAAGCTGGATGAAAACGGTCACTTGGTCCTTTATCCCGGATCAGCCTGTGAAACATATAAAATGGCGTATAATGCCACATCAACCATCGCAGCCTTAAAAACAGTTATCGAGGAAGTGATCGGTTTGCCGGAACAATACAATGAAAAAATTAACAAGATTCACTGGCAGGAGATGTTGGACCGGATTCCACCCATCTCTTTCGCAGAAATTAACGGGCATAAAACAATTGCTCCGGCTAAGTTGTGGGAACGGGTCAATAATACCGAAGTACCGCAGCTGTATCCTGTTTTTCCATGGGGCATGTATGGCATCGGGCATCCGAATCTGGATGTGGCAATAAACACTTGGAAGTATGATCCTGATGCTATAAAATTCAGAAGCCATAAGGGATGGAAACAGGATGTAATTTGGGCTGCACGCATGGGATTAACCAATGAGGCGGCTGCTTTGTGCCTGAAAAAGATGACGGATTCCGGCAGGCGCTTTCCGGCGTTCTGGGGGCCGGGTTTTGACTGGGTTCCGGATCATAACTGGGGCGGTTCGGGAATGATTGGTGTACAGGAGATGCTGCTGCAAACCGTTGGCGATAAGATCTATCTGTTTCCGGCATGGCCAAAAGAATGGAATGTGCATTTCAAACTTCATGCACCGGGGAACACAACCGTAGAGGCTGAACTGAAGGACGGAGAAATTAAAAATTTGAGTGTGTTTCCTGAGAACAGGGAACAGGATATTATAAATTGCTATCAAAGCGAAAAATCAGTACAGGAATGAAAATGACCCACAAAGATCGCTTTTATGCCACCATTAATTATCAGCCGGTGGATCGTCCTGCCTCATGGCTAGGCTTACCGGTTCCCGAAGCAGAAAAGGCGTTGACCGCTCACTTCGGAGTAAAAAGTGTGGATGAGATCCGTAAGATCATTGACGACGATATTTATCCGATAGAAGTACCATATAAGTATGCGCCATCCAACCATATCGCCTGTGCCTTCAGGTTTGCCAAGGTGGATCATCTGGATAAACCGGATGAGCGAACCCTTACAGCGCCGGGTTTTTTTGAGGATTATACCGATCCGGCGGATGTGGATAAGTTCGACTGGCCGGATCCGGCAAGGTATCTTGATCGCGCCGAATCATTCAGAAAAGCAAAGGCAGTGGATGATAAGTCGGTGCGGATGGGTGTGATGTGGAGTGCGCATTTTCAGGATGCCTGTTCGGCTTTTGGGATGGAACAGGCCTTAATGACCATGCTGATGAATCCGGATATGTTTCAGGCTGTAATCGATAGAATTACGGAGTTTTATCTGAAAGCCAACGAAATTTTTTATGAATCCACCAAAGGTCATCTGGATGCAGTACTGATCGGCAATGATTTTGGTAGTCAGACCGGTTTAATGGTTGATCCTGAATTATTGCGGGCTCATGTTTTTCAGGGCACCAAACAGCTGATTGACCAGGCAAAAAGTTATGGTCTGACCGTGATTCATCATTCCTGTGGTTCAGTGTTTCCGCTGATTGATGATTTTATTGAACTGGGGGTGGATGTGATCCATCCTATTCAGGCCCTGGCTGCAGATATGGATGCTTCAAATCTGAAAAAGCACCATTACGGGAAAGCGGCTTTTTGTGGTGGCGTGGATGCCCAATATCTGTTGGTAAAAGGCGATGCTCAATCTGTGGCCGATAAGGTAGATGAGTTGAAGGAACTGTTTCCGACGGGACTGGTAATTTCGCCAAGCCATGAAGCTATTTTGCCCGATATACCGCCGGCAAACATTGAAGCGATGTTTAAAGCTATTAATAACGTAAAATAACAACATAGAAATTGAGATAATCTTGTGTCTTGTTTCTTATGTCTTAAGTCTCGATATGATGAAAAGGTTTGGACAAATGATCCGGCTTAAACCGGAAGGTGCTGCTGAATATATTCAACAACATGCTGATGTGTGGCCGGGAGTGCTGGCGAAAATTAAGGAATGTAACCTGGTGAATTATTCCATTTTTTTCAGGGATAATGTACTGTTTGCCTACTTTGAATATACCGGATCTGATTTTGAAGCCGATATGGCAAAAATGGCTGGTCACGAGGAGACACAGCGCTGGTGGGATGTGGTTAAACCGTTGATGGAACCACTTGTGAACAGAAAACCGGGAGAATTCTGGAGCGATATGGAAGAGATTTTTCATCTGGATTAAAACTAACATATAACTTATAATCTTACTATGATCCCATCAAGTCCCATTATCGGAACCCTGTTACATGCTGTCGGCGGCGTATCAGCTTCGTCGTGTTATGTGCCGTATCAAAAAACAAAGCAATGGTCGTGGAGCACATTCTGGTTGGTTCAGGCCATGTTTGCCTGGATACTGATGCCACTTATAATTGGCGCCATTACGGTTCCGGATTTCTTTTACATCCTTGCTCATGCTCCGTCAAAAGCCATTTGGATGGCATTTATCCTTGGGGCGGTTTACGGTTTCGGAAGCATGTCATTCGGTGTATCGATCCGATATATTGGTTATTCGCTGACCTATACGCTGGCAATCGGTATATCAGCTATTGTAGGAACCATTCTGCCATTGCTTATTTTCGGAGGGCTGACAGAGCATTTTCAGGCGCCCGGTGGTAACATTGTATTGTTTGGAATGGTAGTGTCTGTCGTCGGTGTCGGACTTTGTGGATGGGCAGGTTTCAAAAGGGAACACGAGGTTAATCCAAAACAGGATGGTCTGAAAAGGTCGAATATGTTTATAGGTTTGATCCTTACCATCATTGCCGGTGTACTTTCAGGTGTGTTTAATATATCACTTGAATTTGGACAGCCCATAGCAGATATCGCAGCAGAGCATGGTGCCGGTCAGTTTGAAGGAAATGCCAAGATGATAGTTTCTACGGCTGGTTGCTGGGTTGTTAATATGGTTTGGTTTATGGTCATTGCCATAAAAAACAAAAGCCTGAAGGAGTTTTCTGTAAAAAGCGGCTTGCCCCGGAAACTGATCTTCAAAAACTTCTCATGGTCTGCTTTGGCAGGAACCATGTGGTTTTTGCAGTTTTTCTTTTACGGTATGGGACATGTCAATATGGGAAAATTTCAATATGCCAGCTGGGTTCTGCACATGTCAATGCTCATCTTCTTCAGTTACATCATTGGCGTCATCATGAAGGAGTGGAAAAATGTATCAGGCAGAACCTATGCCTTGCTGATTGTGGCGCTGCTGATTTTGGTTTCATCTTTTGTGATTATAGCTTATGGTGGAATGCAGGGATAAGGTTAAGGTACTTCTGAAATCCAAAAGCATAAAAAGGTTCGCGGAACAATTATTATAAGATATTAATACTTTAAATATACCAACAACATTAATAAATTTTTATATGAAGGAACATAATAATTTGTCGGATGCTGAGGTGAAGAAAGATCCGAATATCGATAAAATTACAAAAGAGCAATGGAAGGCTTCAGCGCTGGCAGGAATGGCTTCTTATCTTGATGCCGGTTCAATAGTGGCTTTAGGAGCCGGATTGTCATTGTTTCAATCGTACATGAACTTGTCAAACAATGCAATTGGCTTATTGGCTGCTATCGGTCCGAATGCGGTAGGATGTGCAGTTGGTGCATTTATCGGTGGTAGACTTGGGGATAAACTGGGGCGCAAACGAATCTATCAGATAGATCTTCTGGTGTATGCTTTTGGAATTTTACTGATTGCTTTCGCATTGAATCCGGTCATGTTATTTGCAGGAACCTTTATTATTGGTGTAGCAGTAGGCGCTGATGTTCCAACGTCTCTGGCTTATGTGGGAGAAGCTGCGCCGGATAAAGCCCGTGGAAAATTGCTTGGGTTTACCCAGGTGGCCTGGAGTTTCGGTCCGGTTGTTGTGCTCTGGATGGCCATGTTTCTGGCCCATCTCGACATTCTTGGAATTCGCATTGTTTTCCTTCATCTTTTTGTGGTAGCTATGGTAACCTGGTACTTACGCCGGAGTCTGGCTGAATCATCGCGATGGAAAGTAGCTGCCACAACGGCCAAAGTTAAGTTAAGGACCCTTTTTTCCGGATCGAACTTAAAAGGACTGGCTTATACCGTTGTGATTTATTTATTCTGGAATCTGGCTGCAGGGACGGCAGGAATTTTTAATCCATACATCATAAAAACACTTGGAGCAGGAAGTCAGGCTGCAAGCGTAGGTTTATCCAGTGCTGGATTTCTGATATGTATTGTTTTTACACTTCTGGTATTTATGCCACATTCTGACAGGAATTTTAAAACACGTAGAATAATCTGGGCTACAGGAGCCATTATGCAGATAGCTGCATACGGAATTTTACTGTTCCTCCCGTTTACTATTCCGGTTATTGTTATAAACATACTGATGTTTTCTTCTGGCGCGGCTTTGGCGGGCGAAGCCTTTTATAAGGTGTTTAGTCAGGAACTTTTCCCAACTGTGTTACGTGGAACTGCACAGGGACTGACCTTTGGAATTAGCAGAACACTGCTTGGCGTTTGGAGCTTTTTTGTACCTGCTTTGGCAAACGTAGGGATAGAATCGGTAGCTGGCTTACTCACGTTCTTTCTGATTATAAGTGGTGCAGTAGGTTTCTTTTTTATGCCGGACACCTCAGGTAAATCACTGGAGCAGATTGCGCAGGAACGGGCCTGATGGGAATTTATGAAATATTATTTTATAATTGAGGTTAAGCAACTAGAGAATAAAGTAGTAAATGGAATCTCGGATATTAATATTGAAATCTGCGAAAATCCGCGACATCAGCGGGAAAAGAAATTAAAATGTTATTAGTCACAAATTTAAAAACAGAATATAAAACGAATCCGGTTGGACTAAAACCATGTCAACCAAGGTTAAGTTGGATGATCTCTGATGATCAGGCTAATGTGGTTCAGGCAGCTTACAGGATTCTTTGTGCCTCATCAAAACCAGATTTGAGAAATGAACATGACCTCATATGGGATTCCGGTAAGATTGAATCGGACCAATCTGTTCACTTAACATACAATGGTGCGGAACTTAGATCAGGACAACGCGTTTACTGGAAAGTGAAAGTCTGGGACGACTACGGCAATGAATCAGATTGGAGTGAACCGGTTTTCTTTGAAATGGGTTTGTTTGACAGTACGGACTGGATAGCACAGTGGATAGTACCAGGTATTCCGGAGGATTCATCAGATTCCACACCCTGTCCCTTTTTAAGAAAGGAATTCGATACTGATAAAAAGATAAGTAAAGCAACAGCTTATATTACAGCTTATGGCTTATATGAGTTGCACATGAATGGCCGTAAAGTCAGTGAGGATTTGTTCACTCCCGGCTGGACCAGTTATAACCACCGTTTACAGTATCAGGTGTACGATGTGACCCGGGATATTCAGGCAGGTGCCAATGCTGTTGGAGTAGTTCTTGGTGATGGCTGGTATCGTGGCTATCTGGTCTGGCAGGGCAATAAAAACCTGTATGGCGATAAGCTAGCTTTGTTATGTCAGATAATAGTGCAATACGATGATGGATCAGAGGAGTGGATCATAACGGATGAGTCATGGCAATCATCCACAGGGCCAATTCTGAAATCCGATATTTACAATGGTGAGACCTACGATGCACGTCTGGAAATGGAGAACTGGGATAAGGCAGGATTTGATGCATCCGGTTGGGGTTCAGTCCTCATAAAAAACTATGGCTTTGATAAGCTTGTGGCATCGGAAGGTGTTCCTGTAAGAATAACAGAAACACTGAAACCGGTCACAAGGTTTGTCACACCTAAAGGTGAACTGGTCTTAGATATGGGCCAGAATATGGTGGGTTGGGTCCGGTTCAGACTGAAAGGTGAAAAAGGCAGGAAAATTACATTAAACCATGCCGAAGTTCTGGATCAGGAAGGCAATGTGTATCTGGATAATATTCGGGATGCCAAGGCTGAAGATGTCTATATTTTTAAAGGTACAGGCATTGAAGAGCATGAACCACGATTTACTTTTCACGGTTTTCGCTATGTACGTGTTTCAGACTACGATGGGGAAATTTCGTTGGATGACATTGATGGCCGGGTTGTGCATTCAGATATGGCTCAGACCGGAACCTTTGAATGTGGTGATTCCCTTATTAACAGGTTGCAGCAGAATATTGACTGGGGTTTACGCGGGAATTTTCTGGATGTACCGACCGATTGTCCGCAACGCGATGAACGTTTGGGATGGACCGGAGATGCACAGGTATTTGCACCAACCGCATGCTTTAACCGCGATACAGCTGCTTTTTATACCAAATGGATGAAGGATTTTATTCCGGACCAGAAAGCGAATGGAAGTGTGCCATGGGTGGTTCCGAACGTCATTGAGGATGGAGCCGGAACAGGATGGTCTGATGGGTTTGGTGCGACCGGCTGGGCCGATGCGGTAGTTGTAATTCCCTGGACGGTTTACCGGAAATTTGGTGATAAACGTATTCTGGAGGAGCAATATGCTTCCATGAAAGGATGGGAAGAGTACATGATCAGTGAATCGGGTGAAGATCTGATCTTTAATGCAGGTTTTCATTTCGGCGACTGGTTGTCGTTTGCTGAATATTATTCTTTGTTTTACAATGCCCCGGATTACGGTTATGCAGGGGCACATACGGATAAAGATCTGATTGCGACAGCCTATTTTTATTACACAACCGGTTTGATGCAGAAGATTGCAGGTTTACTGAGGAAAGTTGATGATGAACAGCGCTATGCAACGTTGCGCCCAAAAATTAAGACTGCTTTTAATACTGAGTTTCTGACGCAAACAGGCAGACTGACATCCAATACACAGACGGCTTATGCGTTGGCGCTGGCTTTTGGTTTGATTCCTGATGAGTTGAAAGAACATGCAGCCAAACGGCTGGTGGACGATGTCAATCATTTTGGTCATTTAACAACCGGTTTTCTGGGAACACCCTTGCTGTGCCAGGCCCTGACAGACAGTGGTTATCCTGATATTGCCTATAAATTGCTCTTTAACAAAAAATATCCGTCATGGCTCTATCCGGTAACGCAGGGAGCAACTACCATTTGGGAACGCTGGGACGGAATTAAGCCGGATGGCTCCTTTCAGAATGTGGGAATGAATTCGTTTAACCATTATGCCTACGGTGCTGTTGGTGACTGGTTGTACTCCTACGTGGCTGGCATAACACAGGATGAGGAAACACCGGGTTATAAAAAGATTATAATAAAACCTTATCCAACAAAAGAACTGGGTTTTGCAAAAGCAAAACTGCAATCCATGTATGGAGTAATCCGATCGGAATGGAAATATGAATCGGAAAAGCTGTTGCTTGAAATTGAGATTCCGGTCAATACTACGGCAGAGATTCATTTGCCTGTTTCAGAATCAGAAGAAATATATTCAGCGGGGAAACCGTTAAATCAGAACAGGGAATTTTCAGTAATCGGGTACGACGGGAACCGGACGCTTGTTCAGGTTGGTTCGGGCGTGTATAAATTTGAAATTCGGAGGAAATGAGACATTTAAAACATATCATACCAGTGTTGCTTTTGATGTTGGCAATACAACTGGGAGCACAGGAGAAAAGCCTGGTCAATACATCAGAAAGTCCGTATGCCAGAATGGCTCCGCTGGACATATCGGATGTGACCTGGACAGATGGGTTTTGGGCAGACCGGTTTAAGGTTTGCGAAGAGAGCATGGTACCGCATATGATGGCAATGTACATGAATGATTCCATCAGCCACGGCTTTGCTAATTTTGAAATTGCAGCAGGGTTGAAAAAAGGAGAACATGTGGGACCACCATTTCATGACGGGGATTTTTACAAAATTCTGGAAGGCCTGATCATGGTTTATGCCATGGATCCTACAGAGAAAGTGGATCATGAACTGGATTCCATCATCACAATCATCGGAGAAACACAGCGACCGGATGGTTACATTCACACGCCGGTTGTTATTGAACAGCTGAAGGAAAAAGGAGCAAAGAATGAATTTGCTGAACGGCTTGATTTCGAGTCTTATAATATGGGACACCTCATGACAGCTGCCTGTCTGCATTACCGAGTAACCGGTAAAACCAATTTGCTGGACATTGCCATAAAGGCGACTGATTTTCTGTATAATTTCTATCAGCGGAATAAAAAGGAACTGGCTTTAAATGCCATTTGTCCTTCTCATTATATGGGTGTTACGGAAATGTACCGAACAACGGGTGACCCGAAATACCTGGAACTTGCCAAAGGATTGATTGACATACGGAGCATGGTGGAAGACGGACATGACCATAACCAGGACAGGATTCCGTTTCGTGAGCAAACCAAAGCAGTGGGCCATGCCGTCCGGGCCAATTATTTGTATGCAGGTGTAGCTGATGTATATGCCGAAACCGGTGACACGACATTGATGCATGCACTGGATGCCATCTGGAACGATCTGGTTGAGACCAAATTGTATGTCACCGGTGCCTGTGGAGCATTGTACGATGGTGTTTCTCCTAACGGTACAAGCTATGATCCGTCGGAAATTCAGCAGGTTCATCAGGCATACGGCCATGATTACCAGTTACCGAATATGACGGCTCATAATGAATCGTGTGCCAACATCGGAAACCTGTTGTGGAACTGGCGCATGTTGCTGGCATCCGGTAATGCGAAATATGCTGATATTATGGAGGAGGTCATGTATAACAGTCTGCTGGCAGGCGTAAGCCTTGATGGGAAACGGTATTTTTACACCAATCCACTGGAAGTATCACAGGATCTGCCCTATAAACTGCGCTGGTCAAAGGACAGAGAGGAATATATCAGTTACTGCAACTGTTGTCCACCCAATACCATTCGCACGGTGGCTGAGATCAGTAATTATATGTACAGTATATCAGATGATGGCTTATGGGTCAACTTCTACGGGGGCAACGAACTACATAAGAAATTGGGTAAAAAGCAGGTTCTGGACATTGATCAGATAACAGATTATCCATGGAACGGAGATGTAACGTTAAACATTAAAAACGCTCCTAAAGGTCAGTTTCCTGTTCATGTAAGAATCCCGGGCTGGTGTGACGCTGCAATTGTAAAAGTAAACGGTAATCCGGTGGAGAAAGAAATCATAAGTGGAACCTATGTTCGCATTGACCGAAAATGGAAAAAGGGAGATAAAATAGAACTCACTTTCCCCATGGAAGTCGATTTGATTGCTGCCAATCCACTGGTGGAGGAAAACCGGAATCAGATAGCTGTAAAACGTGGACCAGTAGTGTATTGTCTGGAATCTATGGATTTACCAAAAGACGTAAATTTGTTTCAGGTTGGTATTCCGGTTAAAAACGATCTGAAGCCCGAAATGATTGAAATCGATGGGGCGAAGATCATGGCTTTGCAGGGAGACGGCGTATTGATAAACGATAAAAAGTGGGATCAAAACAATCTTTACAGGAAAGTGAAAGCCGTTGAAGAAAAGAAAGTGCCATTGAAACTGATTCCGTATTATGCCTGGGATAACCGGGGAGTAGGCGATATGTCGGTTTGGTTGCCGGTAGTATACTAAGATAAGGGCCAGGATATAGAATACAAGTTGTCCTCCTTTTTCAAAAGGAGGTGTCCGTCAATTGACGGACGGAGGATTTGGTTTTAATAAAGCTTGATGGTATTTAGTTTGTAGCGATTAGCGCTAAGGGATTTGAGGTAAATGCAAATCATGTCTTCAATTCTATATCTTCAGTCGAAATTAAACGGAAAAACAAAAGTGGAAAAATAAAAATTATGCAATACCTGAAAACGTTTATATTACCGGTTCTACTCATTTTTATTCTGGCATCGTGCGGTAAAAAGAACCCGGTCCGGCATGAAATTTCACTGAATACTAACTGGCAAACCATTGCCAATGATACTAATATTCATGCTTACGATGGATTTGAGGCTGCCGGTTTTGAAACAGATGGTTGGATCAGGGTTGATGTTCCACACAACTGGGATGATTACGGAGGATACCGTCGTCTGATGCACGGCAACCGCCATGGATATGCCTGGTACCGAAGAACATTTACTGTAGAACATAAAAAAGACAAACAGTATTTCCTTTTCTTTGAGGGAGTTGGGTCGTATGCATCTGTTTGGTTGAATGGTGTCTTCGTGGGATATCATGCCGGCGGACGAACCACATTCACCCTTGATATAACGGATCATGTCCGTTTTGATGGTGAAAATATTCTGGCGGTTCGTGCTGATCATCCGGCAGCTATACGCGATCTGCCCTGGGTTTGCGGAGGCTGTAGCCCTGAATGGGGATTTTCTGAAGGCTCACAACCCATGGGGATTTTCAGGCCGGTTTCCCTAATTATTACCGATCCGGTTCGAATTGAACCTTTCGGAGTACATATATGGAACGATACTACCATTTCAGAAGATCTGGCAAAACTGAGTCTGACAACCGAAATAAAGAATTACGGTGATAAAGAGGAACGAATAGAATTGAGATCACTTCTGCTTGATGAAGATGGCAGAGAAATCAAACGGGACATCAAGTCTGTTTTACTGAAACCGGGAGTACCCGATACTGTAACACAGTATTTTGTGAATATAGATCATCCAAAATTATGGTCCATTGATGATCCGTATCTCTATACCGTTCAAAGCAGTATTATTATCAATGGTAAGGTTGCGGATGAGATAAACACGCCTTATGGCATCCACTGGACTAAGTGGGATATAAAGGGTGATAATCCTACCAATCGTTTTTACCTGAATGGTAAACCGGTATTTATCAACGGAACCGCAGAATATGAGCATATGATGGGGCAAAGTCATGCGTTTTCAAAGCAACAGATCCTGTCTCGGGTAGATCAGATCAGGGATGCCGGTTTTAATGCGTTTCGTGATGCACATCAGCCACATAACCTAAGATACCAGAGCCAGTGGGACAGCTTGGGCATATTATGGTGGCCACAAATGAGTGCTCATATCTGGTATAATGAGCCGGGTTTTAAAGAAAACTTCAGGACGCTATTGCGTGACTGGGTGAAAGAACGCCGCAACAGTCCTAGCATTATTTTATGGGGATTGCAGAACGAATGTACCATGAGTCCGGAATTTACAAGGGAATGCACCGATATTATTCGTGAAATGGATCCGGGAGCATCAACGCAACGTCTGGTAACAACCTGTAACGGAGGAACCGGAACAGACTGGGATGTGATTCAAAACTGGTCAGGTACCTACGGTGGCGTTCCCGATAATTATGACAAGGAACTATCAGAACAACTGTTGAATGGCGAATATGGTGCATGGCGGAGCATTGACTGGCATTCAGAAGGTGGTTTTGATGCTCAGGGACCGTTGACAGAAGACCGGATGTGGCAACTGATGGAATCGAAAATCCGGCTGGGAGAAGCAGCTTCGGACAGGGCTTGCGGGCAATTTCACTGGTTGTTTAACTCACACGATAATCCGGGACGTACACAAGCCGGTGAAGGTTACCGCGATATCGACAGGGTAGGTCCGGTAAATTATAAAGGATCTTTTACTATCTGGGGAGAACCGCTCGATGTGTACTATATGTACAGGGCAAATTATGCACCTGAAGAAACTGATCCAATGGTTTACATTGTATCCCACACATGGCCGAACCGTTGGGAAAAACCAGGCGTAAAAGATGGTATTAATGTGTTCTCCAACTGTGATGAGGTTGAACTATTTAATGGGGTCAGAAAAAATTCACTGGGTAAAAAGAGAAAAGGGCAGGTTGGAACCCATTTTACATGGAATAAAGTTGATATTCGGACCAATGTGTTATACGCAGTTGCTTATGTGGATGGGAAAGAAGTGGCATCAGACGTTGTAATCCTGAACCTGTTACCGGCAGATCCGGATTTGCAAAAGCTTTCAGGTGATACGCAACCTCTGACAGAGAAAGATAAAAACTACCTCTATCGTGTCAATTGTGGAGGACCTGATTATAAAGATCAGGAAGGTAATCTGTGGATGGCTGATGTACATAAAGACTCTACTGGCTGGGGCTCGGTTTCATGGACGGATAATTATGATAATCTTCCGGCTTTTTATGGCAGTCAGCGGCAGACATGGGATCCGATCCAGGGCACCAATGAATGGGATTTAATAAGGACATTCAGATACGGACGACACAGGCTGGCATACGAATTTCCGGTGGCTGATGGTAGCTACCAGGTGGATCTGTTTTTTGTGGAGCCGTGGTACGGCACCGGTGGCGGACTGGAATGTGAGAATTGGCGACTCTTCGACGTTGCTGTCAATGATGAGGTGATGATTAAAGATCTGGATATCTGGAAAGAGGCTGGTCATGACCGCGTATTGAAAAAAACGGTGCAGGTGAATGTCGTAGGCGGCTTACTGAAGATATCATTCCCCAAAGTTAAATCGGCTCAGGCGGTTATTTCTGCCATAGCTATTTCTACGGACGAGAAAGACTTAAAACCGGCACCACCATCAAAGCGGTTAATCACAATTGAAAATGGAGTAGGTTGGAGATCAAATACCTGGTTGAATATAGGAGACCGGGTGTATTCAGATCGCGATATAAAGTTCGTTTCGCTTCCGCCGATACTTTACAGTGCAGAATGGATTCAGACTCCGGTTCATCCTGATACAAAAGGTGCCATCAGATTTAAGGAGGATGTGGATCTGTACATTGGGTTCAGACAAGACGTTCAATGGTCTGAATGGCTTGGTGATTTTCGTAAATTGAAAGATACAATCCGAACCTCACTGAATGGAGGAACAACATATAGTGTTTACAGAAAACGCATTTTGAAAGAAACAAGCGTTGAATTGCCATCGTCCGGTTCTGAAGAAATGTACATCATTGTTGCACTTCCGGTGACCAACCTCGATGTGCCCATCGATCGACGGCCAACAGTGAAGTATGAAGCTGAAGAAGCCTCGAAGGGAGGGAAAACTGTTAACACCGTAATTCTTGATGAACCCTGCACACTGGTTCCCGGAAAAAATGATGTGATTGAATGGCGGTTCTCAGTTGGCCTGGCTTCTAAATATGGGTTGCAGTTCAGATACATGAATAAAGGGAAAGAAGATGTGCCGGTAGAAGCAGAGATTCGGGCCTCCGACGGTCGGTTGATCTGGAAGGGAGAATATGTGTTTCCGGTTGCTGATGTGAAATGGAGAGGTATGCGTACCGATACACAAACCACGATAAACGCAGGAACCTATACACTTCGTCTAAAAGCTTTAAAGCAGGGGCCACTTTATTTTGATTACCTTAGGGTTCAGTAAAATATGCGGCAAGTTTGATAAATCAAACGCTTATGGAAATTATAAAAGGACTGAATATTATTATAATAGCTGTTTTGTTAATTAGCTGTTCAAAAGAAGAGAACAATGTAAAATATACGCCTATTGAAGTAAAATCTATTTCTGATGAAGTTCATGCAAATTCGTTTTTTGAAATGGATACATTTCTACGTTTATCAAATACTGCTCTATTGGGTAGAATTGAGAAAATTATTATTTCGGATAGTCTGATTTATGTTTTAGATAATATTCCAAAGTTAGTTTGTTTTGATTCTAGTGGTCGCGTAAAGTTTAACATTAACAAGACAGGGAAGGGTCCAGATGAGTTTTTAAAATTGATTGATTTCTCCGTTGACCCTATTCATAAATCTCTGGTTTTATTAGATGAAAGACAAATGAAAGTATTGTTTTTCAATTCAGAGAATGGCAAATTTATTAAAAATGCAGGAATCAAGTTTTACCCTAATAATATTAAAATGGTTCAAGATGAACTATATTTTTATAACCCATATACAAATGTCAGGGACAATAAATATCACTATAGCTTGATTATGACTAGTCTTGATAACTCTAATATAGAGAGGAAATGGATAAAGCACGACGACATAAATCGGCTTTATTTTACCTTTACGAAGCATCATTTTTTTACCGGAGATGAAGGAACATATTTCATCAACAGAATGGATAATAAAATTTATGAATTATCAGAAAACAACTTGAAATTAAAGTATCAAATTAGTGGTTTGGATTTTTTTGATATGAGCAATATTGATAAGAGTAAAAAAAATATTGAAGTGTTTGATGACATTAAGAAGAGTGATAAGTTTTACTCAATTCAAAATTTCAGTGAGTGTTCTGATTATATTTATTTTACAGTTCATAAAAAAAATAGAGCATATGTAGTTCTATATAATAAATTAAAAAAAGAGGTTGAATTTTGTTCCTCAATGTTACTTACCAAACCAACCAAAGAATTACCTCTTTTTACGTCAGACTTAATGGGAATTAAAAATGGTAAACTATTTGGCATCATTGAACCAATTACAATAATTGGGATGAAGAATCACCCCAAAACTCCAAAGTTAGAAATTTTTTCCAATTCGTGGTCCGATTTAAAAGTGACTGATAATCCAATATTAGTTTTTTATTCAGTTAAAAATGAAAAGATTAAGTAAAGTAGTTGTTCTGAGTCTATAAATTGGAATATTAACAAATGGATTTTTGTTATTTGAAAAAGACGTATTAAAAATTAATTGTGTATAAATTACTGACCCTAAATGATTTAAATATGAAATACAGAATTAAAAATACTAATCATCTATGTGAAGAAACAGATTTTATGGTCTAGAAACTATTAAATTAACAAAAAATGAAATTCACGGTCTTTTTATTCATTATCATCATGGCAACAGGCTGTAAAAATAGAGAGCCGAAAACACATAACGATATAAAGTTATTAGAAATCAATGTAACCCAATCGGATCTTCCCAAATTTATGGATCAGATAAAGGTGATTGATATCTGCCAGCTTGAAACAAATCAAAATATTTTACTTGGGTCTGTCAGGAAGGTAACTTGCAGGTTTGACCGGTATTTTATTCAGGATTTACAAACCCAGTCTTTGAATGTATTTAATTTGGAAGGTAAATTCTTAACGAAAATAGGCAGAAAAGGGAAGGGGCCGGGTGAGTTTACAGAACTACGGGATTTTTCAATTACTAATGATAGCATCGTGCATGTTCTTACTTATCAAAAAATAGTAAAATATGATATTAAGGGTAAGCTGATTGACGAAATAAAAATTAGTCATATTAATCACCTTAATCCTTTGCATTTGGCAACTGATGATGGCAAAACTTATTTTCTTTGGCAAGGGACCTTTTCAGATGATAGCGACAGAAAGTATATGCCATGCTTATTATATTCTTTTGATTTAAACGGGAAAAAGGTTAAAAACCAATATTTCCCAATTAAAAGAACTATTGTAGATGGAATACAATTTAATAATTGCTCTAACGGTATTATTCTCAGACCGACCTTTGGATCAAACACGATTTATAAAATAGTCGGAGATTCTCTGTTTGATTCTTTTACGGTAGATTTTGGGAAAGACCAACTGGATGAGAATTTGCTGGAGAACGGTTTTGGAAATAATGTGATACGACAATATATGAATTTGAGATCAAACAGTAAGTATTGTGTTGGAATTGACAATGTTTTAGAAACAGAAAAGTATTATTATTTTACTTTCTTCTATGATAAAAGAATGAAACAATTAATCTATTCAAAAAATACCCGAAATTACTGTATTGATAATGTAAATCCATTCACGTATATGATTTGTACTAATAATAATCAGTTAGTGAGTTTAATTGAACCCATTAATTTTTCGATGTTAAAAGAATTCTTTTCGAAAGGAAAAATTACAGAAGAGAGCTATAGTAAACTAGAAAAGATAAAAGTCGATAAAAGTTCAAATCCTATTTTAATAGTCTATGAGATAAATAGGTTTTAGAAAAGTTGAAGCCAATTAAGAGATACGGTGAATAAAACGCCTGACTTATAGGAAGATCACGTGCAGAAATCAGATATTTTGGAACTGGATGAAAACTAAATACAGGCACTAACTTTAATTCAGTTTTACATATTTGATTTCAAAAGGGTGTTAATTATGATTAATATATGAATATCTATGAAAACGTTTACATTTAATATTAATTCATTATCTTTGTTTTTCTTAATGGGTAATTGTTAGGTATTTATTGGTTGTTTTGATATGAAAAAAAATCTCTACGTGGAAGGCAGGCTCTGGACGGCCTTGATTATCGTTTTATTTATGTTATCCGGATTTGGTTTATATGCACAATCCGGTGTTATAATTTCCGAATTTATGGCGGTCAACGATAATACTCTCGCTGATGAGGATGGTGACTATTCCGACTGGATTGAACTGTATAATGCTGGTGAAACAGCGGTAAGCCTTACGGGCTGGTATTTAACCGATAAAGCCGATAACCTTGCCAAGTGGAAATTTCCGGTGATTACGATACAACCCGATGAGTATCTCGTGGTCTTCGCATCAGAAAAAGATAAAACAGATCCGGCGGGAACACTGCATACCAATTTTAAACTCTCCGGATCGGGTGAGTTTTTAGCATTGGTGAAATCCGACGGAACAAGCATTGCATTTTCGTATGGGGACTTATATCCCGGACAACGTTCAGATGTGTCGTATGGCATATATCTGGGGCAGCAAACCTTTTTCAAGGATCCGACTCCCGGTAGTGTAAACGTATTAACAGATCAGGTACTGGCACCTGAATTCAGTGTGAAACGCGGGTTTTATGATACCCCTTTTGAGGTTGAGCTTTCTGTTGCAGATGATGCCTTACAGATTTATTATTCAACAGATGGTACACGCCCTAATAAAACAGACGGAATTTTATATACAGGTCCGGTTCAGATTTCGACAACAACACCTTTGAGTGCTATAACTGTGAACAGTGAAAATGTAATCAGTGATGTGATAACCAATACCTATTTTTTTATAGATGATATTGTGAAGCAACCAGCTCAGCCAGTTGGATATCCGGATCACTGGGGACCTATGAAGTTCTCTTCGGATTTTGCGCCATCGGATTATGAAATGGATCCGGAAATTTGTGAGTCATCCGAATACAAGGATTTAATGGACGATGCCTTATTGGATATTCCTACAATAAGTATTGTTACCAATATCAGGTATATTTTCGGACTGGCTTCCGAAACTTTTGATCACGATAAGGATGGGATTTATATGTACACTGGAAATACAAGTCTGGGAAGTATTGGTATAGACTGGGAACGTCCCGCATCCGTAGAATTTATTGATCCGAAAACAGGACAGGAGTTCCAGATTAACTGCGGTTTGCATTTGCACGGTGGAAACAGCAGGGTTCCGGAGAATAGCCCGAAGCATGGATTTAGGATTGCGTTCAGAAGCTCATATGGTCCTTCCAAACTGAACTTTCGTGTATTTGATGAAGGTTCAGCTACAAACGAGTTTAACAACCTGGTATTCAGAGCAGGATACAATTATTCATGGCTTAAAAACAATCCGACGCAACGGTTGAATGCACAATATTTGCAGGATCCGTTTGCGAAAAATATTCAGCTTGAGATGAATCAGGAGGCTGCTCATGAGCGGTTTGCTCACCTATATATTAACGGACTGTATTGGGGACTTTACAATATTTCAGAAAAAATCAATAATGACTTCATGGAGGCTTATCTGGGTGGAAAAGAGGAAGATTATGATGTCGTGAAGGACCATAATGGAGTAGTAGATGGCAGTCGGTCAGTATTTAACCAGCTGATGAGTCTGGCTGGATCAGGATTCAGTTCTGATGCAAATTATCAGAAACTTATAGATGATGAATTACTGGATCTGAAAAACTTTACAGATTACATGCTTATGAATTATTACATTGGCAATGGGGACTGGGATGGTAATAACTGGCTGGCAGGCAGAAGTAGGGTCAATCCTAAAAAAGGGTTTCGGTTTTTCGCCTGGGATGCAGAAACATCCATGACAGATTTGAATACTAACAAAGTAACCATGGTGGATGGTGAACCAACCAAATTGTTTGATGCGCTCAAAAAGAATGATGAGTTCAAATTGTTGGTGGCTGACAGAATTCACAAATATTTTTTTAATGATGGTGCTTTGACTCCTGAAGCCACGGCATCAACTTACGCGGAACTTGCAGATGAAATTGATCTGGCAATTATCGGTGAATCTGCCCGTTGGGGAGATTACCGTAAAGATGTTCAACCTTCTGATAATGACAAAATACTCTATACCAGGAATGATCACTGGCTTGTCAAAAAGAACGAATTTACGAATGATTATTTCCCTGACAGATCAAACATTGTCTTTAATCAGTTGCGAAATGCCGGATTGTATCCAAACGTGGCAGCACCGGAATTTAATTATTACGACGGTACATATCAGCAGGCCATAGATCTGGAAATGACATCAGCAACAGGTCAGATATACTATACCACAGATGATACTGATCCGAGGGAAGCCTACACAGGAAGTGTGGCGTCAAATGCCAAAGTATACAGCAGTGCTGTTGTGATTAACAGCAAGCAGACTGTGCGTGCGCGTGCTAAATCAGGAAGTAACTGGTCTGCCCTTACTAAGGCAGATTATAAATTTGACGGAGCAACAGCTATGGAAGATGTTGTCCTTAACACGATTACTAACGCCGGTGCATTCCCGAACCCGTTCAGAGATTATACGACTCTTTTCTATGACATGGAACAAGCAGGAAATGTCACTGTCAGTATCTTTAGTGTCGACGGAAGAGAAATTGAACAGGTGTTCAGCGGATATCAAACACGTGGAGCATATCGGGTTAAGTGGAATGCTCCTGTTGAACTAAGTGGGGTATTTATTTTCCGCGTTTCCTCTGAATACGGTAGTTTCACCGGAAAAATTATAAAAGAATAAAAGATATTCTACTTACACCATATTATTTTTTCATTAATAAATGGGTTTTTGACAGGGGATAATAAGAGTTATTTGCTGAAATCGTTTACATTTGTTAATTGCAATTAAGTGTTGATTACTATTAAATTTTTATGTAAAAAAGTGTGCTATTTTCATGAATGAACATAGTTAAACATTTATTTTTGAAAAAAATTAAACGATCATTATGTCCAGCCTGAGTGATGTTGCCAAAAGAGCAGGTGTATCCATTGCAACTGTATCACGTGTAATCAACAACGGTACCAATGTGAATGAAGTTACTAGAGCAAAGGTACTTAAAGCAATTAAAGATCTCAAATATCAACCCAGTAGGGTAGCGAAGCGACTGCGTTCCAAAAGTGTTTCCAGTAACCTTATTGGCGTTCTCATTCCTGATATTCAGAATCCGTTTTATGTAGATGTATTACGCGGGATTGAGGATGTAACATATGAAAATAACTATGCCTTAATCATGTGTAATTTTCAACAGGATGAGAAAAAAGAGAAACTTTATCTGGATATTTTGCAATCGGAATCTGTTGATGGATTGATCGCCGCTCCTGCTCATGAAAATGATGCCAAGGTGATTAATCTGGTAAAGGAAGGTCTGCCCATCGTTTGTTTCGACCGTGGTTTACAGGGTGTTGATGTGGATGTGGTTTTAGTTAACAACCGTGATGGTGCATATAAAGCCGTGGATCATCTGGCGAAATCAGGTTATCAGCGTATTGCTCATATTTCGGGACTGGCACAATTGCCTTCTACACAATTAAGGGATAAAGGTTATCGCGAAGCGCTGGCTGATAACAACCTGGAATTTGATCCCGAACTCATTAAGCGGGGTGACTCCAAGCACGACAGTGGGGTACATTTATGCGATGAATTGTTGAGTCTTCCAAATCCACCCGATGCCATATTTACAGGTAACAACCTGATCACCTTAGGTGCACTTGAAACAATCCATAAACGGGGATTGAAGGTTCCTGAGGATGTAGCCATCATTGGTTTTGATGATATGTACTGGTCTATCTCACTGAATCCGCCTTTAACAGCAGTCTACCAGCCTGCATATGAAATCGGCAGACGGTGTGGGGAATTGTTGATCCAACGTATTAAAGACCCTAAACGCCCAACCATTCAGATGATTCTGAATACACAACTGATGATCAGGAGTTCGTGCTAAAATCATGTATTTATAAGTTTAATTTATTTGACTATTAGATTAATAACGTTATATTTGCATAATAACATATTTAGTGTTGTTGTGCTTTATTTGCGTTATTAAAGAGAAGATGAAAGCTTTAGTCAGATATATAAAGGATGTATTGGGTTTAGAAGTGACAATTAAGCCACTGGGGAAGCACAAAATTATTAAATTTCCAATATTCCTCAATGAAGGTTACAATTGGTATGAAGCAACGCTTGCAGGCAGACAATGCATTTTTGCTAAAATGAAAAAAAACAATGCTTTTAGTATTGCCCAAATAGAAAAACATTTTGAACTGGTAAGAACGATTCTGCAGTTGCCCATAATAGTAATATTTGATAGCATAGAGGCATATAACCGGAAGAGATTAGTTGAAAAGCATATAGCTTTTATGGTCCCGAATAAACAAATGTATGTGCCGGAATTTTTAATAGATCTTAGAGAATACGGTTTTTACGAGAAAAAGAAAATCTCTTCATTTACTCCGGTCGCACAACAACTTGTGTTGATTTATATTTTGAATAAACATGAAGGTTCTCATTTGGAAAATTTCACGTTTAAAGATTTAGCGACCTTTATTGGCGCAAATCAGATGGGGATAACCCGTGCTGTAGAGAATTTGAAATTTCATAAGCTAATTGATGTTACAGGTGAAAAGGAAAAATATATTCATTTTTTATACAACAAAAAGGAGATATGGAATAAAGCCGAAAAGCAGAATTTATTGATTAATCCGGTTTTAAAACGTATATATTCAGATCAAAAACCACAGGGAATTTTTATGTTGAGTAGTAATAGCACAGCATTAGCCGAATATTCTGATTTGAATCCTTCTTTACAGGAATTTTATGCTATTGATAAAAGTAAATTTTATGCGGCGCAAAAGAGCAATGTGTTTGTTAATGCTAATGAACACGAAGGAAACTATTGTATAGAAGTTTGGAAATATGATCCTGAAATAATAGTAAAACAGTTGTTTAATAAGTGCAAGGTGGTAGATCCGCTTTCTTTGTATCTGTGTTTCAAAAATAATACTGACGAGCGTATTGAAATGGCACTGGAACAACTAATTGAGCAGATAAAATGGTAAGAGGATTAAATATTTTTAAAAAATATTTTGAGGAATACCTTGATAACTATTTGATTATTGGCGGTGCAGCGCGTGACTTAATTATTGAAAATGCTGGGTTTGAGCCAAAAGGGACGAAAGATATTGACGTAATTTTAGTTGTTGAAGCCTTAACAGCGGCATTTGTCGAACAATTTTGGCAATTTGTTAAAGATGGTAATTATGAACATCAGGGAAAAAGTTCCGGCACTAAGCAATACTACCGATTTTATAATCCTGCAAATCAGGACTTTCCTTTTATGGTCGAATTGTTTTCCAGAAAACCGGATGAAGTTTTGCTAACCGAGCCTGCTCATTTGACTCCCATTCCTGTTGAAAGTGACTTGTCAAGTCTATCGGCTATCTTATTGAGCGACGATTATTACAACTACATTTTAGCCCACAGTTCTATGGAAGATGCAATACATTTTGCAAAAATCGAATCGTTAATTTGTTTGAAAGCCAAAGCATTTAATGACATGAATATTCGAAAAGCACAAGGAGAATCTGTTGATAGTAAAAAAATACAGAAACATAAAAATGATATATTCAGGTTAGCCGTGATGCTTACCCCTGCCCATATTTTTGAGTTGCCCCCATCTATAAGAACCGATTTGCAAGATTTTGCATCTGTCGTTGCGGAAGATTTACCCGGGAAAGATGTATTTAAAGCTTGGGGGATGGGAAATATCGCTCCGGAAAATGTATTCAATCAAATCCTTAAAAGCTTTCAATTAGATAAAAAGATTGAAAGTTGAAATACTATGTTTACCACTCATCAAACCTGTAAACCTTTCCTTTTTCAGTATTCTGTTCAATCAGTTTATTGCCATATCTTAACCGGAGCGGCAAACCGGCATTTGAAGTGACTTCTACGTGTTCTAATCTGCCGTCTTTCCATGAAAAATTTAGCTCAAACCCATCACGCGCG
Organism: Quyinboa ferrireducens; assembly: GCF_042436675.1. Taxonomy (NCBI): domain Bacteria; kingdom Pseudomonadati; phylum Bacteroidota; class Bacteroidia; order Bacteroidales; family Quyinboaceae; genus Quyinboa; species Quyinboa ferrireducens. The sequence continues at coordinate 162,481 of NZ_JBHMVA010000007.1, read as the reverse complement.
CGTAGTCCTTTAATTTCGCCGTGTGTCCATTCTTCAGGCACAGCAGGGAGCAGCTGAATATATCCCTGGTGGCTTTGCATCAGTATTTCAACCATACCTGCTGCCCCACCAAAATTCCCATCTATCTGGAAAGGCGGATGGGCATCAAACAGATTAGGATAAGAACCACCTGATGATTCCCTTTCCGGATCAGTAGCTGAACTCAATAGCATTTGGATCATCTTATATGCATGTTCACCATCCATAAACCGTGCCCAGAAACTGATCTTCCATGCGAGACTCCAACCGGTTCCGTCATCGCCACGGTAAATCAACGATTGTTTGGCAGCTTCCATCAGTTCGGGTGTGTCATCCATCGTAAATTCTTTCCCGGGATATACGCCCCACAAATGTGATACATGCCTGTGATGGTCTGTAGTGTCATCTATATCTGTCATCCATTCCTGTAGCTGTCCGTACTGGCCAATCTTGTACGGGTAAATCCTGACCAGTTTATCCTGAAGGACCTGTGCAAATTCATGGTCGGTATTCAAAATATCCGTGCACTGAATGGTAATTTTAAACAATGAACGAATGATCTCGTGATCCATGGTTGGTCCGGCCACCAGTCCGCCGTGTTCAGGAGAATTGGACGGTGTGCTGATGAGGTAACCGGATTTCGGATCTTTGATCAGAAAATCCACAAAAAACTGTGAAGCGCTTTTTATGAGTGGCCAGGCTTCTTTACGAAGAAATACAGTGTCCTGTGTGTATCTGTAGTGTTCCCATAAATGGTGGCCTAACCATGCGCCTCCGGTTACCCAGATGCCATGATTGGGATTGTTGATCGGCGCGGTTCCCCGCCACTGATCCGTGTTATGATGTAAAACCCATCCACTTGCACCATAGTGATGCTCTGCCGTTTTGCTGCCTTTTATGGCAACCTCATCTATCAGTTTAAACAAAGAGTTATGGCACTCTGCAATGTTGAGCGGTTCAACGGGCCAAAAATTCATCTCGCAATTGATGTTGGTGGTATATTTGCTTCCCCAGGCAGGATACATTTTATCGTTCCATATTCCCTGTAAATTGGGTGGATTGGTTCCATCCCTTCCGGATGACAACATCAGATAACGGGCATATTGCACATAAGTAGCTGCCAGATCATCATCTGGTTCTGTTTTCACATTGTTGATACGTTCATCGGTCGGAATTTTTCTTTTTTCTTTTTCCCCAAGATCTATGGAGAATCGGTCAAAAAGAGGTTTATAGTCTTTTAAATGAGACGTTTTAATGGTTTCATAATCCTTGTCTGCAACCGAAGTCAGATAGGTATTGCAGGATGCAACCGGATCACCGGAAATATCGTTGTACGTTATATAGTTTGTTGCAGCAACTAATTTCAATACTGCTTCGTCAGCATTTTTAACTACAATTCCATTATCACTGACGATAGCCTGACCACCGGAAGTTGATACCCGTAAATAAGCAGTGCCCGTCATCTCACCATCTTCCACTTTTAAAGAAAGTCCAAGCGTTTGATCATCAATCTTGTAAACGCTATGAATTTCGTGAGGCGAATTAAATTTGGCATTAAAACTTATCATTCCACTTTTATCTGCACTAAGCTTCATCGCAATGACTTCATCCGGGTGACTCGCAAGATATTCGCGCGAATATGTTACGCCGTTAACTTTATATGAAACATTGCTCAAAGCATTATCTAAATCGAGATTACGTCTGAAATCTGTGTAATTTTCATGTCCCGGAAATGTGATCATTACGTCACCGAATGGCTGGTAGTCTGCTTCATATTGCGGGAAGAAAGGTGGCTTTGTATCAATCACCTGGTATTTCCAGTCACCCTCAATAAACAGATAATCATCTTTTTGGCTAGTAGGGAGCAAGTACATTTTTTTTGGTCCTGTTCGTACACCGTTAAAACCACCAGTAGATACGTAATTATTAATCAGAACAGTAATTACATTTTTTCCCGGATGAACCAAATGCCTGGGAATAGCATAGGTACGTGTGGTGTTGTACTCATCTGTTGTGCCAATTAACACACCATTAATCCACGTAAAATCCTGATCTTTTACATGACCAAGATTGATACGTAGATTCTGTCCTTTCCAGTTTTCAGGAATATTCACAGTCTTTCGGAACAGGACACCGCCGTTCATATCGGGAAGACCTTTACGCTCCCATACACTTTTATAATCGATAAACATGGTAGGCCAGTCCATATCGTTAAAATCCGGTTTTATAGCCGCTTTTACTTTTTTAAGGTTAAGCAGGCTATCCACCCATATTTTTTTCTTTAGAGGAAACTCATCTTCATAAGCTTTTCTTCCCATGAATGTTTTACCGGCCAACGCTTCTGCTTCCGTCTGTTTCCCTTCAAACAATAATTGCCGGATCTTATCAAGGTATTTATAGGCATTTTCCCTGTAATATTGTCTTGGTGCGCAATCCCACAAGGTCTCTTCATTAAACTGTATGTGTTCAGCTTCGGGAATGCCGTAAACCATCGCCCCAAGCCTGCCGTTTCCAATCGGAAGCGCTTCCTCCCAAACCGTTGCCGGTTTGTTGTACCAAAGTTCTGTTATTTCAGGTTTTGAACCTGAACTACAGGCCGATACTATTCCGGCTAAAACGGCTATAATGAATCTGAGGGATTTTTTGCATCTCATGTCGGTAAAACTTAACGATTCAGCTCAACTGCGGCAAGAATAAACGGACCTACACCTTTGCAGTCGTTTTTTACAATTTTTTCTGTGGTATAGTATTCATAACTTCCATCACGGTATGGATTTCCTCCCAATCCGCAGCTTCCGCAGATATTCACCATACTGATCAGTCCATCATCATCAGTAACGATAAACGTTTTAACCATGTCATCAAAAGCATTGTTGGCAATGCCAATGTATTTTTTATCCAGATATCCTTTGTTGGCCCCTTTGGCAAAGGCATAGATATACATAGCAGTACCCGATCCTTCAGGGTAGTTGCCTTCACGGTTGCCCTGGTCTAGCACCTGCCACCAAACACCGCTTTCAGGATCTCGCACCTTAACCAGGGCGTCAGCTGTTTCCTGTAAGATGGTGATGATTGAATCTCTTTTCGGATGATCCTGAGGAAGGTAGTCCAGTACATCCACTATAGCCATCATGTACCAGCCCATGGCGCGGCTCCAGAAATGAGGTGACTGTCCGGTTTCAGGATTGGCCCATTTTTGCTGGTGACTCTCATCCCACGCATGATACAGTAATCCGGTTTTGGGATCAACCGTTTTTTCATGAACCAGAATGATTTCGTGTGCAGCCACATCAAACCAACGCGGATCATCAAAATCTTTGGCATATTGTGTAAGAAAGGGCATTCCCATATACACACCATCCAGCCAGATTTGCCACGGGTAGCGTTTTTTATGCCAGAATCCACCGGTTTTGGTTTTCGGATGGTTCTCCATCTGTTCAATGAATTGTGGCAGAGCCTTTTTATATTTTGGCGTACTATCTCTTTCGTAAAGGATAAGAAGATTGCGGGCAGGATTGATAAGGTCAATGTTATACTTGTCCATCTCATATCGTTTTACTGTTCCGTCTTCCTCTACCATGGCATCCATATAATCCGACATGTATTTAGAGTATTTCGGATCAATATTACCTAACTTATCAATGGCCATTCCTAGCAGAGCCACATCGTAGGACCAGCCCATCCGGGTTCTTCCATTGTATAAGCCTAATGTGTCGTTACGTTCCATAACGGCGTCAGCCATTTTCTGACTCCACTTGATGTCTTCAGTTTTCTTTTTTGGAGCGTTACAGCTAAATAGCAGGATTGCTAAGATGAAAATTACGGATTGCTTCATAAATATAATTTTGGTGTTAGTCATTATGTTTTACGTTATCAGTTTTTACTAATTTGGTTTTCACATTTGCAAAGTTGTTCTGATCCGAATAGATTGCCTTTGTGTTTTCACCTTCAAGTTTCAGAAATACATCTGTTTCTCTCGTTTGAAAGCAATTGTAAATGTATGCATTCTGAACGTTTACAAGTTCAATCACCGGAACTCCCTTTTTTGGGGTATCTGTCTTAACTGCATCAATTATCAGATTTTTAGAATTTTTGGCATATATGGGCGATCCTTTTTCAGTATCAATTTTCACATTATGAAATTCAATGTCGGATGCATCTTCAACGGTAAAACCAACTTTACTTTCCAACTGTATATCATTAAATGTGATATTGTTAATTTTCATTTCATCCAGACCCAAAAGGAAACCAGCCTGATAGGCATTCCCTGTGATGTTACTGAAATGAATATTTCTGAATACCGGCGTACGTTCTGATACCGGTTCCGGATCAGTTTTTGAATAAAACATATTCAGTTTAATAGCCTCCCGCCTGATATCCTTCATTATTATATTACTGACCCGGATATCTTCTACTACACCACCGCGACCTCTGGTCGATTTGATGCGGATGCCACGGTCGGTTCCTTCAAACACACAATTGGAAATGGTAACTTTCTTAACTCCACCCGACATCTCACTGCCAATAACCACACCGCCATGACCTCTGAGCATGGTGCAGTTGGTGATGGTAATATTTTCGCATGGTGCAGCCATTTTACGACCTGCCCGGTCTTTTCCTGATTTTATGGTAATGCAATCATCACCAACAGAAATGTGGCAATTGGAAATATGCACATAACGGCACGATTCCGGATTGATCCCATCAGTATTTGGAGATATGGGATTATTAATGGTCACATTCGTTACAGTCACATTTTGGCAGAACTCCGGATTGATTGTCCAGAACGGTGAATTGGTGATGGTTATGCCTTCGATTCTGATATTCTTGCAATACATGGGTTGAATAAAGGGAGGGCGTAAAAATCCCCGCTCAACCATACCAGGCTGATCCGGTAAAATGACATCTTTATTCTGCTTTGCAAATTCCGTCTGCCATTTCGATTTAAAATCCTTTGGTTGAGAATACAGCCAATGGTGATAGTCCCACCATTTCTTCCCCTGGCCGTCAATACGCCCTCTGCCGGTTATGGTGATATTAGAATCCTTAAAAGCATAAAACAACGGAGAAAAATTTACCACATCCGTTCCTTCCCATCGCGATTGAACCATGGGCAGGTAATCATCAAAGTCGTCTGAAAATTTCAATAAAGCACCCGCATCCAGAAAAATGGTGATATTACTTTTTAAAACTACAGGTCCCGTCAGATATTCACCAGCAGGGAAAAATATGGTCCCGCCTCCATTATCTGAGGCAGCTTTAATCGCTTTTGCGATGGCATCTGTAATTTTGGTTTTTCCATCTCTTGCTGCGCCGTAGTCATTAATGTTGTAAAATCCGGAAGCACTTAACAGCGTTGTTGAATAAATAAACAATGCCACTAATAACCCTGAAATTCGTTTATGTTTGTTTTGGATCTGTTGAAACATATTGACGTGTTTTAAATTAATTAAGGAGCAAAACAGTATAAAAAACCAAAAGTAATAAATAGAACTAAAATAAGATGAAGATTTCTGATTTGACCTCTTTTAAATGTGATTGCCACAAATATAATTTATAATCAGGGAAAAACAATGAAAACGATTACATAAAATATTGATTTTTGCTTGCTTAACACCGCAGATTTTTGCATAAACCTTCATCAAGAAATAAAAGAATGAATATTAGAAAGATTTTGGTTCATATGCATTAAATTTTAAGCTTTAAATATCCTTTTGGGGTAATTTCTGATGCAAAAACGGAATATCTGCACTACCATTTTTTTTACACATAAATGAGGAGAAATCAGGGGAGGCATGATTCAAATAAAAAATAACGAAATTGCATTATGTAATATGTTGTTATATAATTATATAGGAGGATTTTGTCATAATGCCAAAAGGGAATTACTTGCATAAAATTAAAAAAAGGCATAAATTGCGCTGTAAACGTTTACATATTTAACCTTTTATTTGTGCGAAGTTTGGTGTGGGATTCGGTGGTATTTGTAAGCGGATAAGCTGTTTTTTGTGTTCAGGGCATTGGATTTAGCGAGAGTAATATTTGTTACTTCTTAGTGCTTTAATGAAAAGTTTAAATGAATAAGATTCTGATACAACAACCTCCACGAGTCGTTTTTGGTGAAGGGGCATTACATGATTTTAAAGAGGATTTCATTGCGCTTTCGTTGCAATCCCTGTATATTCTTACCATTCCTCCTGTTTTACCGTTATTGGATGGCCTGCTAAGTGAATTCAAAAGAAATAATATTTCTGTACTTGTAAATACCACCATTGACGGAGAACCATCGTTTGCTGATTTTGAGAAAATTCTGAAAGAAGCGCGTCATTTTGAAGCAGACAGTGTTGTTGGTATTGGTGGCGGAAGCGTACTTGATGTAGCAAAATTTCTGGCCACGATGTTAAAGAATGAGCAGGAAATCAGGTCTGTTGTTGGTATTGGTTTACTGAAAGAGCGCAAAACATATATGGCTTGTCTGCCAACCACCAGTGGAACGGGAAGTGAGGTTTCTCCCAACGCCATTTTTCTGGATGAAAGGGATGGTGGGAAAAAAGGTGTCATTAGTCCCTTTCTGGTCCCGGATGCAGCTTATGTTGATCCCGCACTAACGCTTGGTGTTCCACAACAGGTTACAGCAGCAACCGGAATTGATGCATTGACCCATTGTATAGAAGCCTATATGAACAGATTTGCACATCCGGTAGCAGATGTCTGGGCGTTGGAAGGGGTAAAGTTGATAAGTAAAAATCTGATAGCAGCATGCAAAGATGGCAATGATATGGAAGCTCGGTCGGCAGTAGCTCTTGGTAGTATGTATGGCGGCATGTGTCTGGGACCTGTAAATACAGCAGCAGTTCATGCCTTGGCTTATCCGCTGGGAAGTGAATACAAAGTGGCACATGGGTTGTCAAATGCCTTGTTGTTACCTTATGTTCTAAAGTATAATCGTCCTGAAGGGGATGATCGACTAGCACATATAGCCATTGCTATGGGAATTTTTGAACATGGTCCTGTGGAGGAACAGGCAGATTCTGCAATTGGAAAAATTGAAGAAATTATCAAAGAATGTGGTTTGCCTTCAAGACTTTCGGAGATAGGTATAAAAAAAGGTGATATTGAGAAAATGGCAGATGGGGCGATTCAGGTTCAACGCTTACTGAAAAACAATATTAAAGAACTCAGTAAAAAAGATATTATTGAGATTTATAAACGTGCATTTTAACACATGAAAAAGAGATCTAAATATTGTGGTGTTATAGTGCCAATGGTTACGCCATTTAAGGTTGACGGTGGGGTAGACCGATATGCAGTTAAACGTATTGTGGAACTATTCAAACAAAATGGGGCACACCCTTTTGTTTTGGGTACAACAGGAGAGGGACCATCAGTAAGACAGAATCAAAAAGATATTGTGGTAGCTGAAACAGTTGCTGCAGCAGATGGGAAATGCACAGTTTATGCCGGAATATCATCAAATGCATTTGCGGAATCTGTAGAAATGGCAACGCGCTACGGTGATATGGGGGTTGATGTGGTCGTTGCAACGCTGCCTGCTTTTTATCCCCTGGATGATAACCAGATGTTACGTTACTTTGAAGCACTGGCTGATGCATCTCCTTGTCCTTTGATTATTTACAACATGCCGGCAACGGTTAAAATGTCCATATCACTGGATGTTCTTGATCAGTTGAGTCATCATCCTAATATCGTTGGGGTTAAGGATTCTGAGAGGGATATTTCACGGCTCGATAAATCCCTTGATCTATGGAGGGATAGATCGGACTTTGTTCACCTGATTGGTTGGGCGGCACAATCGTCATACGCTATGCAAAATGGTTCGGCCGGTATTGTGCCCAGTACCGGAAATTTTGCACCAGGATTTTATGAAGAATTGTTGAACTCTGTAGAAGCCGGTAATTTTGAACGGGGAGATGAACTACAGGATATCACTAATCAACTGGGTTTGCTATACCAGAAAGACAGAACACTCAGCCAGTCCATTCCTGCATTAAAATATATCATGTCAGTCATGGGATTTTGTGGACCGAATGTTTTACCGCCGATGTACCGGATGAGTGAAGAAGATGAAGAAGCTTACAGAATGTTCATCGAAGAAGAGTTGGTGAAATATGAATTGATAGTATGAGCAACAAAAATAATATACCGGTTTTAGCAGTTACTATGGGTGATCCTGCCGGGATCGGACCCGAAATTGCAGCTAAAACCTTTGCAAATACTGATGTCTACAGCATTTGTAAACCCGTTTTGATCGGTAACAGGCAAATCATGGCTAAAGCGATCAAACTGGTAGGTGTTGATTTAAAAATAAACAGTATTAAGGATATTGCGGAAGCAAAGTTTGAACCGGGAACCATGGATTTGTATCATCTGGAAGCAGAGCATGTAGCTGATATAAAATTTGGTGTAGTGTCTGCTGTTGCCGGCGATCTGGCTTTCAGAGCGGTAAAAAAAGCCATTGATCTGGCTCTCACAAAGGAAGTGGACGGAACTGTTACAGGTCCGATTCATAAAGGGGCCATTAATGCTGCGGGTCATCATTTTTCGGGTCATACGGAAATTTACGCATATTACACCAATACTGCAAAATATGCGATGCTGCTGGCGGAAGAAGATTTGAGGGTAATTCATGTAAGTACCCATGTGTCTTTGCGCGAAGCCTGCGACAGGGTGAAAAAGGACCGGGTAATTGAAGTGATCCAGCTGCTGGATGACAGCCTGAAAAAACTTGGGATCACACAACCTAAAATTGGTGTGGCAGGACTAAATCCACACTCAAGTGACAATGGGTTGTTTGGTTGGGAAGAAAAAGAAGAGATTGAACCAGCTTTGGAATATGCCAAAAGTATTGGCATTGATGCCGTCGGTCCTGTGCCTCCGGATACATTGTTTGCCATGGCGAAAGGTGGAAAATTTGACGGTTGTGTAGCCATGTATCACGATCAGGGACATATTCCGTTTAAGGTAGTTGGGTTCAACTGGGATAAGGAAAAGAATGTGATGAAAAGTGTAAAAGGCGTGAATATAACGCTTGGATTGCCGATTATTAGAACGTCTGTAGACCATGGAACGGCATTTGAAGTGGCCGGAAAAGGAGTGGCAAGCCCTGATGCCTTACATTTAGCCATAGAATATGCCACAAAATTATATCAGTCAGAAACATAAGGGAAGAATAGATGATAGCTGTAATTGCAGATGATTTTACGGGTGCTGCTGAAATTGGAGGGATAGGATTACGACACGGTCTCCGGGTTATGATAGAAACCAGGGTGGAGAAAGTAAAGGATGTGGATCTCTTGATTATTGCAACCAATACACGTGCTCTGAGTAAAACAGAAGCTGCAAAAGAAATTGATAAAATAACACGTAAACTTTTAAAGCTGGAGCCGGAATTTATTTTCAAAAAACTGGATTCTGTTTTAAGGGGAAATGTGGCTGCTGAGTTGCACGCGCAAATGAAGGCATCTGCAAATGATATTGCTGTTATTGTAGCCGGTAATCCGTATTTCAAGCGTATCATAAACAAAGGCATATATTATGTGGAAGGAATACCGCTTGCTCAGACATCATTTGGGAATGATCCGGAATATTCCATAAATTCTTCACATGTCACGGAAATTATAGGTAATGAGTTCTGTGAGGTCAGTTCAATTGGGGTCGATGAAAGAATGCCCACAAATGGTCTCGTTGTTGGAGATATTACAAACGATGAGGAGATGACCAGGTGGACAATGCGGCTGAATAATCAAATGGTGATTGCTGGTGGAGCAGGATTCTTTAATGCCATACTCTTTAGTAGTCTTAAAAACGGAAAGATCCCTGGTGAAATCAAAAAGGAATACACATTCGGGTCAAAAACATTGTTTATTTTTGGAAGTGCATATCCTAAGTCTCCCGACATGGACAGAATGACGCTCGACAATAATATTTCTGTAGTAAATATGCCGGCAGAAATATTCAATAGTGCCGATTTTGAGCCCGATGTTATGCGACGTTGGGTGAGTACTGTTTCGGATCATCTGAGGGCAGATAAAAATGTTTTCGTTTCAATTAAATATAAATATAAAAAGGAGAGCGGACTGTCAGTTCGATTGAGTAAACACATAGGAGAATTTGTTGCACAGGTCAATAAATCTGTTGCGATTGAGGATTTGTTTATTGAAGGAGGGGCAACGGCTTCGGCTGTGTTTAAAAGTCTTGAAATTAACAGGCTTATGCCATTCTGTGAACTGGATGCAGGAATCATCCAGATGAAAGTGGATAAGTTTCCCAATATGAAAATTACAACAAAACCCGGAAGTTATAAATGGCCGGTGGATAAAGTAAGGATAAAAACCCACGTCTGATGCAAACAAATTCCATCCATCTTATTGACTATATCATCATCATTTTAACGTTGGTCGTATCGCTAGGTGTTGGGGTAAGATTTGCAAGACAACAAAAAAGTACAGGTAAGTACTTCACAGGAAGCGGAAAATTACCTTCGTGGGCTATTGGAATATCGATTCTGGCTACATTAATCAGCAGTATAACATTTTTAGCGTATCCTGGTGAAGGGTATGCCACAAACTGGATTAGACTGGTACAGGGACTTATGGTTCCAATCGTACTGATTTTTGCTATTGGCTTTATTGTGCCATTGTTCAGGCATGTCATCAAATTGAGTGCGTATGAGTATTTCGAAAAGCGCTTCGGCTTCGGTGCACGGCTTTACAGCTCGCTGGCTTTTGTACTGACCCATTTTTCAAAGATGGGGACCGTATTTTATATCATTGCACTCGCCATTGGTAAAATGATGGGACTTGATACAGTCACTGTGATTTGGGTGATTGGGGCTGCTGTTATTGTTTTAACTATGTTAGGCGGAATTGAGGCAGTTATCTGGTTGGATGTAATCCAGGGATTTATGTTGATTGCAGGTGGAATTGTGGCTCTGGCGATCCTTTTATTTAGTACACCGGGAGGTCCGTCAGAAATTTGGACAGTGGCAAAAGAAAACGGCCGCATTGGATTTGGTCCTTTCGATATGGAATTTGTCCATCTTACCTTTTGGGTTATGGCTTTGAACGGTATATTTTATGCCATTCAGAAATACGGAACTGATCAGACCATTGTGCAACGGTATCTTACTGCTAAATCAGATAAAGAAGCGATTAAAGCTTCACTTATTGGTGTGTTGTTGAGCGTACCGGTTTGGGCTCTGTTTATGTTTATTGGAACAGCTTTATTTTCATATTACCATATCTCCGGCGATGTTTTGCCGGCAGGCATTAAAAACGATGAGGTATTTCCCTTCTTTATCATGACCAAAATGCCGGTTGGCGTAGTTGGGATAATAATATCAGCGTTAATCGCTGCTGCGGTTTCCAGTCTGGACTCCGATCTGAATTGTCTTTCGGCTATTGCCCTCGAAGATTATTATTTAAGGTTCAGGCCCAAAAGTTCAGAAAAGGAACAGGTGATGCTAAGTAAAATCTTTATTGTACTGGCCGGTTTGGGAGCAATCGCAGTAGCCATGTTCTACGTAAAAGCCGGCGGAAAAGGAGTACTTGGCATCGTATTTACATTATATGCTATCTTTTCCGGAGGAATTGCCGGGATGTTCCTGTTGGGAATCGTCTCTAAACGACCCAATAAAAAGGGCTTGTATTTTGGCATCGCTGCGAGTGTCCTGTTTACAACCTGGGCTTTGTTAACATCAACACCGATTGGCAGTAGTAGCAAAGAAGTATTACTGCTCGATTTTGGAAAATACAACTTTAACCAGCACAAATACATGATTGGCGTATACAGCCACGTTATTTTGTTTGTAGTTGGTTTTGTAGCAAGTTACTTTTACAGAACCAAAGAAATTGATGACCGTCTTACCTATAGAGGATGGTTGAAATACAAAAAGAATAATCTCAATTAATCTGGTGTGAATCAGTAAATTTGTAAGAATTGTGGCATGATTCATGTTTTGTCACAACACGAACAACATTAATTAATACCCAAAATGATTGAAAAAACGAATGTAGAATACAGTTCATTTTTAAAAATTTGTTTGGCTCTTGTTCTGCTGATTTCTTCTGTTACAGGTTTTGCGCAGAATGCTAAACGACCACTCATTATTGGCAGAGATGGAAAACTGAATTATCAGCCTGACGAAAAAGGTGACAGGATTCCTGACTTTTCGTATGCCGGATATAAAGCATCAGAAGAAGAAATACCATTGATTAATTCAGAAGTTTTTGTTAAGAATACTGATGCAGATGCTACACGAGATATTCAGAAAGCGATTGACTATATTGCCACATTGCCACCGGATCAGGATGGATTCAAAGGAGCAGTTTTACTGGATACAGGGGCCTTTCATGTTAATGGAAGACTGGTTGTCAAATCCTCCGGCATTGTGATTCGTGGCAGCGGAACGGGCAGGAATGGAACAACACTTATTGCAGGTGAAAAAGACAGACAAACCTTTATACGTGTTTTGGGGCAAAACAATTTGGTGTATTCTGAACCTGTAAAAATAACCAGTCAATATGTACCTGTAAATGCATTTGAACTTCAACTTGAATCCACAAAAGGATTGAGTACAGGAGATAAGATTTTTATCCGTCGGCCGTCAACCAAAGCCTGGATTCAGGAACTGGATATGAGAGAGTTTGGTGGCGAAGAAACCGGTTGGATCGGATGGAAAGAAGGGACCAGGGATATTATATGGGACAGAACAATAACAGCAATTAACGGGAATACAATTTCGGTAGATGCACCTTTGACAACAGCTTTGGACCAGCAATGGGGTATAAGTACAGTCGCGAAATATAACTGGCCCGGGCGAATAAAAAATATAGGGATTGAGAATCTGAATTTAAAATCAGATTTTGATGTTTCCAATCCAAAAGATGAAGACCACTGCTGGTCTGCCATTACCATAGAAAATGCTCAGGATGTATGGGTAAGACAGGTGCAGTTTACCCATTTTGCAGGTTCGGCAGTCGCCGTATATGAAACAGCCAGAAGGGTAACAGTCCAGGATTGTATATCGAAGGAACCGGTTTCAGAGATTGGTGGTCAGCGGAGGTATACCTTTTTTACCATGGGCCAGCAAACTTTGTTTCAGCGCTTGTATTCAGAATATGGATACCATGATTTTGCAGTAGGATTTTGTGCCGCAGGACCTAATGCCTTTGTACAGTGCGAAACACATCTGCCGTACGAGTTCAGCGGAACCATAGACAGCTGGGCTTCGGGTGTTTTATTTGATATTGTGAATGTGGATGGAAATATGATCTCGTTCAGTAACCAGGGACTAAATAACCAGGGATCAGGTTGGACCGCAGCCAATTCCATGTTGTGGCAGTGCGCTGCAGCCAGGATCAATAATTATGCGCCACCTACCGCTATGAACTGGGCTTATGGCGCCTGGAGTCAGTTTTCAGGCAATGGTATTTGGGTTGATCAGAACAATCATATTAAACCACGAAGTCTGTTTTATGCTCAGCTGGCAGAACGGCTCAAAAAGGATGCTGCAGCATATGAAAAAGAGGTGATGCCATACAGCAGTAATTCGACCAGCAGTCCAACAGCTGATGAAGCAAAGGTCTATTCAGAACAATCCTTTCAACCGGCCTTAAGACTTGAGGACTGGATAAATGAAGCATCTTCGCGTGACCCGGTTTTAGTAGATAACACTGGCGTTAAATCTGTTGAAAAAATAAAAGAGGCTTCAGGCACTTTGTCAGAAGAAAAGCATCTTATTTCGGTTCAAAACGGGAGACTGGTTGTTGATGGCAAACTGGTGACCGGAATGCGGTTTACAGTGCCCTGGTGGCGTGGCGTAGCAAGACCTTACACCACTGCAAAAGCCACACCGGCTGTGACACGTTATGTACCAGGAAGAAATGGATACGGTTACACCGATAACCTGAATGAGGTGGTTGATTGGATGAACCGGTATAATATGGTTGGACTGGAACAGAATTATGGCCTGTGGTACGAACGTCGCCGCGATGATCATGAACGGGTGAGGCGCATGGATGGTCAGGTATGGGCTCCATTTTACGAACAACCATTTGCACGTACAGGTCAGGGAACGGCCTGGGACGGACTTAGTAAATATGATCTGACTAAATACGACTTTTTCTACTGGAACCGGTTGAAGCAGTTTGCTGATCTGGCAGATCAAAATGGAAAGCTTTTGGTACATCATAACTATTTTCAGCACAACATTCTGGAAGCCGGCGCCCATTGGGTTGATTGTCCATGGAGGCCAGTGAATAACATCAACAATACAGGTTTTCCTGAACCGGTGCCCTTTGCCGGCGACAAAAGAATTTACATGGCGGAACAGTTTTACGATGAAACAGATCCGGTAAGACGTCCGTTGCACCAGGCTTTTATTAAGCAGTGCATGAATAATTTTGCCGGTAATTCCAATGTGTTACAATTAACCAGCGCCGAGTATACAGGTCCGTATCACTTTACAGCATTCTGGCTGGAAACTATAAAAGACTGGGAAAAGGAAACTGGGAAAGATCAGTTGATCGGGCTCTCTACTACAAAGGACGTGCAGGATTCAGTATTAGAGAATCGGGACCTGGCAAAACTGGTTGATGTTATCGATATCCGTTACTGGGCCTACCGTGAAGATGGTTCATTATATGCCCCGCTGGGAGATCAGCAACTGGCACCACGTCAGCATGCAAGGCAGATAAATGTCGGAAAACGGTCTTTCAATTCAGTGTATCATTCGGTGTATGCTTATACTTCAAAATATCCGGATAAGGCTGTGATGTTTTCAGAAGGACGATATAATGTATACGGTTGGGCTGTATTAATGGCAGGAGGTTCGCTGGCTGTTTTGCCGGAAGGTTTGCCGGATGAGTTTTTAAAGGATGCGGCAAGTATGCGTCCTGAAGATCCGGGATCAACACCGGATAGAACATGTATTCTGAATGGTGAAACCGGCATGATCGTTTATTGTAATGATAAGCGAAGACTTTCTGTCGATTTATCAAATAAAAAAGGAAAGTTCCATGTTCAGTTTATCAGGCCATCTGATGGAACAGTATCAGATCAGACTTTGACAATAAAAGCCGGAGAGGTCACATCAATTGACCTTCCTCATAACGGAACCAATATTGTATGGATCAGAAAAAAATAATAAACACATGATACGAATTAATCTATTACTGCTTTTAGCCGGTGTTTTATGTTTCAGTTGTGCTCCACATAAGAAAACAACGGAGGAGTTGCCGATATTAAAAGTTTCTGAAAACGGACATTATATGGTAACATCCGGTGGTGATCCGTTTTTCTGGCTTGGTGACACCGGCTGGTTATTGTTTACCAAACTGAACCGTGAGGAGGCAGAGCAATATCTTGAAGACCGCCGGGAAAAAGGATTTAATGTGATCCAGGTGATGGTTCTTCATTCTTTGGGTGCCGTGAATGTATATGGCGATTCCGCACTGATTGATCATGATGCTTCCAGACCCCTTGTTACGGCGGGTAATTCCTTTTCAGATCCTGAACAATACGATTACTGGGACAATGTAGATTATGTGGTAGACAAAGCCGCTGAAAAAGGTTTATACATGGCGTTGGTGCCAGTTTGGGGTGGAAACGTACGAGGAGGTTATGTATCCCGTGAGCAGGGGAAATTATATGGTGAATGGCTGGCCAAACGTTTCAGGGACCGGTCTAATATTATATGGCTCAACGGCGGTGATACCTTTGGAAGCGATTCCACAGCCACATGGAATGCCATTGGAAATGCCTTAAAAAATAATGATCCCAACCATTTAATCACCTTTCATCCAAGGGGAAGGATGCAATCATCCGATTGGTTTGAGAATGAGCCATGGTTGGATTTTAATATGGTCCAGTCAGGACACAGAAGGTATGATCAGGATGATACGGAACGAAATTACGGAGAGGATAACTGGCGTTATATTCAGACAGATTTTAATTTGAAACCAGCCAAACCAACCATCGACGGTGAACCATCGTATGAAGGGATTCCCCAGGGGCTGCATGATACGACTCAGCCTTACTGGAAAGCTGAGGATGTTCGCCGCTATGCCTACTGGTCAGTGTTTGCAGGTGCCTGTGGGTTTACGTACGGACACAGTGCCATAATGCAGTTTTACAAACCCTCGGATGAAGAACCGGCCTATGGTGCGCGTGAATACTGGACACAGGCTCTGGATGCTCCCGGTGCCAAACAGATGGTATATCTGAAAGACCTGATGTTGTCACGGCCATACCTGGAACGCGTTCCGGATCAAAGTCTGATTGCAGGTGATAACGGTGAAAAGTACGATCATCTTCAGGCGACACGTGGCAAGGGTTATGCATATATTTATACATACACAGGGAGAAATATTCCCGTAAATATGGAGAAATTCAATTCAGAAGTTAAGGCCTTATGGTTTGATCCGAAAACAGGTGAAATTACTGAAATCGGTGAGGTAGAGAATAGTGGAACCCATGAATTTGATTCTCCTGGAGAAAAGGAAAACGGAAACGATTGGGTTCTGGTACTTGAAGAAAAATAAGCTAGGTGGAATAAAAACTGGAGTAGATGTTATTTAGAAATCAAATCAGATTCATATTTATTGTTTGTTTATCACTTATTGTTGTTGTGGTAAATGCACAGGAAACAGACATACCACATTATACGGGAGAAACACTCAATAATCCGGATTATCATCACGGACAGTTACCACCTGCCATGGGTGTGCATAACATACAGGTAATGCGGGCAAACCGTGAGTTTCCGGACATAGCTGATGGCTACGGCTGGACATACAACCATGCACCAATGCTGGCTTACTGGAACAATACATTTTTTCTGGAATACCTGAGCGATCCGGTTGGTGAACATATCGCACCAGGACAAACGTTTTTAGTAAGCTCACAGGATGGGAATACCTGGTCTGAACCGGATGTGGTTTTCCCCCCATATCCTATACCGGATGGAACCAGAAAAGATAACGGAACAGAGGTGGCTAAGGATCTGATGTCGGTGAATCACCAGCGCATGGGATTTTATGTATCAACGGACAACAGGTTGTTTGTGCTGGCATATATTGCCATTTCCATGAATGCAAAGGATAGTCCGAATGATGGGAATGGAATAGGTCGTGTTGTCAGGGAAGTTTACAAGGATGGTACATGGGGACCAATCTATTTTATCCGCTATAATCATGGATGGAATAAAAAGAATACAGATTATCCGTTTTATACAGAAAGTAAAGACAAGGGGCTGAGGAAAGCTTGTGAGGAAATGTTGTCGAACCCGCTGGTTCAGCAGCAGTGGAATGAAGAAGCAGACCGTAATGATCCCCTGATTCCGATACAAAAAGATTACAAGGCCTTTTGTTATTATCACCTGCCGGATGGAAAGGTTGTCGGCTTGTGGAAACACGCGCTTACAGCCATCAGTAATGATCAGGGACATACATGGACACAACCTGTGAGAGCCCCCGGATTTGTAAACAGCAATGCCAAAATCTGGGGACAGGAAACCTCAGATGGCCGGTATGCTACGGTCTATAATCCGTCAGATTTTCGCTGGCCACTGGCCGTTTCTGTAAGTGATGACGGATTGAAATATACGAACCTGTTGCTGGTCAACGGAGAGATATCCACCATGCGCTATGGTGGGAATTATAAATCGTACGGGCCACAGTATGTACGCGGAATCCAGGAAACAAACGGAACACCTTCGGATGGAAATCTGTGGGTTACGTACAGTATGAATAAGGAAGATATCTGGGTATCTGAAATACCGGTTCCGATAAGGTCTGAAGCAACAGAGCAGGCTGATGATGAGTTTACAGCAACAGGATCCGGATCAGCTTTTAAGAAGTGGAACATTTACAGTCCGGTTTGGGCACGTGTTGCAGTTGAAAAAGACAATCAAGGGAAGCAATGCCTGACGCTGCATGACAAAGATCCGTTTGACTATGCCAAAGCCACTCGTTTGTTTCCTCAACAGAAAAATGTGAGCGTTGAATTTGCAATCAAACCGGAACAGAATAATCATGGAATTCTGCAGGTTGAATTGCAGGATAAAAAAAACACCGGAGCGTTGCGGTTAATATTTGATAATGACGGTTACATAAAACATAAAGCTGGTTACCGACTGAGAAATATTATGCCTTATGAACCCCGTGAAGTTTACGATATCCGCATTGAGGCTACCGTAGATAACCGCTTTTACGATATTTATGTCAACGGGAAGCACAAAACAAAAGGTCTCTGTTTTGAACCGGTTCATGAGGTGCAAAGTATTGTGTTCAGAACAGGTGAAATAAGACGTTTCCCTAATGTAGATACGCCAACTGACCAGGATTTTGATGTAAAGCAGGACGGGAAACCGGATAAAGAAGCCGTTTACAGGATTTATTCCCTTAAAACAAAAACACTGTCTGTTGATCATCAGGGCTATGTACTGGATGTGGATGATTTCAAACATTACGTGGACTATTTCAACCGCATGGAAGATGAAAACATTGTACAGTTGATCCCGAATTCCGAATCGTGGGAATGGATGAAGGCCAATATTCCCTTGTTTGAATGTCCACAGGATAATTTCGAAGAGATGTTTTATTACCGATGGTGGACCCTTAGAAAACATATTGAACAAACGCCGGTAGGTTATGCCATTACTGAATTTCTTGTGCAGCGATCCTATGCGGATAAATATAACCTGATTGCCTGTGCCATAGGCCATCATACCTATGAATCACGCTGGTTGCATAATCCAGAATATCTTAAGCAAAATCTGGAGGTCTGGTATCGTGGCAATGATGGCAAACCCATGAATAAGTTGCACAAATTCAGCAGCTGGACACCCGATGCCGTTTATAACTATTACCTTCTGACAAAAGACAGTGCGTTTATTGTAAATATGCTGCCTGATCTGGAAGCGGATTATCGGCGTTGGGAAGCAGAACGCCGTAAACCGTCCGGCATGTTCTGGCAGGAAGATGTGAAAGACGGGATGGAGGAACAAATATCAGGTGGGCGACGTGTAAAAAATGACCGTCCAACCATTAACAGTTATATGTACGGTAATGCGGTTGCCATTTCAAAAATGGCAGAACTTGCAGGAAATAAAGTATGGGAAACACTGTATGCTGCTAAAGCGGATACCTTAAGACAGCTGGTGGAGGAGAATCTATGGAACCCTGAAGCCGATTTCTTTGAGACCGTGAAGGAGGAGGGTGGATTTGCAAATGTCAGGGAAGAGATTGGATTTATTCCATGGTACTTTAATTTACCGGAAAAAGGTTATGAGAAAGCATGGGCTCAGATAACTGATCCGGGAGGATTTCTGGCTCCCTTTGGTATTACAACAGCAGAACAGCGGCATCCTGATTTCCGTACCCACGGTTGTTGCAAATGTGAGTGGGATGGTGCCGTATGGCCGTTTGCCACTTCACAGACCTTAACAGGAATGGCGAACCTGTTGAATAATTATGACCAGAGCGAGGTGAATGACTCGGTATATTTTGACTTACTTGAAACCTACGTGGAATCGCAATATTACCGGGGTCGGCCGTACATTGGTGAATACCTGGATGAAGTAACCGGTTACTGGCTGAAAGGAGATCAGGAACGAAGCAGGTATTATAACCATTCCACGTTCAATGATCTGGTCATTACCGGATTGGTTGGACTTCGCCCAGGGGCAGATGATCAGGTGGAGGTGAACCCGCTGATCCCAAAGGATAAATGGGACTGGTTCTGCCTGGACAGGGTCAATTATCACGGCAAAAATCTCACCATTATCTGGGATAAAACAGGTGACAAATATAAGCTGGGGAAAGGATTAATTGTGCTGATCGATGGAAAGGAAATTGGCAGAAGAACTGATCTGGGACGCTTAATATGTGATATGAATAAGTAATTCTAAAATATAAACGAAATGAAAAGTACACGTTTAAGAGTGATTTTTTTTATGGGATTATTTTTAATTCTGGGGCTTAGCACAAAAGGCCAGACAGAGAAGAAAATGACAGACCAGGAAAAAAAGGCAACAGAGTGGGTTCAGTCACTTGAACTGAATGATAAAGCCAAAGAAGACCGGGTTATAAAAGTTGTGGCTGATCATCTGACAGCAATCCGAACCTGGCATAACGAACATCCGTTTTCTACGGTTCCGGCTGGTGTCAATCCCCGAACCGGTGATAAACTGACTGATCAGGACAGGCAAATGATAGCCGATTCAGCGCAGCCTTCGTCGTATCATGAAGACCTGATGAATGGTTTACGTAAAGACCTGACTGAGGAGCAGGTGGAGGCTATTCTGGATAAGTATACCGTTGGTAAAGTGGCTTTTACCATGAAAGGTTATCGTGCTATTGTTCCGGATCTCACCGATGAAGAAGCAGCCAAGTTGCTGAGCTATCTTAAGGAAGCCCGCGAAATGGCAGTGGATTATAAAAACATGAAAGAGATCTCTGCCGTGTTCGAGATTTATAAAACCAAATGTGAGCAGTATCTGATCAGCAATGGTCGTGACTGGCGCGCATTGTATAAGGCTTTCGTGAAGAGAATAAGGGAAGAGAAAAAGAAGCAGCAGTAAAATATAAGATGTAAAACATAAGATGTAAGACGCAAGACATATGATACGTCCTACTTTGTAAGAAGCTGGTCCCGATATTAATCGGGACGGAGGATTTAAATTTGAAAAGGATCAAATAATAACAATAGCAAGTGCCTTTTGGTTACTGAATAGTCCCGTTTCTTCGGGATATAACATAGTATTAAGGAGGTGTGCTGACCCAGCAGGCGTCTGTACAGAGGATTTAAAATTATTTGTATGAGCAGAAAAATACTAACACTGGCTTTACTAACAATAATGAGCTTGAGTTTACAGGCCAGGGAAGGAAGGTGGAAGAAAGGCATCGTGGATGCACAGTTTTTATACGAGAAGGATGTGTATCCGTCCTGTCATGCCGGTACGTTGGCCGAAACACCGGATGGTCTGGTTGCAGCCTGGTTTGGTGGTACATACGAACGGCATCCTGATGTTACCATTCGGTTCAGCAAGTATAAGAATGGAAAATGGAGCAAATCCGTGGAGGTGGCCAATGGTGTCATCAACGATACCTTGCGCTATCCGACCTGGAATCCGGTATTGTATCAGGTGCCTGGCGGTGATTTGCTGTTGTTTTACAAAGTGGGGCCTAAACCATCGGAGTGGTGGGGTGTAATGAAACGCTCTTCTGATAACGGTGAAACCTGGAGTAAGGCTCAGAAATTGCCGGATGGTTATATCGGTCCGGTAAAAAACAAGCCGGTATTGCTGGAAGACGGTACCCTGATATGTCCCTCCAGTACAGAAGGAAATGGCTGGAATGTTCATTTCGAATTTACAAAGGACTGGGGAAAAACCTGGGATAAGACCGACGCCATCAATAATTATAAGGTGCACAGTATTATTCAGCCAAGTGTTCTGACATACCCGGATGGCCGGTTGCAGATTCTTTGTCGCAGCAAAAATGCGGTACTTGTCACGTCGTGGTCAGATGATAACGGGAAAACATGGTCATTGACGCAGCCTTCAGGTTTGCCAAATAATAATTCGGGTACCGATGCAGTAACACTGGCTGATGGACGACAACTGGTAGTATACAATCATGTTGCAACACCAATCAATGCTTCAAAAGGGCATCGTACGCCCTTGAATGTGGCCGTGTCCAAAGACGGAAAAACCTGGTATGCCGCACTGGTTCTTGAAGATTCCCAGATAAGTCAGTATTCGTATCCTGCAGTGATCCAGACTTCAGACGGACTCGTACACATCATTTATACATGGCGACGGGAAAAGATGAAACATGTGGTAGTGGATCCGGATAAACTGAAACTGTCAAAAATTGTGGATGAAAAATGGCCTGAGAAATAAACGAAGCATGAAAAATTTAGCATCTATACTTGCATTTTTAGTTGTATTGCTTACGGCAGCGGCTCAGAATTCTGATTCCAGATATGCAGAATCCCTTGACCGTGTTTTACAGGAGATTTCCAAACAATACCATGTTGAACTGAGTTATGCAGGAAGTAAGGTAAAAGGCAAAACACTCACCTATGCAGAATGGCGGTTTCGTCCTTCTCTTGAAGAAACTTTAATACGGGTGCTTTCTCCGTTTGATCTGACCTTTGAGAAACAAAACGATAGCTTATACCGGATCACTGATTATAAATATTACAGGACCAGCCTGGAGGATGGTGTTGAAAAGCTGGACTACCTGAAAAAATTGTATGACAACAAGGATGAATGGGAAACCCGAAAGGCAGAATTGCGGCGGTGTTTCCTGGAAGCCTTAAGAATATCACACAGACCGGATTGGCCGGATACAAAGCCGGTAATCGTCAACAAGCGAAAATATAAGAACTACCGCGTGGAGAATTTTGCACTGGAAGTTTTGCCTGGCGCTTATGTCATGGGATCCCTATATAAACCTGTGAAAATATCGGGAAAAGTTCCGGTGATATTAAGTCCCAACGGACATTTTTCACACGGTCGATATAATAAGGATATGCAAACCAGGGCAGCGATGCTGGCACAGATGGGCGCAATTGTAGCGACTTACGATCTGTTTGCCTGGGGAGAAAGTGCGTTGCAATATGGCGATGAAAGCCATCGGCGCAGTCTGGCGCAAACCATGCAGGTGCTCAACAGCCTGAGAATTTTGGATTATTTGTTGTCAATGAAAGAAGCTGATCCTACGAGGGTAGGTATTACCGGTGGATCCGGAGGAGGCAGCCACACCATGCTGATGGGTGCCATTGATGATCGTTTTACGGTAAGTGTTCCTGTCGTGATGCTCTCCTGTTATTTCTACGGTGGCTGTCCCTGTGAAAGCGGACAACCGGTTCATCTGTGCGGAGGCGGAACCAATAATGTGGAGATGGCCGCTATGTTTGCACCGAAGCCCATGCTGATCATAAGCGATGGAGGTGACTGGTCGAACCATGTACCGGAATTTGAATTTCCTTTCGTTCAGAGGATTTACGGATTTTATGGCAAAACGGATAATGTGAAGAACGTGCATCTGCCGGATGAAGGCCATGATTACGGCATTTCCAAACGCCTGGCCATGTACAGTTTTATGGCAAAGTATCTGAATCTTGATACATCTAAAGTGAAGAACGCAGACGGCAGTTTTGATGAATCCGGTGTTGTGGTGGAAGATGAGAAGGAGTTGTATGTTTTTGATAATAAGGTAGAAAAACTACCGCATGACGCACTGAAAAGCTTTGACGCACTGGAGAAAGTGGCAAATGAGGTTTTAGGTTCTCATGAAAAGAGTGAAAAATAAATATCGTTATTTTACCCGAAGTCCTCTTGCTCCTCCGCTATAGCTTCGGCAACACGCGGAAAGAGGAAGTTGCGTGGGCAGATCCCTTCAGGGAAAAGAAGGGTGAGTGGGGAGATTTATAAAAGCTGTAAAATATTATAAAATGATGCGTGTAAAAAAGCCAATACTGTTGACTCACATTTTCCTGTTATGCATTCTGATAAACTCAGTAGCGCAGGAAACAGAGCAGAAGTACCTGTCCGGAACAGGTGTTGATAATACAGTGGACTGGCAGTTTTTTTGCACCGAAGGGCAGAACTCAGGTGAATGGACAACCATTCCGGTGCCGTCGAACTGGGAGCAGCAGAGATTTGGGAACTATAATTATGGCAGAGATAAAGTTCAAAGTTCGGAAAAGGGACTGTATAAATACACATTCACTGTACCGGCAGACTGGAAGAAAAAGCAGGTAGAGATTGTTTTTGAAGGTTCCATGACGGATACGGAAGTTAAGATTAACGGCACATCAGCCGGACCAGTGCATCAGGGAGCTTATTACGCGTTTCGCTATAACATCAGTAAATTGTTAAAGTATGGACTTGATAACTTACTTGAAGTTAAGGTGTCAAAACAATCTGCCAATGAATCCGTAAATAAAGCTGAACGCAAGGGAGACTACTGGATTTTTGGCGGTATTTTTCGTCCGGTATACCTTGAAGCCAAGCCACTGCAAAACATTGAACGCGTTGCGATAGATGCCCAGGCGGATGGAGTTCTAAAAGCAGATGTTTTTTTGAATAATGTAACAAAGGCGGATAAGATTTCAGCCCGTGTTTATACGCTCGATGGCAAAGCGGTGGGAGAGCCTTTTTCTTCAGAACTAACCAAAGGGATTAATAAGGTTCAACTGTATACGCTTTTAAACGACATTAAACGCTGGAATCCGGAAGATCCAAATTTGTATAACCTGAAAATTGAACTGAAATCCAATGGAAAAACCGTCCATGAAATGATGACCCGGTTCGGTTTCCGGACTATAGACATTCGGCCAAGAGACGGGATTTATGTGAACGGGGTTAAAGTGAAATTTAAGGGTGTAAACCGGCATACGTTTCGCTCACAATACGGGAGAGCATCCAGTAAAGCTATTAGTATTGAAG
Organism: Quyinboa ferrireducens; assembly: GCF_042436675.1. NCBI lineage: Bacteria > Pseudomonadati > Bacteroidota > Bacteroidia > Bacteroidales > Quyinboaceae > Quyinboa > Quyinboa ferrireducens. The sequence continues at coordinate 137,982 of NZ_JBHMVA010000007.1, read as the reverse complement.
ATGTGGAGCTGATGAAATCCATGAACATGAACGCAGTCCGGATGTCGCACTATCCACCGGATGGCCATTTTCTTGATGTGTGTGATTCCCTGGGGCTTTTTGTGCTGGATGAAATTGCAGGATGGCATGCTGCCTACGATAATGAAGTTGGCGCCAAACTGCTGAAAGAGATGGTCGTGCATGATGTGAATCATCCTTCCATTGTGATGTGGGATAATGGCAACGAGGGTGGCCACAATCCTACATTTGATGCTTTGTTTGCCAGATATGATATACAAAAGAGACTGGTGATTTATCCCTGGATGGAACACAATGGCATAGCCACGCAACACTACCGCGGATACGACTACGGTGCTGATACGTACTGGAACGGACGACTGATCACCTTTCCAACCGAATTTCTGCATGGCCTGTATGATGGCGGACACGGTGCCGGATTGTACGATTTTTGGGAATATATATGGAAAAAGCCAAAAGCCGCAGGAGGGTTTCTCTGGGATCTATTCGACCAGGGCATTTTGCGGACCGATAAGGAAGGTGAGGTGTATGATACGGATGGAGAACATGGTGCTGATGGTATTCTGGGACCTAAACTTGAGAAAGAGGCCAGTTATTACGCCATTAAGGAGATATGGTCGCCGGTTCAGTTGGAACCGTTGGAAATTACACCATTATGGAATAAAAAAATGGACATTGAAAACCGGTATCTTTACACCAACCTGAATAAATGTACGTTTAACTGGAAACTGGAGACTTTGCCAGACCCCAAAGGAAAGGATACCCACATAGAACGTTCGGGAAGCATTCCATCTCCTGATCTTGAACCAAATGAGAAGGGCATCCTTGAAATCCCTGTTCCGGAAAACTGGAAGGAATTTGATGTGCTCGGGATTACGGCAACTGACTCACGAGGCAAAACATTGTATACATGGAATTACCCCTTGGTTATTGCTGCAGATGTTGCTGAAAAACTTATAAATAAAACGCCTGTATCGGATCATCTGAAACTTACAGAAACCGGTAGTGCCTATTTGATTCATGCAGCTGAGATTCAGTTTACTATTGGTAAAGCGGATGGTCTTCTTAAAAAAGTGGAGAACGAAAATGGTGTCATACCTTTTACACAGGGGCCGGAACTGAGCGCCGGAATAGCTGTATTCAAGGATATTACCGTTGAAACGTTCCGGGATAGTATCCTTTTACAGGTAAATTTTGACGAAAAAGAATCGCGCATAAAGCAGTTTACCTGGACCTTTTACCCGAATGGCTGGGCAAAGGTGCATATCTATTATATGCCTGAAAAATACGATGTCCATTTCGATATGATGGGTGTGAATTTTTCGTATCCCGAAGATTTGGTTAGAGGTGTTAAGTGGCTGGGAAACGGGCCTTACCGTGTATGGAAAAACCGGACACAGGGTGTTGAATTTGGCGTCTGGCAAAAGGATTATAATAATACCATTACATCGGTTGAGCCCATTGTGTATCCCGAATTTAAAGGTTATCACGCAAATATGTACTGGGCAGAAATTCAATCGAAAGAGCAGTCGTTTACTGTGGCAACTTCTACCGATGATGTTTACCTGAGGCTATATACACCGTCTAATCCGGATCCGGTTGTTGAGCGGGTGACACCGGTATTTCCCGGAGGTGATATCTCATTTATGCAGGCTATTCCACCGATTGGAACCAAAACAAATGCCCCTTCAAATCTTGGGCCTTCAGGTCAAAAGAATAAATTCTTTGATTACGGGCCTTTTGATGACTGGCGAACCAGAAGTCAGCAGATGACCCTGTATTTTAATTTTTCGTCTAACCAGTAAATGTATTTCATGAAAACCTTTCATTTCAAATTAGCCACATTATGTTTTGCAGTGCTGATCTTTTTTTCGGCTTCAGCGCAAAAGATCTGGGTGTCGCCAAATGGAAGCGATGCTGGTGCTGGGACTGAAAATGATCCGCTGAAATCTATCTCATCAGCGTTAGGAAAAGCACGGGAACTCAGGACATCAAATATTGAAACCATAAAAGACGGAATACAGATTATATTAAAAGCCGGTGATTACTGTCTGAAAAAGCCGCTTGAAATCAAGCCCGAAGATTCTGGAACAGAAGCATCCCCGACAATTATTATGGCAGAAAAAGATTATTGCGTCAGAATTAATGGCGGCGTAAAGGTAGAAGGCTGGCAAAAAGTAAAAGACCATATTTACAGGGCTAAACTGGATAGGGATGAAAAACTGCGTACCTTATTTATTGATGGTAAACGGATGCACATGGCCGGAACAGATATTCCTGTGCCTGGTATGGGAGAATGGGGTAAATTTGAAATTAAGGGCAATGAACCCTGGGCATTTGGACCCGGTTCAGCCATTGACGGAATAAAATTCAGTGCCGATGATGTAGTACCGTATAAAAATCCTGAAGATATTGAATTGGTTCAGTTTAATGTCTGGACGGAGAAAATACTGTGCGTAAGAGATATGGAAGGATCCGGGGATACTACGATTGTTAAATTTCAACAGCCCTATGGAGCTATTGCCACTTCTATGGCCTGGGCCGGAAATATAAATTTTGAAAAGGATTTTGTGATTCGGAATGCTTACGAATTGCTGGACGCACCGGGAGAATTTTATTTCAATACAAAAAGCAAACTGCTCTATTGCTACTACGATAAAGGAGATATTAATGGTGCTGAAGTCATAGCACCAGTGTCGGAGGGTTTGGTTACCATAAAGGGTAATTCAACCGATAATAGGGTCAGCCATATTCAGTTTAAAGGCATTGTTTTTTCTTATGACCACTGGCAATTAATGGAGGTTGCAGGTTCTCATGGATTTGCCGGAATACAGAGTCTGGGGTTGGCTGTAAGATATATTCCTGATGGCAACTGGCATCCAACAAAATACAACAGTACCGACGTTCCGACAGGTGCCATTCAGATTGAGAACGCAGCAAATATTTCCTTTATCCGGAATCGGTTTCAGGGAATCAGTTCAGCCATTGCTATAAATTTGGTTAACGACGTGAAGCACTGCACTGTTGAAGGGAACTTTTTTAACGACCTTCTTGGGAATGCTGTTAATATCGGACACCCGCAACACTACGAAATTGGAGATGGTGCCTTATATAAAAAGGGTGTGGAAGGACTTTGTGAATACAACCTGGTTTCCAACAACTACATCCGCAATGTTAGTCTTGATTTCAGACAGGTAGAGGCCATTACCTCATTTTTTGTAGCCAATACCAGGATAGAACACAACGACATATCGGGCACGCCATACGGCGCTATAACTTGCGGATGGTGGTGGGGAAACGCCAACATTCCACCATCCAAAGTAGCCAGAAACAACAGCATAAGCTATAATAAGGTTGGCAATACACATCAGGTGCTTGACGATGGTGGTGTCATATATTTACTTGGAGAACAACCTGGTACTAAGGTTGAAGAAAATTATATATTTAACGGACCAAGGTGTATCTATCCTGATGATGGTTCTGCTTATCTTACCATTGCAAGAAACGTTGTAGATAATCCCAGTTATACACAGTTGTGGTTGCATTTCTGGACGAAGCGCTGTCACGATAATTTCATCACAGGAAATTACGTTAAGAATAACCTGTTTATGGATAATGGAACCAACAACACAATTGAAGATACCCATTCATTCAGGGAAGATGAGTTTTCGGGTGAGGCATTGGAGATTATGAATGAAGCCGGAATTGAAGATGAGTTTAAAGATATTGTTCCCGGTACCGTAACGGAAATGAAAGGTGTATCTGTGATAGAACCGGGAAAAATAAGTATTCACCCCAAAGATTTTAAAGAACGAGATGTATTCCATTAATTCATACTTTATACGGAGGAAGATAGTTTCAATTAAATTCTATCCCTTGTTTCTCCTTTTGCTTCTGTTAATGGTGGCCTGCCGTAATTCAGGCAATAAAGCAAGTGAAAAGGGGAACGGAGAGTCTGATCAGTATCGAATGGCCGTAGAGGTTGTTCTGGAAGATGAAGCGGATATGAACCGCTTGTTAAGCCAGTTTGCAGAGATTAAATTAGAAAAATATGCATGGAAGAATCATGTGGTTCTGTTTGGTGATAAAAGCGATACAGCCGGCATTGGAGAAATAATACGTACATCTGATATTCCATATGAAATAAAGTGGTATCTGCATCCTTTTTATATATTTGATAAACTTAGCTGTTGTGCTGATACAACGGTAAGTTCTTCCTGGAACGACTATATTTTAACAGCAAATTTAGTGGAAGACACTGTTTTGCAAAACGAATATATGGCCTATCATAAAACACAGTTCACGAAATGGCCGGAGGTGGCACAGGGGTTTTGTCATGCAGGTTTTCAGCAGCTTCTGGTTTTTAGAAGTGGTCGGCAGTTGTTGTTGGTTATATCGGTTCCTTCAGATAAAACCCTGGACGAACTGGATCCAAAAACCGTAGAAAATAATCCGCGCATGGTTGAGTGGAACAACCTGATGTCCCGATATCAGGAAGGCATTGAAGGAACTTCGGATGATGAAACATGGGTTTTCCTGGATAAAGTCAGTACAGAGAAAGATTTAAAACGTTAACATAAAAGTTTTAATAATTTTTTATGAAATACTTTGTTTATAAAGTTTTAAACAATGTAAACGATTACATATATTTGCGTTTTATACAAAAAATGATGTTCTTATGAGGCTATTTTCAAATATATTTCTGTTTTTGGTTTCGCTGCTGATTTTGGCCACATGCCAGTCTGGTGAAAAAATTACAATTTTTACTCAGCAGGATTCAAAAAGAGAGGCTTATGCCATAGAAAAATTGAAGTCAGCTCTTTCCGAAAACGGTTACGCCGTCACTGTAACCTCCGATACCACAGGAATAAGAAACAGGATTATTATTATTCGACCATTGTCTGAGGGTACTTTGAGTTCTACAGATCCTGAAAAGCAAATTGCTGTACCCATTTCAGATGAAGGTTTTATCATTGATTCAAAGGGAAAAAATATAACAATCAGAGCCAACGGGAGTAGTGGAATACTCTACGGTTGCCTTGAACTGGCAGAAAGGATTAAGGCTCAGAAAGAACTGCCGGATCTGATCCACGTGGCAGATCAGCCGGAGATGGTCATGCGTGGGACCTGTATAGGTTTACAGAAAACAACGTATTTACCGGGAAGAACAGTATATGAGTATCCGTACACACCGGAAAGCTTTCCTTGGTTTTATAACAAGGAACTTTGGATTAAATACCTCGATATGATGGTGGAGAACCGGTATAATTCACTATACCTCTGGAATGGCCATCCGTTTGCATCCCTGGTTAAACTGAAGGACTATCCCTATGCCGTGGAGGTTGATGATGAAACGTTTAAAAAGAACGAAGAAATATTTGCCTTTCTGACTGAAGAAGCCGATAAACGTGGTATCTGGGTGATCCAGATGTTTTACAATATCATCGTTTCCAAACCATTTGCTGAAGAAAATGGCATTAAAACACAGGAACGGAGTCGGCCAATCACTCCGCTGATTGCGGATTATACACGAAAATCCATCGCGGCATTCATCGAGAAATATCCTCATGTGGGCCTGTTGGTCACCCTGGGAGAAGCCATGAATACAATTGATGACGATGTGGAATGGTTTACCAAAACCATCATCCCCGGGGTTAAAGACGGTCTGGATTCATTAGGCATCACCGAAGAACCACCCATTGTTTTACGCGGACATGATACCGATGCCAAACGGGTGATGGAAGCAGCATTGCCCATTTACAAAAACCTGTATACCACATATAAGTATAATGGTGAATCATTGACAACCTACAGACCAAGGAATTCATGGGATTCTATTCCAACCGCATTAAGCAGGCTGGGATCGGTTCATATATCTAATGTTCACATATTGGCTAATCTGGAGCCATTCCGTTATGGTGATCCCAACTTCATTCAAAAGTCCGTGATTGCCATGCATGAACGTCAGGGAGCAAATGGCTTACATCTCTATCCACAGGCATCATACTGGGACTGGCCGTATACCGCGGATAAAACGGAACCACGATTGTTGGAGATGGACCGGGACTGGATATGGTATCAGGCATGGGCCCGCTATGCCTGGAATTCAGATCGCGACAGCATGAAAGAAGCTATGTACTGGTCTGATCAGCTGTCCGGTTTTTATGGATCAGGCGGAGAAAATATTCTGCAGGCTTACGAGGAAACCGGTGAAATTGCGCCAAAATTGCTCCGTACATTTGGTATATCTGACGGGAACAGGCAGACATTATTGTTGGGTATGTTTATGGGACAACTGGTGAATCCGTATAAATATAATGTATATCAGAGCTTTTTAAATTCTAACGGACCGGAAAGTGAGATTCTGGTGGACTACGCCCGTAAGAAATGGGAAGGAGAACCTCATGTCGGTGAAACACCCCCACAAATTGCACGTGAAGTGGTTGAGCATGGTGAAAAAGCTGTCAAAGCCATAGATAAGGCAGAGTTATCGGTCACAAAAAATAAGGCAGAGTTCGAACGTCTGAAAAATGACGTCTATTGTTATCAGGCCATCGCCAATTGTTTTGCAGAAAAAGAAAAGGCGGCGGAACTGGTGCTGAGATATAAATATTCAAACGAGGTATCTGATCTGGATAAAGCCTTACCCCATCTGGAAAAAAGTCTCGACTTTTACCGTAACCTCGTCAAGCTGACAGAAAATGCATATCTCTATGCCAACAGCATGCAGACGGCACAAAGGCGCATTCCAATAACAGGCCGGGACGGCACCAACAAAACATGGAAAGAACTGCTGCCTCACTATGAAGCTGAACTGGATAATTTCAAACGTAACCTGCAGATGCTGAAATCCAAGGGCGAAAAAGGTAAAAAATTTGAAGTGTTGCAACCGCTTAAGGTAGATATTTTAAAGGCTGGAGTTCAGCTTTATCCATTGGTTCCGGGAGAACAGGTGTTTAGCGACAATAGGGCGAAGATAAAAGCTGTAGCACCGGAGCTGAAGAACCTTTCTGGTGTGCAGTTTTCGGATAACGGACAACGGCAAAACGGAACGGTTTTAAAGTTTAAAACTGATCAACCTGTTAAAATTCTGGTAGGCTATTTCAATACCAACTCATACACCACACTTCGTCCGCCAACACTTGAAACCAATGCACAGGCGAATGATCGGGGTCAGGCCGATATTAAGATTGCCAATGCGTTGGATATTCCCGGGTTATATCCTGTGAATATTTATACGTACAAGTACGATGCTGGTGAGCATGAGCTGGTATTGGGCAAAGGCCGGGTACTTGTTCTGGGATTTATTGACGGAAATGCAACCATTCCCATTCATGATGCAGGCATAGGAGCTGAAGATGGCGCCTCTGTGGATTGGTTGTTTTATTAGTGAGACCCGGATTTCAGAAACGAAGTGAACTGAAATCTGATGGACGAACTAATCCCGATCGTGTATCGGGATAGTGAGACGTGAGGTTATAAGTATTGTTAACATGAGAAACGAACACATCCCGATCGTGCATCGGGATGATGAGAATAAGTCTATCCGTATGGTCAGGACTGAAAAATGTGCTATTCCCGATTATACATTGGGATAGTGTATTATGAAAGATTTGACATATAAGTAGGAAATAGTAACGTAAGGCAATTAATGAAACAAACCAATTATCAGTTGTTTGATTTTCTGGATTTTGATCCGGCTTTAAATGGTGAGGAAGTCCTTTGGAAAGCCTGTGCCCCAACAAAAATTATAGCGGAAGGAACAGATGTGGTGCTGACAGTTCCCTTTCAAAAGCAACTGATAAGCAATGATATTACACCCGATACAAGTGGAGAACGGATCAATACTCAACTCAGATTAAGGGCTTATGGTGATAACATACTCCGGGTAGCCTTTGGAACGAATGTGGCAGAGATGAATGATTCGGTGATGCTACAGGTGAGAGAAGGATTGGAAATAACACCACTTCAAATACAGCAGAATAAACATGAGTGGTTGGTTCTGGATCAAAAAGGATCAGTTCGTGCAAGTCTGAACCGCAAAGCACATTCTACAGACTACTGGAGTGACTTGCTGCCGGCACCACAGGAATCCCTTGAGCTCACCTTTTTCCCTGAAGCGGACAAGGAAATCAAAATCAGTGCCTTTGATCAGTTTTTTCCGGCCAGGCATGATGCTTTTGCTTTAGCACTGGTTGAAAAAAGCGGCAAATTCAATCGTACGACAGTATCCTTTCACATTGATCCCGATGAAAAGTTTGTGGGTACCGGTGAACGATTTACCAAAATGGATTTATCCGGGCATACTTTTCAGCTGAAAAACCAGGACGGACAGGGCGTCAATAACAGACGTACCTATAAGAATATTCCGTTTTACATGTCCAGCAGGATGTATGGTGTATTCATGCATACAACAGCTTATGGTAAATTTTCCCTGGGAGATCATTCCACTCGATCGGCACAATTGCTGGTGGAAGAACCTGAACTGGATCTGTTTCTGCTTGGCGGTCAGACACCGGAAGAAATTCTGTATAATTACCGCAGTCTGACAGGTTTTCCAAAGATGTTACCAAAGTGGAGTTTTGGTACATGGATGAGCCGGATGACCTACTTCTCGGAGGAGGAAGTCAACGGTATATGTAAGCGCTTGAGGGATGAAGATTATCCCTGTGATGTGATTCACCTGGATACCGGTTGGTTCAGAACAGACTGGCTCTGCGAATGGAAATTTAATCCGGAACGGTTTCCTGATCCAAAACGGTTCATCGGAAATCTGAGGGATAAAGGGTTTAAAGTCAGCCTTTGGCAAATGCCATATATTGCAAAAGATGCGGAGCAACATGACGAAGCCAAAGCTAACCGATACATGTGCGAATTGAAAGAGGCTAAACAACAGGGCGGCTCTAACTTCAGTGCACTGGATTATGCCGGAACCATCGATTTTACCTATCCCAAAGCCGTGAATTGGTATAAAGGATTGTTGAAGGAATTGCTGGAGATGGGCGTTGTTTGCATCAAAACCGACTTTGGTGAAGACATTCATATGGAGGCAGAATACCATGCCATGGAGCCGGAGAAACTGAATAATCTGTATGCCCTGCTTTACCAGAAGGCTGCATTTGAGATTACCAAAGAAATGACTGGTGATGGTATTGTCTGGGCACGTGCCGGTTGGGCGGGCTGTCAGCGGTATCCTTTACATTGGGGAGGTGATTCTGCCTGCTCATGGGATGGGCTGGCCGGTTCATTAAAGGGAGGCCTGCACATTGGTCTTTCCGGGTTTGGATTCTGGAGCCACGATGTACCCGGCTTTCACGGAGTTCCTGATTTTATGAATTCGGTGGTGCCCGATGATCTGTATGTCCGCTGGACGCAATTCGGGGTATTCTCGTCGCATTTGCGTTACCATGGCACCTCAAAGCGGGAGCCTTATGAATATCCTAATATCAGCGGCATTGTGCGACAGTGGCTCAAACTGCGCTATGCTTTGATTCCATATATTCTGGAACAAAGTAAAAAAACAACACAAACAGGTTTTCCCGTTCTAAGGGCATTGATCTTTCACCATCCTGAGGATAAGATGTGCTGGCACATTGATGATCAGTATTATTTTGGAGATGATTTTCTGGTGGCTCCGGTTATGAACAGTGAAAACAAACGGGATATTTACCTGCCGAAAGGATCATGGATCAATCTTTTTAACGGTAAAAAATACACTGGTCAACAATGGTTAAACGGTTTTGAATGCCCGTTGGATGAAATGCCGGTATGGGTCAGAGAAAATGCAGAAATTACGGTGTATCCTTATCCGGTAAGCAATACAGATGAAATTGATTTAGAGAAGACTATAAGACTTAAGTTTAACAAAACCTATAACGGTTTAAGTAAAACAATAATAGGAAAACGGACAGGATTTAAATGAATTGGATATAACCACAAAGGACACAAAGATATCACGAGGAGCACAGAGAGACATTAAAACTTTGTGACCTTAGTGCCTTCTTGGAGACCTTGGTGGTAAAAATAAGAGAAGTAAATATATAACCACAAAGGACACAAAGTAATCACAAAGAGCTCAGAGAAAAGCAAATCATTGTGACCTTGGTGCCTTCTTCGTGATCTTGGTGGTAAAAATAAGAGAAGTAAATATATAACCACAAAGGGCACAAAGGAATCGCAAAGAGCGCAGAGAAAAACAAATCATTGTGACCTTGGAGCCTTCTTAGTGAACTTCGTGGTTAAAATGGAAGAAGTAATGGATTTAACTACAAAGGGCACAAAAGAAATTAATAAGGAAGTAGAGTAAACTTAGTATAAATTATGACTGAAAATCAAATTGCTACAAAAATAGTTAATGAAGCTTTAGTAGTTCATAAAGCACTTGGTCCGGGTTTGCTTGAGAGCGCCTATCAGGAATGTCTGGCCTATAAACTTTCAGAGGCAGGCTTATATGTCCAGAAGGAGAAACCAATGCCTCTAGTGTTTGAAAATGTGAAAATGGAGATAGGATACAGAATTGATATTCTTGTGGAAAATAAAGTTGTTATAGAAGTTAAAAGTGTTGAAGCGCTTAATGATGTTCATCTTGCACAAACATTAACGTATATGAAACTAGGTGAATATAAGCTTGGTTTACTAATTAATTTTAACGTGGCCTTGCTTAAAAATGGAATTAAAAGAGTAATTAATGGAGAATTGTCCCAATAATAGTGGAAGAGATAAACGTATCAGGCTTTGCGACCTAGGTGGTTAAGAAAATAATGGATTTAACCACAAAGGGCACAAAGAAATCACAAAGAGCTCAGAGATAAACAAATCATTGTGACCTTAGTGCCTTCTTCGTGATCTTGGTGGTAAAAAATAAGAGAAGTAAATATAGCCACAAAGGACACAAAGTAATCACAAAGAGCACAGAGAGACATTAAAACTTTGTGACCTTGGAGCCTTCTTAGTGAACTTCGTGGTTAAAATGGAAGAAGTAAAGTGTATAACCACAAAGGACACGAGGTAATCACAAAGAGCGCGGAGAAAAGTAAATTATTGTGACCTTGGTGGTAAAAACAAAGAAATATGAATACCTGGAAAAATAATATGGAGGAATCAAAGCAGCGGTACCTGGACTGGTGGAACGGTAAGGGTATCGTGCTGAGCATGTGGGAACATCTGTACAAGGATGGGAAACCGCATGCTGATATTATCAAACCTCCTGAACCAAAGGATTTAAAACAGTACTGGTTCGATCCGGAATGGCGGGCTGACAATCTGAATTACCAGTTGTCGAGGAGTTCATTTAAGGGCGATATTCTTCCCGTTGCCAACACACACCTGGGGCCCGGTTCACTGGCAGCCATGATGGGAGCTGAACTGGACGGTGGTGAAGATACCATCTGGATCAAACACAGGGAAGGAACACCGTTAAAACTGGAGCTGGATGAGAATGATCCCGCCTGGCAACTGCATCTCGATTTGTTGAAAGCCTGCAAAGCCAGGGCAAACGGCAACTATTATGTAGGCTGTCCCGATCTGGTGGAAGGGCTTGACGTGCTGGCCAGTATCCGTGGAACGCAGGACACCTTGATGGATATGATCATGGACCCCGAAGGTCTGGAAGAGCAACTGCAGAAAATTAATGATGTGTATTTCCAGGTTTTCGACCGGATTTATGACATCATCAATGAGGATGGCGAAATGGCCTTTTGTTATTTTTCACTGTGGGCACCCGGAAAAGTTTCCAAGCTGCAATCCGATATTTCCATCATGTTTTCTGAAGACGACTATATCCGTTTTGTGCTGCCATTCATAAAAGAACAATGTCAGAAAATCGATTATACCTTGTATCATCTGGACGGCGTGGATGCTCAACGCCATCTGGATGCCATTCTGAGCATTGAAGAACTGAATGCTGTACAGTGGACACCGGGAGTAGGAGAACCGCAGGGTGGTGATCCGCGCTGGTACGATTTGTATAAAAAGATTCTGGCTTCGGGAAAATCCATCATGGCTAACTGGGTCACCCTCGATGAGCTGGAGCCCCTGATTGATAACATTGGCACGCAGGGTTTGCACATTAATGTGGATTTTAAGACAGAAAAAGAAATTGATGCGGCATTAAAAATTGTAGATAAATACAGGTAATTGAAAGGCGTATGATAACGTTAGGAATTTTGGGACTGGGAGAAGGCAGAAGCACGATTTCTGCAGCGCTGAACAGTAAGAATATCAGGTTAAAAACCATTTGTGATATCAATGAGTCGCTCTGTCAACAACGGGCCAAAGAATTTGATTTTCATCACTACACTACCGATTTTAACGAAATGTTGAACGATCCGGAAATTGACGTGATTGGCATTTATACACCGGATCATTTACATGCAGAACATATTAATCTGGCACTGAGTCACAATAAGCACGTAGTGTGTACCAAGCCTTTGCTGGATGATCTTTCAGTTGCAGTGGAATTACTGGAATTGAGCCGTAAGACCGGTAAGAAGCTGTTTGTTGGGCAGAGTTCCCGTTTTTTTGAACCCATGAAAAAACAGCGGCTCGACTTTGAAAACGGGGAAATCGGTGAACTGATTACCATAGAGGCCAACTACAATGCTGATCACCGGTGGTTCCTTGGAAAGGGCTGGTCGTTGCAGGATAGTTTTAAATGGCTTTTTGGTGGCCTGAGCCATCCGGTGGATTTTATTCGCTGGTACCTGCCGGAGATTGATGAGGTCATGGGATACGGCATGCTGAGTCCGAATGGTAAAGCTGGCGGACTGAAAAACGAAGATACCATGCATTTTATTTTTAAGGCTATGGATGGTCGCATTGCCAGTGTGAGCGGATCGTATTCGGGTCCGGTTCAACCCTTTATGCGCGAAAGCGAGATGACCTGTATTTTGCGTGGAACTCAGGGATGTAGTCAGGCAGATTACATGGATTTACGCTATACCATCTCGAACAATTATGGTGAGGACAAACAAATTACTTTTGATCACATGCTGAAATATTACTTCCGGTTTGAAGGAAAATCACATCATGCCGGGGAATACAATAACTACCTGGAGCATTTTGCAGAAAGCATTATTCATGATTTTACAGCCTATCCAGATCTTAAAGAGGGTATCGGCACCATTGTGCTGTTAAAAACAATGGAAAAATCGTTGAAGTCGGGAAAGCCTGAAAAGGTGGCAAATACTATAAAAGAATACGGACTGGAAGACTATTTGAATGGATGAAAAGAAGCGAATAGTAATTCATCAATGATACAGGTTTTCGACAGAGAATTTGTAGGTGCAAAAACGAAATATTATGAAAACACCCATAACAAAAGAACAAATCGAACAATACAACCGTGACGGCTTTGTCATATTGCGGAACGTCATTTCACCTGAAATGATTGAAAAAATTCAGGACGAATGTGAACGGTTCATCAGGGAAAAAGATGCCGAAATGGATTCCAAAGGCGTGGAAGTGGATGAGATTAACCACAAAGGCAAACGTTATTTTATTGCCATGCGCAGTGGCGATAGTAAGCCGATGCAGGATTTGATCTTCGGAAACGAAATGGAGCAGATAACCCGCAGTATTTTGGGTGACGATGTTTACCTGTTTCTGGAACAGTATGTGGTAAAAGCTGCAGATAAGGGCATGACCTTTTCCTGGCATCAGGATTCGGGATATGTCACGGAAAAGCATGAACCATACCTGTCGTGCTGGATGCCACTGGATGATGTGACAGAGGAGAACGGAACGGTGTATTTGTTGCCGTATGATGAAGCCGGAACAAAAACACGAATCGATCATACCCTGCAGGAAGGCACGAATGACATGGTCGGTTATTTTGGCGATAATCCGGGTATTCCTGCTATTCTTAAAAAAGGGGATATTGCCTTGTTTTCAAGCGTTTGTTTTCATCGCAGCGGATCAAACAAAACCAGTAAATCACGCCGGGTATTGTTGATGCAATATTCAAAACAACCCATTAAAAAGGATAACGGAGAGGTGTTGTATATGGCCGAACCTTTTATTGTTAACGGCAAACGAATGAAATAAATCCCAATATAACCACTGATACGCATGGAACAGATTCACGAATTTTTAAAAGCTCCCGATTTTATTATAGTTGGTATTTACCTGCTGGTGCTTGTTGGCATTGGCTATTGGGTTAGTTTTGTGAAAAAGGACAAGACTCAAAAGGAAGAAAACCTGTTTCTGGCAGGGAGGTCGCTGGGTTGGTCCAGCATTGGCCTGACCATGTGGGGAACCAATGTGGGACCGTCCATGCTGATTGCTTCTGCAAGCATCGGTTACACCACGGGAATAGTAGCAGGAAACTTTGGTTGGTATGCTTTTGTGTTTATCTTTCTGCTTGCTGTAGTATTTGCCCCACGTTATCTGGGCGCCAATGTGCAGACTCTTCCTGAATTCATGGGGAAACGTTTCGGTCAGTCCACACGGACCATCTTAGCGTGGTATACACTGGCGACGATCCTTATTTCATGGCTGGCACTTACGCTCTTTGCCGGCGGTATCCTGGTGAGCCAGATTCTTAATCTGCCTCTTTGGATGTCGGTAATTATTCTGGTGATTATCGCGGCTTTTTTTACGATAGCCGGCGGATTGAAAGCTATTGCCTACACCAATGTGTTTCAGATGATATTACTGATTGTTGTTTCACTGGCTCTGACTGTAATTGGCGTAATCAAGGCCGGCGGACCAATGGAGATTTTTCATGCCACACCGGGTGAATACTGGAACCTGCTTCTGCCGCGTGATAATGCCAACTATCCATGGCTGGCAATCGTGTTGGGCTATCCGGTTATGGGCGTGTGGTTCTGGTGTACGGACCAGTCCATGGTGCAATCCGTACTGGGTGCTAAAAATCTGCAGCAGGGACAGCTTGGTGCTAATTTTACAGGATGGTTGAAAATTCTGGATGTGGCACTGTTCATCATACCTGGAATAACCTGTTTTGTATTGTTTCCAAACTTAAGTAATCCGGATGAGGCCTATATGACCATGGTAACACGCCTGTTACCAACAGGCATGGTGGGCATGGTGATGGCCGTTTTGATTGCGGCGCTCGTCAGTACCATCGATTCTGCTTTGAATTCACTGAGTACTGTGTTTACAATGGATATTTACATTAAAAAATTCAGGCCCGAAGCCTCACAAAAGGAGATTGTAACTATTGGTCGTGTGGTGACGGTAATTGGCGCTGTCATCGCAGTTTTTCTGGCTATTGCTTTTGAAAGCGTCAGCGGACTGAACCTGTTTGATAAGTTCCAGGCCGTACTTGGCTTTATCGCACCGCCTATGTCTGTGGTCTTTTTATTTGGTGTACTCTGGAAAAAGACAACACGGCGGGCTGCGAACTTTACTTTATCTGTAGGAACGGTGATTAGCATTGGTATTGGCATCATTTACATTTTTATTAAGCCGGAATTATTTGAGGGCTTGAATCCAGCTACAAATTCAGAAATTATTAATAAAAGTTTATTATTGCTTATCAACGCGGGGTATAGTATTGTGGCTTATTTGCATTCCGTTCACTTTCTGTTATTGTCATTTTACATTTTTGTGCTTTTGGCAGTTTTAGCTTTTTTAATTACCATGGTGGATCCAAAATCAGAAAGCCAGAATGAACTGGATTACGGAAAGTTGCCCACTCCAACAAAAAAGGTATGGATCATGTGGGGCGCATTGATTTTGGTGATGGTAAGCATGTATATAATTTTTAACGGCCACTGAAACAGATAAATTCAATGATTGAAAAACGTAAAATTGGTATTTGGTTTGCACTGGTTTTGATTGTTGGAATAACAGCGTGTCAACCGGCCCAAAAAGAAACAAAAGAACAACGTTATAAGGTCGGAGTAGTGGATCTGATGATTCTGAAACGTCAGAAACTGAGTGCACTTCCCTTAAGTAAAGAACTTGGTGCAGATGGTGTTGAGGTGGATATGGGAGGCCTTGGCAGCCGACCCACGTTTAATAATAAACTGGTTGATCCGTTAATAAGAAAGCAGTACCTTGATACGGCCAGGCAACTGGGTATTGAGATCAGCTCGCTGGCCATGTCAGGCTTTTATGCCCAGTCTTTTCCAACCCGTGAAGGCGCAGTGGAAACTGTTCAGGATTGCATCAATACCATGGTGCTTATGGGCGTTAAAGTAGGATTTCTGCCACTTGGAGTGGAGGGGGATCTGATTCGTTATCCGGAACGTCGGGAAGCCATTATGGAACGCTTAAAGGAAGTGGGAAAGAAAGCGGAAGCTGCGGGCGTGGTCATTGGCATAGAAACTGCATTGGATGCAAAGGGGGAAGTGGAACTGCTGAGTGATATCGGTTCACCGGCCATTCAGATTTGTTTTAACTTTTCGAATCCCATCAAAGCAGGTCGGGATGTAAGTGAAGAACTAAGGATTTTAGGAAAGGACCGGATATGTGAAATCCATGCCACCAATAAGGATGGCGTCTTGCTGGAAAACGATCCGCAGGTTGATATGCAAAAAGTAAAAGCCACACTTGACGACATGGGTTGGAGTGGCTGGCTGCTCGTGGAGCGTTCACGGGATGCCGGTAACCCGAGGGATGTGCGAGGCAACTTCGGAGCCAACGTACGGTATCTGAAGTCTGTCTTTCAAAATTACCCCTCGGTCCCCTAAAGGGGAAGAGAGTCATGCGGAGTTCCTTTCTTTGTCCTCGCGTAGCTATAGCAGAGCAGGGTAGGGAATAAAAGGGCAAGTGAAGGATAAATTAATCAGCGATAATTCGCGAAAACATCTGCGATAATCTGCGAGAAAATTAAATGAGGTTCTCGCTGATATACGCAAATCAATTCACCGAGTTACGATGATATTAACGAATTAAGAAAGTAACATAAAAACATATAATGATGAAACAGAAAATTAGTATTTTATTGGTATTGATCTTTGGATTGGGGATGTTTGGTTCAACCGCTAATGCAAAAAAACACAAAGATCAGGAATACTGGGGTGTTGTCAGCCAGCGGGCAGAAAAGATCGTTAAAACACTGAATATTAAAGATCAGGAAAAGTTTGACAGGATCAGAGACATGATTGCTCAGCAGTATTACGATCTGAATAAGACCTACGATAAACGTGATGCATCAATTAAAACTATCAAAGAAAGGACGAAGGATGAGGAAAAAGAAGCTGCAAAGATTAGCAAGTTGAGAGTAAAAACGGAGAAAAAGATTGCAAAGTATCACGATGCCTACATAGAAAATCTGTCCGGAGAGTTAACACCTGAACAAGTGGATGCAGTTAAAAATGGGATGACCTACAGCGTACTGGTTCACACTTATAATGGCTATCTCGACATGTTACCAGATTTGACGGAGGATCAGAAGAAATATATTATGGATGCCCTGGTGGAAGCACGTGAAAAGGCTATGGATGCCGGATCATCGAAAGAGAAGCATGCCTGGTTTGGCAAATATAAAGGCCGGATCAATAATTACCTTTCAAAAGAGGGATATGATCTGAATAAAGCCAGCAAGGAGTGGCATGAACGTTTGAAAAAAGAACAGGAGAAATAATCACAACATTACGGATAACTATGAATGAATTATTGACAAAACTGGCCGAGTGTGTGGAATTCGGAAAAATAAATAAAACCTCGCCATATCCTCCGCAGATGAAGGATCAGGATGGTGCAGATGAGTTGGCAAAACAGGCCCTCGATGCCGGTATTGGTGCACAGGAGATCTTATCGGATGGACTGATGCCGGGCATGGAAAAAGTAGGTATAAAATTTCGCGAGAATAAAATATTTGTACCGCAGGTATTGATGTCGGCAAAAGCCATGAGTACAGCCATGGTTCACCTGAAGCCTTATTTTATTTCGGGAGCTGCCAAACAGAAAGGTACATTCATCATTGGCACAGTTCTGGGCGATTTGCACGATATTGGTAAAAACCTTGTATCCATGATGGTGGAAGGAAACGGCTACAAAGTAGTGGACATTGGAACAGATGCCAATACCGATAAATTTCTGGCCGCATTGGAAGAAAATCCGGGAGCATTTGTGGGTCTGTCTGCATTGCTGACCACAACCATGGCCAACATGGAACGGATTACAAAAGAGATAAAGGAATCACATCCTGATACATTGATTGCTATTGGTGGTGCGCCGGTAAATAATGACTTTTGCAAAAAGATTGGTGCCGACAATTATTCTCCTGATCCTCAGGCATTGGTAGAGTTTTTAAACAGTAAAGTAGCTTA
The DNA here is from genome assembly GCF_042436675.1 of Quyinboa ferrireducens. NCBI lineage: Bacteria > Pseudomonadati > Bacteroidota > Bacteroidia > Bacteroidales > Quyinboaceae > Quyinboa > Quyinboa ferrireducens. The sequence continues at coordinate 119,722 of NZ_JBHMVA010000007.1, read as the reverse complement.
ACATGAACGGATTAAAGTTACTGGAGCAGGCGTTTAAACTCCAGGAGGTAGAACGCATCCCATGGGTGCCTTTTGTGGGTGTTCACGGCGGAAACCTGATCGAAGTGGATGCTGAAGCCTATCTGAAAAGTGCTGAGTACATTGTGAACGGGATCAGTAAAGCCATTGAATGGTATAAACCGGATGGCATTCCTGTGGCTTTCGATTTGCAGATAGAAGCTGAGATACTGGGATGTAAACTGGCCTGGAGTAAAGATAATCCGCCTGCTGTGGTTTCACATCCATTGAATGAGGGCGTTGCACTGAGCGATCTTAAACTTCCGAATGCAACGGATGGTCGAATTCCTGTGGTGTTGAAAGCTGCAAGACAATTGAAAAGCAAACATCCTGATATGGCTGTATACGGCCTTATTACCGGACCCTTTACCCTGGCCCTGCATCTGTTGGGAACCGATATTTTCATGAAGCTTTTTGAAGATCCGGACTATGTGAACGAGCTGATGGAATTTTGTGCAAAGGTTGGAATCTGGCATGCTGAACTGCTTATGGAAGCTGGCTGTGACGTGATTGCCGTGGTTGATCCGATGACGAGCCAGATCGATCCTATCTCCTTCGAAACCTTCGTAAGTCCTTTTGCGACGAAAGTATTTGAGGCCATACGGGCAAAGGGAAAATACAGTTCCTTTTTTGTTTGCGGTCATGCACAGCAAAACATTGAAGTAATGTGCGACTGCAAACCGGATAATGTTTCCATAGATGAAAATATTCCATTGGATTTTGTAAAGGATATTGCGCTGAAAAAGGGCATTAGCTTTGGTGGTAATATGAAACTGACCAGCGTGCTGTTGCTTGGTAATGAGATGGATTCCAAAAAGGAAGCCGTAACCTGTCTCGATCAGGGCGGGACAAAAGGTTTTATTCTGGCGCCTGGATGTGACCTGCCGATGAATACACCGGTTGAAAATCTTAAGGCTGTCACCGAGGTGGTGTATGACGATTATGTCCGCCAGGTGACCCGTGAAATGGAGCACAGTTCATCCTTACAACCTTTGAGCCTGGATGGCCATTTTGTGGATGGTAAAGTCATAGTGGATGTCATAACCTTAGATTCATCCTCGTGCGCGCCATGCCAGTATATGGTTGAAGCTGTAAAACATGCAGCAACTGAGTTTGGTGATAAAGTAGAAGTAATTGAACACAAAATAAAAGACAAGGAAGGCATTCAGATGATGCTGGCGCTGGGTGTGCAAAACGTACCCACAACCTGCATCAACGGGAAGGTGGAATTCATCAGTCAGATTCCGCCTCGAACCGCTATAGTTGAAGCCATAAAGAAACAGTTCTGATGAGCATTCCCCTGCATTTGGTCACCGGATTTCTGGGAAGCGGTAAAACATCGTTTCTTACGCACTACCTGAAAAAGGCCGGTGCAGGCCAGCATATTGCCATCATTCAGAACGAGTTTTCACCGGTTAATATTGATGGCCGGCAATTTACACGGCATGGTGAATATAATGTTCTGGAGATCAATAACGGATCGGTGTTTTGTGTGTGTTTGCTGGGTTCATTTGTTGGTTCATTGCTTAAATTTATTGAAAAATATAACCCGGATTTATTGTTAATGGAGACCTCCGGACTTTCGGATACCATTGGTGTTGGTCAGATTTTTCAGTCGAAAGAACTGGCGGGGAAAGTATATCTTGATCATGTGTGGTGTATAGTTGACGCCAAACATTTTGACAAAGTTCCTGCTCTTAAGTTGCGTTTGGATCACCAGTTGAGAAGTGCCGATACCATTATTCTGAATAAAGTGGATCTGGTGGAAAACACGGATGAACTGATGGAACAAATCAGGACCATAAATCCCTTTGCAAGAATCATGAAAGGGACCTTTGGACAGATCAGTCTGGATACGCAGAAAAAGGCATTGAACCTGTTTCCGTCGGATCAGAATGAAGCCCTGGGAAGGCCGGATGTTGGTTCGTATGTAATACGGAGTAATCAACCCATTAACAGGGAGAAGTTGACGGCTTTTTTTGACCGGTTCAAAACAGATTGTATGCGGTGTAAAGGTTACGTGAAAATGAATGATGGAAATACGCTTATGATGCAGGGTGTGATGGGAGATTTGAATACAGAACCGATCCGTGACTATAGTGGAAATACCGAGTTTGTAATTATCGGGCATTTCAGGAAAGATGAGAATCTTCAGGTGGTATTTGACGAATATTGTAAAGCATGATAACAGAACGACAGTATACATTTGAGGAACTGGAAATCGACCGGTTATCCATCATAAAAGATTTGGGGTATGATGCCGATTCTTTTTATGAACCATTTCCCACTTATCTGGATCAGGCTCTGGCGGATTGTTTTATGCTGAAGGATATTAAGGGTGCTTTTGTTATTGCTGATGCTCCGGATTTTGAAAGCAGCCGGATATCCGTTGGCATAAACGGTGAAGTATTTAAACTTGGAAAAACCATAAAAAAGGAACTGGAAGGATCAGACAGACTGGCATTTTTTGTATGTACAGCAGGAAAAACGATCAGTCACAAATCGGACAGCCTGCTGAAGGGTGATGATCCGGTTCTGGGGTATATATACGATGTAATTGGCAGTGCTATTGCAGAAGCGGTGGGCGATAAGTTGCAGGAAGAGGTCAGAGCGAGAGTTGAGAGTGATGGTGAGAAGATCACCAACCGCTACAGTCCGGGCTATTGCCACTGGAATGTGAAGGATCAGCATCAGTTGTTTGATCTGTTTGGCGGTACGGTTTGTGGCGTGTCTCTGACACCATCGGCATTAATGATGCCGGTAAAATCCATCAGCGGTGTATTTGGCATTGGACGGAATGTGGAGTTTCATGATTACCAGTGCAGTCTGTGTAATCTGGAGAATTGTGTATACAGGGATAAACACTGATAATCATTAGCTTGCGATAGATCCAGGTGTTTATCGATTACGTCCCGGAAGGGACTCGTGAAAATAGGTGTAGATCTGGTTTTACCAATATAAAGTCCCTATGAGACTGTCATTCTGAGCGTAATAAAATGAGGCGAAGAATCATTAACTAATATTGGTTTTTAACCGGACAAGAATGAATATAAATTAAATTTTTAATAAAAACTGTAAATACCATCATGAAAAACACCGTATTGCTATCGTTTTTGTTGCTGCTGATGTTTGCATCCTGCAAACCCGAAAAAGAATATTACATGTTTAGCACCTTTCGTGAACCGGCTACAGAAGGCCTGTATCTGGCGTATAGCGAGGATGGCTACCACTGGAACGACCTGGGCGGACCATGGTTGAGGCCGGAAGTGGGTACCCAGAAGGTCATGCGGGATCCGTCGGTAGTGAAAGGGCCGGATGGTACTTTTCATATGGTGTGGACGTCTTCATGGCGTGGGGATTATGGTTTTGGCTACGCCAGTTCAAAAGACCTGATCAACTGGTCGCCTGAAAAACACATTATAGTGATGGATTACGATACATCCACGGTAAATGTGTGGGCGCCGGAATTGTTTTACGACAGTGACAGTGACCGGTATATTATTGTGTGGGCTTCCACAATTCCATATAAGTTTGAAAAGGGGATAGAGGAGGAGCGCAATAATCACCGCATGTATTATGTGACCACCAAAGATTTTGAAACCTTTTCGGATACCAAACTGTTTCTCGATCCGGGCTTTAGTTGCATAGATGGTACCATTGTAAAGCGTGGTAAGGAAGACTATGTACTTGTATTTAAAGATAACACCCGTCCAAACCGGAATATTCTGGTGGGCTTTGCCAAAAATCCACTGGGGCCATATTCTGATTTCTCGGAACGCTTTACGGCTTTTAAAACCGAAGGTCCCACTGTGGCTAAAGTAGGCGATAAGTACCTGATCTATTTCGATCAGTATGGCGACTATAAATACGGAGCAGTCAGCACGACTGACTTTAAAACCTTCACCAATATATCCGATCAGGTATCCTTACCCAAAGGCCATAAGCACGGCACTATTTTTAAGGTAAGCCAAAAAGTGTTGAATGGGTTGAAAGGGAAAGTGAAAACGGATCAATCAGAAGAAACGAAACAGTAGAGCCACCGATTTATCGCTTCTCTATTTCTATGTAATTTGGCAATTAACTTTTAGCCTTATAATATTACCTATCCTCGGATATAAGCTCAATTGCTTTGTTCAGTACTTCATCTCTGCCCTCTTTGATGCCCTGGATAGTTGGCTTTACTTCAATATCAGGAACAATGCCAACTCCCTGCGTTTCCCTGCCATCAGGATAATACACACCTGCTCCAGTAAACATGACTTTAATGCCTCCGGGCATTTTAAGGGATATTACATCTCCATCAGCACCAGCAGTAGTACTGCCAATAATAATTGAATTTTCTGCAACGCTGTATTTCATTGCTATAAACTCTGCATGACTTTGCGTAACTTCATTTACCAGGATTATCTTTTTACCGTTATAGGCATTGGGATTTTCCGAGCCTGCAGTTAGTTCACCCAAGTATTGGAATAAGCCCGGAAATTTGGAATTGCCCATTGTAAACTTGACAAATACTTGAGGTTTTGTATAAAGCAGAGCGTAATCCATATATCCCCCAATCTTATCATATACCGGATAACATCTTAGATCAATAATTAAACCTTTGGCATCAATGGTTTGAGGTACTACACCACCGTTGGTACTTCCTAAATACAGGTATCCAATGCTGTCACCAATTGTTTTAAAAAGCGTTTCCTTTCTTTGGATTCTTGATGTAATGTTTACCCGGTTCATAGTGTAACATGAAACGACAGTATTTAATTGTATTCCGTCGTGTTGATATTCTACATACATTTTTTTCTCATTGGTCCTTAAAATGAAATCTGCTATTCTACGCAACTGTGCAGTATAATTTGATCCGGGAGTATATTTGATTTTTTCGGCGATAATGTTTTCCACTGGTGTTTTGTTTATTGAAAGAATAACATCTCCAACCTGAATAGAATGATTTGTATTAATTGTGTCACGTACGGCGTAAACACCTGTAACTACAAGTTTCCCCTCAACAAATGAAACCTGATAAGGAGCTATATTTTCTCCTTTCCACTTTTCAATTGTGTTGTTCCATCCCATTCCGGCATGTGTATCATTAAGCTTTGTTATAAGTTCTAAAATAGCCAGCTTATATTCAAGTTCATTTCTTGCATCAATAAACTTAGGAATGAATTCTATAAGGTCCTTGTGCCAGTTTTCACTGATTAGATATTTGTAAGGATAATAATACTGAATAACATTCCAGAATCGAAATAAAGCAAGAAGGCGGTATTCCGTTACCGGATATGCAGGGTCGTTATACTCTGCTTCACCGCTTATGGTGTTATCGGAATACTGGATAAATTTATCTTTTTTAAAGTTTCTTTTTGCCGTTTTAATTCGTTCAAGTTGATCTGAAAGAGTCCCTAATTCTGTTTTATCTGTTATCCAATCCAGATCAGGATACATTCTTACGCTGTCTGGGTATAATTCCGGCAACGTTTCCTGTTCAAAATTCTCCAGTGAGGCAAGCCATTCAGACAACATCAGATTTCTTTCATCTTTGTTGTGAGATTTCAAAACTTTGGGCATCATGTTTATCAGTTCATCATCCCAGTTATATTTTCCTTCAACAACAGAAGGATGATAATACTTTACGAAACCCCATATCTTGCACAGTACAGCCAAATTGGAAATATCGGTCGAATTATAATATTTTACCCCTGCAATTTGTCTGTATTCATTTTTCTTCTGGATATAGAAATAACCCAGCATTGAAGATAATACAGTAAAAAGAACAAGGATAAAGATGAACCAGTATTTCTTTCTCATTTGAAGTCTCGGCTTTGTAATTACTGTAAACTAAGATATTGATTATTTGTGTATTGTGCAATAAGGTAGAGACGGCGATTTATCGTGTCTCTACGAATTAAAAAGCTTTTATTCTTTCAATCGAATCGCAAGCATTTCTGCCGTGGCACAGGTTTTTCCAAATTTTAGGCATGAATTGATCATTATGTCCCTCTTACAATGTATTTAGATTTTGTTGAATTCTATTTTTTAAATCATTTCTTACTCTGGCTTTCTCAGCGTATTTGGGCCAGAATGTCACTATCGAGTTAATTTCATCTATTGTTTTTTCTGCTTTTTTAATGTTATTGTCTATGGCTATAGTCATCAAATCTTTTTTAGTTATTCCAAGTCTTTTCCCGTTGACACTTAATGTTTGTTTGTTAACCCAGTGATTGGCAGGATCAAAAGAAAAGCATAAGTCGTAGGCCGGAGCCAGCTTCCACTTCTCATCTTTTTTTAAAATAAAAGAAAAATTCTTTGTATGGTCATCAAAGTTGGTCGCCAGTACATTAAATACCATTCTCCGAAACATTTGCTCAGCCTCTGGATAAGTCAATTGTAATAACCGCATGGTTTGAAAGATCTGTTCATAACTGTATCCATACATGTCATTGAAATCATAATGTTGCAGGCCACAAAGTGATTGGATGTGATGCTTCACGTTTTCTTCTCTGTCAAATCGTTTGGTCATGAAATGCGCTCTTCCGTTTTCTTCCAGTAACTGACATTCGCTCATCTCAATTTTACAGTCAGTTGCCATGAGATAATAGGCATATTCTATCCGCCCCCAACCAGAGCTTTCTCCAAACTGTTCTCCACTTACACCGTCTAATTTAAGCAACCAATGTTCAAAGCCTTTGGGTACATTCCCCTGACCTGATCTTACTTCTTTTGTTTTTGGATTATATGCAATGACGGCCTTTGGACGTGCTCCACCGGCTGAAGTTCCTATTTTTAATATTTCCATCATTGATTTTTCTTCATCCTGTCGCAAATTGGTTAAAAAAGCCTCACGTTTATTGAGCATTTTTTTTGCAACGTCAACCAGGCTGTCCAACTCTAAAGAGAAACTTCTTATTCCTGTTTTTATTTGTACTGGTTCGAATTCTATCGCGCCCATTCCTCTCTTACCTATAAAACACAGTTTTTCAACGGGGTTCATGCTGTTCTCTAACCTACCTTGTTGGGCTAGCCATATATTAATCAGCCTGTTTCCGTACTTGTCTGGTAAAGAGTCAGACAATAATCCGGGAAGCCCTTTAAAGGCATCTTCCGTTTCATTGCGTCCTTTTCGTAGTTCGGGGAAACTATAAATTCGAGAACCTTGAGCGATAGGCATTTTAATCGGTGACAAATTCCAACCTTTTTGAATAAATTTTGAATCATATTGAAAATATCCTAATTGCTGCGATTCATCCCAGCGAATTGCCCCTATCAATTCGCCCCAGATTTTGATTTCTGCTACATCTACCATCCTATATCTTCTTTGTCGATATTGTTATTTCTTTTGGGAGAAGCTTGCTTTCTTTGTTTTTTCTTAAGCTTAGCGTATTCAATCGGACTGATTTGATCCTGAACCTTAAATATATCCATTATATACAGTAAATCCAGAACCCTTAATGCCTGGATAAGACTATCTATTCTTACTTTTTCTCCTCTTTCCAGTAAGCTTAATGTAGAACGACTCATTCCTGCTTCTGATGCAACTTGATCTTGCGATTTGTTTTGTTTTAAGCGATGTGATTGTATGAAATTTCCAATGGTCTTCATTAGCGATTTATCTGACATTGCTTTCCAGTCTATAGATGATTTATCATTCATAAAAGGCGATTTTATTTGTATTTGAATGTTATGTCATACAAATATACATAATAATTTCAATAAGAATAATTATAGAATGATATATCATGCATATTTTGTTATAAAATAGTATTATGAATGATTTATCATTTATTTGATATTTTAATATTCGCTATTATATTATCAGATTTGATATGCAAATTAAATGTGCAATTTACTTTTAACTTCAAGACAGGTAAATGATTCTCAGGAAATCAGGGTATTGATAGTTTGTGTAATGTGCAATAAGGTAGAGACGCGATTAATAGCGTCTCTATAACATTTCAATAATTTTATTCTTTCAATCGAATGGCGAGCATTTCAGCAGTGGCACAGATTTCTCCATTGGCGGATAAGGTCATATCCACCCAAACCTTTCTGCCTACCATTTTTTTAAGATGCCCTTTTAATTCAAGTTCAGCACCCATCGGTGTCATGGCTTTAAAGTCCACTTTTAGGGAAGCAGTCACGCAACGCACAGGGATGGGCAATTCAAACGGAATACCTTCAGTCTGGCAGATGAAAGCTGCAGCAGAACCGGTGCCGTGGCAGTCCAGTAATGAGGCGACCAATCCACCGTACACACTGCCCGGAATGGCGGTATACTTAGAATCAGGTGTAAAATGCGCAATTGTTTCATTGTCCACCAGGTAGGTCTTCAGGTGCAATCCCTGTGGATTATTTTTTCCGCATCCGTAACAATGGGCAAGGTTTTCCGGGTATAAATCCTGTATGGCTTTTGGCATGATTGTAAAGTTTGAGGTAAAAATACAATAATCCGGCAAGCCGGAACCGATTCGATGATTTCAAGTCTTCAGATTGGCCTATTAATCAGATGTTTTTTTATTAAAAAGAAGATACTTGAGTGATAGTTTGTATCCTAACTTAAAACTCATATCTTCTCTGAAACCCCAAAGATCCTGCCACGGACCAACACCAAAGCTGGTGTCGATACCGATAGCAAAGTTTGGTTTTATATAATATTCTAAACCAGTGCCAATATTTACATGGTAGTGATGTGATGCAACATATGAAACAGGGGTGTGATGATCTGTTAACCAGCGGTAACTTAAAAATGACTGGTAAAATACTTTTAATTTTCTTTTATTTTGATGGGGATAAAAATAAATACCGCTGGAAAGACCATTACTGGATGAGAATTTATATTCGTCATATTCGAATCCTGCAAAGAATATAACCTTGCCGGTTTTATAACCAGCAATTGAAGCCAACTGAACCTCATTTTTCAGTCTCATGGCCAGTCCGCTAAAAACAAAGCCTTTTTGCTCATTGAAGGAAACATCCTGACAGTAAGCTTTTACAGAAAAAATGAATATGAAAACTGAAAGCACAGTTAATAATCGCTTTGTCATAATTATGAATGATTAGCATCTGAAAACTTTGCTTTGGAAGTTATAATAAACAGGTACATCACAAACGTTTCAGGTTATAAATCCAGACCAAGATATTGATTCTTTAGGTAATTAGCAAGAGTTTAACTGATCCGATGACTCGAAGTCATCGGATCAGTAGATTGTTTTTAGAATTTTTGTAACTTTGGTTGCCTGCTAAACACAATTTGTTATCTGGATTAACTAAACCTAATATTATGTATTTTGAAAAAGGTCATCTTTACCATGTTTTTAATCAGGGAAATAATAAACAGCAGATTTTCTTTAATAGTGAGAATTACAACTATTTTCTGAGAAAGATAAGGAATTACATTTTGCCTTATGCGGACGTTCTGGCTTATTGTTTAATGCCGAATCATTTTCATCTTATGCTTAAAATTAGCGATATAACGCTGTGTAAATCATCAGATGACTCGAAGTCATCTGATGATTTATCGTATAGAACTTTAAATGATTCGATTGCAATTATGTTACGATCTTATACCCGTGCAATAAATAAACAGCAAGAAACCAGCGATGCATTATTCAGACCTAAGACAAAGTCAGTATGTCTTACGAATAATGAAGGCGTTAGCCCATCTTATTTTAACTCATCTTTTGGAACCTATTTGAATATTGATTTACCAGAGAAAAATTATCCTCAGCAATGCTTTGATTATATTCATTCTAATCCGGTTAAGGCAAGGTTAGTTGAATTTCCTGAAGAATGGGAGTTTTCTTCATATGTCGAATATAAAGGTTTGCGGAAGGAGTTTTTAGTTAATGTTGATGTAGCAAAGGAAGAAGACCTGGAATGGTAAGTTACTGATCCGATGAACTATCATAACTGATCCGTTGACTCGAAGGTCATCGGATCAGTATTTTATTTCATCCTAACAATTCAATGGCTGTTTGTGATAAACCCTCACCGCAGATACCGTAATGGTTAAAGATTTCCACCTGCGATCCGGTTACGGTATCTTCATCCGGAATACCTACAATTTTGAATGGTTTATATATCTGGTTCTGCATTAAAACTGCTGCAGTAGCCTCACCCAAACCGCCGTGTACGCTGTGCTCTTCCACTGTAATAACAGCTTTACATTTTTTGGCAGAACTGATAATTGCTTCCGTGTCCAGCGGGCTGATGGTATGCATACTGATGATTTCTGCGCTGATCCCTTTTTCTTCAAGTAATCGGGCCGCTTCATAAGCAGGAGCCACAGTTTCACCACAGGCAATAAATGCTACATCGGTTCCTTCACATATCACTGATGCTTTGCCGATTTCAAATTTCTGCTCTGTACGCGGTAAATGCGGCATCGGCTTCTTTCCGAATTTCAGAAAGACAGGTTTATCGGATTTCGATGCAGCAATTACAGCTTCCCGGGCTTCAAAGTTATCGGCCGGTACCACAATCTGAATGTTGTTGATGGCTCTCAAAGCCGCAACATCATGGAGTGAATGATGGGTTGAGCCCAGGGCACCGTAACTCACACCGGCGCTAATACCCACCAATGTGACCGGAATATTGGAATAGGCTACATCGTTTTTTACCTGTTCCAGGGACCGGGTTGCCAGAAAACATGCAGGAGACGTGGCAAACACACTTTTCCCGGTTGAACCCAGACCGGCAGCTACGCCAACAAGGTTCTGTTCCGCAATACCAACTTCCACAATTTGTTCCGGTAGCTGGTCACCAAACGGGCCCAGTTTTCCGGATCCGCGTGAATCACTGGTCACAGCGTATATGTTTTTATCTTTTTTGCCCAGCTCAATTAACGTGGCAGAATATATTTCCAGGTTTGCTTTTCCTGTTTCTAATGGTTTTAAACTCATGTCATTTAGAATTAAAGACTGAATCTGTGATTCAACTTACTTAGCTTTCAATTAATTGGTTCGATAAGGCATCTTCTGCCAGAGTCAGTTCTTCGATGGCCGCCTTGTATTCCTCATCTGACGGTACCCCGTGATGCCACTTTTTGACATGTTCCATGAAGCTTACCCCTTTCCCTTTGGTGGTATTGGCGATTACAAATGTTGGCTTGCCGGTTTTGGCAGGAATGTTATGGAGCGTCTTTCTCAACTCTGATATGCTGTTGCCGTCAATGGAAACCACTTCCCATCCAAATGCAGCGAATTTTTCATCGATGGGATTCGGGTCACATACCTCATGGTTGTGCCCCGTAATTTGCAGGGTGTTATGATCGAGTATAGCCACCAGATTATCCAGCTTGTAATGTGCCGCCATCATGGCTGCTTCCCAGTTTGATCCTTCAGCCAGTTCACCATCACCCAGCATAGTAAATACATTGTAGGGTGCCTTGTCGCGTTTTGCTGCCAGCGCTATCCCGGCACTTATCGGTAAGCCGTGGCCCAAAGCTCCGGTATTAAATTCAATGCCCGGTATTTTCCGGGTAGGATGCCCCACATACTTCGATTTGTACTGGCATAAAGTCTGCAGATCGCTTTCAGGATAAAAGCCCTGATCTGCCAGAACCACATAGAGTGCTTCCACAGAATGTCCCTTGCTTTGTATATACCGGTTCCGGTTCGGATCCGAAATGGTATCAGGCGATACATTCAGAACATCGTTATACAAAACATTCAGAATATCCGTACATGACAAATCACCTCCGGTATGCCCGGCTTTTGCCAGTTTGATATATTTGAGGAGTGCTTTTCTGTATTTTATAGATTTCAGCTGTAACTCCAGATCTGTATATTGCTTCATTTCTTTTAATTTTCCGTCCCTGCTGTTTCAATGCTTATTTATGTACATAAAGATCCCAACCCAGATAGTTTCCAATGGCTTCTTCCAGAATTTCCTGTACACTGCCGCGAACCATGGCCACATGATGTTCAAAACCGTTTTTGCACATATATTTCATTAAATCCTGAAGATTCGGGATTTCAGTTACTGCAATTCCCCCATCCATTCCATAGGGATCATCCGTCATGGTTCCTTCACCCAGGTATGATTTTACGATGCCCTTATTATCGTCTGTTGAAATACGGAAGTAGGTCATATCACCTGCTGCCACTTTTCCTTTTACAGCTCCAAAGGTATCTTCACTACCCAGAACAGTACCCAGTACATCAAGGCTGCCAATTTCAATATCACTCTGGAAGAATGATTTCGGGTAGTTACTGCAGTGAGTACATACAACCTTGTTACGGTCCTCGCCAAAGTTATTGTTCCAGTCGAGGATGGCAGAAGGTGTTTTTGCTGCAAGTGCCAGAGCATACATCGAAATGGTTCCGGCCACATCAACCTCACAGGCCGACGGCATCAGCTTTTCACCCATCATACTCATGGTCACGCAGGCAGCACATCCATAGTTTTTTTCGATGGATTCCCAGCACTGTAATGCAGAAATATCGATGTCATTCTCATTGATCCAGTGTTCAACGGCCAATCCGAAACGGGCTTGTTTGGCAATTTTGGTTTTAGCGCCGATCTCGCATGCTCCGTACTCCTGAATGGCAATCACTTTTTCCTTTACAGCCGGATCATCATAATCAATTTTTTCAGCGGCAGCAATAATTTCCGACATGTCAACCGGAACTATTGTTATACCATATTTCTGTAATAGTTTCTCGCTGTAACGCATGGTCTGGAAACCAATAGGACGTGTTCCGATGGCACCTACGCGAAGGTTGCTTAATCCTTTCACTACCCGGCAGATTCCTGCAAATTTTTCAATATCCAACGTGAATTCCTTGCCGTCAAGACTGTATGTATGGTAAATGGTGTCAGTAAATTTTATACCATACTGGTAGAAGTTGTTACAAACAGACAATTTCCCGCAGAATGCATCACGACGGCTTTTAACATCAACCTTATCGTTGTCGTCGTCCACGGCCTGAACCAATACCGGTACATTTAATCCTGATAATTTAATGGAGTTTACCACGCCAAGTTCATCGCCAAAGTTTGGAAGTACTACAATGATACCTTCAATGATGTCACTGTTTTCCTTGAAAAGCTTAGCACATTTTACGGCATCTGCATAACCCTCAATATTGCCTGTTGGTGTTTCAGATTCCGGAAGAATAACTGTTCCGTAACCCATTTTCTCAAACTTTGCCAGAACTTTCTGACGCGCTTCAACCGCAAGTTTGTAGTTAAAAATGTTGCGTGTGGCTATGATCACACCAAACGTTTGTTTCTTTAGTTTCATGATTGCTATATTTTATATTCTTTGTTTTCTTTTGTAAAAACGTTCACTAAAGCATTAATTCTCACCTTTAGGGAGATGTCTGTGATAGCAGACAGAGAGGCGGTTATTATTACAACCGGGCACGCTCAACAGCTTTTTGCCAGCCTTTATATAAATTCTCAGTCTCGAACTTTTCCATCTTTGGTTCAAATATCTGAGCCTTTTCACGGAGGGCTTTTATCTCTTCAGTATCTTTCCAGAATCCGGTTGCCAGACCTGCCATATAAGTTGCACCCAATGCAGAAACTTCTTCAATTTCGGAACGGACGACCTTATGGTTCAGCATGTCGCTCTGAAACTGCATCAGAAATGTATTCCGGGTCGGACCGCCATCCACTCTGAGTTCTTTAAGGTTGATACCACCTTTCTCTTCCATCAGGCTGATCAGATCTTTTACCTGGTAGGCAATGCTTTCCAAAGCGGCCCTCACGATGTGAGCTTTGGTTGTATTTCGTGGCATCCCGGATAAACAGGCTCTGGCCTGATTATCCCAGTATGGAGCTCCTAAACCCACAAACGCAGGTACCAGGTATACTCCGTTATTATTTTCAACAGACCTTGCAAGAGGCTCTGTTTCTGAGGCATCGTTAATTAGCTGAATTTCATTTTTTAGCCAGTTTAATGTGTCACCGGTACAATGAATATTTCCCTCATACACATAATATATTGTTTCGTCAATGCCATAACCAATGGAGGTGACCAGACCATCAGGCGCATTTAATGGTTCGGTTCCAATATTCATCATAATGGATGAACCGGTTCCGTAAGTAGCCTTTGCCATGCCCGGCTCAAAACAGTTCTGTCCAAACAGGGCAGCATGCGAATCGCCCAGCAACCCTGCTATGGGAAGCGATTCTTTGAAAATGATTTCAGGATCGGTATAACCGAATATATCGGTGCTGAATTTAACTTCAGGAAACATGTTTTTCTGTAAGCCAAACAGCGCGATCAGCTCATTGTCCCATTCTAATGTGTGGATGTTAAACAACATCGTGCGGCAGGCATTGGAATAGTCCGTAGCATGGACTTTACCTCCTGTGAGTTTCCACAGCAACCATGTATCCATGGTTCCCATCAATAGCTCGCCCTTTTCTGCCTTTTCCTTCAGTCCTACCACATTTTGCATGATCCAGTGAAGCCTGCTTGCTGAAAAGTAGGGATCAATGATCAGACCGGTTTTTTGCATGATCATATCACCGTAACCTTTTTCTTTCAACTGATCACAATACGGAGCTCCTCGCTGGCATTGCCAGACTGTAGCATTGTAAACCGGTTTACCGGAATTTTTATCCCATATCATTACGGTCTCACGCTGATTAGTGATGGCTAAAGCATCAATTTCATCCTCACGGATATTGACCTCTTTTAGTGTTTTAAAAATGCCTTCCAGTGTATTGTCAAAAATTTCCTCAGGATCATGTTCCACAAAACCGGGTTGTGGATAGTACTGCTTATGTGGTACTGTAGTTCTGTATACCAGTTTCCCTTGTTTGTTAAAAAGAATGGTTTTAGTAGCCGAAGTACTTTGATCGATGGCTATTATGTAGTTTTTAATACTCAAAATAAGGCGATTATGAGGTTTTTAATGTCAGTTAATTAATGAATTATTTTCGAAAACAAAAATAAAAGAAAAAAATCGAAAATAAAAGAAAGAATATGTGTGGTTTAAATAAAATCTTTAAAGCTTAATAATATTAATAATCTCTTCGATTAACTGATGGGCAGGTGCTATCATGCTTCTTATTTCTATTTCAGTAAAAACGACGAAATCATCGTAGTCACTTGTTTGCCTTTTATCGAAAATATCAGTGTAAAATTTCCCGGAATCTTTATGGATCAAACCGGTTTTAATAAAATGTAGTCCAAACATTTGCCTGACACCGGCATGCGTTTGGGTATTTATACCGGTATATATCAACAGAGCAGTAACAGCATAATAACAAGCATAATATAATCTATTTACAGAAGTATTCCAAAGTTTATTTTCAACAAGGATATCAACTTCTTTTAAAGTTTCCTTAGCTCGATCAATTCTGTACTTAACGAGTTCTTTTTTATCCTGTTCATTCATAAAACAATTCCTTCACGCATAACATTCTGATAAAACGGAGTAATTTTATGCTTTGATTCCCATACCGATTTAGACAGTACCAGAGGGCTGATAATTTTACCGATTTCAAATTCAATATCATATAGCGGGTATTTCACCCTTTTTTCATCCTCCATTGTTACAATGTCCTTATTAAGAAGAATTAGAATATCCACATCAGAATTTTCATTAAAATCACCGCGTGCCATTGAACCATAAAGAATAACAGTAGCTTCAGGAGCTATCTGGATTACGGTATCCTTAATCAATTTTTCTATGTCAATTTTCACTGCCATACTTCAAAAATACAGAAAAATTTAATAATGAGGGAGTTTGAGAATGCTACTTAAAGTTGCACGCTGATTAAATTATGCAATAATCAGTTTTATATCGTTCTGATTAAATATTTCCACTTCATCTTTTTCGATACTGGAATCTGTAATTATGTAATCAATGAGTGATAAGGCGCCAAGACTGGCAAAAGAGCTTTTACCAATTTTGCTGGAATCTGCTACAAGAAATACTTCATTCGCCGATTCAATCATGGCGCGTTTTACAACAATATCGCTTATGCTTGGGTAAGTGAGTCCTGATTTTAAAGTGATGCCGGCAGTGGCCAGAAATAGTTTATCTACATGAAGGTCGTTGAAAAAAACGGCTGCTTTATCACCTGTCAAAGAGAGCGTTGGTGCCTTAAATTCACCGCCTGTGACCACCAGGTTAATTTCCGGATCAACGCCAAGTATGAGCGCAATATTCAGTGCATTGGTGATCACTGTAAGGTTTTTATAGCCTTTTATCAGTTTGGCAATCTCAGTTGTGGTGGATCCTGAATCGAGAATGATAATATCTCCATCGTTGATAAATTCCACGGCTTTTACAGCAATGGCTGCTTTCTCCAATAAAAATTCCTGATTCTGAAGGGCGAAGTTTTTTACGTTCAAACCAATGTTTTTCAGATAAGCACCGCCATGTTCCCTCTCAACAAAACCTTCTTTTTCAAGTTTTTCAAGGTCCTGGCGAATCGTAACTTCCGTTACCTTGAAGATCTTGCTCAGCTGCAATACTTTGGCATGTCCGTCTTCCCGGATCATTTCAAGAATCTTTTCGCGGCGTTGATTAGGAAGCATGGTTAACTTTATTAGGAGTTATGTGATTTGAGGTATTTAATCAGATGTTTGATCGTGATAATTTTAATTCCCAGCTTTTCAGATAATTTTACTAAATCAGGATAACGTGCCATGGAACCGTCAGGATTCATAATTTCAATCAATACACCTGCTGGTTTTAAGCCGGCTAGTCTTGCCAGTTCAATGGTAGCTTCAGTATGTCCGGGTCTGGCCATAACGCCTTCGGGATGCGCCTGTATGGGAAACACATGACCGGGACGTCCAAAATCTTCCGGTCTGGTTTCGTCTGCGGCCAAAGCGTTAATGGTTTTAGCCCTGTCATGAGCCGAAATGCCCGTTGTACAGCCGTGTCCCAGCAAATCAACTGATATTGTAAAATTTGTATTGTGCAACGCGGTATTTTTTGTGACCATCAGGTCCAGTTTTAGTTCCCTGCATCGTTCTGCTGATAGTGGTGCACAAATCAAACCGCGTCCTTCCTTACTCATAAAATTGATAATTTCGGGCGTGATGACTTCTGCAGCAGCAATAAAATCTCCTTCGTTTTCACGGTTTTCATCATCGGTTACAATAACCACTTTCCCGTTTTTTATCTCCTCAATAGCCGCTTCTATATTACGGCGTTCTAAATCTGTCATGTGCGTATTTTAATTAGGACGCAAAGGTAACGAAATTAAAAGGAAGCAAAAAGAAAGTATTCGAAAATGGCATTATTTTGATCATATGCATCTTATGTCTTTTTTTCATGTGGTCTCATCCGATTAGGTAAAATAGTTCATTAATAACTGGATGTATAAATTTTGGTTAATTATTGAATAAAAGGCTATAATACCCAACTGTTTTAGGATTAATTCAAAAAGAATATGACCTTTGCTCAGGCAAAGAGGTGACTCTTATTACGTACAATGGAGCCGATAAATGGCAGGCTGTGATAATGTATTTGTATAATCTGATATGAAATTTATGCTGAGGTATATTAATTTTACAGCGTATAATCTTTTGTATAAAAACTAATAGAAATTATATGTTTAAATCCTATTCATTATTAACATTCGTTCAATTCAAGGAGAACTATCTGGTAAAAAGAGTTATTTTTCTTTGCGTCTTGGTCTTTTTCACTTTTTATGCGTTCGCAAATAACAATCATGAACCTGTAAAAGTTACAAATTCAGGGGCTGCCGGGGATTTTCCTCTTGTTGATAATTCTAATGTTGCAGCTACTGTAGTGATTGATTCATCAGATGCTGAGGTTGTTGCTGTTGCAGCTTCTGCTTTCAGTCATGATGTAAATTCGATAACAGGAATTCCGCTGGATATAACGCAAAAGCTTGATGACATATCATATCCTGTAATCATAGGAACCCTGGGACAATCAAAATTAATAGACTCGTTGGCGTCAACTGGTAAAATTTCCATAGATAATGTACAGGGCAAATGGGAAACATTTTGCATTTCAGTAGTAAGCAATCCTTTTGAAGGCTTTGAAAGTGCGTTAGTTATTTTTGGTAGTGATCCGAGAGGAACAGCTTTCGGTGTTTTTGAATTATCACGAATGATGGGTGTCTCTCCCTGGGTTTGGTGGGCCGATGTTACTCCGGAACCAAAATCCTCATTGTATGTAACGGCAGGAGAAAGTATTTTTGGTCCGCCTTCGGTAAAGTTCAGAGGTATGTTTCTTAATGACGAAGACTGGGGATTAAATCCCTGGGCGGCAAAAAATATGGATACCGGTATTAAGGATATTGGCCCGAATACTTATGCGAAAATCTTTGAACTGATGTTGCGTTTGAAAGCCAACTACATTTGGCCTGCCATGCACGATTGTACGAAAGCATTTTGGTATTATCCAGGGAATCCTGAGATGGCGCGTAAGTATGACATTGTTTTGGGGTCAAGCCACGCCGAACCCATGTTGAGAAATAATGTGGATGAATGGTTAAATAATCTGGGTTATCCTGCTTCTAACTGGAACTGGGCTACAAACAGCGCTTTGATAACGGATTACTGGAAAACACGGGTTGTTGAATCAAAAAATAACGATGCTGTCTATACTACAGGAATGCGGGGTGTACACGATAGTGGTATGACCGGTTATTCCACTAATCAGGATAAGGCAAATGCATTAAAGGATATTATTGCGACTCAGAGGAATCTGCTTACAACCTATCTGGAGAAACCGGCCTCAGAGGTTCCACAGATGTTTTGCCCATATAAGGAAGCGCTCACTTTATATAATATTGGGCTCAACTTAGCAGATGATATTACTTTGACCTGGGTGGATGACAATTTTGGATACATTCGTCAGTTGTCCAATCCGGCAGAGCAACAAAGAAGCGGTGGTGCAGGTGTGTATTATCATTTGTCTTATTGGGGAAGCCCGGAAGATTATCTCTGGCTATCCACCACTTCACCTTCTTTAATCAGCTTTGAGATGAGTAAAGCCTACGAGTTAAATGCCAAAAATCTTTGGGTGTTTAATGTAGGAGATATTAAGCCGGCGGAGATGGAGTTCCAGTTTGCAATGGATATGGCATGGGATAAAAGCAGTTGGACTCCCGATAATGCCTGGTCTTATTCTAAACAATGGGCAGCCGAGACATTTGGAAACGAATTTGCTGATAAGATAGCCGGGATTAAAGAGGAATACTATCGTTTGGCATCATCGGGAAAACCTGAGCATGTAGCGTTAATTTCGTATTCTAACCAGGAAATGGAAAAGCGTTTGGCTGATTATTCAAAACTCGTTGAAATGTCAAAGAATGTGGAGGCTTCCATTCCCGAAAGGCTGAAAGATGCATATTTTCAGTTGATTGCTTATCCTGTTGAAGGAGCAGCCAGCATGAACGAGAAGATTCTATATGCCAGAAAAAGTCTTCAACTGGCATCTGAAGGTAATACAGATGCACTGATTTATTCAGATAAATCCAGGGTAGCTTATCAGAATATCATTTCATTGACCAATAAATACAATACGGGAATTTCCGGTGGTAAATGGAACGGAATGATGGACTATGCGCCACGTAAGCGGCCACAGTTTTACCAACCTACGGTAGCCACCGCGGATAACATCAACACTAACGGCGTGTCGCTGGTTGAAGACAGCACCATCATCATTCCAGCCCAGAATTTCGTTGCCAAATCGGGAACAGATATTAATACCATTAACGGACTGGGCGAAAACGGCTGTGCCGTTACCGTTTGGCCAATGAATATGACAACTTATACAGCATCTAATATCAGTTCAGCGCCCTATGTGGAGTATGATGTTCCTGTGGTAAAAGGCAGTAATAATATTAGCGTTAAATGTCTTCCTTCATTCCCGTTATATCCCGGAATGCAGTTGCGCTATGCCATATCTGTTGCGGGGAAGACACCTGCGTTTGTAGATATTGCAACAGCTGCTACATCGGGTCAGTGGTCCCAAAACGTCATTAACCAATATGCTGTGGGAACGAGCGAATACCAGAGTAATGCTGATCAGACCATCAAAGTTCGGATTTATTTTTCTGATCCGGGATTGGTGATCAGTTCGTTATCAGTGGTTACAATCAGTGAGAGTCCCTATACAGCCTATCTGAAAAATCCGGGTTTCGAGTATAAATCTGCAGGTGTGTTAAACGATGGAAGCGTTGTAAGAGGAACACCGTATGCGTGGAGTCAGACTGGCTACGTGCCGGGTAATTCTTTTGGCATCAACAACGATGCAACAAATTTTGAAGGGGCGAATATGTGTTGGTACAATGTGAATCAATCGCCATATGCCATGCCTTCAAAGTTTGAGCTTTATCAGGTTGTAGATGAATTACCGGCAGGAACTTATATTGTTCGGTGTAAGTTGGCTGCGATGTCAGGATACATTACAAACGTCCGGTTATTTGCCAACAATAATGTGCAGTATTATGGAAATGAGGCCGATTACGTGTCGAACCTGACGGAAGGTGAAACCAATACGTTTGCTGGCAATACGCCGGTTTCCGGTATGTCGAAAGCACTTTTAAGCGAGATGGCTGTAAAGGTAACGCTGAATGAAGGTGATTCTTTAAAGCTCGGGATTCGATCCGGCAACTTAAAAAGCGATGGGACTGCCGGTACAGGAGCAAGTTCATCGAGGGTTTATGGTGGTTTTAAAGCCGACGACTTTCGTTTGGAACTTGTAGGAGGTAATACAAATACACCTGTAACAAAGGTGGTGGTAAATCCATTGATTCAGATAATTGGAATGAGAGAAAAAGTGAGGGTGACGATCGATGGCGAATTCAATGCCGGATTTGTGAAAATTTATTCGTTAACCGGAAACCTTATAACCGAGCATGATCTGCACAACAGATCAACATATATTGGAATGCATTCCGGAGCATATATTGTCAGAGTAGTGGTTGACGACGGGATAATCAACTCGAAAGTTGTAATTATATAACTCCAGATTTAACAGTTGAAATTTATAACGGATTTGTATATCCGGCGATAACAGTAAGTTGGTGTAAAGGAAAAAAGTCCCGGTCGCTTAACCGGGACATTGGAATATTTGTCGCTTCTATTGTTTAATGCCTTACTACCAGCTTTTTTACAAGTGTAGTTTCATTGTTACTGTATTTAAGCATGTAAATCCCTGAAGGCATATCGGATACATTCAGTTCATCGTCCTTTA
The DNA here is from genome assembly GCF_042436675.1 of Quyinboa ferrireducens. Taxonomy (NCBI): domain Bacteria; kingdom Pseudomonadati; phylum Bacteroidota; class Bacteroidia; order Bacteroidales; family Quyinboaceae; genus Quyinboa; species Quyinboa ferrireducens. Next base: position 98,519 of record NZ_JBHMVA010000007.1, on the reverse strand, counting down.
GTATTTCAGTCTTCACAAGTTTTCCGTTCAATTGGTATATGGAAACTGTAGCATTTTCTGAACCTGACTTATAGCTTAGATATACAAGATCATCAGCCGGTGTTGGGAAGATGATCAGGGTATCTGAATTGTGATCTACTTTTTTAACCGCATCATAACCGCCTTCAATGGCAGCAACCTCATCAGAAGATAGTGCATAATTGTAAATTCTGAAATCATCAATATAACCACCAAACATAGGATAACCTGCAAACTGACTGCGACCAATGTAATTCAGTACCGGTTTAAAATCCATGGGGCTAATGGTCACTGATGTCGATTCTGCCACCTGAACGCCATCAATATATAAGCGTGTGCTGTTAGATCCAATTGTTATCGCAATATGTGTCCACTGACGATAGTTTAGTCTTCCGATATCAATAGTTTGTTCAGTCCCCCCTTTTTTAATGGCAAACCGCATCTTGCCTGTATTGGTCAGAGGTGTTAAAAACATGTATTCATCCTCGCCATTTCCAAAATCAAAAATGCGCTGCCACAGGCCTACCATTCCCCAGTATACCCATGTAGTAATTGTTATTTCCTGCTGGTTGACTATGGTCGCCGACATCTGTATAAAGTCATCATCACCGTTTAACACCAGGGCCTGTGTTCCAACTTTTCCATCTGTATATGAGACATCACTGTAAGCTGCAAGGTTGTTCATGTTTTCAGATTCATCCCTGATATTGCCATCGAATTCATATTTAGCCACCAGTGCTTTCTGATCTGAAACAGTAGCTGAGGCTACATTTGAATAGTCGGAGCTGTTCAGTGAATTATCAACCGCTTTGATCTTGTAAAAATATTGTCCACTTATTGTTGCTGTGTTATCCACAAACGACGTGGTGGTTACATTTTTGGCAATGGTGTTATATTCACCATCCGATGTTTGTGCACGTAATACAGCATAACCTGCTAAGTCAGTAGCCGTGCTTGCCGACCAGTCTAGCCGAACCGATTCAGACTGTGGCGTAGCGACCAGATTCTGCGGATTATCGGGAGCGGTAAATTCCACCGGTGAGCCAACCGGAATGAAACGCCATTGCTGGGCAGGTTGTCCGTTCTTTTCCCACTGCATAATATTGGCTCCGGCAGAAGAACTGGCGTTTGCTACATGCAGGCATTTGGCACTGTGTCGGCTACGGATATAGAACCAACCATCCTCAGCATATTCCAGGTACCATTGCTGGTTAGCACCTTTGGTATCGTCCCACAAAGCTATATTGCCACTATTATCAAGCGACCAGTTGTAAATATCTGCAGATTTACCGCTGTTAGCAACAGTAAAGGTGAAATAACTGAAATCACCACCTATGCGTGTATCAACAGGTGTTACGTTCCACTGCTGGTAAGTGGCACCAGTGCTTGTTCCCTGCTGTATATTTGCCCCATTGCTGGTTGATCCACCAGCCACTTCCATGACCTTTTTGCTATTTCTGTTCACGATAACATAACGCCCGTCAATTATCGGTTGAATATCGGCTCCCCAGGTAATATTCACCACGTTTTCTGCATTGGTCTGGCCTTGCTGGTACCCGGTTCCTCCAGGTAATTCCATCGTATATTCACGTTGTGGACCATAGCCATTATAATACACATCTCTGTCCTTTGAAACAAAGCGATATGAGGTTGTTACAGCCTGGCGTTCAGAAGTCCCTCCGAAGGCCTGTACCTTTCCATCCGGTCCCCTGTATACTGAAGCTGCCGTCCAATTGGGTCTGTGTTCAGCATAACCTAATCTTGTGCCGTCGCTGGCTTTTACAAATTCACTACGTGCGTATTCAGCAGTTCCCCACCAGATGCCGGTTTGCATACCATATTCAACGCCAACCATGGCCTCCATTACATTATGTAACTCATCAGCAGTAGCGTGATCCCCGTTAGTTCTTACTGCCTGAAAAAAACTGGCATACTTATCGAAACTACCGGCAAGCTGATGGGTGTTTCCCTCTGTTAATCCGGCAGGATTTATGTAATTATACCAACTCAGAGCCTCATCACAGTTTAAAGTATTACCACCGGAAATACGGATATTAGTGAACCGTGAATTCTTTTTAAGTTCAGTAACGATATTATAAAAATCTGACATTCCGTTTGATCCTGTATATTGGCCCCAGCCATAATCCGGTTCATTGAAAGGTGAAACAGAAATTACTGTTCTGCCTCTTTCCTGATGCATTCTTGTGGTAACATCAATTAGTGATGCCCAGTTAACGGCATTCCCCAGATACCATGAGTCAACGCTGGGATGATCGCAATTAAGCACTACCTGCGTATTTGTCCCCAGATAAGTATCAATGATATTCATGCGCTGATTTGTGTTTGTGAGTGCTTCTCCTTGCAGCTCCCCGTTTAGCAATGGACTGGTCGGCATAAAGGAAGATCTTACTACATCCACCCGGTCAGACCCCATAAAGGCAACACCGCGCCGGATATTATCTACACTTAACCATGCAAGATCCAATCCCCACGTAATGGGTAATGAAACTCCTTCATCCGAAAGATTATATAAGACTATTCGGTCGGTTACCGGTTGTGTCACCAGATTATCGCTGGCACTGCTTACAGGCTGAGCGCAAATATGGTTCAAACCAATGATTGAAAGAAGGATGAAGAGTGAGGTTAGTTTTGCTTTTCCCATTGGATCGTATTTAATTTAACGTAGTTGCTTCGGGAATTAAATTCACGGAACTTATTAGTCAACTGCAAAATTAATAATTGTTATCGAACGCATGTGTCATTAATCAGGCAAATTGGAATCATAAATTCGTTATGCAAATTTAAGTATGTCTATTTAGCAGAGTATAATAGCACTAAAATTAAATGTTTAGGTTTTAATAGATCCTTTATTGCAGAACTGTTTTGTGTCTTGATTCTTGTATCTGATGTCTTAAAAATTATTTTTTCATTTCCATCAATAGTTTATTCGCGTAGGAATCGCTCCATGCAATTATAGTGTTTCGCTGATCCTGGGTAAGTCTGGCTTTTCCATGCATCATGGTAAACGAAGTTAATGGCATGGACTTATCTTTCATAACATCAGATATATCTCCCAGATCACTGATGAGATCAAGTGTATCGGTTTTAGCCCAATTTGAAAAATTTAAATGGTGCTTGCCTTCTTTGATATGACTGCTGACCAGCCAGGACGCCGGAGCTATTTTATCGAACCACAAGTATGTGGTTTGATTAGAGTGGCAATCAAAACATGAAGTCTTCAGAATGGTTTTAATGTCAGAAGGTATATCTTTCTGATTGATAAAATGATCACTGGTAATTTCACCTGCATTCTTTTTGGGTTGGATAAACTGAATGACTATAAAAATTACAAAAAGAGCTATAAGTAAGCTTTTTACGTAACGTTTCATATAATATTTATTTAAGTGAGTAAAAGATAAGCTTATTTATTTAAGACTGCTTTTGCTTCTTTTTGTGCCCATTCTTTAAGTTCTAACTCTTCTTTTTCTGTCAGTCCTTTATCCGGGTGCATTTTAAGAAACTTTTCAGGGGGCATTTTCTTTTCATCAAGTACTTCCACAATATCCCGCAGGGTCTTGATTTTTTTTACATCCTCCAGTTCAACAAATGTTGTAAAATTCAGTTTTGCTTTGGCTTTTTCACTTCTTGAGTCTGAATTATGGCATCCCATACATGATTTATCAACAATTGCTTTAATGTTTTCAGGCATGTCAGATTTTTTATCTTCATTTTCAGGCATGTTTGATCCCATTAACATGAATCCAAATACAGCGATCAATAATACGGGAATTGAAAAGTTTCTGATGTTTCTCATAATTAATTGTATTAAGATATTTATATAAGGTTTTTAATGATATCGCAGTCTTTAACTGAGGGGCGGTTCCATTTTGACTCCCGAAAACCTAAATTTCCGGTTTTTATTCCGGGGTAAGAAATTATCAGATAGTATAACACTTAGAATGGTGAATAGGTTTTATAGTTTTTGCATATTTTTCATTTTTATTATGCTTATGTACTAGATGTTATATTTAACTCTGATAAAAAAGTAAGGCTGCCATTTACAGCAGCCTTACATCCTTTGATATTTTGTTATAGTTATTTTACAAAAACTTTCTTAACCTGAGAATTAACTTTTACAATGTAAATGCCACGGTCAACTGAAATGCTTTCAGCATTTTTAACAGAGACCTGACGTCCTACCAGGTTGTACACATGAACACTTTCGTCACCCTTCAGATCCAGAATTCTGATCAGACCAGGTGTTGATGTATCAATACGAAGATTATTTTCTGTACGTACTTCTTTTACAGGTACTGATAACAAATAAGCTGTTTGAAGTTCATCAGTTAATCCATTCATTGTACTAACTTCTTCTGGAGTCAGCGTCTTTTTGAATAACTGGAAATCATACATCATGGCTTTTGAAAGGTAAACATCACTCCAGAAGTTTGATCTTCCTAAGAAGTTATAGGTGGTTCCAACCAGTCCGGCCTTAGGAATGTCAGTATTAGGCCATTTTTTGATGGTGGATGTGTCAATTGCTACTCCATCAACATACATAATTCCCAGTGTATCATCTTGTGTGTAAACATACTGATGCCATTCTCCCTGAACTGGTGTTGCACCACCGGTTGTTCCTACCTGATCGGATCCCCAATACTCTGCTGCTATATTATAAGTGGTGGCAGTTGCACGTCCAAAGAGGTATCCATTCCGTTTTTCTGAAGAAGAATCACTGTTTGAGAAGGCATACAGGAAGTTACCGTTATCCGCAAAATTGGTCTTTGTAGCATCAATCAGGAAGTAAGTACTGATTGAGAAATGTCCTTTCAATGCATAAATTACCTTACCAACTTCATCACCCATATCAAAATAAGACGAGTCACCTGCAAGGTTCAACACACCAAAATCTGAAGTACCTTTCAGTATTCTGTTTCCTGCACCATACATAAATGTACCCTGGAAGTGCTGTTCGGAAAGGTCTGTTACAGTGTTACCACTAATGTTAGCATCATCAAAATTAAAATGGATTAAAAGGTCTGATGTATATTTAGTGGCTTCATTTGCCAGTATCGTAGCAATAAATGTGGTATCAACCCTGTATCCGTCTTTGGATAAAGTAGCGGTTAAACGCACATCGGTATCCAGATAATCAGGTCTGGTAACTGTACCGTCAGGTGCAATTAACCCGGGGGCACTACTCCACTTAATGGTAATGGTATTATCTATACTTCCCTGAGTAGGCAAAGTAAGATTTGATGTCACTCCGCTTAAGTCGCCCATTGACAAAGCTTCTTTTTCAGTATCCAGTTCTGTTGGGAATCCGGCATTGTTGTTTTCATCCCATGCTGTATTCAGTTCTTCAATAATGGTTAAAACATCCAGACCAATTCCAAACGGGTTACTGAGTTTAATCTCATCCTGAGACAGCGGAATGGAGTATAATCTGAAGTCATACATGGCTGTATTCTGCAAATAATCATCCGAAGGGTATGGTGATCGTCCCAGCCAGTTATATGGCGTCCCGTTTATCGCTACACCATCAGCACTGTCTCTTGCAATTACAGAGTAAGGAAAGTATGTGATCGAAACATCCGATAATACATCTCCATCAAGGTATAATGTTCCGTTTCCACCTTCCTGAACATAGGCAATATGATGCCATGCCCCTTGTGGTGCGGTGCCTTTCCCCCCGGTGCTTTGTTGTGTATTGTAGTCAGTTTTCATAATGGCAAATTCCATGTTCCGTCCCATCCAGTACATGGCGCCACCACCATTGTAAATGTCTTCTGTATTACAGAACGACCAGAAGAAGTTTCCGTTATTTCCAATTCCTGTGTAATCTTCACTTACCCTGAAAAACATGCTGATGGTGTATTCACCCAGTTGATGAATATGTTCACCCAATGCAGCGCTCATATCAAAATAACCAGTTCCTTCACCCATATCCAGCACATCGTATTGCGTAGTTTCCCCTATGGTACGGACCCAGGCTTCATTTTCCAGTGAGCCTACAAACCCGTTGCCGGATATATCATCGATACTTACACCGTCTTCTTCCATGTTTTCCCTTGCAAAATCCCAATGGGCAACCATATCCTGACCCGGGTTAGTGGCACCTAAATAAGCCGTAAATTTTTTCTCCATTTGATAGGTTAAACCATTAACGTCCCTTTCCAGTGAGGCCGTCAGGATTACAGGGATAGGATACATTTCAGGATAACGGAGTACATGACCAGTAGTATCAATATAGGATGTATCAGAACTGGTCCATGAAACAGTTACATCTGTACCCATTATTTCAGGAAGGGTTAAATCAGAACTTACATTAGAAAGATCACCCAGGTCTAACGCAGATTGCTGTGAAACCAGTTCAGGATCACTACCCAAGGCCAAGACTTCATCTTCGGTAAGAGCGCGGTCGTAGATGCGGAAATCAGAAAGCATGCCCTGCAGGTATGGATCTCCACTCCAGTGCGACCTTGCTATCCATAATTCTGTTGGTGTCTGATTCATTGTAGCTGGTGTTGTGGCCATATTATTATTGGTATTGCCAATTTGTCCGTTCAGGTACAATTTGCCAACATTTCCGTCGATGGTAACAGTGAGATGATACCACTGAAAGGTATTCATTACTTCTGTTCTCCCTACTGCCGGCCATCCGTCATCACCGCTGTGTACCGTAAATCTTGGTCCTCCGCTGGAAGAATGGTCACGGGGAGATAAGAATATGATGTGATCGGTTGTGTTGGCAAAGTCAATTACGTGTTCATTTAATTGATCTACTTCTGTGTAGATCCAGAATGAGATACTGAATCCACCAGCACCCAGAAACTGATTTGCAAATTCAGGAATTATACTTACATACCCTGAATTACCGTCCAGCATTAAGGCATTTCTGCCATCGTCCGCTACACCGACTGAAGCAGTTTCCATTAGTGTACCGTCGTTTCCATTACCTGATACATCAGGGATCACTCCGTCAGGCGCAGATTCAAAAGTATAATGTAAAATCAGACCCTCATCCAGATTCTGGGCACTGAGATTTACATTAGTTAATAACAAAGCCAGCAAACATGAAATACCTGCTAACGTTTTGATTTTGGATTGTAAAAAATTCATCATAACCATATTTTAATTAGTATTAGAATATATTTTGAAAAATTACATTCTTTAACTATCAAAATTAAGGCATTTTGTAGTTCTTTTTCATAAGAAATTTTGCAGATTATATAACTTTCTCGTCATCAGCAGAAAAATATAGGATTATTTCAGTTTACCCCAAAATGGTTATTAGGCAAGTTGAAAATTGAAATTTTCCTTTAACGCTGTTATGAAAATTAGCAGTCCTGTATTTTTTAACTCTCTTTTTTTTAATCGTTTAAGATGGGAGGCTTTTGTGGATATATGGGTCAAATTAAAATTTTGATGACGATAATATTATCTGATTTGACCGAATAGGACAATCAAAAATGGCTTAAATATCATTTATTTGTTCTTTAAAAAACGTTTTATCCAAATCATACTAATATTGACAATTATTTGAACATATATGGGAGAATGTATTTAGAGTGTATTTTAAATTAGCCGACCATAAAATAAAAAATAACTTTCCTGAAATTTAAAATTTTTTAAGGCATGAAGATGAATTCTTATCGCATTATAATACGTGGATTATTTGTTTTAATCGCACCTTTTTTTGTGCTTTTATATTCCTGTGATAGTGATAAAATTGGAAAAGAGAGCTATTACACATTTACCGGAGATTTAGTTGGAGGCTATTTGGAATCACATCAGGATGAATTTTCCGAATTTGTTAAGTTGCTGGATACTACCAGGGTTATGGGGCTTTTAAATGCATATGGTCTGTATACTTGTTTCGCTCCTGATAATGGGGCGATGTTAGATTTCTATGCAGATAAGGGAAAAAATTCCATGGCTGATTTTTCGATGGATACGTTGAAAAAAATCGCATATGATCATATTATTCAGGGTTTTTCACTTGGGACTAACGATTTTATAGAAGGCAGGCTTAGCCAGAAAACAATGAGTGACAGGTTTATTGCTGTGTCCTATCAAAGTTTTTCAGAAGGGGACTTAACCATTAGAATAAATAAAACCTCTCCAATTATTAAACCCAATATAGAAGTTCATAACGGAATGATACATAAAATTGGAGAAGTATTACATCCAAGTGAAAAGACTTTGGTGGAGGCACTCTCTGAAGATAAAAAGTTTTCGTTGTTTTTCAGCGCTCTGCTGGCAACCGGTTTAGACAAAAGCCTGAATAAGATTGAAGATAAATCCTATGATCCTTCCAGATATTCAACGAATGATGATTTTACTGATGTAGGATCGATAGTTAAAATTCCGCAATCCAGAAAATTTGGTTATACAGCTTTAGTAGAGAGCGATTCAACGTATGCCCTTTACGATATTGTTTCACTGGATGATTTAGAAGCCTATTCAGCTCAGATTTATGATCAGGTGTATCCTGAGGATGCCGGAATTTCTGATGTTACTGATCGCAAAAACAGTTTAAACCGGTTCATTGCATATCACTTAATAAACAAGCAGATTAACTATTCAAAATTTATCATTGATCTTGATAATACCGGACACTCGATAAAAACATACGATATGTTTGAGTACATCGAAACAATGTGTCCGAATACGTTAATGGAAGTAAGAACAAATCGTGCAACCAGTGAGTATAACATATTCAATATGGTGGAATCGGCAAATGATGCGATCAGGATTGTGCCAACAAATTATGATAATGATGCTTTAAACGGGGTTTACCACGAGATTGACAAAATTCTGGCTTACGATTTTGCTTTTGCAAGCCATATTTCGGGTAAGCGACTGCGAATGGATGCAGCCAGCTTTTTCCCTGAGCTTACCAATAATAACTTAAGAGGTAATCTGAATAAGGAAGGCTACCCTTCGGTTTTATGGATACTCCCTCAGGGCTATATTGACAGGGTGACAACTTCGGAAGGTACTGAATTTGCCTATTATGATTTTGATCAGAGATTTCTTGACTTTCAGGGTGATGAGGTTTATTTAAAAGGCTTATATGATTTCTCGATTACCACTCCGGCAATTCCGGCAGGAACGTATGAGGTACGTTTTGGCTGGAAAGTTGAGAGTAAAAGAGGAGCAGCTCAACTCTACTGGGATGGTATACCCTGTGGAATCCCGTTGGATCTAACCATATTTGCAAACAATCCCAATATCGGATACGTGCGACCCGGTGAAGATCCTTCGGATCCTAATGGATATGAAAATGATAAGATGATGCGGAACCGTGGATATATGAAAGGACCGGCAAGTTTTCAGCCTGCACTTAATACTTGGTTTGCAGGTAATGCACGAATTAATGACGGATACCTTCGGAGAATTCTGGGGATTTATACCTTTGACGAAGCTGGAACACATACATTCAGTGTAAAAGCGGCACGTACAGGTGAATTTATGTTCGATTTTCTTGAATTTGTTCCGGTGGAAGTGTTGGAGAGTGAAGGTATCGATTAAAAAGTAATTAATCATAACAATATTCTTATTTTTACAGAATTGAATATTTTATTACAAATAATTCGGTTACATTAAGAATAAACATATAACTAATTAATTTTCTATGAAAACCTTTAGACTTGTACTTTTAGCAATAGTTCTGTGTGGTTCTGTAAACGCACAGACTGGTAGCGATTTTCATGATTGGGCACTGATACCTCCCATGGGTTGGAACAGCTGGGACTGCTTTGGTCCTTCTGTTGTGGAATCTGAAGTCAAAGCCAATGCCGATTATATGGCTGATAATCTGAAAAAATTTGGTTGGCAGTATATAGTGGTTGATATTCGCTGGTATGTTGAAAATCAAACCACGGGGCATTACAATGCCTACAGAAACTCTGACTTTGTTTTGGATAAATACGGACGATATTTGCCATCACCTAAACGTTTCCCTTCTGCAGCTAACGGAGCCGGATTTAAACCACTGGCTGATTATGTGCACGGATTAGGATTGAAATTCGGTATACATATTATGCGTGGGGTTCCAAAGGAGGCTGTTTATAATAAAATGCCGGTTTTGGGTACTGATGTAACGGCGGATCAGATATATTCCAATGAATTGGAATGTACCTGGTTAAAGGATAATTTTACGGTTGTAAAAGGGAAAGCAGGGGCACAGGAGTATTATAATTCTATTCTTGACCTATACGCATCGTGGGGAGTTGATTTTATTAAGGTTGATGATTTATCCAGACCCTATCATGCCGATGAAATAGAAATGATTCGCAATGCTATTGATCAGACCGGCAGACCAATTGTGTTTAGTATGTCACCGGGTGCCACACCACTGGATCAGCATGAACATGCAAAAAACCATGCCAATATGTGGCGTACCATTGACGATTTTTGGGATAACTGGACGCAGCTGAACTATTCCTTTGGTAAATGTGCCGAATGGGCGCCTTATATATCCCCCGGCGCCTGGCCGGATGCAGATATGTTGCCTTTGGGACATTTATCAATTCGCGGTGAAAGGGGAGCAGACAGGTACACCAATTTCACTAAAGACGAGCAGTATACACTGATGACCTTATGGACTATGTTTAAATCGCCGCTTATGTTCGGTGGTCACTTGCCTGATAACGATGATTTTACAAATTCGCTATTGACTAACAAGGAAGTTCTTTATGTGCATAATGCTTCAGTAAACAATAAAGAATGGTTTAACCGGAACGATAAAATTGTCTGGACTGCTGACGATCCTAAGGGTAAAGATAAATTTGTGGGCTTATTCAACATAGGTGGAAATGAGTTTGTGAGTTCCAATAAACTATTGTACCGCAGTGGAACAGTATCAAGGCTTACAGATGGTTATGGTGAATATATCGATATTAAATTGCCGGAGGGAAGCAAGGAATTATATCTGATAGTGGATGATAATGGTGATGGATATAATTATGACCATGCTGACTGGATAACCCCGGTGATATATCTGTCTAATGGCGATTCTGTTCAGCTAACCGATCTTTCGTGGGTTTCAGCAAAAGCAGGATGGGGCGAAGTGCATAAAAACAAAAGTGTTACGGCAAGAGCCTTAAACGTTAAAGGGACAGAATATAAAAATGGCATCGGTACACATTCGCAATCAATTATAAAATACCTGATTCCTGAAAACAGTGTGCGGTTTAAAGCTTTTGGCGGTCTTGATATTGGAGGAACAGGTCATGTTGGTGATGGCTCTACTGTGGAATTTATGGTTTCTGTTGTTGATCCGAAGCCTGATATGGAAACGTACGCAGTACCGATTCCTCTCGATTTAAACAAACTAGGCTATAAAGGTAAATGTAAGATTCGTGATTTATGGCAACAAAAAGACCTTGGTACCTTTCGCGCATCTGAGTTTCAACCTGTAATAAATGCGCATGGTGCTGGCTTGTATCGCATTACTCCGGTTAAATAAATATTGTCTTCAATATCAAATCTGCATAACTACAAATAACTGAATTTATATAATTATGAAAACGTTAAAACTTATAATTCTTTTAGTTCTCATTTCTCCTTTTACTTTTGCCCAGACAGGGAAAGAACTTCCGTTTCAGAAGTGGGCTGTAACTCCACCAATGGGTTGGAACAGCTGGGACTGTTTTGGACCGTCGGTTGTAGAATCTGAAGTAAAGGCAAATGCAGATTATATGGCTGAAAACCTGAAGGATTATGGTTGGGAATATATTGTTGTGGATATTCGCTGGTATGTAGATAACCAGACTTCAGGTTCCTATAACAGCTTTGATAATTCAACTTTCATTTACGATGAATACGGTCGGTATATGCCTTCTCCAACACGATTTCCTTCAGCAGCCAATGGAGCCGGGTTTAAACCACTGGCAGATTATATACATGCTAAAGGATTGAAATTCGGAATACACATCATGCGTGGCGTACCGAGAAAGGCTATAACAAATTCTTTGCCGATAAAAGGGTATGAGTCAAAAACGGCAGCCGATATTTACAACACAAATACATTGTGTACCTGGTTGCAGGACAACTATACGGTTGATGCCACTAAAGATGGAGCTCAGGAATACTATAATTCTATTTTTGAATTGTATGCTTCGTGGGGTGTGGACTTTGTAAAAGTAGATGACCTTTCACGTCCATACCATTCAGATGAAATTGAGATGATCCGTAATGCCATTGATAACAGTGGCAGACCAATGGTTTTGAGCATGTCACCGGGAGCAACACCCCTGGACGAGCACGATCATGCAAAGAATCATGCCAATATGTGGCGAACAGTGGATGATTTCTGGGATAACTGGAGTCAGCTGAATTATTCTTTTACAAAGTGTGCAGAGTGGGCACCATATATCTCACCGGGCGGATGGCCGGATGCTGATATGCTTCCGTTAGGAAAATTTATTCGCGGCGAACGTGCTACCAACCGGTATACCAATTTTACTGAACCGGAACAATATACCCTGATGACCTTGTGGAGCATTTTTCGTTCGCCACTGATGTTTGGTGGTAATCTGCCGGATAACCAGAGTTTTACAGATTCGCTCATTACCAATAAAGAGGTACTGGGAATGCACAAATTGTCAGTCAACAACAAGGAGTGGTACAAGGAAAATGAAGTGGTGAGCTGGACTGCTGATGATCCGGTAACGGGTGATAAGTTTGTGGCCTTGTTTAACAGTGGAGGTGATGGCTTTGTCAGTACAAAAGATTTGCTGTACCGCAGCGGTACGATATCCACATTAACGGATGGCTATGGTGTGAATATAGATATCAGTATTCCCGCCGGGAGTAAAGAATTATACCTTATTGTTACGGATGCGGGAGACGGTTACGACTGTGATCATGCAGACTGGATCAGTCCGTATATTTATTTTGATAACGGTGATTCAGCATTGCTTTCCGATATGGACTGGGAATACGCCTCGGCAGGTTGGAATTCGGTTCAGAAGAATAAAAGTATTTCAGGTGGTACATTAAATGTGAAAGGAACTACATATGCAAAAGGTCTGGGGACGCATCCTCAGTCCATCGTGTTATACAGTATTCCTGAAAACACAGTAGGCTTTAAAGCTTTTGCCGGACTTGATATTGGCGGTACAAGCCAGGCTTGCGGTTCTACAGTTGAATTTATGATTGCCAACCAGGATCCTACGGTTCGGGAGGTAAATGTGCATACGGCACTTGCTAACAGCGGACGAATCAGCAGGACAATTGGCCGTGAAGGAGATACACTGACGGCTGATATTACAGGTGCGGAAAAGCTCTATCTGGTGGTGACTGATGCCGGTGATAATTTTAATTATGACCATGGTGACTGGATTAATCCTGCTATTTATATGGAGAACGGAGATTCATTGCTGCTGACCTCATTAAACTGGGTAAGTGCTACAAGTGGCTGGGCCAGTGTCAGGAAAAACCTGAGCCTGGATGGTAATACGCTTAAGGTGAATGGCAAAAGTTACACAAATGGGTTTGGAGTCAATTCGTATTCAATCATAGAATTTAATCTTCCGACCGGATACACAACATTTAAAACATTCTGTGGATTTGATGATGAAGTTCTGAATGCTCCTGATGGTGTTACAATAGAATTTTTGGTTTATACACAGGATCCCTCAGTGAAAGACAGCCTTAGTATTCCATTGAATCTGGTTGATTTGGGTTTTAATGGATCATGCAGTATCAGGGATATGTGGGCTAAGGAAGATTTGGGAACTTACTCAGGTTCTGAGTTTGCTCCTTCCATGGCAACTCATGGTGCAGGCTTGTATCGTGTATCTGCAATTGGCAGGTCAGCTGATGTTGAAGCTAATTTGTCGGCATCGGCAGCAGAAATTATGGAGGATGAAAATCTGACACTCACAGTGGATGTGAGCAAAACAGCTGAAACAACAGATACAATAAGTGGTTGGGTACAGATCTATCAGAATGATTCGCTTATTGCAAACATTGAGTTGAATGCTTCAGGGGTGGCCGAATATAGTACCGTGTTACTGACAGAAGGTAACTATACCTTTACTGCTAACTACGGTGGTAATACCTTGTTCATCCCTTCCGTAACCAACCCGGTATCTGTAACTGTAACAAAGAATCATACAGCTCTTAGCGGAGAAACAATAACCCTGAAGTTATGGATTACATCTATGGGCGGATTGAATTATCTCAATGGTTTACATCAGGGAGATAAAGTAGTTGTATATAATATAAACGGTCGAAAACTGGATGAATTTACGGCATCTTCTGATGTGGAGAAAATCAGTGCAAAGGGTACAGTTTTGATTGAGGTTATAGCTAAAGGAAGTATAAAGCAACTGAAAGCAGTTCTCTAAGTTTTGCGGGAGGATAAAATAAGATTAATAAAATGATGATGGCTAAAAGATTCTTCAGTCTGCTGCTCACAGTTTTAATTATTTCTGCATGTAGCAATGCATCAGAGCCGCAAAATGGAAATCCTGAAAGGAAACAATTGTTCGATTTCGATTGGAAATTTGCATTGGGTGATTATCCTGATGCCGCAAAACCGGATTTTGACGATTCCGGATGGCGCCATCTTGATTTGCCACACGACTGGAGCATTGAGGGAAAATCAGATATCAACAACCCTTCAGAAGGGGAAGGCGGCTTTTATCCGATGGGAGCAGGCTGGTACCGCAAAACATTTCAAATGCCGGAAGACTGGAAGGGTAAACTTGTATCCGCATATTTTGGCGGTGTTTATATGAATGCCCGGGTATTTATCAACGGACAGGCACTTGGGAGTCAACCCTACGGATATACCTCATTTTATAGGGACCTGACGCCCTACCTGAAAGAAGGTGATAATGTGCTGGCCGTTAAAGTGGATAATTCAAAACAGAAGAACTGCCGCTGGTATAGTGGGTCGGGCATATACCGACATGTGTGGATGGTGGTGACAGACTCAGTTCACATAGGTCAGTGGGGGATCGCTGTTACAACGCCTGATGTTAGTGAAACGAAAGCAGTAGTAAATATCCGGACATTGGTAAAAAATGAAACAAATGAGGATCAGAAAATTGTTTTGACAACACGGATTTCAGATAAAAACAAGAAGGAGTCAGGCGCAAATGATGTCACAGTAGTACTTCAGGCAAATTCGGAAAAGGAAATTGAACAGGAATTGAATGTAAAGGATCCGTTATTATGGACTACGGATGAACCAAACCTTTACAGGGCACAGATTCAGATTAAAAAAGCTGATATCATAACGGATCGGGAAGTTCAGAATTTCGGGATTCGTTCAATCAGTTTCAGTGCTGAAGAAGGCTTTTTATTGAATGGCGAGAAAGTTTTACTCAACGGTGGTTGTGTGCATCATGACAACGGTTGTCTGGGAGCCAAAGCATATGACCGTGCCGAAGAAAAAAAAGTTGAATTATTAAAAGAGGCTGGATTCAATGCTGTAAGAACGTCTCACAATCCACCTTCACAGGCATTTTTGGACGCCTGCGATCGTTTAGGTTTACTTGTTATTGATGAGGCTTTTGATGGTTGGAGGACTGCAAAAGCACCACAGGCTCCGTATGATTATTCCATCTATTTTGATGAATATTGGGAGCATGATCTCTCATCTATGGTGCTGAGAGACAGGAACCATCCTTCAGTTATTATGTGGAGCATAGGGAATGAAATTATAGAACGCACCAAACCGGAAGCTGTTGAAACAGCAAAAATGCTTGCAGATAAAGTCAAAGAGATTGATCCGACACGTCCGGTAACTTCGGCTATGACCACATGGGGACAGGGATGGAAGATTTTTGATCCATTGATGGCAGTTCACGATGTGTGTGGTTACAATTATCAACTCCATATGGCAGAGTCTGATCATAAGCGTGTGCCGGATAGGATTATTGTAAATACTGAGTCCTATCCCCGAAATGCATTTAATATCTGGAGCCTGGTCAGCAAGCACAATTATATCATCGGTGATTTTGTTTGGACTGCCATGGATTACCTTGGTGAATCCGGGATAGGCCGGTATTATTATCCGGGAGAACCACGTGGAGAACATTGGGAGGCCAATCTTTATCCGTGGCATGGTGCCTATTGTGGCGATATAGATCTTACCGGATGGCGTAAACCTATTTCGCATTATCGTAGCATGCTTTACAATGATACCGAAAAGCTTTATATGGCGGTAAAAGAACCAAATCCGGATAACGGGCAGATCCGATTAACTATGTGGGCTGTATGGCCTACCTGGGAAAGCTGGACCTGGCCGGGACATGAAGGAAAGGACATTGAGGTTGAAGTGTATAGCAAATTTCCATCAGTAAGGCTGTATCTGAATAATTCTTTGATTGCAGAACAAAAAACTTCGGTTGATCAGCAGTTTAAAGCAACGTTTTCAGTACCGTATCAGGCGGGGACACTTAAAGCAGTTGGCGTAACAAACGGTAAAGAGGTAGAAACGGTTGAACTGAATACGGCCGGACAGGTTACGGGAATTCGTTTAAATCCGGATCGCGCCACCATTTCGGCTGATGGTCAGGATTTATCCTACATTATTGTTGAATTAACGGATGACAAAGGATTTGTTGATCCCAATGCAGACAATGAAATGGTATTTAGTATTAAAGGTCCCGGAGAGATTATAGGCGTGGATAATGCTGACCTGAAGGATACAACATTATACGTTGGGACGATTCGAAATGCATGGCATGGGCGTGCAATGGTAGTCGTTAAGAGTCTGCGAAAATCCGGTGATATAACATTGACAGTCAATTCTGAAGGCTTAAACAGTGCATCAACAACAATTAAGACTATTAATTAGATTCTGATTGTACATCAGTCAGCTCTTCATTCTGATCCGGCGTCCTATTTCTTTATACACACACCCGTTAAAATAGTTCAGTTCTTCGGATTGTTTTTTCAACGGGTATATTATTTAATTTGAGGCTGAAAGCCTCTCTGCACCGAACCAGACATGCAATGTCAGGTTGATGAACGAAGTGAATATCCACGCTGAAAGTGTGGTTGAAAGATTAATATAAATAGCGATCCGGTTTTATCAAACATTTGAATAATATATCTTTGTATCCATAACGAATTGAATCGCTTTTTTTAAGCGATTTCTTAATTATTACCTCATAAATTTTTTGACAACATGGAATTTGCTCCGCAGGATTTGGCTCAGATAAAAGCACTTGGTAAACAGCCGGAAGAAGTAACCTCTCAATTGGATCGTTTTGTAAACGGGTTTCCCGATATTAAATTATACAGCACTATTTCAGAGGGAAACGGACTTTATAAACTATCCGCTGATGAATTGAAACAATATATTGCAAAATATGAAACTGAAAGTGAAGGCAGGCAACTGGTGAAGTTTGTTCCTGCATCAGGAGCTGCAAGCAGGATGTTTAAAAACCTTTATAACTTTCTTGAAGGACAGGTCAGCAGTGATGACAAGGATGTGCAGGCTTTTTTTAGCGGAATTGGCCGTTTCGCATTTTCAGAAGAATTAAAAGCTCTGTTGGGAGATGAGGCAGATAATCTCATAAAAAACAAGGATAAGAAAGTAGTTGAACTTTTATTATCGGATGATGGACTTAGTTACGGAAACTTACCTAAAGCTTTATTGACGTTTCATAAGTATACCGATGGGAATACGTCTAAAGCCATTGATGAACATTTGGTAGAAGGTTCGTTATATTGTTCCGGATCAGACAATAAGGTTTCCTTACATTTTACGGTTTCAGAGGAACATATGGATCTCATCAAATCATATCTGGCAAAATCAGTTCCCGTACTGGAAAAACAGTTTAATAAGCATTATGAGATTACTTTTTCCATACAGGATAAGGTTACGGATACTATTGCTGTTGATCTTGATAATCAACCGGTCAGAAAAGAAAATGGAGAATTATTATTCCGTCCGGGAGGCCATGGCGCACTGTTAAAGAATCTGGATGCTATTGATGCAGATATCATCTTTATCAAGAATATTGACAATGTTGCTGCACAGTGGCTAATTCAGGATACCATTGATTATAAAAAAGCTCTGGGTGGTGTATTGATTGACATTCAGGGAAAAATATTTGACTATTGCAGGATACTTAATAATTCCCAGTCAATTGAGGGAGACATGGAAAAAGAAATCCTGCATTTCATGGATACAAAACTGGGGTATAAAATACCAGGTTTATTTAATGAGTTGAGTGAAAAGGAAAGGGCGGCTTTTTTGTACACTAAACTTAACAGGCCATTGAGAATTTGTGGGGTGATCCAAAGCAGCAATACCGGTGGTGGCCCGTTCTGGGTGAAGCATCCTGATGGTTCAGAAAGCCTACAGTTGGTAGAAACAGCACAGGTTAACCTGGATAACCCGGCACAGATAGATATTCTGAGATCGTCGCAATATGCCAATATTACGGACCTTGTTTGTGGGGTCAGGGATTTTAAAGGAAACAAATTCGATCTGATGACATACAGAGATCCTGATACGGGTTTTATTGCAGAGAAATCTCAGGGCGGAAAAGTCTTGAAAGCGATGGAGTTACCCGGATTATGGAATGGAGCTATGAGTGACTGGAATACGGCATTTGTTGAAGTACCTGCCACAACATTTAATCCTGTAAAAACGGTTCTTGATTTGCTCAATAAAGAACATCAGGGATAATAAATTAGTATATGGTTTCAGTCAGCCCTACAGGCTGATCCGGCACGCCAGCCAACACCCGGCACTGCGTACCGGGTTAAGGTCGCTTAGTCCTTCAGACTATGCTTTGAACTATAGAATGTGTATAATTGAGGCTGAAAGCCTCTCTGACTTCAACCTGACATGCAATGTCAGGTTGAAGAGCGTAGCGAATACCCACGCTGAAGGCGTGGTTGGAATTCAGTTCCAGAAGTATTCAGGATCGTAGTTGATAATATTGAACTGTTTAACGAATTCCTCAACTTCCTCTCTAAACGATTTGTATTTGTGGTGGCTCTCCTGATCTTTAATGTAATTAATAACTTTTTCCAGATTCATGTAATTCACCGAGAATGCACCATAACCTCTTTGCCACGTAAATGTAGAATAATCACCTCCAAAGTCCTTTAGCCATTTTGATGAACGCGCTTTTACCTCCTTAATTACATCCGTAAGGGCATAATTTTTTGAAAGTTTAAACAGTATGTGAATGTGATCTGGCACGGAATTAATTATGACAGACGGAGATTCCTGTGATCGTAATATTCCGCCGATAAATTGATGTAATCTGTGTTTTACCTGATCCTTGATATAAGGATGCCTTTCTTTAGTGCCAAATGTAAGATGAACATAAATCTGTGATAATGACTGACTCATGGTTTAGAATTTTAAGGTGTTTTTAAAGTTAATACATTCAGGTGAAGTTGTCAAGTTTTTCAGTCAGCCCTACGGGCTGAATTGGCGCACGGGCCATCAACCCCGGCACTTCGTGCCGGTTTAAAGTCGCTCAGTCCTTTGGACTGGGTTGTTAACAGAAAGAAGGAATTATGCAGGATGCATACTTTAACGTAATGTACTAATTTGTTTAATAGCTTGCTCTTTCAGTTATCCCTACAGGCTGATCCGGCACACCAGCCAGCACCCGGCACTTCGTACTGGGTTAAGTCCGCTTAGTCCTTCAGATCGGGTTGTTAACAGAAAGAAGGAATTATGCAGGATGCATACTTTAACGTAAGGTACTAATTTGTTTAATAGCTTATTCTTTCAGTCAGCCCTACAGGCTGATCCGGCACACCAGCCAGCACCCGGCACTTCGTACCGGGTTAAGTCCGCTTAGTCCTTCAGACCGGGTTGTTAACAGAAAGAAGGAATTATGCAGGATGCATACTTTAACGTAATGTACTAATTTGTTTAATAGCTTGCTCTTTCAGTTATTCCTACAGGCTGATCCGGCACGTCAGCCAGCACCCGGCACTTCGTACCGGGTTAAGGTCGCTCAGTCCTTCAGACTTGAGTTGACCTGTAGAATGTGTATAACTGAGGCTGAAAGCCTCTCTGACTACAACCTGACATGCAATGTCAGGTTGATGAACGTAGTGAATACCCACGCTGAAGGTGTGGTTGAATATTGCCGGTCCGATGAAATTTATATCATCGGATCATTAGTTTAATAAGCCTACATTTTCGTATAACGACCCGTTGTATCCTACAATTATGTAGGATTTTTTGTTTGTGGGATTTCCTGTGCCAAAAAAGTTGAATAAAAAATATTCCCCAATATATCAGTCGTTTGAGCGAATAAAAACATGCTAAAAAACATGTTTTTATAAAATATGGCATGCATATCGCAATGGAGGTTCGCAAATAAAAAATTTCTAAAAAGAGTTGACATGAAAAAAATGAGAAAGATTGCGATTTACGGTAAAGGTGGTATCGGAAAATCAACCACTACTCAAAACACAGTTGCAGGCTTAGTTGAAATGGGCAAAAATGTAATTGTTGTAGGATGTGACCCCAAAGCAGATTCTACCCGATTGTTATTGGGCGGATTAGCACAAAAAACAGTTTTGGATACTCTACGTGAAGAAGGTGAAGATGTGGAATTGGATGATATCATCAAACTTGGTTACGGAGGAACAAGATGTGTTGAATCAGGAGGTCCTGAACCAGGTGTAGGATGTGCCGGTCGTGGTATTATTACATCTATTAACCTGTTGGAGCAGTTAGGAGCATGGGATGAAAAATTTGAAACAGATTATACATTCTATGATGTACTTGGTGATGTTGTATGTGGTGGATTTGCAATGCCAATTCGTGATGGTAAAGCACAGGAAATTTACATTGTTGTTTCAGGTGAGATGATGGCAATGTATGCTGCCAATAACATCTGTAAAGGTATCCAGAAATATGCACAGAACGGTTCTGTTCGTTTAGGCGGTTTGATTTGTAACTCACGTAAGGTTGACAATGAATCGGCAATGATTGAGGAGCTGGCCCGCCAGTTAGGCACTCAGATGATTCATTTTGTGCCACGTGATAACATGGTTCAGCATGCGGAAATTAACCGTAAAACTGTGATTGAACATGCACCGGAGCATCCACAGGCTGACGAATATCGCGCGTTGGCAAAAGCCATTGATGATAACGAGATGTTCGTTATTCCAACGCCATTACCAATGGATAAACTG
Organism: Quyinboa ferrireducens; assembly: GCF_042436675.1. Lineage (NCBI taxonomy): Bacteria > Pseudomonadati > Bacteroidota > Bacteroidia > Bacteroidales > Quyinboaceae > Quyinboa > Quyinboa ferrireducens. The sequence goes on along the minus strand of NZ_JBHMVA010000007.1, from coordinate 77,345 downwards.
GAAAAATTATTAATCGACTTTGGAATCGCTAACTAATAAATATTGGAGGAACCGGATATGTTAATGATACGTGCAATTGTAAGACCAGAGAAATCATCTAAAGTGATGAAAGCACTCTTTGAATCAGGTTATGTGGCTGTGACTAAAATTCCTGTTGTAGGACGTGGTAAACAGCGTGGTATAAAAATCGGTGATGTTACATACGACGAGTTGCCGAAAGAAATGTTAATGATTGTGGTTAAGGACGATGATAAGGAGTTTGCGATCAACACCATCATGGAATCAGCCCGCTCAGATGGCGGTGGCGCTTATGGTGACGGTAAAATATTTGTGATGCCGGTAGAGGAAGCTTATACCATCAGCCGCGGAACCAAGGAATTATAACCATTAAACTGAACAACTATGAAATCGGTAATGGCCATAATTCGCATCAACATGATGAATAAAACAAAGAGAGCACTCTCTGCAGCCGGCATTACATCAATGACGGCTACAGGAAATGCCTTTGGAAGAGGTAAAGGATTCTGGGATGCTAAAGTAATGGACGCTGCAAGGAAAGATGTTCCTGAAGCCATCGAGCACCTCGGCAAAGAACCACGCCTCAGACCCCAGAGGGTGCTTACAGTGACAGTGCCCGATAACAAGGTAAAACTGGTTGTCGATACCATTATGAAAGTTAATTGTACCAAATCTCCGGGTGACGGAAAAATCTTTGTGACACCGGAAGTGGATTCAATTAGGATACGAACAGGAGAACGGGGCGATTCGGTCCTGGATTAACACTTCACCATAAAAAACAGAAGTTATGTCAAAAGATGAAATAAAAAAATTAGACAAGGTAGTGCTGCCAGACCCAGAGGAGTTGAAAGAAGAGATATTGAAAAAATATCCGAGAAAGGTAGCCAAGAAAAGAGCCAAAGGATTTGTCGCCAACGATCCTGATAGTGTACCCGAAGTGCAGGCTAACGTTCGTACCGTTCCGGGTATCATTACGCAGCGTGGTTGTACCTATGCAGGTTGTAAAGGGGTTATTCTTGGACCTTCGCGCGATGTGGTAAATATTGTTCACGGACCGATAGGGTGTAGCTTCTATGCATGGCTGACTCGCCGTAACCAGACCAATCCGCCAACACCGGATGATCCAAACTACATAACATATGCTTTTTCTACCGATATGCAGGATTCCAATATCGTATTCGGTGGAGAGCAAAAACTAAGAGATGCCATTCGCGATGCTTTTGAATTGTTTCATCCGCATTCTATCAGTGTATTTTCAACCTGTCCTGTAGGTTTGATAGGTGATGATATTCATGCTGTATGCCGTGAGATGAAAGCAGAACTGGGCATTAATATTTTCGGGTTCTCCTGTGAAGGTTATCGCGGTGTAAGTCAGAGTGCCGGTCACCATATTGCCAATAACAAGATTTTCCAGGAAGTTGTCGGTATTTCTGATAAGACTGAACGCAAAGGTAAATTCCAGGTGAACCTGATGGGTGAATATAACATTGGTGGTGATGCCTTTATTCTGGAAGATTATTTTGAAGAAATGGGTGTTTCTCTGATGGCAACATTTAGTGGAAACTCAACCATTGAAAGTTATGAAACATCGCATCTGGCAGATTTGAACATGGTGATGTGTCACCGATCCATCAACTACATTGCCGATATGATGGAGAAAAAATATGGTATTCCCTGGTTCAAAGTCAATTTTATTGGAGCTGAAGCCTCTGCAAAATCCTTGAGGAAACTGGCTGAATATTTTGGTGATAAAGATATGATAGCTGCAACGGAAGCACTTATAAAACGTGAAATGGCGAAAGTTAAAGCTGTTTTGGATGAGGTTCGCCCGAAACTGGAGGGTAAAACAGCCATGATGTTTGTAGGTGGTTCAAGGGCTCACCACTATCAGGAACTGTTTGCCGAAATGGGAATGCGTACAATTGCTGCCGGTTACGAGTTTGCTCACCGCGACGACTACGAGGGTCGTTCGGTAATACCGACTATAAAAATTGATGCCGATACACGAAACATCGAGGATTTGGTAGTCAGCAAGGATGAAAAGATGTACCGCGAAGAGCTGCAGAAAAGAAAGGAAGAGCTTGCGGCCAAAGGATACGAATTCCGCGATTACAATGGAATGATGCCTGAAATGGATAAAAATGCCATGATTATCGATGATATCTCACACCACGAAACAGAAAAACTGCTCGAGATGGTTAAACCGGATATCTTCTGTGCCGGTATTAAGGAGAAATATGTGATCCAGAAACACGGAATCCCAATGAAGCAGCTTCATAGTTACGATTATGGAGGACCTTATGCCGGATTCGAAGGTGCCATCAACTTCTATCGTGAAATAGAACGAATGATTACTACTGACGTGTGGAAACTGATTGATGCGCCATGGAAACATGAGCCGGAGATTGTGGGAAGTGTTGTTGTAGAATAATTTAAAAATCAGAAATCATGTTATTAAGACATACAAAAAAAGCATCGGAAACGATAGAGCGGAAAGGGTTAACTATTAACCCGGCAAAGACCTGTCAGCCTGTTGGGGCAATGTATGCTGCACTTGGAGTGCACGGTTGTCTGCCTCACAGTCACGGTTCTCAGGGATGTTGTTCATATCACCGTAGTGCCCTCACAAGGCATTATAAAGAGCCTGTCATGGCATCTACCAGTTCATTTACCGAAGGTGCCTCAGTGTTTGGAGGCCAGGCAAACCTGCTACAGGGGCTGGATAATATCTTCACCATTTATGAACCGGATATTGTAGCTGTTCACTCTACATGTTTGTCGGAAACAATTGGTGACGACCTTGCCCAGATTGTTGGAAAAGCCAGAGACGATGGTAAAGTGCCCGAAGGAAAACATGTGGTTTATGCCTCTACGCCAAGTTATGTGGGATCGCACGTTACGGGTTACGCCAATATGATAAAGGGCTTTATAGACTATTTTGCCTATAATACCGGAGAGAAAAAGCGCCAGGTAAATATTATACCGGGCTGGTGTGAACCGGCTGATATGCGTGAGATAAAACGTATGACAGGTATGTTGGGGGTAAAATCGGTAATGTTGCCGGATACATCCGATGTACTGGATGCACCGATGACCGGTAAGCACATTATGTATCCTGCCGGTGGAACCACAATTCCGGAAATGGCATCCATGGGCGACTCTATGTTTACCGTTGGCCTTGGGGAATGGAGTACACGCGATGCGGCCATCCATCTTGAAAATAAATGTAAGGTGAAATTCACCGTTGGCGATTTGCCGATAGGTATAAAAGCTACGGACCGTTTTATCCAGGAACTTTCGAAAGCTGCCAAGGTTTCCATTCCTTATACTGTTTCAGTAGAACGTGGCCGGTTAGTTGATATGGCTGCCGATATGCAACAGTATTTATTTGGAAAACGAGTGGCCCTCTGGGGTGATCCGGATCAGCTAGTCCCGTTAACTGAATTCCTTGTTGACCTTGGAATGAAACCGGTTTACATTGTTTCCGGAACACCGGGAAAACGCTTCAAAAAACGGATGGAAGATATACTTTCTGAAAAAGTACCTGAAGCAAAATATCTGAACGGCGAACGTGCTGATATGTTCCAGATGCATTCATGGATTAAGGATGAAGGTGTGGATCTGATTATCGGTAATACCTACGGGAAATATATTGCCAGGGACGAGAATATTCCTTTCGTTCGTTACGGATTCCCTATCATGGACCGTGTAGGTCACAGTTATTTCCCGACAGTAGGCTATATGGGAGGTATCAGGTTGCTGGAGAAAATACTTCAGGTATTAATGGACAGACAGGATGCAACCTGTGCTGAAGAAAAATTTGAACTCGTAATGTAACAACGATAGTTATGCAATGCGGTTTGTTTGCCGGGCAGGGTTCAGGGGCTATAGACCCTGCCTGGTTTTCAAACAAAACATAAATCACATAAATCACACACAATGGCACTATTAGAAGAAAGGAAGCGACAGGTTGCCACTATTGAACGCACCAGAGAGGTTGACCTTGAATGCGGCAAAAAAAGTCTGGAAGGTTCAGTTAGTCAGCGGGCGTGCGTATTTTGCGGATCAAGGGTAGTGCTTTATCCAATTACAGATGCCCTGCATTTAATCCACGGTCCGGTAGGCTGTGCAGCCTATACCTGGGACATTCGCGGGGCGTTGTCGTCCGGGCGTGAAATTCACCGGTTAAGTTTTACTACAGATTTAAGGGAAAAAGATGTAGTGTTCGGTGGTGAACCCAAACTTTATTCCGCACTTATTGAATTGATTGACGCGTATAAGCCAAATGCAGCATTTGTCTACAGTACCTGTATTGTCGGCGTTATTGGCGACGATGTGGAAGCTATTTGTAAACGGGTTTCCAGAGAAAAGGGTATCGATGTGCTTCCGGTTCAGTCCGAAGGTTTTAACGGAACTAAAAAAGACGGTTACAAAGTGGCCTGCGATGCACTGGCTAAACTGGTGGGAACCATGGATGAAGAGGTTCCTGAATTCAGCATTAACATACTTGGAGATTTTAACCTGGCAGGTGAACTATGGATACTGCAGGAATATTACCGCAAAATGGGTGTGAATATTGTCGCAACCATTACTGGCGATGCACGGATCGATCAGATCAGGAACGCGCATAAAGCCTCTCTTAATGTGGTTCAATGTTCCGGTTCCATGATCCATCTGGCAAAACATATGAAAGAAAAATACGGCGTGCCGTTTATGAAGGTTTCGTATTTCGGAATCGAAGATATGTCGGACGCACTGTATGAAGTTGCAGGCTTTTTCAAATCGGAACAACTGATGCAAAACGCACGTCAGGTGGTTCGGGATGAACTTAAGGACCTGCTGCCTGCTTTGCAGCCATACAAAAATGCTTTGCAGGGAAAGAAAGCTGCCATTTACGTCGGTGGTGCTTTTAAAGCTATTTCGCTGGTAAAAGCGCTTCGCCTGATTGGTATTAAGACCGTGGTGGTAGGATCGCAAACCGGCAACAAGGAAGATTACAATTTACTGAAGGAATTATGCGACGAAGGAACCATTCTGGTGGATGATTCCAACCCGGTGGAGCTTTCTGAATTCGTGAAAGAAAAAGAGGCTGATATATTTATCGGCGGTGTTAAGGAACGGCCTATTGCCCATAAACTCGGATTAGGTTTTTGCGATCATAACCACGAGCGTAAAGAGGCACTGGCCGGATACGAAGGAATGTTGAATTTTACCAAAGAGGTTCATGCCACTGCTATGAGTCCGGTTTGGCAGTTTACTAAAAGAGGGAGGAAATAATCATGGAAACACTGCTGAAAAAAGATTCGTTTGTAGCCACACGAAATGCTTGTAAAATGTGTGCGCCACTTGGCGCAAGCCTAGCATTTAAAGGTATTGAAGGCTGTGTTCCACTCATTCATGGTTCGCAGGGATGTGCCACATATGTAAGGCGCTATCTTATCAGTCATTTTAAAGAACCAATGGACATTGCCTCGTCCAACTTTACCGAGGAATCAACCATATTTGGCGGTGGGCAAAACCTGAAACGTGCTTTGGATAACATTAAAAAACAGTATCATCCAAAAGTAGTGGGAATTTCCACAACTTGCCTCAGCGAAACCATCGGCGATGATGTGGACGGTGCGCTTCAGGATTATGCCCGCGAATGTGGTGAATCAGATAAAACAACTTATATCCATGCTCAAACGCCCAGCTATCAAGGGAGCCATGCAGATGGCTTCCATGAGGCTGTGGCAGCTGCCGTAAAGCAATATGCCGTAAAAGGTGAACCCAATGGCAAAACGGTGCTTTTGGCAGGTTTTATGTCTCCCGGCGATTTGCGCTATATGAAAGAGGTAATGCGTGAATTCAGGATGCCATACGTGCTGTTGCCTGACTATTCTGAAACCATGGATAACCCGCATTGGGATGAGTACAAACTGCTCCCTGAAGGCGGAACTAAAATTGCAGACATCGCTGATGCCGGAAGTGCCAAAACATTCATTCAGTTTGGAGAGGTGCTGAATAAAGGACGCTTATCAGGGAGGGTTTCCGGCGATCATTCGGTGACATCTGCCGGTGATATTCTCGAAAAACAATTTGATATTCCGGGATTCAGAATTCCGTTTCCCATAGGCATTAAAAACAGCGATACCTATTTTGAAACACTCAGGCAGATCTCGGGTAATGATATTCCCGAAGAAATCGCCAAAGAAAGGGGTCGTTTAATTGATGCATACGTAGATGGACATAAATATCTGTTTGGCAAAAAAGCCATGATTTATGGTGAAGAGGATTTTGTAATTGCACTGACCGCTTTTCTGACCGAGATCGGAATAGATCCTGTAATCATTGCCAGTGGTGGAGAGAGTAAGTTATTCGAAAAGAGGGTAAGGGAACACAAGGGAACCGAAAACTCTCTGGTACTTACTGGTGGCGACTTTGAAACCATGGCGGAACGAGCGCGTGAAATTAAACCGGATATCATCATTGGTCATAGCAAAGGTTATTATATCGCCCGGGAACTCAGCATTCCTATTGTGCGGATTGGTTTTCCGGTTCACGACAGGGTAGGTGGACAACGTATACTGCATCTTGGTTACAAGGGGACACACAATCTTTTCGATTTGATCACTAACGCAATTATAGAGTACAAACAAGATAACAGTCCGGTGGGCTATAAGTATATGTAATGCAATTTTGAAAATGATTAAGCTATTAGAATATCATTTTAAGAATGGGATTATGCCGATATAGAATTTGTAAGTCATAATAAACGAAGCGAAATGATGACTCTGACAAATTCATAATCGGTATAGAAGCTAGATTCATTAACAGGTAAAAACGAGCAGAAATGAACGAAAAACATCCATGTTTTAACAAAGAGGCCAAAGGAAAGTACGGGAGGGTACATCTGCCGGTGGCACCAAAATGCAATATTCAGTGTAACTATTGCAACCGCGACCACGACTGTGTGAATGAATCACGTCCGGGGGTAACATCATCGGTTTTATCGCCGGCTCAGGCTGTTGATTATTTGAAGGCATTAACATCCAAACATCCGCAAATAACTGTGGCAGGTATTGCCGGTCCGGGTGATCCTTTTGCCACACCGGAACTCACCATGGAAACCCTGCGTTTAATGAAGCAGGAATTGCCTGAAATGATTGCCTGTCTGTCATCCAACGGGTTGAATATTTCACCTTATATTGATGAGCTGGCTGAGCTTGGAGTTGGTCATGTAACAATTACCATTAACGGTATTGATACCGAAATTACCGAACCGGTTTACAGTTGGGTCAGGCATGAAAAAAGAATTTTCAGGGGAAAACAGGCTGCAGAACTTTTGTTGGAAAAACAGCTGGAGGCCGTCAGGTTATTAAAGGAGAAAGGTATAACAGTAAAGATCAATACTATTGTCATGCCTGGAATGAATGATTTTCATATTCCTGAACTCAGTAAACGCATGGCTGAGATGGGGGCTGATACGCAGAATGCCATTCCTCTTTATCCTGTTAAGGATACGCCTTTTGAAGATATGGAAGAACCTTCAAAAGAACTGATGAGGGATGTACGTAAAATGATCGGCATGTATCTGAAACCTATGACACATTGCGCGCGCTGTCGTGCCGATGCTGCCGGATTACTTGGAAAAGATATTGCAGAAGCCACCCAAATGATTCGTGATTTCGCCATGAAACCTAAAGAAGATAAAAACCGCAAATATGTGGCTGTGGCCTCGCATGAAGGTATGCTGGTCAATCAGCATCTGGGTGAAGCATCAAGCCTTTATATTTTCTCGGAAACACCGTCAGGATATCGCATGATTGAACAAAGAGTAACCCCGAATCGTGGCACAGGTATTCAACGCTGGACTGATTTAGCAGATACGCTTTCTGATTGTAGGGCTATTCTGGTTGGTGGTGTAGGATCATCACCCTATAAATACCTGAGTAAATCAGGATTGGAGATCATAGAAATGAGTGGTTTAATTGATGAAGGATTGGATTCTGTTTATAAAGGGAAAGAACTTAAATGCGTTAAAAAACGGGATGCATTTAGCTGTGGTAGTGAGTGTGCCGGAACAGGAACCGGTTGTGGTTGATTTTGAAAAAGATAATAAAAAATAAATAACACGATTTAAAGCTTATAAAATGAAGAAGCCTGAATATCAGATTTTAGTGTGCAACTCATACAGGGTAGCAGGAGATGCACAGGGATACTGCAACAAAAACGGTGCGAAAGATTTTATACCGTACATTATGGAAGAATGTGCTGACAGAGGAATTGATGTGGCTATTACATCTACCGCATGTTTGAATGTTTGTTCTCAGGGACCGGTAATGGTCATACAGCCAATGAACCTTTGGTATGGCGGAATTACCGAAGAACGTATTGATGAAATACTGGACGCTTTGGAAGAAGGGGAAGCAGTAGAAGAATATTTAATTGCCGATTAAAATTGTGATTTATGTGAACCGGAAAGCAAAGGAGGCTTTTAATATTATGGACAGCCGTTTGATTAATAAATCCCCCGCTTCGCACCCCTTTTCTAAAGGGGGAATCGAAGCAAACTAATGGAATTGTCCTCCTTTGAAAAAGGAGGTGGTTCCGATGGTTATCGGAATCGGAGGATTAAATTCATATTCCTAACTATTTGTTATTATCAAACGAAATGACATTAGTGATTGAACTGCTTGGCTAAATGATATTGAATTAGAAATTAAGAATTTAAAGTCTCTTTTGCTGACCGGATTTTACAAGGTCACAGTACATGAAAATCAATCATAAATCACAATCAATGGTTAAGGAGAGAAAATACCTGGTTGATACCACGCTACGGGACGGTGAACAGGCTCCCGGAGTTGTTTTCTTTCAACCGGACAAACTGGAAATAGCAGCAAAACTTGATGCTTTAGGCATTGAAGAGCTGGAGATCGGAACACCTGCTATGGGAGATGAAGAAGTTGCGGATATGCAGGCGATAGTGGCAATGAAACGGGGATTCATTAGCATAGCATGGTGCCGTGCCATGAAGTACGATATAGATATGGCTGAAAAATCCGGAGTGGATGCAGTGAATATTTCATTTCCTGTATCGCACCTGCATTTAATGGCTATGGATAAAAGTCCTGCCTGGGTACTCGATTCTATGGACTATCTTTTACCCTATGCTTTGAATAAATTTGACAGAGTATATATTGGTGCACAGGATGCATCAAGGGCTGAGTATCCATTTCTGCAATCGTTCGTTGAAAAAGCGTTTAACCTTGGAGCAGAAAGGGTTCGGATTGCAGATACTGTTGGCGTGATGAATCCCGTAATGGTGAGTGAATTATTTGGAAGTTTGAGGGAAACATTTCCATCTGGAGATTTTGAATTCCATCCACATAATGATCTGGGAATGGCAACAGCTAATGCTATAACTGCTTTAATGAGTGGGGCAAACAGCATAAGCGGAACTGTTAACGGATTGGGTGAAAGGGCCGGAAACGCAGCAATCGAAGAGGTAGTAATGGGGATGAATCAGGCATTAATACCTTCAGGACCCTATAATTTTTCAGTCATAAGTGAATTATCGCAACTGGTAGCTGAACGTTCAAATATTCAGCTCCATCCTTCAAAACCAATCGTAGGAGAAAATGCATTCTCGCATGAAACAGGCATTCATACCAGATGCATATTAAAAAACAAACTGACATATCAGCCCTTTGATGAATCGGTAGTTGGGAAAAAACAAAATCGTATTGTATTTGGAAAACATTCAGGAAAGGCTTCAGTGGAGAGTTTTTTTAAAGACAGGGGAATTATCCTGAATTCTATTCAGCTAATGATGATTATGCGTGGTATCCGTGACATAGCGATGAGCACCCGTACAATTTTAAGCGATAATCATGTCATGAATGTATATCATAATCTTTTTACTTAAGAGGTTGTAAATAAGGATGTAATGTTTTAAAATAATTTGTATGGACAATATAATTTCTGTTTATAGAGAAGGGGAAGCATACCTGCATAAGCTTCAGAAAATGGATTTTGATAAGGCAAAACTTGGTCCCGAGGTGGCGTATAATATGATTTGTATGTCTGCAGAGGCTATGTTATCCGCTGTATTGATGAAATATGACGAGGTTGTGGAACATGGTTCGATTTCAGCGATGCTCAGAGCGACTTCCATTCATTTACCTGTACGTCTTGGATTAATTGATGAAGGCAGATTTATTAACCGGTTCCATACATGGTGTTCACTGGAGGCCATTAAACCTAAAAAAATAGAACCTGCTGACCTGAAACGAATGGTAAAATGTGTGGAAGAGATTGATGAAATGGTAAAATGCCAGTTTCAATAATAAAAACACTGAATAAAATATCAAAATAACATTGAAAATATAATTATAATATAAAAATGATACCATTTAAAATTATATTAAAATAAAATGATGTCTCTATAGAAAGTATTTGTAAAAATTGATAACTTTGCATCAGGTGAAAGATTCTTGATTGCTATGGAAGTTAGACGTTGCGTGAAGACGCACAATGAGTGCTATGGATATAAGGAGTTGACTCTTTTGTTTGACATCAGTACGCAGTTAATGCGTAGCCGGGAGATAACAGAAGAGTTGCCCCTTATTTTGAAGAAAATGTGTGAATACCTGCACGGAGAAAGTGCCTTCCTTAATGTGCTTGAACGTGAGAGTTCAAAGATTTACATTGAGGTAGCTCATGGGCTGAGTCCTGCCCAGACTTCCCGTGGTAAATATGATTTAGGAGAAGGTATTATTGGCAGGGTTGTTGAAACTGCCCACCCGGTTGTGGTGCAGGAAATTTCCAAATCGCGTCTTTTCCTAAATAAAACAAAGCAGGATTTAACAGTCGATGGAAAGGAGCTTACCTTTATATGTGTGCCGATTATGCAGGATAGCAAAGTCGCGGGTGCACTATCTATGACCCGGAAATTCAATCCGAGAATTACCATTGAAGAAGATAAACGCTTATTGTCAATTATTGGCTCTCTTATCACACAGGCTGTGAGGGTACGCCAGGACAGACTGGAAGAAATCGAACGTCTGAAAAAGGAAAACCAGGTGTTGCACGAAAGGGTTGGATCAGACAGTAAACCCAGTAATATGATTGGCAATTCCTCAAAAATGCAGGATGTTTATTCCTTAATTGATATGGTTTCGCCGACGAATTCTTCGGTACTTATCCGTGGTGAAAGCGGTTGTGGTAAGGAACTGGTGGCCGATGCCATCCACAGGGTGAGTCAGAGAAAAGAAAAACCTTTTATAAAAGTGAACTGTTCCGCGTTACCAGATTCTCTTATTGAAAGTGAACTATTCGGGCACGAAAAAGGCGCTTTTACCGGTGCTGAAAAACAACGAAAAGGGCGCTTTGAGATGGCCGATGGCGGTACCATATTTCTGGATGAGATAGGCGATATCCCTTTAACCACGCAGGTTAAAATTTTAAGGATTCTGCAGGAGAAGGAATTTGAACGTTTAGGTGGAACCGAAACCATAAAAGTGAACGTAAGAATTATTTGTGCCACCAATAAGAACCTTGAACAGGCCATTCTGGAAGGAACATTCCGTGAGGACTTGTTTTACCGGATTAACGTGTTTCCGTTGTTTCTTCCTTCATTAAGGGACAGGAGAAACGACATCCCGCCGCTTGTGGATCATTTTATTTCCAAGTTCAATAAAGTCAATAAAACATCCATTAAACGTATAACCACATCTGCCATAAATATGCTGATGGTATATTCATGGCCGGGTAACGTGCGCGAGCTGGAAAACGTGATTGAGCGGGCATGCATTTTAACCACTGATAATGTGATTCACAGTTACAATTTGCCACCAACATTACAAACTGCGGCATCGTCCGATACGCATTCGAAAGGTGGACTTTCGTACGTGGTTGAAAAAATTGAAAAGCAGCTGATTATTGATGCGTTGATTGCTACCAAAGGTAATATTGCAAAAGCTGCTACGGAATTGCTGATTACCGAACGAATGTTAGGATCAAGAATACAAAAATATAAACTCGACGTCTGGCGATATAAAGTTTGAGCTTATGGATAAAGAACTAACTTTTGAACTGATTGACTTAAAGCGAATGTCACACATTACGGCGTTCAAGAAGCTGTTAAGCGAGTATATGATTGACGAAATGGGCAGCAAACGGCAGCTCTACCCGGAACAATCCTCCAAGGTAGTGCAGGATTTAATGAAGCAACCCAATTATTGCGGTTTTCTTGTAAAAGCAGGTAATGAGTATATTGCCATGGCTAATTGCTTTATAAATTATTCCACATTCCGGGGCAAACAGCTGCTGAATATTCACGATTATATTGTTACACCGGTATACAGGCAAAAAGGTGTTGGCAGTTTTTTAATGGATGAAATTATTTTCTATTGTGAATCGCAGGGATATTGCCGAATCAATCTTGAGGTACGTGAAGACAATATTAAGGCACAGGGTCTGTATGAAAAATCCGGATTTAAACCGTGTGATCCCAATATGTTTTTTTGGGAAAGAAACCTGTAACTTTTTTATCCTTAGTAAGCTTATTTATAATTGATAAAAATTCTATTATAATCATGACTAATGTAAGTATTATATCAAATTGATAGCTATCTTTATCATGTAGAAAGAAAATTATTTTAAAACCCCATTTTATCTGACTTGAAATTGTGAAATCGTTCTGTTTTCATAACGTATCTCTGTTACGATTCGTTGTGTGTATTGCTCTGGAAATATCGTTAGGGGCGAGGTTTACTCTTCGTGCCAGCACAAATACGGATTCATTAATCGCTGTTATACAGGAATGTAGCGATAATGTTAAGATAGCATCACTCTATACCGGGTTAGGTGATGCAAATAAAGGAGACAATCCGGATACTGCTATTTTCTATTATAATAAAGCCTGTACCTTTTATTCCATTGTAAATAATGAGCCCCTATATAAACAGAAGGAAGCACTTATCCATAATAAGATAGCTTCTTTGTACTTAAACCAGGGTAAATTTGATGATGCAGTAACAGAGAACAATAAGGTAGATTCTCTTTCGGATAAGTATCATTTAGAGAGCCTCAAAGCTTATACAGAAAATATAAGAGGGCTGATTCATTACAACAATGGTGATTATGATGATGCACTCCAACACTATAATAAAGCTTTGGAAATCGCTCAAAAATCAGCAGATGAACTACTTGAAGCCAGGATTTATTCAAATATGGCTATTATACAATACTTCAAGGGGAATTTTGAAGATGCTACAACCTTGTTTAAAAAGCCCGTAAGTATAGGCAAAAGATTGAATGATAAAGAATTATATTCCGGAAGTCTGATGAATGTTGGACTGATCTGTTTTTATCTGGGGCAATTGGATTCTTCGGCATATTATTACAGGCTGGCATTAGATCTTTACAGGCAGATAAAAGGTACCGACGGTATTATTTTGTGTTATAAGAACCTTGGGAATATATATTTTACCCAAAGCAATTATAGCGAAGCACTTGATATTTATTACCAGTCCCTTGATCTTGCACAAAAAATTGGTGATCAAATGAGTGAAGCCAAAGACCTGCATAATATTGGAGAGGTATACAGCAGATTAGGAGATTATGAGAAAGCATTAAAATTTTATCTTGAAGCAATTAAGATAAAAGAAAAGCTTAATAATAAACAATCCATTGCTGCAACCTATAAGGGTATTGGTAATTTACATTTACAGTTTGAAAGCTACGATAAAGCACTGGATTATTTTAATAAATCCCTTAATATTAATAATGATCTTGATGTAAAATCTGCAATAGCATCTGATTATGAATCCATTGCTTCGGTATATAATTATACGGGAAAAAGAAAGGAAGCGCTAAGGATGTATGAGGATGCTGCAGATATATTTAAAAAAATTGGGGAGCAAATTTCCTTGTCCGATGTATATGTAAATGAAGCTATGCTTTACAGAGATATGGGAATGACAGAGGATTCAAAGCGTAGGTTGGTAGATGCTGTAAAGCTGAAGGAAAATACAGGAGATAAGGAAGGAATGGCAGTTGTTTATTATAATCTCGCTCAAATAGAAAATGAGATAGGCAATATTTTGGATGCAGAGAAGTATAGTTTAAACGCAATGCAATTGGCTGACGAAGTAAATGCGATGCCTACCAAGGCGCTTATCGCTAAGTTACTGGGCGATCTCTATTACAGCCGGGGCAATTACAGAGAAGCTTTTAAAAACGAACGTCTTCATGCTGAGTTGCAGGATTCAATAATTAATAAGGAAAAGATGGCAGCCATAATGAATGCAGAAGCAAGATGGCAGGCAGAAAAAAAGCAAAATCAGATTGACATTCTGGAAGCAGAAAATAAATTGAATAGTCATATATTGGAATTGAAAGATGAAAAAGTGAGGCGTCACAGAACTGCGTTGATTTCTCTAATCGTATTATTTATACTGGCTGCGCTAATTGTGCTCCTGTTTTTGCGAAATAAACGGAGAAAGAATGATTTGATTTATGAAGAACAAAAGAACCAAACTTTAAAAATCAAGATGCAGAATATTCAAAACAGGTTTAGCCCGCATTTTATTTTTAATGTTCTCAACAGTGCGTCATTACCACTAAGACAGTTTCCTGATTCGCAAAAAGTTTTCGATGATTTGGCTATGGTACTTAAAACGAGCCTACAAAATGCTGAACTGTCAAGTGTATCATTAGCTACAGAATTGAATATTGTAAATACTTATCTCAGGCTTCATAAAATAAGCCAATTGTCAGCCTTTAAGTATATTGAGGAGCTGAATACAAAAAATGCTGATGTCATTCAGATACCCGGTATGTTATTACAGATTCCGATAGAAAATGCGATAAAGCATGGATTATCATCAATGGAAGGTGAGAAAAGATTGTGGTTGAAGTGTGACAGGGTGGAGAACAAAACTGTGCTGGTCGTTAAAGATAATGGAATAGGGCGAAAAAATTCCTCATCAGCCACGTCTGGAACTGGTACGGGACTTAAACTTCTTATACAAACTATTTATCTTCTGAATACTAAAAATATAAATAAAATAACATACCGGTTTGAAGATGCTTTCCCTGAAAGGAATGAGAATAAGGGAACTTTGGTGGAATTCTGTATTCCGGACAATTTTAATTACGATGTAATTTAATAATGAAATGAAACCCTCTCTATCTAAAATAAATACGATAATCATTGATGATGATCCACTTGCAATAAAGACTTTAACTCAGATGCTGAGTGATTTTAATGAAATACGGATAGTGGATACGGCAACAACATATCCTGCTGCCAAAAAAGTAATATTGGATAATCAGCCGGATTTACTGTTTTTGGATATTGAGATGCCGAATAAAACAGGTTTTGAATTATTAATGGATATACAACCCGGAATAGAAAAACCTGTGAGTATTGTTTTTTGTACAGCCTATGAAAAATATACAATTCAGGCGTTACGGGAGTCTGCCATAGATTATTTGCTAAAACCGGTGAGTAAAGATGAATTAAGTGCAGCAGTAAACCGGTTCAAGCAGAAGAATAAAAATGATGAACGAAATGCAGTACGCCATCTCGCTGAGACAATAAACGACGATATTATTACGCTTCCCACTTCCACAGGTATAAAATTTCTGAAAAGGAACGAAATTGTTTTGGTAAAGTATCAAAGAGAAAAAGGATGGACAAAAAGTTATTGGTACGTAAGACTATTTAACGAAGAAATAATGCGTCTCAGATCAGGCATGAATGCTGCAACTATCATGCAGTTATTCGGGGAAAAGCATTTTTTGCGTGTCAATCAGTCTGCAATAGTCAATTTAAATTATCTGAATACCATTGAAATAAAAACCCGGCAATGTGTATTACTGCCGCCTTTTGATACCTACCATTTGTGTGTTTCCCGAAATTGTATGACACATATAAGGGAGCGTTTTGATTCTCTGTAATACTATAATTACCGTTTATTACATAAAATGCACACTTTATTCCTGAATTCTGCAGGATAATACTCTCCTGTAATATACCCGATTGCATTTGGATGATATAATCAAAATCTTTGTTGTGTGGATCAACGCAGACAGGAATATCCCTGTTATATGTGATAATTCTTTTAATCTGTAGTAATTCTCTTCAGGTAATGATGCAAAGTATTTAAGTACAGGCTTAATAATTAAACATAAAATAAATGAAACGATTTCTCTATTTAACCCTATTGGTAATGTTGTTTGGGAGTTGTAGTACCATTCAATATTCTGTTCAGTCTGTTCCTGAGGAAGGAAGCACTCAGTTTGTAAAATACACCGAGGATGAAGATCATGTAGTTGGTCCTCATATTATGAAGTATGGCTATTTATTCTGGTATGCACCGTCATGCATCGCAGTATCAAACGATGGCGCAAAATTAGCGTATATAGCTAAAAACAATGATTTTATGAATTTATACATCCGGAGTGTAGAAGGAGGCAGGTCTGTTGTACAGCGAACATTTAACAAAAATATTTATGACATGTCCTTTTCTCCAAATGATAGTAATATTGTTTTTACCGGAACAAATGAAAAAAATCTTTATCTGCCCAGTACAAATTCAACGGTTGTTTCAACAATAATGAATATTCACAGGATTAATACAGTAGGAGGGTCTGCGGTTCAACAGCTTGTTTCAACCTCTCAACAGGAACTGGGAGGTGTATATTCACCGGATGGAAAAAAGGTTTACTTTTCCCGTGAACAGGGATCACAGTACTATATTTGGTCAATCGACCTGAAATCATCGTTAATGACACAATATTGTGAAGGATTCACTCCGCAGGTAACCCGGGATGGGAAGAACCTGGTAATTACCAGAAATAGCAAGGATGGTAAATACAGGGGAGAAATCTGGATGGTAAATATAGAAAACGGAACAGAAACATTAATCTTAAGTGATCCTGAAATGGGATTTTCTACGCCTCAGCTTTCCTCTGATGGTAAAACAATAGTGTGTGTGGGATCAACGGCTAAACAGTCAAATAAACCTATGAATCTTGATATATACGTTGCTAACATTGATGGCACCAATCTTAGACAACTGACTTTTCACCCTGGTCATGATGTTTCTCCACAATGGTCTCCTGATGGGAAGAGCATCTTTTTTATTTCCCAGAGAGGAGGTAAGAACGGCCAGTTTAATGTATGGAAAATGAATTATAACAAATAAACGAGAAACAGCGATGAAACTTAAAATATTAACACTGATCAGCTTATTTTTTACCGTATTTGAACTTTCTTACGGACAGTATACAAGTAGTGGTTCATCTGTCAGATCAACAGCCGGTTCATTTGTTACCATGGATTTAGGCTTTTCATCACCAACAGGTGCTGCGGCTAATTTTGATATGGATGATTCATGGGAAAATGCACTGGGAGTTGCCGGCGGAATTTATTTCGGCATGTCTCACAACAGCACTCTTTTTTCAATATCTTCTGCTAGTGTGGGTTTTTATGGCCAGTTTGGTGTACAGGCCTATGGAATGCAAAAGGAATACGAAGACTATGGATATGAGGTTGGAGGATTGTTCGATAATGTAAGAATAGAATATGAGATAGGACCTTCCATGACATTTCCTATAAATGAAAAAATTAATGTTGATGCCTACCTGAAGGGCGGTTTGGCATGGGTAAGTGCACCTTATTTATCTTATTCCTATGATTATAGTTCAAGTATTGACCTTGGGGAAGCTTTTGGATTTGTATATGGCCTTGGGGCAAAAGTAAGGTTGTCATCCTTTGTTTTTGGCCTCGATATCAATCCCGGTAAAATGGAATTTAATGGTGATTATACAAACGATTTGTCCGTTTCAAATATCAGGTTTACGGTTGGTATGGATCTGCTTGCTCTTAAAAACAGATAGACTGATAAAATACACATCAAATACATCAATTTAAATTTTGAACCAGGTGAGTCTGCCAAGATTGACCTGGTTCTGTGTTTTTGGGTTAAAACCATAAGTCAATATTTGAAATGTGATAACGAATAAGCAGAAAACCAGGCGAATATGGTTCGACTTAATCTGCTATTTAAAGTCCACTGATCCAGGAATTGAAAACCTCATTCTGTAGTTTGTCTGGTTGATCCATCCGTATAATTCTGTAATGCACATTGTTTTGATCCTTCTCCTTTTTAAGCTGCAGACCGGCATATCCCAGGGAAGTGGCATAATCAGGTTCCTTAGTCGTGCAGATATATTCAAAAAAGGTACGTAAGGATTGTCCGGCAATTTCTTCACATACCTGCTGAAATTCTGCCTCGGTGAAACCGCGCTGCTTATCCTGGTAAAATTCACGGTACAGGTAACGCATGACATCATCAAGTGATTTTTTATTCTGTGTGGCATGGCGAATGGTAAAGTCGAGCAGAAGTCCCATTACCGGACCTTTCTGATAATAACTTATTGACTTGTCTTCTGTCCCTTCAGGTGTTCCAAACGGCCCGTCTTCCCATGTGTAATAACTGGCCTGAGCTAAGGACTGGAAATGTCTTCCCGGATCATTTTCGGTGGCATTAATGTCATTCTCAAGATTGGAAAACAGTGTGCCGGTATCAATCAGACCTGCCCGTTTAAGAATCAGGTATTCATAGTATACGGTAAGTCCTTCACTTATCCACAGTTGGTTGGTTCTGTTTGCTTTGCCGTAATCGAAGGGGCCCAGCTCATATGGTCTGATGCGTTTTACATTGTAGTTATGAAAATATTCATGCACTAAAAAATTCAATGTTTTATTAAGGGCTTTTTCAGAAACCAGATCATCCCCGTTAAAACTTACAATAGTATTGTTGAGATGTTCTATTCCTCCTCTTCCAGATCCAATTCCAATAAAGATGTAGCTTTCATAGGGTATGTCTCCCATAAGTGTAGTGGCATATGTGATCGCTTTTTGTAACTTTTGCATTAAAAGTTTTGCATTAAATGTTCCTGGTTTATAGGCTGTGAACCGGTGTTCAATACCGTTAACTTTGAATGATGGAAACGAATCAAGATTCCCGGCCAGTATTGGACAATCATAAAGTATATCAAAATCAGAAGCTGTAAATGTGATTGGATCTTCTGCAATCTTTTTTAGTCCTGTTGCAATGTCCCTGTAAGCTGACATAAATGTTACAGTAACCGGTGAGCTCAGATTGTTTTCAGCATACAGAAACGTATTTGACGGAACAATGTAAGCGTGTTCTTCGTCAACATAACTGTTAGCTACGAATCTGCGATAAGTTTCAATGTTGTAATCCAAACTGAAACGTTTGTTTTTCACACCGGTTAAAGTCCATGAACTCTTACCGCTTCCAATTATTTTTAGTTCCTGACCATTCGCTGTTTTTGCGGTCATATCTGTAACTGACCTCGCGTAATCCATCACCTGGTAATATCCAGGCATCCAGACCGGTAGTTTCAACTCCAGGGTGTCAGTTTGCCAGCCCGATGTTTCAAGTGTTACATGATATCGGTGTGATCCGGGATTATCGATCGATATCTGATAGTTAAAAACCGGTCGTTGTTCTGCAAATACGGCATTTGATGAGAGAATCAGAAAAAAGGTCAGCATGCTGAAGAAATACCTTGCAGTTTTAACTGCCGTTCCTTTGTGTTTTGATCCGGAAAATATGAGCAGGCCTAGATATGTCATGTTGCTTATTATTTGTAAGATGATTACAAGTGAAGAGAAAGCTGCTTAACTTTGTCTTTCAACTGCTGACTCCTTAAATCCCTGGCAATAATCTTTCCCTCCGGATCAATTAAAAAAGTACTGGGATAACCACTGATTCCGTAGAGCTTTTCAATGTTATTTTCAGGATGTGATATGATAAGAGGCCAGTTGATATGATATTTTTCGCGTACTTTCATAATATCATCTTCCGGACTGCTGCACACAATGCCAACATATTCAATTTTGTTTGTGTCGATGCTGTCATGCAGTGCTTTTAAATGTGGCAGATCACGGATGCATGGTCCACAGTATACCGACCAGAAATCGAGGTATACATATTTACCTTTCAGGCTTTCAAGCGATAATGAATCTTTGGACAAAAGATTTCTGCCACGAAATGGGAAGGCGTTAAAACCGATTTGTGTGGAATACAATTCATCAGGTGGAGTCGCAATCTTTTTCAGCTTTAAAACATTCCTGTTTCGGTCTATCCCATGAAACTCGTATATCTTATCGTTAATATTTACATATTCATTTTGGTAAACCAGTTTATCAAAGTCCGCTTTTTTGCCTGCTTTCAGGCTATCATCCAATAGAACCATTACAGATTCCTTAAAAGAAGGATCATTGAGATTCTCTGTGCTGACTGCAATTTCCTTGTCCTGAAACTGCGCTGTTGCATACAATGGAAAACAAGACATCAGCATATTCATATTCTGAAAATCGACGACAGAAAGCGGAGCTTTTGATGTGACGATTTTATTATTCTGCAGCTGCTCAAAACTGACCATTACCACTTGTTTCATAATTAGACTATCCTCAATAGTTCTGATTTGCGGGTCCAGCCTTGTTGGTCTGAACGCCATATCATCACTGAAGTCCAGGTTATTGTTGGCGTCAACGATAATCATGGTTTCACCTGTTGAATCTTTTCCGGTTGCAAAGGCTATCTGACATTTCAGTGGTGTTTTGGAAAGATTTAAAGTATCCGGATCCCAGTTCCATGAATCCTGAAGATGCTGGTAAAAATCCGGTGTAATATTACCGGCAATATAGTTTTGATAAACCATCTGGTAAATGTTGGTCTGGATAGAACCTTTACGTGCATCAGTCCAGGTCTCCGGTATTCCTTTAATCTGTAGCCGGCAGTTTTTCCAGTTTCCGTTGTCATTCACAGGATCGGGTGAAATACCGCCAAGACCTATATGGAATGGTCCGGTTCCGTTGTGCTCTGTAATAGGGAGCTCAATAATCTCTTTTGGCGCACAACTGAGTAAAAGCAATGATAATGTGATTAACAGGCTTAATTTTTGAAACATAGCAAATTTTTTGAATGAAAGCATAAAAATAACTAAAATGAAAACGTAATGAACCCGGAAATGGGAAAAATAATTCGATAAAAGGTTTCATATATCAGCGTACATTGATGAAATTATTTCAAGCAGTGACTGATTCGTTAGATAACGAATAATGTATAAGTGTATTGTGATAACTGTTTAATAGTTTCAGGTTTTAATTTTAAGGGATTTGGTGTAATTGTCAAATTATTATAATGAGCACAACTTATTATTGCTACAAACTTTTATTTATTAAGTCACTCTGAGACTGTTCCGGAAGGACCATATATTGGTAGCAGGTAGATTTACGTTTGATACCTTGTCCTGTAGGGACAAAATATTCTATTTAATGAATAAACATAATTCCGAATATTACATCAGGAAGTTAGACGTTAATTCGTAATTCCAAACTCGTAATTCGTAATTTTTGTTGTCCGGTTAACGCTTAAGAGATTCCTCACTTCGTTCGGAATGACAGGCATTTGATGACTGTTTGGCTTGAGGATGGGTTGGTTTGCGAATCTGTAGCAAACCAACCCATCCTTCAGTCCCATATGAACATAAAAGACTGTCATTCTGGGCGTAGTAAAATGAAGCGAAGAATCTTTAAATATTATTGATTTTTTAGCCGGATAACAATGATTCCTAATTAAATAGCTACATCTATCGCCACCGATTTAAACAAACACCACACCTGGCAGCCGACTTCAATTTTCATACGTTTTAAAGATTCTGCCGTTATTTCAACAACCAGTGGGAAAGCTGCATCAACTATGCAGAGTGTGGAGCTGTCTCTTTCGATGATGTTTGTAATGGTACCCCTGATCTGGTTCTGAATGGTCACATCCTTCAGAAAATGTTTCGATAGCGCAATGTCTTCGGAATTGATAAAGATCTTCAGTTCCTGCTTTGGTGCATAATGTCCGTTACTGCGTTCGCACAGGATCCGGATATTTGCTTTGCGGTTTGGCGAGGAAAGGATCGTAAGTCCCTCATCGCGTTTCACCTGATTTACATTCATGGTGATGGCATTCATCACCGAACCTGAACTAAAAATATGGTGTGTTTCCTTTTGTTCCAGTAGTTTATGGTAATCATCATGACCAATGCATCTGCCATCGCGGATCAGGCACAGATCGTTTGTCAGTTTCAGCAGGTCGGGCAGATCGTGGCTTACAATCAGAACCGGAATTCTGATCTTTTGGTGAATCCGCAACAGAAAGGGAAGGATCTGGTTACGCAGTCTGGTATCTACTGCTGAAAACGGTTCGTCAAGTAATAAGATGTCAGGTGAGGAGAGGAGTGATCGGCCAAGTGCGGTGCGCTGACGTTCTCCTCCGGATATGTCGGACGGTTTGCTTTTTAATAAATGTTTCAGATTCAGCATATCAACTACATCGTCAAATCCGGGTGATGTTTTGGTGTGGCGTTTCAATCCGTACAGAAGATTCCTTTCTACGGTCATGTGCGGGAAAAGGCGGCCTTCCTGAAACACATATCCGATGTTACGTTTTTCTACCGGAACATTAATTTTTTTCGAACTGTTGAACACCGTATTTCCCCGAATGGAGATTTCTCCTTCTTCAGGAACAGCAAGGCCGGAAATGCATTGCAGTAAAGAAGTCTTACCAGATCCACTTGGTCCGTAAATGCCCGAAATGCCTTCACCAAACTGCTCGTTGATGACCACATCGAATTTATTCCGTTTAAGTTTTATGTTGACGTCAATCATATCCGTTTCATGCGTTTTACGTACCATTCCGATAATCCCATGGCAATGAATGAGATGATTACACTTACCATAACCAGTCTTAACGTGGCGTTTTCCTGACCCGGAACCTGCATATAGGCATAAATGGCCAGTGGTAACGTTTGGGTTTCACCTGCAATATTTCCTGCGAAGGTGATGGTGGCACCGAATTCACCGAGTGAACGGGCAAAGGCCAGTATGGTTCCCGATACAATACCCGGCATAGCCAGAGGGACGGTTACCTTAAAAAATGTTTTCAGTTTTCCGGCTCCCAGAATTCTTGATGCGTCTTCCAGCCCCGGATCAACCATTTCAATGGCAGTCCTGACTGACCGAACGATGAGTGGAAACGATACAAAGACTGAGGCGATGACGGCTGCCATGAAAGTGAAGGATATCCTGATACCAAATGCAGTAAAAAGCCATTTTCCTAAAAATCCTTTTACACCAAACAGAAGTAGCAGAAGATATCCTGTGGTGACAGGCGGCATGACCAGCGGTAAATGAATCAGGCTTTCAATAGCCGATTTGCCGTAGAAGTTGCGCCTGGCCATCACATTGCCAATTGTCAGTGCCATTGGAACAGAGATAAGGGAGCAATATACAGCAACCTTTACCGACAGCCATATTGCCTGAACCTCTGTACCGTTAAATTGTAAAAAACCACTCATATAAAATAAGAATTGACATGATTATTTTTTAAATCCGTATTTTGCCCATATTGCAGCTGTTTTTTCTGATGTGAGATAGCTGTAAAAGGCTTTGGATGCATCACTTTCATTGCAGATTCCTGCCACATAAACAATGGGTTTGTGCGACTCTTCGGGAAATGACCCGATTATTTTCACCTTGTCAGATTTTAAGGCATCTGTTTTATACACAATGCCCAGCGGTGCTTCGCCAAGTTCAACTACCATCAGCGCAGAACGGACATCTTTTGCAGGCAACACTTTATCGTCGATTTGTGAATCCCAGCCGTAATATCCGAGGGCCTGCCTGCCGTATTTTCCGGCAGGTACGTGTCCCGGATCACCCATTGACAAACGGCCTGAACCAATTAATTTGTTCAGATTGAGTGATTTGTTAATAGTTAAGTCTGTTAGGCTACTTTCTTTGGGCGCGATAAGTACCAGCTCATTGAAGGCAATATTTATTTTATAGGGTGCAATAATAAAGCCAAGGCTATCAACGTAATCCGCCCAGCGTTTACTGGCCGAGATGTAGATATCCGGTGTGCCGCCTTGTTCAATCTGTCTGGCCAGTGTACCGCTGGAAGCCATGTTGGTTTGTACCTTATATGTTGTACTGACCCCGAACGAGTCGATAAGTTCCGACAGTACATCGGTGAGACTTGCTGCGGCAAACACCATTATACGTTTTTCCGTTTTTTCAGCACCTTTATTTGATTTGCAGGCTGTGATTCCTGTACCAAGAACCAGTAATGCAAACAAGATGATTTTTATGTGTGTTTTCATGATTTTTGAGTTTTGAAGGTTATTAAAGTTTTACCTGGAATGCGAATCCGAAATAATCGCCTGTGTTGGATGCCACTGATCCGCTCTGTATCAGGTAATGCAGCGCCAGTTTCAGTTTATCTCTGTTAAGGTACCAGTTAACACCAATATCAAGGGTTTCATCGTTCCCGATGTATTTGAACAGGCGTTTATTGCCTTCGCCCTCATATTTATCGTAGGTAACCGTAGGCTCAATAAATGTTTGTTTGTATTTAACGGTATAGCCTGCGCGGATGTGCCATTCTGTGCCGGAGTAATCATCAAGACCTTCAGATGTCCGCTTCAGTTTGAAATATTCACCGTCTATACGTAATCCGGCAAAATTGATAAGCAGGTCTGCACCATAAGCCATAGATTGATTAAAATAAGTGGTGTCGGTGAGGCGTCCGTTGGTTTGGTTCGAAACACCTAAACCCAGGCTGATACCTTTTCGTTTTTGCCAGTGGTTTCCGGGAAGCCTGTATTTATAAGATGTTTGTTCCGGCTCACCCAACGAAAATATTATGTGGGCAGTGTTTAAGCGACTGGCATATCTGCTGCTGGCGTAAGCCGCCGGTTCAAAACTTCCGATCCGGTAACTGATTCCGAACTTTTCAAAGTTTTTTAGTCCACCAAGCCCTATTCCACTCTCGACGCCGTTGCCTTTGCCGGTCATAAAATTGCGCATAAACCAGTTGGCACGGGTTCTGTCAAATGATCCCTGAGCCCAGGCTGCGGTGTTGTATTCGCGGCTAATGGCAGCCCAGTAATATCCGGCATGTATATAAATAAGGTCGGACGTTTGAAGCAATTTGGCGGAAATATAGGCATCCCAGATATCTACTCCGGCATAAGAACCTTTGGTGGATGCGTAGCTGTCTTCGCCAAGCCTGTCAAAGTGCAGTTGAAAATGGTAATTCAGCCATGGGTAAGGATCCCCTGTTGCACCAAATCTAAGCCTGCGTATCTGGTTGTCGAACCTGTCTGCATTCGAAGTCTCATTCATACTGTATGTCACCCAGTTTTCAAGGACAAGGATAGGTCTAAACAATTTTTCCTTACTGTTTAGCATAAATGGATTGTTTTTTTGGGATTCGTTATTCTGAGCTACAGTTCTGTAGTGGGATGTCATCAGAATAATCATAGTACAGGTTAAGCAAACTCGGATTTTTGTTGCTGTCATTATTATTTGGTTTTAAAATGATATAGATTCCTTATCTGAACCGTTCGTCAGCTCTTAGCTTTTCCAGCGGCATATCTTTGTTTTTCTCCAGCCATCCAATGGTTACGTTTTCACGGTTATCGTATCGTGGATAAAATGGTTTTATATCGATAAGAGGTGTTCCGTCCAGCATATCCACCTGTTCGATATAAATCAGATTACCTTGTATTCCTGTTAATTTTACGGTTGACATGCCGATGGCATTTGGCCGTTTGGGAGCCTTGGTAGAAAAAATTCCACGTTCCTGTGTATCCATAAAGGGGATCACTTTTAGCTGATGATCTTCAATCTTATGAAAATGATAGAGAAGTGTGATATGTGAAAATCCATCCAGATCACGCAGACCTTCTAAATATTCCGGTTCAAGTTCAATATAACCCGTAATTCCTTCCGCAGCGATTGGCTGAATCGGCATATCCGGAATGTCGGTATACGGTGTATGAATAATTCCGATGGGTTTGATAATAATTTGTTCCATATGTTTTGTTTTAACGTTATCCCAAAAAAGATAACGCTGGTTAAAAAATTTTTAAAGATTAATTTCTGTATTCAGCTTATTGACAAAAATCCGAACCTGGTTTTCTATCAGTTCGTATTCTTTCAAAATAAACTGTCCATAATCAGTAATGGTAGCACCACCACCGCCTTTGCCACCCCTGCTTTTACAAACCAGAGGTTTACTTAGACCTTTATTCAGTTCTTCAAGCATAAGCCATGTTTTGTTGTAGGATATGTTTAAAACCTTCGATGCCGTAAGCAAACTTCCTGTTTCTGATAAAATTTTCAGCAGTTGTGCCCGGTCAGATGTCAACAGCAGGTTGTCGTCTTTCTTAACATTTACCAATAATTCTATCTCGGTCATTTGCTATTGTATTGATCATAGATGCTAAATCGCTTTTATTAATCAGGCACACCAATAATTACTTCTGTTGATTTTACAATGGCAAATGCCGGCTCGCCAACTTTTAGCTGCAAATCATTAATGGCATCTTTCGAGATAATGGAGACAATCTCATTTCCATTCCCGAGATCTATTACCACCTTGGAAGTGATCAAACCCTCGTCGATGGATTTTATGGTGCCTGCCAGATTATTTCTTGCACTTAATTTCATATTTAAGTATTTTGTATCGTAATATCTGATCTGTGTTATTGTTTTGGCTTCAATAAAAAATATGCCATAAAGTATAATGTACTTATAGATAATTCATTATGAAAATGATAGCATCAACAAATCCTACAATTATGTAGGAAATAAAGACACGTCTACATAATTGTAAGTGAAATGGATCGGAAATCGACTTGGCGTTTATATAAATAATTGTAATTTCATCAAACCTCTTTATGTCCTTTATGTTAAAGAGAAAGCAGGTAATCTAAAATTCATTTTATGGATACTATTGAAAATATTGAAATCGTTTTTTTAACTATTGATGACTATGATGAGCTGAATACGGCGATGGAGGAGGCCTATTCCGGTTTGCCCGGTGCATACTGGGAAGAGGAACACATTAAAACACTTATAAAAAAATTCCCTGAAGGCCAGGTAGCTATAAAAGTTGATGATGAACTTGCAGGCTGTGCACTCTCAATAATAGTGGATTCCCAAAGACTTGAGAACAAACATACCTATAACCAGATTATTGGCAATTATTCGTTTAGTACGCACAGAAATAAGGGTGACGTATTGTATGGAATCGAGATTTTTATACGACCCAAATTCAGAGGATTACGCCTTGGAAGGCGTTTGTACGACTACCGTAAGGAGCTGTGTGAACGATTGAATCTGAAAAGTATCGTGTTTGGAGGAAGGATCCCTAATTATTATATATATGCCGAAGAGATTACACCTAAAGAGTACATAGAAAAGGTTCATAAAAAGGAAATTCATGATCCTGTACTCGATTTTCAGCTTTCAAACGATTTTCACCCAAAAAAAATATTAAAAGGATACCTGGAAGGTGACGATGAATCAAATGAATATGCGGTTCTGCTGGAATGGAACAACATATATTATGAGGAATCATCGGATAAAGCGGTTAACACCAAAACAGTTGTACGGCTGGGCTTGGTACAGTGGCAGATGCGTCTTTATAAAGATCTTGACGAAGTGATGCAACAGGCAGAATATTTTGTGGATGCTGTATCGGGCTACCGGTCTGATTTTGCCCTGTTTCCGGAGTTTTTTAATGCCCCGCTTATGTCTGCCTACAACCACCTTTCTGAACCGGAAGCCATACGAAAACTAGCCGAATATACCTCTGATGTGGTAAAACGGTTTTCGGATCTGGCCATTTCGTACAACATCAATATCATTACCGGGAGCATGCCGGAAGTGGTGAGTGGTGAACTGTACAACGTGGGTTACGTGTGTAAAAGGGACGGAGGCATTGAGCGTTTCGAAAAGCTGCATGTCACACCTGACGAAGCCAAAGTATGGGGGCTTCAGGGTGGACAGAAACTGAAAACATTTGATACGGATTGTGGTAAAATAGGTGTATTAATCTGCTATGACATAGAATTCCCTGAGTTGAGCAGACTTCTTGCTAATGAAGGGATGGATATTTTATTTGTGCCGTTTTTAACAGATACTCAAAACGGATATTCCAGGGTACGAAACTGTGCTCAGGCCAGGGCCATTGAGAATGAGTGCTATGTGGCAATTGCCGGTAGCGTTGGAAACCTGCCCAAGGTTCATAATATGGACATTCAATATGCACAGTCTATCGTTTTTACACCCTGCGATTTTGCATTTCCAACAAATGGAATAAAGGCAGAAGCAACACCTAATACAGAGATGATATTAATTGCCGATGTGGATCTTGATATGCTACGCGAACTGAATCAGTTTGGCAGCGTCCGTAACCTCAAAGACCGTAGATCAGATTTGTATTCCATCATTAACCACAAACGAACGGATACGGATTTGTAGAAAAGTATATTTAAGGCATTGAGTATGGATTTCCAGGCAAATAACGACAGCGGTAAAACAAGGTACATTTCTTATGTCCCTGTATCCTGGCGTAACAATAAACCATACATTAAATAACAGACCATAATAATAACTACATGAAGAATGTATTAATCGTTGCAGTATTGGGATTGTTTATGGCAAGCTGCGCAAATGATAAAACAGTTGCATCGAATGTAAAAGGTGAGCGATGGAGTAAACAAAAGGCAAAGGAATGGTATGTAGAACAGGGTTGGCTGAGGGGCTGTAACTTTCAACCCAGTACGGCGATTAACCAACTTGAGATGTTTCAGGCCGAAACATTTGATCCTGAAACCATAGATCGTGAATTAGGCTGGGCTGCTTCCATTGGGATGAACCTGATGCGTGTTTACCTTCACCATGCTGCATGGGGAGCCGATCAGGAGGGTTTTAAAAATCGTTTGAATGAATACCTCAGCATTGCCGATAAGCATGGCATAAAAACCCTGTTTGTAATCTTCGACGATGTATGGAACCCGGAGTATTCAGTAGGTAAACAACCTGTACCTGTAATTGGAACACATAACTCAGGTTGGGTACAGGACCCCGGTGCAATTATTCATCGTGATCCATCCATTTTAATTGCGATGGAAGCCTACGTAAAAGATATTCTTGGTACATATAGGGATGATAAAAGGGTACTGGCCTGGGACTTGTATAACGAACCGGGTAACAGTGGTTGGGGCAACCGATCTATGGATCTTCTGGAGAAAGTTTTTGAATGGGGACGTGAAGTAGATCCATCGCAGCCCTTAACAGCCGGCGTATGGCTCTATAG
This sequence comes from Quyinboa ferrireducens, assembly GCF_042436675.1. Lineage (NCBI taxonomy): Bacteria > Pseudomonadati > Bacteroidota > Bacteroidia > Bacteroidales > Quyinboaceae > Quyinboa > Quyinboa ferrireducens. Next base: position 48,075 of record NZ_JBHMVA010000007.1, on the reverse strand, counting down.
TTTAAAGGATCTGAATAAGTTTCAGGTTGAGCACAGTGATATTATAACCTATCATAATTACGAATCCATGGACAGGCATCAGGCCGCGATTGATACGCTTAAAACTTATGACAGGCCGCTGATATGTACAGAATATATGGCACGTACCAATGGAAGCAGTTTTATTGATGTGATGCCTGAATTAAAAGAGCAGAATATTGGTGCTATTAACTGGGGATTAGTATCCGGAAAAACAAATACAATATATGCGTGGAACACGCCGGTTCCCGATGGTAGTGAACCTGAGGTATGGTTTCATGATATATTCCGGAAGGACGGTTCAGCGTACAGTCAGGAGGAGATTGATTTAATAAAAAGTTTAACAGAGGTGAAGTAAGGATGAAGGGAGTTAATCGGACTGAAAGAAATTTTTACTACTGAATTTATCAGGGGGTTAATTTCAAATAACAACAAAGAGAGCTCATTTATGGTGGCTCTTTATTTATGCACTTTAATTTTTTGAGGTACGGTTTGTCCGGCATTTGCATTAAAGAGAATTACGCATTTAAAGGAGTATTCAATAAAGGAGGAGACTTAACAAATATTGCATTTCGAATGATCAATAAAACGAGAGTAAAACAATGCTCAAAGATTATTTATCTTCTTTATATAAAAGGTCTGTCTAAAATGCTAGACAGACCTTTTGTTCATTTTTTAGTAAAAAGTATTTTAATTTATCCAGAAATTAATTATCTCCATCTTGGATCACCAATTCCAAGCGTGTATATTTCATGGTTATGAACCGTTGCAGTATTATTGAAATACAAACCATCAAGATTGTCAATCTCATGCATATTCGGATCGTCTGCCACATTAGGTGGATTAGGACTCTTCATTAACTCAGTAGGAGAAATAGGTGTTGGAGCATCAGGTGTACCGCCCACTTTCACTACAAGTTGTTCCTCTCCCTGAATAATACCCGGAGAGTTAAGCGTATAAGCACCTGCACTGTTTTTATTGGCACTAAATGCTGCAGAAGTAAATATTCCGTCGAAAACCTGTTGCGTTTCGTCGCTACTTGAAGAGTAGTTGTCCGCAATATCGAAAGTAATTTCTTGTGCTGCGCCATTGATAAAGCGGATATCCATTCCTTCGAAATACATATTACGGGTATCTTCAGTTTTTTTGGTTTGAATAAACAGGTTTTTCTTTACAGTAATAGAACTTCCACTTGGCAGGTAGCGTAAATCGAAGAGTTTACGCCCACTTGAACGCGTACTGAAGTTTACAAGTGTGTTATTTTCAAATGTAATTTTGTATTGTATGCTACTGGACCAGTCTAAATTTTTTCCCCCATCAGTAAAGAAGCAGGTACGGGGCGAATCATAGAATGTATTGTTGCGGAACACCATATCCATGAATATGTTCGATTTTGCATTGCTACCATCACCTGCAACCCAGGCATAACCACGTCCGTTGTTGTCATAGAAACCGCAATTGTAGACCATACAGTCTTCTACAATAACGTGTTCAAATGTTTTACGGTTTACGCCCTGTACACGTATAAATCCGCGAACCATACGTTGGAATGTGCAATTACGAACTTCGAACGATTGCAACGTTACTGCCATACCATCTGAATACATGTTGATAAAGTAGTTACCATTTGACGATCCGTCACCATAGTTCTTAGCTAACGGGCAGTCGAAGTCAATTCCTTCAAATATGAGTGACTTGATGTTTATTCCGCCCAATTCGCCGGCTTGAGGTCGACGACCAAACATAAAGTTCATTTGATTAGCAATACCACTAGCTGCCAGAGACATACCACTAAGCAAGACTTTTGCACGTTTACCTGCGGCCAGATCTTCTGGTTTTGTGGCAAGTGTCATACCTTTACACAAGCTTGTATTGTTATATAAGTAGTAAGTTTTACCACCTTCCAGATAGAAAACAGTTCCTTCGGCCAGCGATGCATCAGCAGTGTAGTTATCAATAATTGTATCAATACGGCAGGCATTATATTCTACCGCTCCTTCAATAGTATCATTAGGATCAACATAGTGAGGAATAAGAATAGGTTCACCTGGTTCACCATCCATACGAATTACGCACGTATTGTAAATTGCATCCCAGTGCACAGGAATATTTATATTCTCAACATTTATTACATAAACGCTGTTTTCCTGCAATCCATCAATATCAATGTAACCTGTTTCAAAATCTTCAGAGGTTATTATATATCTTTTCCATTCATCTGGGACGGTTGCATCAGGATTGGTTGCTGAGGCCTCAACTGTAAGTATCTGCATTACAAAATTTCCGTTTTCATCTATTTCAAAATGCGTAGTAAAAGTACCATCATCGCCTGATGCTTCAAGTGAACGGTCGATGTTAACACGTAACGAGGTTTTTGTGATATTATCTACCACTATAACTTCTGGAATGCTGTAGCGCTCCTGAGTTGCCAATCCCTGATATTCAGCCCACTGCCGGCCACTTCCGTAGCCATACCATTTTGAGTGATAGCCCTCCCCTTTAGTTGAGAGTGTACGTATTGCAAAACGATAATCGGTGCTATACTGAAGATCCTTTATAATTATGTCCAAGACATCGGGACCAACGATTGTATCTAAAAGAATAAAAGCCGGATTCTCCCAATCAGAGGCCAATCCTGAACTAACATTTGGTTGCAGGGCCATTTTTATTTCGTATCCCGCAGATCCAATTACACCATACCAGTAAAGGTGTACATCGTTTACATCAACTACCTGACAACGATAAGGGTCAGAATCGCCCTTACCTGTATTATTGTCGTTGCGAAACATTGTCATGAACTCTCTTTCCGGAGAGTATTCTGCATCTTCAATCTGATCCTCTTTGCACGAATACATAAATGCAAACAAGAGGATTAACAGTCCGTATATTAATTTATTTTTCATCTAATAAAATTTAACAGATTACTTTAAATAACCATAATAATTTTGATAAGCGCCTGCACTGCGTTGTATAGCAGCATTAGGATAAGGCAGGATGTAACGTACAACCGGAAGGTTGCTTGCATTCGATGGCATTGCAGTGAGTGCTCCGTTGTCAACAACGTATAAATTGCCACGATCATCACCACGTATAAATCCAAAGAAGGAATAGAGACACTGATCTGTAGGACAACCGACAGATTCATTCCACCATCCATAGAAATCAGCTGTAGACCATGGGTTTGCAGCATCAGTAGGTCTTTGAGTAGCGATATATGGATTATAAATTTCAAGTATATCCAATTGTGTATTAGGATATATGTTTACATCGCCAGGATTACTTATAATCCTGTAATAGATATTATAGGGAAGCGTTAATTCCAAATAACCGGGCATCCCGTCGTATGTTTCAACTCTTTCTATATAGTCTGAAGATCCTGCTGAATTCTCAGCAACGGAATAATAGCGTAGAAAACTGTAGTATAGCACTTCAGCATACATATTATTACGTACAAGGTCTTTCCATCGCATATTTTCGCCGGCAAACTCCCATTTACGCTCATCAAGTAAAGCCTTCAGAAAAGCCTCTTTACTTGTGGATACGGATTCAATATATTCACCAACTTTCGATTGATCTTCAAATGCTCTGGCACGAACCTGCTGCAGTGCTTCTTTGGCTTCTGCACCCGGACCATTCAGTTCGTTTAATGCTTCGGCATACATCAGAAGCACATCGGCATAACGCATGTAAGGATAGTTTATACCAGTGTTGCTGTCACTATTGGTTCCCATTGATTTTGAAGACCATAATTTCGACCATTTATTGTTGTGTACAGTATAATCACGGCGAATGATTGGTGTGCCGTCATAATCGTAGTACCATAAGCCATTAAGGAATTCGCGGCGCAAATCAAGAGCGTCAAACTGGAAGCGATAGAATGCACTCAGGCGTGCACTTCCGCCACTTTTACCCCAGATATTCAATCCTGAAGTTTCGCCTTCGTAATTGTTCCCTGTTGGCCCCTGGATGTAACCAATACTTCCCGTTGAGTTCATTGCAAAAGGAATTTCAAAAATTGGATCATCGTTGTTTACTACAACATAATTACATTCGTTGATAAATACCGTGTTGTAAGGAAGGGCCAGCGAATGTGTTCCTGATGAAATTACAGAATCGCAGTATTGAGCTGTTATTTTATAATAATCTGTATAGTTTTCAGGACGTTGCATAGTTCCGTATTTGCTTGTATTAGCTGTGTCGGGATGAAGCGAATAACCTCCACAAGTTAAAGCCATACGTGCAATCATCGACCAGCAGAACTCTTTTGACACGCGTTCAACACCATAATCGAGGTCGCTTGCAAATGACATATAAGGAGCAATTGCTTCCAGGTCGGCAATCAATTGTTTGTGAATTTCTTCCCGATCCACAACCGGCATGACAAAGTTATCGTTTGCAGACGTTGGTGTTAAAGAGAACGGTATGTCACCAAACATGACAATTAGATCGTGATAAAACATTGCACGCATAACTTTAGCCTCGCCCATCTGCTGCATAATATCAGCATCAGTCTCATCATAAAGCGGACTGTTTTCAAGATAATAAACAAAGTTGTTGGCATACTCGATACCTCTGTAAGCTGCTATCCATGCTTTGTTAATTGCACTACCCTCACTTGTACAGTCGAAACGACGATATTGATCGTTGGTAGATACATTGTTGGAATTTACATACATATCCACGTCACTATTCAGACAAAATGTTTCCAGATAAGCCTTCCCATAAGTGTCGTTGTTCAGTAATTGGGCATATACACCATTCAAAGCACGCGAAATTTCATCTTTATTACTATACACATAGTCGCTATCGAAAGACGAAACGGCTTCTACATCAAGATAGTCTTCGCAAGAATAGAGACATGCAACAGTTAAAACGGTTAATAATATATTTTTTAGTTTCATATTTGATATCCTTGAAAATTAAAAAGTAATGTTTGTTCCTAATACAATACTACGGCTACGTGGGTAGCGGTTGTAGTCCATTCCAGGAGTTAAACCTGTCTGAATGTCAACTTCAGGGTCATAACCCGAGTAGTTTGTAATGATAAATGGATTCGTAACACTTGCATAGAAACGAACTTTTGATATTCCCCGTTTCTTCGTGGAGTTATTTGGTAGTGTGTAACCAATGGTGAAATCCTGGCAGCGAAGGAACGAACCATCTTCAATAAAGTATGAATTGGTTATTTTGGTTGTTACATCAGATGGATTCCATAATGTTTTGCCTTCATTGAGAGAAGCATAGGTTGCTACAGAATTGTCGATATAGTAATTTCTGTACATGCACTCACCATTTGTATAGTCTATGTATGTCCAACGATCGTTGAATTCTGACAATACATTGTAGAAATTATTTCGATTCCCTTCAGAAGAGGAAAGCTGATATGCTGTAGCATTGTTTACATCGAAATCATACATATAGTTAAAGTTAATAGCAAAGTCAAGACCTTTATATTGTCCGCTGAACCCAAAACCACCCTGAATTTTAGGATTTGTATTACCTATAACAGTACGGTCATATTCATCGATTTGGCCGTCAGGTGCGCCATCGGGACCACTGATATCCTTGAATTTGATTTTACCTGGAAGTGTTGGATCGCCAGAATTACTGGTTCCCGATACGGTATTAATAATTGTACCCTCGTTGGGTATAGCCGTGAAGTTCTGGTTAGGATCGAAAGTAAATTCGTCCATACCGTAAATTCCGTCGTAAATAAAACCATAAATCAAGCCAACCTGATCGCCAACCTTTAAGCAATAATCGTTATAAGCTGAAGACCAACGTCCGTTATTGTACCATAATACATCATCAGTATTGTTCAGTTTGTCAACAACCATTTTGTTAAGACCAAATGTTAAGTTCCCGCTCAACACATAATGGGTACCCCGAGCAATATCAGTATTCAATGTCAATTCAAAACCGCGGCTGGTTACCTGTCCAATATTTTGTACCTGCGTAGTATAACCCGTTGCAGAAGGGAGATCGGATATATAAAGCATATCGCGTGTTGTATTCCAGTAAACTTCAGGAGAGAGAGAAATACGATTATTGAACATGCCAATATCAAGAGCAAGGTTACGTTTTATGGTTGTTTCCCATTTGATATCCTCATTGAAAAATTCTGATCCGGTTGCATTACCATACCATTGTTCACCATTTTCGGTTAATTCGCTAAAACCGGGACCTCCGGTAGTATTAACTACATACAAAAAACGCCATCTGTCGTTGCCAATACCATTGTTACCTGTTAACCCGTAGGCAGCACGTAATTTCAGGTTGTTAATAAAGCTGATTCTGTTAAAGAAATCCTCCTCAGAGATAACCCAGCCAGCTGAAATGGCAGGGAAGGTACCCCACCGTTTGCCAGGGGCAAACTTACTGGATCCATCAGCACGCATGGTAAGCGATAACAAGTATTTGCGGGCATAATTGTAGTTTGCCTGACCAAAGTAGGATGACGTTCGGACAGAAGTCGCATAGGACGATGTTGTCAGATACGGAGTGCCTAAGCCCATGATGGCTAGTGCTTTATCGGTTGTGATGTCCTTTGGAAAATAACGATTCATTACAAAAATCGATTTATAATCGTATTGCTGAATTTCCTGGCCCAATAAGAACGAGAATTTATGAATACTGTTCATTTCCAGGTCATAAGCAGCTGTATTTGTCCATGTGTATGCAAGACTACGGCCTATACTTAATGAAGCAACAGGGAGTTTACTGTTACTCTCCCCAGTACCTGTCATTGCACCATAAAAACGATCTGTAAATTTGAAACTAAAAGAGCCAATAACTTCAGAACGCAGCGTTAAACCACTGAGAGGCTGCCACTCCAAACGAAACTGATTCGTACTTGTATAACTGTCTTTTTTCTGAGTGTTCTGGTCAATATCGCTTTTAGGATTTGTATATTCAAAAATAGCTTCATCGTCAGGATCGACAGTTGCGGGATCCCAAAAAGCGAATTCATGCAAACCATTGGTTGGACGATAACGAAGTACATCGATAACACCACCTGAACCAATATTATCACCTCCGGCACCTATATCATGGCGATAAGTTAATTTAGGGTTCATTGTAAATATAAGATTCTTGGCCAGGTTAATGTCAATCTTAAGATTCATATTAGTACGGCTAACACCCGATCCCAGAATAATACCTTTATCTTCAGACTGAGTTAATGACAGGTTTAGACGCATTTTTTCATTACCTCCACCTATAGTAAGATTAGTAGAGTAATTCATTGGCGTTTCCCCCATTACTTCATCTTGCCAATCGTGAGTTGTTGCCCGTTTATAAATATCCAGGTCTGCAGGGTTTCCAAAGTTAGCACGGAAGTATTTTGCGTTCGAACTGCGGGTACCGCCGGAAGCGGCCCAATCGTACTGATAACGAACAAAATCTTCAGTGTTCATCAGATCAAGTTTTTTTGAAAGCTTACTAACTGATGTATAAGCATTGAGATTAACTTTAATCTTACCTTGTTTTGCCGACTTGGTTGTTACAATAACAACACCATTACCACCCTTGGCTCCATAAATAGAAGTCAACGAGGCATCTTTCAGCACGTCGATTGAAGCAATGTCAGTTGGAGGGATATCGTTAATATTATCCGTTTGAAAACCGTCAACGATAAAAAGAGGGTCGTTACTTGATGTTACGGAAGAACCACCACGGATGCGGATATTAATATCAGCTCCAGGCGCACCATCAACAGTAGTTACCTGCACACCTGCAATTTTACCCTGCATTGCCACAGCAGCTGAGGTTACGGGTATTGACTCCAGTTTTTTACCGGAGATAGATCCAACAGATCCGGTTAAGTCTTTACGGGCCCTGCTAATGCCAAAACCAATCGCAACAACCTCATTCAAGATACTTTCTTTTGGTGTTAATGAAGCATCAATCAGTTTCTGATCACCAACCTTAATTTTTAGAACATCGTAGCCTATAAACGAGAATACTAAAACCGATTCCTTTGATGGAACTTCAATAGAGTATTTTCCATCTAAATCAGATGTAACACCTATCTGGGTTCCATCAATATAAATGTTTACACCCGGTATCGGTTCTTTTGTGTTACCGTCTGTTACGGTTCCTTTAATAATAATTCCCTGAGCTGAAAGAGCCAGGTTCACAGATGCGAGAAAAACTAAAAGAAGTATATTCTTCCAGTGTAACATCCTCCTCGCTTTAAACATGTCATTTCTTTTACACGTCATAACAATTAGAAATAAGGTTTAATTTTTGAATTTTTAAGAAAAAAATGAAAAGTATAAAAAAAATGTAAAATGCACACTCTTAAAACTAAAAATATGTTAACAAACATAAGGGTGAGATTTAGCGTATTATACTTTAAGCTACTCTATATAACTTATACGCATTACTTTGAATCTGAATCATCTCTATTTGTGGACTAACTGTTTGTCATGCCCATTTGGAGTTGAAGATTGTTGTAATATTTCAGGATAGTAAATTTTATAGGATTTTCTTTAGCAAGAAAGAACAATATCTATTGATAAAGTTCTGTTAGCCCATGTTCTGATCTTTTTATCATATAAAATCTAAGACTCGTACTAATACAGTTTTATTTGCAGGAAATCTTATTGTTCAATCGTAAGTACTGTAAGGTCCATGTCAGTTTGGATCATATGGTTTACATTCAAAATATATATCCAGTTTATGTTCACTGAATTTATTTAGATATAGTCTTTTCAAGTAGTTAAGTCAATGTATTATGGTTAGCTATGCCTTAATAAAAATAATATAAAATCCATAAGAGAAATTAAGAGGAAAAATTCAAGTGGACGTAAAAGTGTTTGTTTAAAGAAGTCGCTGTAATTAAATAATATACATTTAGTTATGTTTGTAGGTACCCGGAACAGGACTTCCCGGTATCACTCGATTCATTGGGATTACGCTCTGCTTAACTTCTCGTCCTGTTCAGTATCTACATATAAAAAACACCCATTATAAAATGGAAGCTTCTAAGTGTGCAGATTGGGAGTATGACTTAATTTATATTTGTTTTATTTGGAGTCTACGGTTAAATAGTCAAAATCAGAATTTGTATTATACAAGCTTAATTCTGTTACAGAAATTACCAAAATCCTACCCCGAATTCAATAAATTACAAAGTTCATACTAATTTATGCTATTCTTTATTTGCAAATACAAGTAATATTGTGAACTGAAGAGAATCTCATTTATATGTTAAAGCACTTTACATTATTATTTATTATCATTTCTTTAGGTTTAACTTTAAAAGCTCAAAAAATTCTTGAGTTTGATGCGCTCACGGTTGAGGATGGTTTTACAAGTAATCGTGCTAATGTTATAATTCAGGATAAAAAGGGATTTATATGGATTGGTACCTGGAACGGTTTGAATCGTTATGATGGTTATGGTTGCAAAGTTTATAAACCTCGTTTAGATGACAGTCTTTCATTAAGTGATCGCGAGATTACCGCACTTCTCGAGGATCATTCAGGAAATATATGGATCGGTACTTCATTTGGCCTCAATAAATTGAACCCGGTAGATGGTTACTTGAAGAAATTCCCCTTTAATCACAGGATTATATCATTATGTGAAGATGAAAACGGTTCCATATGGATAGGAACCTGGCAGGATGGTCTTTATGAATTGGATGTATTGAAAGGAATTATAAAACATCATTTTGGATCATCTACCATTAGCGATATGCTGATTGACGCTTCTGGTAATTTTTGGCTGGCTACATATGAAGGTCTTGTAAATTTCGACAGAACGACCCTGACCCATCAAAGGTTTAAACCGACAGGAACAAATAACCAGTTAACCTTAGGAAATTCTGTTGTAACTTCTTTAGCAATGTCTGAAAATGGAACTGTATGGGTTGGCACATGGGGTGGTGGTCTTTATAAAATTATTGAGGTTAAAGATAAAAACCCGTTCAGATTTATAAAATTCACAAAGGAATCCAATGGAGACAAATCTCTCAGTTCAGACAACATATATAAACTATATGCTGATCATTATGGGAACTTATGGATCGGAACCTGGGATAATGGTTTATGTTTGCTGGATAGTTCACAGGCTGATTTAAATCCGGAAAGCACAGAATTAATTTCATATAAATCTGATTTATTAAATCCATTTACCTTATCCGGTGACAACATAACCGCCTTATTTGTTGATGATTCAGGTGTGTTGTGGGTTGGAAGCACTAAGTTAAATAAGGCTAACATTATGGGAAATGGCTTTGTACGATATAACACTTCCTATTTTAAAGATAAGAAATACATTCAGAATAATGTAAGATCATTCGCATCAGACAAAGAAGATTTATGGATTGGTATGCTCGATAATTTGAGTCATTACAGAAAAGTTGATGATCAATACCAATATGTTTCAAGTAATTTTAATTTAAGATATAAGTTTAACGGTAGTGAAAGAAATGCACAATCTATATTGTCTTTGTTGCGAACCGAAGATGGACTATGGATTGGGACAGATGATGCGGGTCTGTTATATGTTAGAAATTCGGGTTTGGAAGATTTGACGAATGCAAATTTTGACTTTTATAACACCAACACCATTCCTGCACTTTCAGGCAATAAAATAACGGTGTTAGAAAAATCAGCAAAATATCCAAATACATTTTGGTTGGGAACAATGGAGAATGGTTTTTCTAAATGTGTTTATAAGAATAATTCCTTAACGGTAAAAAGTTATCGAGCAAATAGCAATATAAATTCAATATCTAATAATAACATAAGAGATATTAAAGAGGATCAGGATGGCATCATCTGGATTGCAACACAATTTGGATTAAACAGATTTAATCCGACAACAGAAGAATTTATGAGGTGCCTGAATTATCCGGCAAAAGATAATACAATCAATGATAACATTATTAATTCCCTTTATGCAGATCAGGAAGGCAATATATGGGTAGGAACAAACAAGGGATTAAATAAAATTGATAGTAGTCAAACATTAGGAGACAGCCAATTTGTATTTAAGCATTTTCATGGATTTGGCTGGATGGATTATGATTTAATTACAAGTATTCTTCCAGGAGATTCTAAAGATTTATGGATTTGTTCTAGTAATGGGATGATAAGTTTTGATCCTGTGAGTGAGGTCATTAAACAGGAACTATATCCTCAGATTTATCAGCAAATAACGGTTGAAAGAAATACTTCAATTCGTGATAAATTCGGGAATTTAATATTCGGTGGCATAAGTGGTTTTATGGTAATGAATCCGGAAAATTTAAGTAAGAAAAGTATCGCTCCCCATGTATGTTTTACAGATTTGTATATACACAATGAGAAGGTTGAGATAGGCTCTTCATTAGAAGATAGCAATATTTTGAATCGTGACGTTCCATATGCCAATAGTTTAAAACTATCATACAAGGATAACATGTTTACTGTTATGTTTTCTGCTATGGATTATAAAAATCCGAGGGAAAATAAATATATGTATATGCTTGAAAATTATGATGATAAATGGAATGATGTTGGCAATAGAAATTCCGCAATTTATACAGGTGTTCCTCCAGGTAAATATGTACTGAAAGTTAAGGCATCAAATAGTGAAGGCATATGGAGTAACGAAGCCACGCTGCTGGACATAAGAATCATTCCTCCATTTTGGCTATCTGTTTATGCATTTGTTTTATATGCAATACTGATTATTATTGTACTTTACTTTTTTCAGAAATATTCTGTTATAAAAGTAAAAGAAAAAAGCAAATTGGAACTGGAACATTTGCAATTTGAAAAGGAGCATGAAATAAACGAAATGAAATCGTTATTTTTTACAAACATAACACATGAATTTAGAACCCCGCTAACTCTAATACTTGGACCAATAGATGAAATACTGAAAGGGAAAAGCTTGAATCCCGATCTTAAAGGCAAGATAGAATTAATGCGACGCAACGCATCCAGGTTATTACGTCTGGTAAACCAGGTTATTGAATTCCGAAAAGTTGAGAAATCTAAAGTTTCCCTGGAACTTCAACTCACCAATGTTAATACACTCGCATCCAATATTTTTGAATCTTTTCAAAATATGGCTTCAATGAAAAGGATTAAATATGATTTAAGAATCATTGATGATGTTAGTTTGGCCTGGTTAGATGCGGATAAAGTTGAAAAAGTAATTTATAATCTAATATCAAATGCATTTAAATTTACTGAAAACGATGGAGAAATTGTGGTTCGTGTAGGTTCAACTTTGATTGATAATGAGGATTGTATTTTATTAGAGGTTGAGGATAGTGGAATAGGAATTCCGGAAGATAAATCACACAGAATATTTGAGCGTTTTTATCAGGTTAATCCTAAGAAGGGGCAAAGTACTGGTGGAATTGGCTTATTTATGGCAAAAGAATTTGTAGATCTGCATCGTGGTAAAATAACTTTTACAAGCAAAAAGGATGAGGGTACTTGTTTTAAGATTATTATACCTAAAGATATCCGCAAATACTTGCCTGATGATGTCGTTATCTATGACAATAAGGAAAATGAGTTTCTGGAAGGAGCAGTTGCTTCTATTAATCGGGCTGATAGAGCAACGACACAGTCCTGCAAAAGATCAGAAAAACCGGTAGTTTTATTGGTGGAAGATGATAACGATATGAATATGTTCATCAAAAACAGCTTGATTCATGAATTTAAAGTAGTGAATTGTTACAATGGATTGGAAGCATTGGAACTACTTGATAAATATGATGTGGACTTGATCATTTCAGATATAATGATGCCGCAAATGGATGGGTTTGAACTTTTAGAAAAACTAAATTCAAATATCAATACTTCGCATATTCCGATTGTATTTTTAACTGCTAAGACAAATCAGGAAGATGAGTTGTCTGGTCTTAAAATGGGAGCTGTTGACTATATACACAAGCCTTTCAATATGGAATCTTTAAGATTAAAGATGGTGAACTTAATAGAAAGCAGAATAAAGGTACAGAAAAGAATTAAAAAAGATCTGATACTTAAGCCTGAACAAATTGAGTTAACTTCACTCGATGAGATTTTTTTAAAGCAGGCCGTAGAAGTATTAAATAGAAACCTTGATAATGAAAACTTCGACATTGAAACTTTTGCCCGGGAATTAAAAATGGGGACTAACATGCTATATCGAAAAATAAAAGCACTAACCGGTGAAACAGCGAAAGAATTTATACGGAACTATCGGTTAAAAGCATCAGCTAATTTACTGATACAGCAAAAAAGATCCATTTCGGAGATTAATTATATGGTAGGTTTTACTAGTCCTTCATATTTCACAAAATGTTTTAAGGAGTACTTTGGTTATACACCTTCGGAGTATATGAAAAAATATGGCTCAGGAGAAGGATAAAATTTAAGTTTTACTACTTTCAAAAAATACCTGTAAACGCGTCAGGATGTATTTGTGCCGTTGAAATTTCAAAAAAGTAGGAGGTTTTATAAAATCTGTTATAGTCTAAAGACAGAATAATGGATTAATTTGAATGATCGGAAATCTGCATTGAATTAGTTTTGTAGACTTTGTTCTCTTCTTGTAATAGAGTTTGCTTAATTATCATACTATATTATGAAACGACTCCTACTCATATTTGTGTTGGCAAAGTTGACATTATGCTCTTTTTCACAAGTGGACAATGAATTTTGGTTTGCGTGTCCTGATTTAAGTAGTGAGCATAATGATAAGGACATTAAACTATGTTTTATGTCATTTGATAAGCCTGCTGAGATTACAGTATCACAACCAGCCAATCCTGATTTTTCTCCCGTTGTAAAAACCATCGGAGCAAATTCTACATGGGAAATGGATTTCTCGCCTAATAATTCATCTCAGAATTATAAGGCACTTTATAAGTTTATTGAAACAGTCACTGGCGATGGTAATACCATTAGTAAAACCGGATTGCTAATCCGATCAACAACTCCCATTAGTGCTTATTATTCCAGTTATACGAATAATAGTGAAATTTATGCGTTAAAAGGGAAAAATGCTCTTGGCACTGATTTTATAATTCCTTCACAGTATAACTTTGCTACTACCTGGGGAGGATGGCCCTCTGTTGAAATAGTTGCATCACAGGATGATACCGAAGTTACAATATTACCGTCTAACGATTGTGTAGGACACACTGCAAATGAACCATTTACAATAACATTAAACAGGGGAGAGACTTATGCGCTACGTGCTTCAAGTCAGGATGCAGATCGGCACCTTTTTAATACAGTAATAAAGGCAACAAAATCAATAGCGGTAAATTATACAGATGATTCGTTGGAGGACGGTGTCGATCTGATAGGTGATCAGTTGGTTCCGGTTCAGTTGGCCGGTAATAAATATATTGCAGCTAAGAATGAAGGTAATTTTGAACAGATATATTTTTTCCCCACAGAAGATAGTACATCAGTTTTTATCGATGGTGTTAAGTATGGAAATGTTCTTAACAGAGGAGATAAAAATATGTATGAGCTGGAAAACCCAGTTACTATGATCACTTCAGATAAGCCAATTATTCTTTTTCAATTAACCAGCAAGGGAAATGAAAAAGGAGGAGCCATATTACCATCACTAAAATGTACCGGATCAAGTGAGATTGCATATAAGCCTGGTGCAACTAATGCTTATGTGACGATAGTATGTAAAACACTAGATATTGAAAATTTTAGTGTAAACGGAAATAAGTTTTTATTACCGCCATCAGTTTTTAGAACGGTTCCTGCAGATACAGAGTGGTCCTATACAGTAAGAAATCTTTCAACAGACCAATTACATCCAGTTTTGAGAATAACAAACTTTTCCGGCTATTTTCACGTGGGAGTATTGGATAATCCGGATGTAACATGTTCGTACGGATATTTTTCCAATTTCAATACCATCCCGTTGAAGGCACAGACTGATATATCATATTATCAGTCGGGAGATGATATACGGTTATCATTAGAGAATACGTCAGAACTGACTGATATAAGCTGGAGTGGTCCTAACGGATTCACATCAATGGAAGAAAGTCCTGTTATTACAGATGTTGGTTCCGCAGATGCGGGACGATATATTGTAATTGCTAATCATGTGGAAGGATGTGATATAGATCCTGATACCATCAGTGTAAGTGTTTTAAGTCCGTCTGAGACAAAATCGTATACTATATGTATGGGCAACAGTATAAACCTTACCGCTGAAGGTTATAGTCCCTATATCTGGACCCCATCAGGTTTACCATCAGAGCAGAGTGTAACAGTAAGCCCTGCAGGTAGCACCACCTATAGGGTCAACAATCAAAAGCCAGGTTTTAATCTTGTACTAAACGGAGATTTCAGTGAAGGCAATACAGGTTTTAGCGGAAGTTACAGTTTCAATTCGACAGAATTAGCCACAGAAGGGACCTATACTGTAGGATCAACCCCCAGGAACTATAATTCTGCATATGCTGATATTAAGGATCACACCCGTGGTGACGCAACAGGATCACAACTAATAGCCAATAGCCAGGCAGGAGAACACACCATCTGGTCACAAACTATAACCGGCCTTATTCCTGGAAGTGCTTATGTTTTTTCTGCATGGACGGCCACAACCGGAGGAGGAAGTGTGGAACTTAGATTTGAGATAAACGGTGTAACATCAGGAGAAGTGATTACCCCATTATCAGATGGGAGCTGGATTAAATCGGATGAGGTTTGGACCAGTGAAGCAAACGAAGTTGTTGTAAAAATTATAAGTACACAAAATACTACATCAGGTAGTGGTATCTGCCTTGACGATATTGAGTTTTCTCCCATATTCGGGGTTGAAGATCAGTTTGATGTTGCTGTAATTGATTCCCTTCAGCCCCAGGTCAGCGGAGATGCCAGCATATGTTATGGTATTGCACAAATGAATGTGGTGTCAGAATATGAGACCTATTTGTGGAGTACCGGAGAGACCACGCAAGGCATAACGGTAAGCCAGTCGGGAGATTATTGGGTAAAAGTTACAGATGGAGACTGTAAAGGCACAGGATATTTCAGCGTCTTACCCAATACAATGGCAATAAAAATCAGTCTGAATGACAGCATGCCGGAAATCTGTGCGGGTGAAGCAACCTATGCACTGGATTATACGATAGAAGAAGGAGAGTTGGGGAGTTACGATATTTTGTATGGAGAGAAAGCCCGGACAGCAGGTTTTACTGATGTAAACGGTGCAGAATCTACAGAAGATGCCATAGAAATTACATTGCCGGAAGGTATACAGCCTGATATATACAGTGGAGTTGTTGAGGTATATGAGAAGAACTGTGGAAGGTCTGTGCTGGTACCGATGGAATTTATGGTAAAATATGGTTCAGAGGTATTAACCCAGCGTTGGAACGATGTTATAGGCGTAACCAACAGTGCTTACAACGGGGGATACAGGTTTGAGAAGTACCAGTGGTACAGGAATGGGGAGAGGCTTGAAGGAGAGACGAAGTCTTACATGTATGAGTCAGGAACCTTTACAGGTGAAGATGTATATAAGGCGGGACTGGTAAGAGAAGGAGATACAACGGAGGTTTACACCTGTGATTTTATTCCTGCACTACTGATCAGTGAAGATATCGTAGTACAGACATTGGCCAAAGCATCAGGAATGATACGTATAAGAAACATGGGCGAGGGAACTCATGGTTCAGTCTCATTCTGGACCACCACAGGCCATATGGTTTCGATAGGGAAGATAGAAGGAGATGATGAAGAAATACAGGTTCCGGATGAAAAAGGAGTTTATATCCTACACATTAGTACAGGAAAGCAAAACAGACAATTCAAAGTAATTGTCGGATAGAGTATTTCAAGATATAATCATATTTAGTATGATTTATTTGCAGTTTTGATTATGAGGCACGAAGCGTCGTGCCTCTTCCAAAACTTTAGCAAAGCATATCTCTTTTGAAAAAATGAGATTGATTTTAGAGTTTGTTACAATATAATTATTTACATGCGAATAAATTTGATAAACACATAATAATTAACGGAATATCATTATGAAAAAACTCAACATTCTCTTGTTAATCATACTTACATATTTTGTAAGTGTTCAGGTTTTTGGGCAGGCTCCTGAAATGGGAAAAGTATATAAAATTAAAAATGCTGTTGCGTCTCAAACAGAAGGATTAGATTTATTTATTGGAAAAGAATCTCCCGATAATGCAGGTATTATTTCAAACGGAGTAGGAGATGAATTTTTAATTACACAAATTAAAGCGGACACTTTTAATCTGTTGCAATTAAGTAGTGGTAAGTACCTGACCCGTTTAGGAGGATGGGATGGCGTATATGCTGATGATTTTATAACTACAGAAGCTCAGTTTACTTTAAATTTGATCAATACAGATACTTTTTCTATTGAATTAGTGGCTAACTCAGCTTTAATAGGTGTGGATAATACAAGTGATGGGTCAAGCATATATCTTAATAAGGGTATAAACAATAATGCTAAATGGATTTTCAATGAAGTCACACCATCTGCTGCGCAGCTTGATTTGGTTAAAGGTTATCTGCAATATGAAATAGATGTGACTCAGGCATTGGAAGGAGATTTTGGTTCAGAAGAAACAAGTACTCTTTCAAATGTTGAGAGCTCAATATCAGCAGTAACAGATTGGAGTGGTGTAAATGATCTTATTATTAATGTTCACCAGGCAATTATTGCATATAGAGAATCTGTGGTGAAGCCTTATGAAATAGGTAAAATATACAGAATTAAAAATGTTGTTGCTTCCCAGGCAGAAGGTATTGATCTGTATATTGGAAAAGAATCACCTAATAATGCAGGAATTGTCTCTAGTGGAGTTGGTGATGTATTCATGCTGGTTGGCGTAACGAATGAAATATTTAATTTAAAACAGATCAGTACCGGTCAGTATTTAAGCAAACAAGGAGGCTGGAGCAGTGTTTATGCGGATGATCCAACTATTGCAGATGCTCAGTTTTATGCTACTATATTAAATGGCGACATTTGTACAATTACTTGTGTAGCAAATTCCAGGCTGATAGGTACGGATGCTACATCGGATGGGACATCCATATACATGGATAAGGGCATTAACAATAATGCTCAATGGATATTTGAAGAACTATCGTTAGATGAGTTGAAAACTACTCTGTTGATTATTATAAACAATGCTAATACAATTTACAATACAACCGTTGCTGGAGATGGTCCGGGTGAATATACAGGCAAAGATGCATTTGCTGCTGCAATTTCACTTGCACAGTCGGTTTATGATAATGGAACATCTACAGAACAGGATGTACTTGATGCCGTTTCAGAGATTAATTCGGCCATAGAAGTTTATAAGTCAACAAGAAACCCTGTAATTTATGAGGGCGCTTATTTCGACTTTGGCATATCCGGGTCTCCGGTGATACCGAATGGTATTGAGGTATATACAACAACAACTTATGAAGAATCTATTGGTTATGGATGGATTTCTCCATCTGGATTAACAGGAAGGGATAGAGGAGCTCCGGATGATGAATTAAGGGACTTCATTTTTTCAAGTTCGGTTAATACTTTCAGGATTAACGTTTTCCCTGGTGAATACAAAATTACTATAAAGCAAGGCGATAACAATTATCCCAAGGCTAACATGAATATTTACGTTAATGATGTTCTTACAAGTCAGATAGAAACAACAACTAGCGGTACATTTAACAGCACTGAATTCAATGTATCCATTACTGAGAATTATATTGAGCTTAAATTCGAAACAAACGGAGGTAATGATCCAACCTATGCTGTAAACTCCATTCAATTATTAAAAGCAGGGAAAGAAGGTGAATTGGCAATAAAGGCCGCACTTGAAAGGGCAAATGTTGTTATCGCATCAGCTGTTGGAGGAACAGAGATTGGCCAGTACCCACAGGCAGAAATTGATAATTTGCAATCAGAAATTGATGCTGCTCAGACTCTTTTAGATGGAGGGACTGCCACAAATCAGGTATTATTAGATGCAGCAAATGACCTATCTGCAAAAGTGGATCATTTTATTAGCGCTGAGATTACTGAATTTACAGGCTTCTTGGATCGGCAACTTTATATAATTCACTCAGGTGGTAATTTGTTGAGCTATCCTGATGATGGAGCCACTACTTCAGGAATAATTAAGGTATTGGGAGCAGAGCGTTATCTCCAGGAATTTACACTTATTCAATACCCAGGTAAGGTAGGTGTATTCAGCATTCAATCTTCAAATGGCAAATATCTTGCCTATTCTGGCAGTTGGAGTACAGCCTGGGTCGATTTAACTGGTTCAGATACTCAAGTAGAATTAGGTGTTTCTTCTGATGGTTATTATACAATTAAATTTGTTAATAAGGGCCATTTAGGAACCAACAGTAACGATGATGGTGAATTGACATGGTCAGATAAAAGTGGTACAAATATTTTACATAAATGGTTCATCCAGGAGCCTGGTTTAGCTCTGAAGGTTAGGTTGTTTTCGGCAATAAATGCCAGTAAACTTCTACTTGATAATTCGGAAGCAGGAACCGATATGTTTCAGTTTCCTGCCGATTTAAGAACAGCTCTTGAAACAGAGTTGTCTGATGCTAATAATACTTATGCAGATAATAATGCCACACAGGAAACGGTAGATAATATGACAGGTTCATTAAATAAAGCTTTCAAAGATTACCTGGCCGGACAGATAATTCCGCACTTTAATCCTGTAAGTGGGGTAAAATATCTGATGACTAATAAATCATATACGGGTTATGTGACAAATAACGGAACCAAGGCAACGTTTGAACAGAATGTTCCTCTCGAAGGATGGGAGTTTGTAAAAGTTAATGACACAACCTATTTATTGAAATCCGGTGAGTCAGCTTTGGCTCAAAGTTTAAATATGGTTACTCCTGGTGCCGGTGCAGCAGATCAGCAATGGAGTGTTCACTATGATGGAGAACAGGATTTTGGTGGCATGTATCTCCCGGATACAGCATATTATTTCAGTTTCTCAAAAGATAATTCAAACAATGCACTGCAGGCTACAAGTACAGCAGTTCAGATTGCCCTGGAACATTCCCATTCCGATTGGTCACAATGGTTTGCAATTAAGGAGGTTGGTGCTCCTATTACAGATGCCCTGAAAGCTTTAATTGCAAATGTTCAGAGTGTTATTGCAAATACAACTGTTGGTGATGGTTTTGGGGAATTTCCACAGGTAGCCCGGGATTCACTTGAAAAAGTTTTAGCTGATGCACAGGCAGATGTGTTGGATACTAATTTGTCGCAAGCTGAGATTAATGCTTCGGCTCAGTCACTGGAAGATGCTTTGGCTTATTATAATAGGCAGAAGGTTGTATGGAAACCGGAAGAGGGTATGGGATACTTTATTGGCAATCTGGATAATGCATATTTTTTGAGTGTTGATACAACAGATGCAGAAGAAGTAGTTGGATACAAGCTCGATTCGGTTTCATTTGATAATCAGATATGGTTCTTTGAACCCGTAGAAGGAAAAGCAGGATTTTATCATGTTTTGAACCGAAATATGGTTGTCAGTACTTCAGGTATCAATGTCTATCTTGCTCAATATGATAAAGACAATGCCAAAGAATGGGAAGTAATTTATTCTAAGGATGTAAGTGGAACAGATTATTTCATTTTGAAGGCCTTGGGAAGTACTTATCCTAATCTTCATGGTGGAACAAACTGGGGCATTGACAGATTTACATACAATAATTACCAGATTAAGCTTGTGCCTGCGGGTGAATTCAGAACCCGGATTTATTTAGCACAGGAGTTAATTGCAGACGCAAATGTTGGTAATGGTTTAGGGCAATATCCACAGGACGCGTATGATGCGTTTAAAGCAGTGATAGATGAATCGTATGCATTAGCTGTCAATCCTGATGCGACTGAAAGTGAATGGCAAACAAAACTTGAAGAGTTAAAGGCCGCTGAAGACACTTTCAGAGGGAGTGTGACCGGAAGTAATTTTATTCTTACGGAATTAATGGCAGCTGTAGATGAAGCACAGCGATTGCTTGAAACAACAGAAGTAATTGGCGATGGTGCTGGTGAATGTCCACAGTCTGTTGTAGATGCATTGAATAATGCTATTGCAACAGCAATTACTGTTGAGGGGGATTTGGATCAGGCTGATGTTGATGCCCGCGCCATTACTTTAAATGAAGCCATTACATCTTTTGTGTCAGACCTTAAAGCAAGTTCCCGTTTACCTGTTTTAATTGAAGAAGCTACAACATTGCATGAAAATGCTGTTGAAGGAACATTACCAGGTCAATACGCAACAGGTTCAAAAATGGTGGTCCAGCAGGCAATAACAGATGCACAGGAGGCGCTTGATAAAGAGCCGGTACAACAGGAAAACCTTATCTTAGCTGCAAACGCTTTGCAATCAGCAATAGACAATTTTAACGCGGGACAGGTACCTTCTGTTGATATGCAGGATCTTCAGGATATGATTGATTTGATGGATGAATTTTTATCTGAGGCGCAACCAGGTGAACATGCTGATTTAAGGGCAAAGGTTCAGGATGCTAAAGCTATGGTTTCTGCCGGAACTGCAACGCAGGAGCAGGTGGATAATATGACAATTGAGTTGCTCCATTTTTATTGGATTGCAACTGATATTCATGAAAGCTCCAGTAACCGGTTAAATATATATGCATATGGGCAAGTCCTGCATGTTAAAGGCATTACAGAGAATTCTGAAATAAAAGTATATACGATTAATGGTATATTAGTCTCAGAATATAAAGGAGTGAGCGATGTATTTTCAGTACATCTTAATGTTGGCTACTATGTGGTTAATGTTTTTAGTGCAGGTCAAATGCAACGCAAAGTCGTTTCCATTATACATTAAACAATAAAATGAGCTACCCGGATATTTAAACTTCCGGGTAGCTTTTAAGTTTTTTTCATCTTATTGCCGGACTTTTTTAAACCCATCTGGTGTTATGGTTTGATCATTGGTAGTGTTTTAGTAGAAACTGCAAGTTTTTTTATGAGAAATATATTTTTAAAGTTTCTTATTGTCATTATTTACGTACCTGTGTTTTCACAGGTTGATAATGAATTCTGGTTTGCGGCACCTGAATTGGTTGCAAACAGTGCCGGAAGTAGAAATGATTCTATAAAATTATGTTTCGTTACTTATGATGAACCTGCAATAATTACAGTGTCACAACCAGCGAATCCTGATTTTACACCTATTGTATTAAATTTAGAAGCTAATAGTTTTGGAGAAAAGAATCTTTTTAAATGGAAATTTAATTATATTCAAACATCTCCTGCAAATACAGTTGTTAATAAAGGAATACATATTTATTCTACGCATCCAATAAGTGCCTATTATGCGATTAAACAGGCAGACAGTGAAATTTATACACTGAAAGGCAGGAATGCAATGGGAAAAAAGTTTATAGTTCCTATGCAGTACACTTTACCTTCGAAGGATTCCGAAAGTGCTTCATCAGTTGAAATAGTTGCAACTATAGATAATACAAACGTAACAATTACACCTTCTGAGGATTGTGTTGGCAGGCCTAAGGGAGTTCCTTTTACGGTTATTTTAAACAGGGGGCAATCGTATGCATTACGAACAACATCTAATTCTGCCGGATCTCAGTTGAGAAATACAATAGTTGTTTCTGACAAGCCCGTTGCAGTGAATTCCACAAACGATATGGTATTAAAAGGGACAGCTGCTGATTTGATTGGAGAACAGTTGGTGCCTGTATCTTTGCTTGGAAGTAAGTATATTGCAGTGCCGGGAAATTCAGGTGATCTACAAGAAGTTTACCTGTTTGCAACAGAAAACAATACAAATATTTTTGTCAATAATGGATCGTCGCCTGTTGTTACTTTAAATATTGGAGAAGAGTATAAATATGTAATTAGTTCTAATGAACCGGTACTATTTTCGTCAGAAGCTAATACCCCTTTTATAGCTTTTCAAATTTCAGGAACTGGCAGCAGCTCTACTGAATTAGGTGGCACGATATTACCTGGTATTATTTGTTCCGGCTCGCCTGAAGTTGCGTATAAGCCTGCAATGACCCAGACACCAATCGTAACTATACTAACCAAAACAGAGAATATTGGATTTTTTGAGGTGAACGGTAGTAATTTTTTGCTTCCTTCCTCAGTTTTTAAGACTGTTCCGGGAGACCCATCATGGTCCTACTGTATAAGAACACTTATCACATCCGATCTAACGCCGGTTTTAAGAGTTAAAAATACAAACGGCTATTTTCATATGGGTGTTTTAGATGGTGACGGTGAAACATGTTCGTACGGATATTTTTCCAATTTCAATACCATCCCGTTGAAGGCACAGACTGATATATCGTATTATCAGTCGGGAGATGATATACGGTTATCATTAGAGAATACGTCAGAACTGACTGATATAAGCTGGAGTGGTCCTAACGGATTCACATCAATGGAAGAAAGTCCTGTTATTACAGATGTTGGTTCCGCAGATGCGGGACGATATATTGTAATTGCTAATCATGTGGAAGGATGTGATATAGATCCTGATACCATCAGTGTAAGTGTTTTAAGTCCGTCTGAGACAAAATCGTATACTATATGTATGGGCAACAGTATAAACCTTACCGCTGAAGGTTATAGTCCCTATATCTGGACCCCATCAGGTTTACCATCAGAGCAGAGTGTAACAGTAAGCCCTGCAGGTAGCACCACCTATAGGGTCAACAATCAAAAGCCAGGTTTTAATCTTGTACTAAACGGAGATTTCAGTGAAGGCAATACAGGTTTTAGCGGAAGTTACAGTTTCAATTCGACAGAATTAGCCACAGAAGGGACCTATACTGTAGGATCAACCCCCAGGAACTATAATTCTGCATATGCTGATATTAAGGATCACACCCGTGGTGACGCAACAGGATCACAACTAATAGCCAATAGCCAGGCAGGAGAACACACCATCTGGTCACAAACTATAACCGGCCTTATTCCTGGAAGTGCTTATGTTTTTTCTGCATGGACGGCCACAACCGGAGGAGGAAGTGTGGAACTTAGATTTGAGATAAACGGTGTAACATCAGGAGAAGTGATTACCCCATTATCAGATGGGAGCTGGATTAAATCGGATGAGGTTTGGACCAGTGAAGCAAACGAAGTTGTTGTAAAAATTATAAGTACACAAAATACTACATCAGGTAGTGGTATCTGCCTTGACGATATTGAGTTTTCTCCCATATTCGGGGTTGAAGATCAGTTTGATGTTGCTGTAATTGATTCCCTTCAGCCCCAGGTCAGCGGAGATGCCAGCATATGTTATGGTATTGCACAAATGAATGTGGTGTCAGAATATGAGACCTATTTGTGGAGTACCGGAGAGACCACGCAAGGCATAACGGTAAGCCAGTCGGGAGATTATTGGGTAAAAGTTACAGATGGAGACTGTAAAGGCACAGGATATTTCAGCGTCTTACCCAATACAATGGCAATAAAAATCAGTCTGAATGACAGCATGCCGGAAATCTGTGCGGGTGAAGCAACCTATGCACTGGATTATACGATAGAAGAAGGAGAGTTGGGGAGTTACGATATTTTGTATGGAGAGAAAGCCCGGACAGCAGGTTTTACTGATGTAAACGGTGCAGAATCTACAGAAGATGCCATAGAAATTACATTGCCGGAAGGTATACAGCCTGATATATACAGTGGAGTTGTTGAGGTATATGAGAAGAACTGTGGAAGGTCTGTGCTGGTACCGATGGAATTTATGGTAAAATATGGTTCAGAGGTATTAACCCAGCGTTGGAACGATGTTATAGGCGTAACCAACAGTGCTTACAACGGGGGATACAGGTTTGAGAAGTACCAGTGGTACAGGAATGGGGAGAGGCTTGAAGGAGAGACGAAGTCTTACATGTATGAGTCAGGAACCTTTACAGGTGAAGATGTATATAAGGCGGGACTGGTAAGAGAAGGAGATACAACGGAGGTTTACACCTGTGATTTTATTCCTGCACTACTGATCAGTGAAGATATCGTAGTACAGACATTGGCCAAAGCATCAGGAATGATACGTATAAGAAACATGGGCGAGGGAACTCATGGTTCAGTCTCATTCTGGACCACCACAGGCCATATGGTTTCGATAGGGAAGATAGAAGGAGATGATGCAGAAATACAGGTTCCAGATGAAAAAGGAGTTTATATCCTACACATTAATACAGGAACTGGCAGTAAGCAATATAAGATTATTGTGGAATGATTAATTTGTCAGGAAAATTAAAGAATTGAATAATTATTTTTACGATTTAAACATACGGTAATCCGATTAAGATGAAAAAAACGCTACTTATAATATCACTCTTATTATTATCATTTGGAGGATTTGCGCAAATTGGTAAGGAGTTCTGGTTTGCATGTCCGAATACATGCCAGCGTTCCTGGGGCGGAGATGAAAATATACAATTGGTTATTGTGACATTTGATCAACCTGCAACAGTAAGAATAGATCAACCTGATGTAGAAGGCTTGGTCAATATTGATACAACTAAAACGATTGCTGCAAATTCTTCCTGGATTTTCGATCTTGCTGGTTATAAATCTTTAGTTGAGGTTATTGATGGACAGCCATTACCATACGGACTGAATATTACTTCTGATAATAATATCAGCGTTTATTATGCCAATACCAGCGATAATAGCGAAGTTTATACACTAAAAGGTAAAAATGCCAAGGGGAAATTCTTTATTGTTCCGATGCAAACTGAATTTGTAAATAGTACAAGTTATGGTGCAACAGAAGCACGTAGTTCAATAGAAATACTTGCAACCGAAGACAGTACAGAAATTGAAGTAGATTTAAAAGTTATGACGGGCGATCCTCAGCAGACCAGTCCGGTTCAAACAATGAAAATTAATTTAAACAGAGGTTGGGCCTATTCGTTTAAAGCAAAAGACAGAGAAGCATCTGCACATTTATACGGTACAACTATCAGGTCGGATAAACTTATTGTTGTAAATACAACGGACGATTATGTGGCTCCCGGAGACTTAATCGGAGACCAGTTGATTCCGGTTGACCTATTAGGTGTAAATTATATTGCAGTAAAAAATCAGGGTAATAATGAAAAAGTTTATGTATTTCCTACAGAGAATAAAACTGATGTTTTTGTTAATGGTGTCAAAGCAAATACAACCGGCTTTTTAAATATGGGCGATAATCTTGCTGTTACATTGGTAAATGATGCTACATCAATTACCTCTTCAAAACCTGTCGTATTATTTCAGATTACAAGTAAATCCGGGAGTTCTGAATTTGGAGGTGCAGTAATCCCGTCTTACACCTGTACTGGTTCAATGGAAACGGTTTACAGCCCAAGTTTCGATGAAATTACACTTGATATTATTACACAAACTGAATGTATTGGGAGTTTTACAATTAATGGCCGGTCTGATGTACTTTTTGCAAGTAATTTTGCTCCTGTTCCCGGAGTTGCCGGATGGTCATTTGCGAGATTACGATTAGATACCGGAGATGATATCATTAAGAATTACAATAATGTTCTACGAATAAAAAACAGTAAAGGGTATTTTCATGTAGGAGCATATGATAATCCAAATGGAAACTCCTGCTCCTATGGTTATTTTTCGGACTTCCATGAAGTTGAGTATCATGCTACCAGTAGCGAAGGGTTTTATGTGCTGGGAGATACGTTGCGTTTGTACATCCCAAATCCAGAGGCTTTCACTAATATTTTATGGACAATGCCTGATGGTAGTTCTTATACCGGTGAAGAACTGGTAATTCCTGATGCATCTGAGGATAATGCTGGTATGTATCGAATATCAGCGACGAATAACGATGGCTGTATTATCAGTGATCCGGGCGCTGTAGTGATAAATATATTTGATCCGGTTACCAGTAGTGAAACCATGTGTAGCGGCAGCCTGTTAACGCTCTCAACAGGAGGTGTAGGCCCTTATAACTGGTATCCTGAGCCTGGCGTAACAGATACTTCTATTGTCAGTGTTTCACCGGATACAACAACAAAATATTACGTAGAGAATCATAAGATTGGACAGAATATTTTGGTAAACGGTAATTTTCAGGAAGGTGCTGATGATTTCGTTTCGGATTATACTTATGGAGGAACTAATTCAGATGCACTTGTTGCTGCCGGAACATATACTGTTTGGCGAAGCGCACGCGAAATAAATGGAGATTATAATCGTGTGTATGATCATACGAGTGCTGATGCTGTAGAAGGAAGAGAACTGATCGCACATACAACGGCAGAACCAGGTAGGGCCATTTGGAGCAAAACACTTGAAATAAGTTCCAACACCCTGCATGAATTCAGTGGATATTTTATAACTGCAGACAGGGGCAGCACTCCGGCACAATTGCAGTTTATGATTAATGGAGAATTAGTAGGTGATGTAATAACCCCGCCAGATGCGGAGATCATTACTCAGCCAGTACACTGGAAATTGTTTAAAGCAGAATGGAACAGTGGTTATTATACCTTGGCCACATTAAGTATTGTAACGGCAGAGGGTAATCCTGAGGGAGCCAATGTATGTATTGATGATATAGAGTTCAAACCATATTTTGCAGTAGCAGATACCATAGATGTTGAAGTTATAAAGACACCTGATCCCTATATTACAGGAGATACAATAATTTGCCAGGGAACAGCAGTACTTGATGCAGGAACATTTGCAGACGGGACATTATATCCATCCTACAGCTGGTTTACAACAACCGATGACAACGGGATTGGGAGCGATCAGGTTTTGACCACGGCTCAACCAGGAAACTACATTGTAAAGGCATCAAACCAGATGTGTGAGGCGTATGATACAATGTATGTAGCTCCAGGTGAAGATATTCTGATCAGCCTTGACACAATTGCAGAGATATGTGCCGATGAAGAAGCCTTTACCATACAATATGAATTGGAAGAGGGTGAGTTGAAGAGTTACGGTCTGGTATTTGATGATAAGGCAAAGGCCGCAGGATTTTCGGATGTAGATAATTTGCCGGTGACAGGAAAAACAGTTATTGTTGCTCTGCCGGATGATGCGCCACCAGAGATGTATAACGCATGGCTAAAGGTGGTAAACAATTCAGTTTGTGCCGAAGAGAAACTTATCCCAATCGAATTCAGGGTAAAAATGCAAGCATCGGACCTGATGGCGCAGAAGTGGAATGATGTACTTGCATTGTATAACGAAGAATTTAATGGAGGCACATCCTATACCTCATTCCAATGGTTCAGAAATGGGGAACCGATAGTTGGTGCAACAGGTTCCTATTTATACCTTGGCGAGGGGAAAGAGTTTAGTGAGGAAGATAGTTACAGTGTTGTTGTAACTACATCAGATGGGACGACTTTTCAGACATGTGATTTCAACCCGGAACAAAAGTTGATAAACATAAGTTTACCGTCTCTGGTGAATCCCTCACAGACTATTTCACTTGGAGAATTGAATTTGACAGGAAACGGAATGGCGACATTTTGTGATATCAATGGAATAGTGTATTCACAAGAGCAGGTTAATGAGTATCAAAACACGATTCAGGCTCCGGCAAATAAAGGGGTTTATATATTACGAATAATAACTGGTGGAGATCCACCATTACAACACAAATTAATAGTTCAGTAAGAGTATGAATATTACTGGTATCAATTAAAACTTTGACTGTGGATATAAAGAAAATATTAATTGCATTAGCTATTGCACTTTCCTGTGCTATTCATTTAAACGGCCAGTCTCGTCATAGTTTACTCGTTTGGGGATCAGGAGGATATTCTTCATTGATGACATTGGCGCCGGATATAACTTCAATACCAGGTATTGGTGCAGGTGTAGGTGCCGGATATGAATTCCATTACAAAATGTTTCTGTTAAATGCCGGTGTTCAGTTTAACTATTTAATGCCAAATCTTGAGTTGAATCAGTTCACTAATGACATTGAACTGTATGATTCAGAAGGAGATTATTATGTTGGACACTACACGTTTTCACAAAACAGGGATCGGTATGGTTTAGGGAATGTTGATATCCCGCTTATGATAGGATTACAAATTAAAAATGTTTTCGTATTGGCAGGGGCACAATATAGTCTTAATGTGCTTGGTAGCACAAAGGTCAACACTGTAGTCACAACCACAGCATCATATCCTCAGTTTATTGACGAATTTGGAAATATGCCTAACCATTTTTTGTCAACCGTAAATGAAAACAATAGCTATGGTGTTTCTCTTTTGAACCATTATTCATTAAAGGCAGAAGTCGGTACTTATCTTGGAACACAACCACGGATGAAGAAAGATTTGAAAAAAACAAGATTCAGATTATCGATATTTTGTGATTATGGCTTGTCCGGTATTGTTGGCTCTAATTCTTCAGGCAATCTTATTGTAAATAAGCAAACCGATGGCACCTATGAACCTGTGCTTAACAGTTTTATTTTTTCTGATCCGGTAAATGGATACGAAGTGTTACCGTTATATGCAGGAATAAAACTAACAATTGTAATTGGACTGGAAGGTAGCGGAAAACATCCATGTTATTGCCGTGATCTTGATAGCGCAAAAGATCGTAAAAGGCGTACCCGAAAAATTACTAGACAATACTGATTTGACAATCATATTCAGTTATTATGTAATAACATGATATTATAAAATGATGACACAAAAAATAAGTAATAAATACGGTTTAAGGATAGTTCTGATTGCAGTGATTTCCGTGATAGTATTATTGCAGGTTGATGCTCAGAAAAAGCAATATATCGATGGTTGGATATTGGGCGGTTACGACCGTTTAACACATGGAATAGAAAATACTAAAGTTCCTGGAGGTCCCGGGTATGGCATTGGAGGTGGCTTTGAATATAATCTGGATGAATTTATTTTTCTGGGTGGAATTGAGTTTGTGCAACTTTATTCGAAAACTAAATTAATAAATTATTCTGAATCTCATGATTTTGTCTACCCTTATCTGGATAATTACTACATGACTTATAATTTCGAATTTGTTAATTTTAAGGAACGTCATAGTGTCGGTTTTTTGAATATTCCTTTGCAGGCAGGCCTTCATTTAGGGGAAAGATATTATGTATTAGGCGGTGTGAAAATTGGAATGAATTTATTCGGAAAATCAACCGTAAAATCAACTCTGCGGACAACAGCTACTGACCCTATGTTGATTGATGATCTTAGTGATATTCCATTACATAATCTGGGGGATGCAGAATACAATGAAAAGAATAATCTGGATCCAGGGATGAATATTGTTCCGGGGCTTGAATTTGGTGTTGTGTTGGATGACTGGCTAAGCAGAGATTTTACCCAAATGAATAACCGTAAAAAGACAAGGGTATCTTACAGGGCAGGGTTATTTATAGATTATGGTATAACTAATTTGAACAAGGCCGCAACAACCAGAGAAGTGCTAAGTGTTCCCAATGATTTAACATTATCCATTCCGGAGAATGGTATGCCTCAGTCTTTAGATGTTACTGTTAACAGCTTAATGTCTTCTACAATGGCTACAGATAAAAGATTTGGAAGCATGTTTGTAGGTGCAAAACTTACTGTGTCATTTGATATGACACCTAAACCTAAACGGAAACCGGTAGCAAAACCAAAACCTAAGCCGGTAGTGAAGCCGGAACCCAAACCTGTTCCTGTATTTTATGCACATGTGGTTGATGCCGATTCTGCATTCAATATTGAGGCAGAAGTTCTTGTTAGTTCGATGCAGGATAAAAAAGAGGTATTCAGAAGTAATACAGATTCGAATACCGGCCTGGCAAGTCATGAGTTGAAAACAGGTAAATATCTTGTTCATGTGGAAACAGAAGGTTACCTAAATTATCAGGAAGAATATATTCAGGGAGAGAAACCGGATACTCTTTTGGTTAAACTGCAGGCTATTAAGAAGGATGTTATCGTAGTACTGCGTAATGTATTCTTTGAACTTAACTCTGCTGCGATTAGACCAGAATCAGGGCCGGCATTAGAAGATCTTTACCAATTTTTAAATAAGAATCCTGATGTTAAGATTCAAATAGTTGGTCATACCGATAACACAGGATCGGCACAATATAATCAGAAGCTTTCGGAGGATAGAGCCAAGGCAATACATGACTTTTTGATTATCAGAGGTGTAAATGCAGATCGTTTAAGCTGGCTGGGTAAGGGTTCTACTAACCCGGTTGCTCCAAATGATACAGAAGAGGGCAGAGCACAAAACAGACGAGTGGAATTTGTGATCCGGTAAATAAATATAATTGACCAATGGAAAAGAGGCTGTCCTTTATTTTTGGAGCAGCCTCTTTTTACTTCATCATTTGAAGCACAAATTAAGATTATAAGACTACTGCTGGTAATTTTTTTGTACTCCTGTCAACTGTTATAAACTTATAGTGACGGTAATCACTTTTTGTAATTGTATTTTAGTTAGATCTTAGCACTATAGCGTTTAAATAACCGCATAAAAAAGAGGACTACATTCAAGTAGTCCTCATGAAAAACATAAGTGAATTATTATCAATTAGTCCTAACTATTTTAAACAGTTTTGAACCATTTTCAGATTCTATTTTAATCAGGAATATGCCGGTCTTAGAAAGTGTGACAATTTCTTTGTTTGATGTTGCTATCTGTTGTTTAAATAGTTTACCTGATAGATCATAAATTGTAATAATACCAGGATTACCACCAAAATCTACTGTAAAGTTTCTGGAAGTAATAGTTGGATAAACATGAATGGAATTTATGTTATTATTATCCAGTGCATCAGGTTTCACGGTTATGTTAACAGTATAGGTCATCAGTTCTCCGTTCTCTGCTGTAACAATTACAGTAGCGGTTCCTGTACCCGATGAAACATCAATTGTACCATCTCCTTCAACAGTTGCAGCATTATCATTTTGGGTTGCAGTTACAATAACTTCTAATGTGCCAGTTGGCACTTCAACAGCATATGTCGTAATTGAAGGATCAAATGACGGTTCAAGAGTTCCCGAATCAACGGTAAGACCAGATAACGTGGCATCTCCTGATAATGCGGCATCCATTAATATGAATTGGGCCTGGGTATTATCCGTGAGCGATTTATCTGCGTAATATCTGTTGCCAGCAGTTGTTCCGTCGGTCGCTACGTATTTATTATTCACTGTATTCATAAAGGAATATGTATTGCTCAACTCATCCAGAACAACTTTCCATTCCCCGCGTGCAAGATTTCCAAGTTCTGTATCCCAGTCATTTCCATAGCTCCAACTGAAATAACGATATTCAACATCCTGTACCAGGTAATACAAACTATCATCTATTTCGGGATTTACAGGTTTCAAAATGAAGAGAAGAGAATCATTATCGCTTTCTATTTCTGTAAGAACCGGGATTAATTCTCCTGTAGAGCTGCTGCTACCCATTACAAAACCACTAGCAACCTGTTTAATAAAGTATCTTGGGTATGTTTCAACAGCAACAACAGGAATAGAAGCAAGTGTTTTGTCTCCCATTACGATGTCCATAACACCTTGATCGCCAATAGTAGTATTCGAACCATCAATCATTAATTTCACAGAAGCACCATTTTCCAGTTCTGAAGCCAATATAGTATCCGGGTAACACGAGAAACCCGTAGGTAAAGCAATAAAGACTGTATCTGTAATATTAACTCCTGTAAGATAAACCGGGTATTGTTTTAGGTCTTTTTCTACATCAATTCTGATTTCTTCAGACAATGAAACAGTTGAAACAAAATTAACATCAGAAGGAGACTGAATGTACCAGGTCGTTTTATCATTTGCTGGTTTATCAGGGAATACACCGCTGTTAATAGTTGTGTTATCGCTTCCAACATACTGTCCCTCCGTTTTACTAACAGAATGCAAATAGAAACCATCACCTGTCGCTGCCTCAACTATGTTGAAACGGAATGCTTCCGTAGTTGCAGCAGTGTCAGCGATAAATCCCATTTTCCATCCTTCGAAATAGTAAAAATATCCTGATTGAGCATTTTTGATGAAATACTCACCCTCAACATTGCTTTCAATAAATTGAACCTGCTGATGTTGTGCACTGAAGTCAGGTTCCTGAAGTTTTGCACGGTTATCAGTGACATCTTCTCCTAAAGCAAGACCACTTGCTTTCTGTATAAGGTAATATGATTGTTCTGCCCCTGGTTTAAATTTTGCATCCACAAGAATCCATTCACCTTTGCCATCAACCTCATAAGACTTGTCATAATAAAGTCTGCTGTCTGTTGTTGTTCCGTCCGATGCAATTATCTTGTCAGATCTGTTAATATTAGAGAATGAAACCGTTCCGTTTCCATTGTCAGTAATTTTCCACAAGGCATCTTCAGCCGGAGCATTTAAGTCTGTATTCCATCCACTTGTACCTTCAACGCCAATTGTAAGATAAGTGCCATCCTGTACAATATTGAACGTATCTGTTTTCACTTCCCTGAAAAAGAATTTTTGTGAACTTAACCAGGCGCTGTCGGTCAGTGCCGGATAGGATCCATTACTATAATTCCCAATTACAAGATTAGAATTTTTTTGTTTTATATAATATCTGGGTTGTGCAGATACTGTTTTCATTTTTACAGAATCCAGCTTAGTTTCTCCTGCTGTAAAGTAAAGCCAACCGGTAGTTCCTGCTATATCATTTGATGATACATGTACCGTGTTAGTTTCTTCAGATTGTGCTGCAGAAATACTTGAAATATCAATATCGTAACCGGCTGTAACTTCTATTTGCAGATCAATATTCTGCGCGGTGAAAGGAATTGGATATCCATCACCATTATCTTCAATTTCAACTGAATCTAAATCAACTGCAAAGCTGACCTGTGACGCCAGATAAATTTGTATTGATTTGTACAAAGTATCAAGAGCGGCATTTTTGACTTCTTCAGTGGATACACCATCAGTAAAGATTGCTGCGATATTTGATATTGTGTCTGATAAAGCTGCCCTGGCGCTTGTAGGATATTGTCCATTTGCAGAACCTTCTTCTGTATTATCAAGTAACCCTTGTGCTTTTAATAACATTTGTGGGGAAGTTGTATTGGCTGGTTCAAATCCGATAAGTTCACAGTTTTCCCATCTTGGGTCATTTACATTTCTAATATAATTACCAAACCTGGATGTTTTTAGATCATTGGGATCTTTTGCCGAATTTGCTAACCAAAGATAATTTGAAGACGTGTTGTAACTTACCAGGTAATAATTAATACCATCAATAGTTGTTTCATACTTCCAGGTCCAGTCATCATCACCGTTTGTATCAGAAAGGTCTCGGGTTTTTACCATCATGGCATTGTCACCTCTTCCATACCAATACTTTGTCCCATATCCGTCAACCGGTCCTGTAATATTGTAATAACCCTCAAATCCTGTCTGGGTACTTGAGGCAAACCTGAATAGTTCATTATCATTAAGGGTATACAATTCATCGTCGTTGTTTATATTATCGTCACTATTAGGGACTGTTTTCATGAAAACAGAACTATTATCGACATGATTTACATACCGATAACTTGCTGCACAAAAAATTCGATATTCCTGATCAGGGAGTGGAATAAAAGTTGATCCTTGAGGAACAAATTTAATTGTGTAAGCCATTGTTGACCCGTTTTCGGCTGTAACTATAATATCTATAGATTGTCCCATTTCCACGGATACATTTCCATCACCTGAAGCTGAAGCATTTGCATCATTTTCAGTGGCTGTTAAAATTACCTGTGAGGTTCCGTTTGGTACCTCCAATAAGTATGATGTAATATCTGCACTGAAAGTTGGAATTAAGGCCCCTGCATTAGAACTTAAATCAGATAAAGTTGCATCATCGCTAAGTATGGCAGCTGTATAAAAAATTTGCAAATCATCAAAGAAAAAGCGTCCGTTAGAACTTGAACCTGAACCGGGTGATTGAATGCCAACCTGAATTTTACCAGTTGTTTCGGCATCGAGCGAAAATGCAATCTCATCTGATGTCCATGTGTCTTGACTTATATCAGATAAAGTCGATAAAGCAGATGTACCGTCATCAGGAACCCATCCAACCATACTTGAGCCTGCAACACTTGCCCCAGAATTATACACCTTGTATTTTATTAGATATGTACCTGCAGGCAGTTTTACATTCTGTGAATAAGATGTGTTACCACCCCAGGCGGCACATACTCCTAATACTCCATGCCCACTTCCTGTTGTGGTACCGTCAGAAGCAGTTGCCGGTATTGGTCCGGGACTATTTAATGTTCCGGTATATCCATATTCAAATGAAGCACCTGCTGAATAGCCACTATAATTCTGGACCCAGTCTGTAACTGTTAGAACAGTTGATCCATCATTATTTGACGTGGCCAGGTTTGAAGCCGCATCAGCTGTTAAGAAATTACAAGACTCATCAAATCCGGCATTGGATAAAAAAGTACTTGTAACATCTGTTTGGGCAGTTACCTTTATGATTCCAAGAAGAATCATAACAGAAATAATCCCCCACTTTTTAAAGCGTAAAAGATTTGTTTTCATAAATGAAATTTTAGTTATTACTCGTGGTAGTTCACATTATTGAATTTTCTACTAAGTAAAAATATCGTATGAAACAGGAATTCACTGTAATAAATTTTATATACCCTATGATATTTTCGTAATTGTTTGGATTATATTGCTTGGATATAGGTGTTTATAAAGAAAAGATGGATCAAGTAACAACCATTATTAGAATAGTTTCAACAAAACTATCTCAACAATTTTCTGCAACTTGTTGATTTTTGTTTTAACTGTTAATAGCTGTAATGCAACTATAGTTGAATGCGATAACAGTAGTGACGTTATCCATTTTCATAGTATAGGGCTTTTATATAAGTTTTTGTTATTCCAGACTGGTTTTGATGTTTGTAATCTAATTGTATTTAAAATTGTTGTCAGGGAATTAGTGTTCTTTTCTAAAATATGGAGGAGGGTATGATGATAATTCAAAGAAAAAGGATTGCATAAGTTGCAATCCTTTTGGCCATTAAGTGAATGATTATTAATTAATCCTAACTAAATTGATAAATTGGATTCATTTTTAAATGATTTGATTTTCTTTAATTTAAGTATTCTTTCGCCCAGTGAAACGTATGAAGAATACAGCTTTTTCTTGATGAGATTAATAGTCTTCATGATATTTAAATTTTTAATGTTGATTCGCTTTCTGATGGTTCAAAATTAGTGGTAATATTAAATGGGGGTTATGACAAATTTTGAAAAGGCTATAATGAAATTTAGTTAATGTATTGAAAATGAAAATGGGTTTAATTAATGATATTCCGCATATAGGAGATTTGTGAAATATACGTTGTATTAATTAGTAATACAAGTTCTATCCAGCCTTATCATATTAAAGAGCCATAGAGTAAAATGAATGTTAATGGTTCAGGAGATCATAATTCTTTTAGGCTGTTTTATTCTAAAAATAAATCCGGTTTGTTTTCAAAGTATGCCAGTTGGTTTAGGTGCCAGAGTATAATGATATTCTCTTTTGGACAGCCGATCTATTGTTTGCAGAGGGATTCGGAACAGGACTTCCCGATGTCACTCCGTTTAACGGGATTCCGTTTTGGTTCATTTCTCGTCCTGTTCAGTATCCGCATAAAAAAAGCCCCCACATTTGTGAGAGCTTCTTTGTGCCCAGAACAGGACTCGAACCTGCACGTCCTTGCGAACACTAGTCCCTGAAACTAGCGCGTCTACCGATTTCGCCATCTGGGCATTATAAATTTAAATCCGACGATTCAGATTTTCTTAAATGCGGATGCAAATGTAATAAAAAAGGTGCTTTAAAAAAGCACCTTCGCATATTTTTTCAGTAAATTTTACTGTTCTATTCCAAGTTTCTTTTTCACAAGCGGTGTGATGTCCACGCTTTGTGTTGAATGATAAAGAACGGTTCTGTTTGCCAAATCGAAAATAAAAGTGAATCCGTTTTCCTTTCCAACTTCATCAATCGCTTTTTGTACTTTATCAATAATTGGTTTAATCAAATCTGACTCTTTTTGCTGAAGATCCTGCATGGCCACCTGGTTAAATGTAGTGATCTGCTGTTGAATTTGCTGCAGCTCTTTTTCTTTGGTAGCTTTAATTAAATCGGTATAAGTATCTCTTTTTGCAAGATAATCTTCATACTTATTATTCAACTCATCTTCCATGGATTTCTGCTGCTCTTCCAGCTTTGATGCATAAGCTTCAATTTCCTGTTGGGCAGCGTTCCTGTCCGGCAATTGAGCCAAAAGATCCTGTGAATTTATATGTCCGAATTTATAATCCTGTGCAAATGCAGATGTGGATAATAATATGGTAAAAGCAAATAAGATTGAAGTCAATCGTTTCATATGATTCATTTTAATTAAACGTGGCAAAAGTAACAAATTATTTGGAATAACCTAGTTTATCCAGAACGATATCGCTAATGTCGTTTTTGGAGTTGGAATAGATCAGGTTATTGCTGCTTGATTTATCAAAAATAGCGTCATATCCGCGTTCATCAGCCACTTCTTTTACGGCATTGTAAAGCTCATCCTGAATTGGCTTAATAAGACTTTCACGCTTTTTGAAAAGTTCACCTTCCGGACCAAAATATTTACGTTTCAGCTCTTGTCCTTCTTTTTCCCGCTCGATGATTTCATTCTCACGTTTTACCTTCATTTCTTCAGACAGAAACACGAGTTCATTCTGATAATTCTGATACATGGTTTTAACTTCATTCATCATGGTCTCAACCTCCTGTTGCCATTTTGTTGAAGCCTGATCCAGCTGATCCTGTGCTGATTCATACGCCGGAATATTCTTAAGAATATATTCACTGTCTATGAACGCAAACTTTTGTGCAGAAGCTGTGGCTGCCATTAAAAGTATTGCAAAAATTGCTACTGTTATCTTTTTCATATTATCTGTTTTCTCAGGTTCAAAACAAAAACCCTGCCAAACTCTAAAATTGTTGTCCTATAACGAAATGGAACTGGCTTGCTCCTAATGCACCACTGGCATCTTTATCAAATCCATATCCCCAGTCAATGCCCATTAAACCAAACATGGGCAGGAATATACGCACACCCACACCAGCTGATCGTTTAACAGTAAACGGATTAAAGTTCTTCCATTCTCCCCAGGCATTACCTGCCTCTAAGAATGCCAGAGCAAAGATGGTGGAAGATGTTTCCAAAACCAAAGGATATCTGAGCTCAGCAGTATATTTTACATACATATTACCATTTTCCTTGGCACCTCCGGAAGCATAATACTCAATAGGCGTTAGAGAACCGTTTTCATATCCACGTAATGATATTGTTTCAGAACCATATAAGCTGTAGCCGGACATACCGTCACCTCCGAGTCTGAATTTTTCAAACGGTGAAGTTTTATATTTATTGTAATATCCCAGGTAACCAAATTCTGCTTTAGCCATCAGGATCAGTTTCATATCTTTTGTCAGTGGTGTAAATGTTGCCCCTTTAAACTTCCATTTATGGTATTCTACATATCTATTCAGAATCTGAGAATTTGCTTCTAAAACTGCTGCATCATCCGTTGTGATACCATTGGCCAGATCCGATACAGTTTTAAAGTCTGTTTTTGAAAACAGTGAATAGGGGGGTGTCAACTGAACCGAAAAGGAATACTGAGAACCACTTCTGGTGAAAATAGGATTGTCAATAGAGTTTCGTGATAATGTGGTTGTAAAACTTAGCACATTTGAGATCCCATTTCTGAATCCGAATGAACTGTAATACCAGTCTTTAATATCGTAACGTTGATAAGATAATTCATTGTACAACGTAAACCAGTCATCAGGCCAGTTTAATCTTCTGCCCAAACCAGCAGATGCACCGGTTACGTACATGTGTTTTGATGCCTCTGAGTTACGGAAATAGTCCTCAAGTGTACTGTATCCTCCATAATCCGTATTTCCGTAGCCATATCCGCCGTAGCCTCCTCCGTAATAAGAGGAACCATAACCTCCGTAACCACCATATCCTCCATAATATGGATTACTGTAAGCACTGTACGCTGCACTCAGGTCTGTCTGTACGGAATGATAGGCAGAAACAGACAATGAATTGGGTTTCTTTCCTCCCAGCCATGGCTCGTTAAAAGACAGGCTGTATGACTGATATATCCTTCCGTTTGTTTGAGCCCTTAAACTTAATGTCTGGCCATCTCCGGATGGTAAGGGATGATAAGTTTCTTTATTGAAAATATTACGTATTGAGAAGTTATTAAAAGACAGTCCCAAAGTACCTACAAACATACCGGCTCCCCAACCTCCACTTAACTCAACCTGGTCAGTTGCTTTTTCAGTCAGGTTAAATACAATATCAACGGTGCCATCTTCCGGATTCGGCTTTGGAATTGGTTCAATACGTTCCGGGTCAAATTGCCCAATCTGAGCAAGTTCTCTTACTGAACGGATTATGTTATCTTTAGAAAACAGCTGCCCAGGTTTTACGCGTAGTTCTCGTCTGGCAACCTGTTCGTGAGTTCTGTCATTACCATTAATAATAACTTTGTTCACCGTTGCCTGCGTACCTTCCGTCATCCTGAATTCCAGGTCGATGGAATCCTTGTCGACCATTACTTCAACTGGAGTAAGATTAAAGAACAAATAGCCATTGTCAAGGTATAAATTGCTGATTGCATCGTCATCTGAATTCAAACGTTCATTCAACAGTTTCTGATTATACACATCACCATCTTTAATCCGTAATTGTTGCGACAACTGATCGGATGTGTATTTGGTATTTCCAACCCACGAAAGATTTCTGAAATAATACTTATCTCCTTCATCTATCTTGAGGTAAACATTTACCGTATTTT
The DNA here is from genome assembly GCF_042436675.1 of Quyinboa ferrireducens. Classification (NCBI taxonomy): domain Bacteria; kingdom Pseudomonadati; phylum Bacteroidota; class Bacteroidia; order Bacteroidales; family Quyinboaceae; genus Quyinboa; species Quyinboa ferrireducens. The sequence goes on along the minus strand of NZ_JBHMVA010000007.1, from coordinate 8,182 downwards.
CTTCGGTTCCGGGATAAATGCTGTCGACTTCAATAATGGCATCTCTGTAGCCAAGTTCATTGTATTTTTCAATCAGTTTTATCTTGTCTTCGTCATATTGTTCCGTAATGAATTTTTTGGACCTGAAAAAGTTGCGCAGTTTATTTTTTTCATTGGTCTTCTTCATTGTGCGGTTAATCTTATTGAAAGTTATTGCCTGATTACCTTCAACTATAAAATTTGCAATCTTCACTTTTTCTTTCTTATCCACAAAAATGTCAATAATCACCTGGTTTTCGGCATTAAGGTCGTCTTTTTGATGGATTGTGACCGTTGTATTATGAAATCCTTTTTCAATAAAATGATTCTTTATAACTTTTTGGGTATTATTAATAAGGTTTGGAGTCACCTGTGCCCCTTTTATCATACTGATTTTTTCTTCCAGATCAGTGATCTCACTCTTCTTCAAGCCATGATAATTGATAACTGATAACCGTGGTCGTTCCTGAAGTTGAATATTAAGATATATTTTGTCATTTACTATGCTGTCTGCGGTAATGGTAACATCCGAGAACAACCCCTGTTTCCAGAATTTTTTGATGGCTGCTGTTATATCATCCCCAGGAATCGAAACCTCACTTCCAACTGCAAGCCCGGAATAAGCAATAAGTAAGCTCTCCTCATAGTGTTTGATACCACTGACGGTAATTGCACCAATAGTATATTTACGGGGAGCTGAATAATAAATTTCAGGTTTTACATTTGTCTGCGCCAGTACACCTGATAATAAACATAAAAATGCGAGTGATAACAGTATAGTGCGTTTGATCATAATCTACTTTGTGTTTCCTTGAGCTATTTGTTCACTGGTTTTGCCAAATCGTCTTTCTCTTTTCTGATAGTCGTAGATAGCTTTGTATAATTCCTCTTTTTTAAAATCAGGCCAGTTGGTATCTGTGAAATAAAATTCGGAATAAGCAACCTGCCAGAGCAAAAAGTTACTTATCCTTAATTCCCCGCTGGTCCGGATTAATAATTCAGGATCCGGCATGTTGTTGGTTGTAAGATATGTTTCAAAAAGAGCATCATCTATCTCTTCTGCACTGAATTTTCCGTTCAATGCATCCTTAACCAGTTTTTGTGTGGCGTGTACAATTTCCCACCTTGAACTATAGCTCAGTGCTATGGTTAAAACCAATCCGGTATTTTTTGATGTTGCTTTCAAAGCATTTTCTACTTTCTGGTAAACGTGCTGAGGAAGCATTTCGTTACACCCGATAGTAGAAAGTTTTATGTTATTTTTTACTAAATTCTCAATTTCGGAATCAATACCGTTCACTAAAAGTTCCATTAAAGCATTGACTTCATCCGATGGTCTGCCCCAGTTTTCAGTTGAAAATGCATATAATGTAAGATATTCCAGATTGAGTTCTGCAGCAGCTTCTGTAATGGTCTTAACACTCTCCAATCCCTCCTTGTGTCCAAAAATCCTGTCAGTCCCGTTACTCTTTGCCCATCGGCCATTGCCATCCATTATTATGGCAATATGCTTTGGAAGCTTGTCCGGATTAATTTTGTTTTTGTATGATTCTTCCTTTTTCATGTTTAGTTATATGAGCCACTGCCACAACGCCATTTATGTTTAAAAATACTTATTGTGGCAAAAATGCCAAAACAGGTGTAGTAATCGTTATTTATAATTGAGGATCCGTTAAGATTATACGGATTGTTTAATACGTCACCAGTACTGTATGTATCTAATTCGTCTGTAAACATTTTTCTCATGCCTATTTCTGCACCTAAAGTAAGGTTTTCCAACACCTTCCATTTAACACCTCCCCCAAAGGGCAGGTTTGGCGCAGTTACCATTCCATTATTTCCACCCATCAACAGAGTCATTCCGAATCCCGTATAAATATATGGTGTGAATGTATAATTTGTTTCACCTTTGGCATTACTCAAAGGGAAAAAATTATATTCCAGATTTAATCCCATATCCCAGAATTTCTTTGAAAACTCATACTGGGCATTATGTGGTAAATAATTGGAGGTGTACTTTGTTGATCCGTTCAATGTCCCATAATACCCGTTAAATTTAATTTCGTAACGGGGTGTTATTAGAAAACGGACTATTCCTCCATACTGATCCTGGATCTGTAAAAAAGGATAGCTGGGATTACCGTCACCCAAATAAAAATTACCACCATAGGCACCACCAATAGCTACCCTGTATTGCCCGTAACCTATACCGCAAAAAGATATCCAAACAATTATTACAAAAATAAGCCTGTTCATTTGTCTGTTTTTACAATACTTTTTGCAGTTTTTTATGCTCCTGCAAAAGTAATATTTAATCTTAAAAAACAACTTTTATACATATATATTATTGTCTGTACTAAAGGTTTTTTGTAATAATTAACAAACAAATAATGATCTATTTACGACAAAGAGCTTCCCTTTTGAGGAAGCTCTTTGAAGCATAAAAATTAAGCAGATTAATCTTCGTCTTCTGATTCTTCATATTCTTTAAGCAGAATATCCTGAATTTCAGGCGGTACTTTTTCGTAGCTGGCAAATGCCATGGTATAACGTGCACGGCCACCTGAATTTGAGCTCAAAGATGTTGAATACGAGTTCATTTCTTTCAATGGAACTTTAGCGCTGAGTTTTTCAAAACCTTTTTCGCTTTCCATTCCCATTATCATACCACGACGTCCCTGAAGGTCACTCATTACATCGCCCATCCGGTCTGAAGGAACCCAGACAGTAACATCATAAACCGGTTCAAGAATTTTAGGTCCGGCATTTTTAAATGCCATGCTGAAAGCATTTCTTCCCGCCAGTTTAAATGATATTTCGTTGGAGTCTACAGGGTGCATTTTACCATCGTAGACACAAACGCGGATATCGCGGGCGTATGATCCGGTTAACGGTCCAGTTTCCATACGTTCCATAATGCCTTTAAGAATGGCGGGCAGGAAACGTGCATCAATGGCACCACCTACAATACAATTGTAAAATACCAGTTTTCCACCCCATGCCAGCGGAATTTCATTCTTATCCCTTACATTAAGTTTGAATTCCTGTCCATTAAATTTATACATGGATGGTTCCGGCATACCTTCTTCATAAGGTTCAATAATCAGGTGAACCTCTCCAAACTGACCTGCACCACCAGACTGTTTCTTATGACGGTAGTCAGCTCGTGCAGCCTTTGTGATTGTCTCGCGATAAGGAATTTTAGGATCAATGAATTTAATGATAAGTTTATCATTGTTTTCAATTCTCCATTTTACAGTTTTCAGATGAAACTCACCCTGACCGTGTACAATAACCTGTTTCAGTTCTTTTGAGTACTCTATTATAATTGTAGGATCTTCTTCGTGCATGCGTTGCAGGATTTCACCCAGTTTCTCATCATCCGATTCATTTTCGGCTTTAACTGCCACCCTGTATTTAGGATTCGGATAACGAATAGCTGCAAGTTTGAAATCTGTGCCTTTTGCATTAAGGGTATGATTTGTTCTGGTTTCTTTCAGTTTTACAGTTGCGCCGATATCACCGGCCTGCAACTCACTGACTTTATTTCTGGTCTGACCAGCCACACAATATAGTTGTGACAGACGTTCTTTCGATCCTCTGTTAACATTGATAAGGTCATCTCCTTCTGCTACCTTACCGGACAAAACTTTAAAGTAGGAAACTTCTCCCAGATGGGGTTCAATCGATGTTTTGAACACAAAGAGTGAAGTTGGTCCGTTAACATCACATTTAATATCATCACCTTTATCGGTTTTGGGCTTTGGCATTTCGGATACCAACGGAACCACATTTCTAAGGAATTCCATTAAACGGCGGGTTCCCATATCTTTAGCAGCGGACACACAAAATATAGGGAAAATATCGCGTAGAATCAATCCTTTGTGTATTCCTTCACGCATCTGGTCTTCATTCAACGAACCTTCTTCGAAATATTTTTCCATTAAAGCTTCATCATTTTCGGCAGCAGCTTCCACAAGAGTATTGTGCAGCTCTTCTGCTTTTTCTTTCTGGTCATCCGGAATATCAACAATTTCCGGAGTACCACCGTCGGGGCCCCATTTGTACATCTTCATCTTCAGCACGTCAACAAGTGCATTGAAACCAGTGCCAGTTGCAACAGGGTACTGAACAACAACCACTTTTGATCCGAACTGGGTTTTTAGGGATTCCAGTGTTTTGTCAAAATCAGCTTTTTCATGATCCAGCTGATTCACAACAAAAACGACAGGTTTTTTTTCGTCCTGGGTATATCTGAAGTGGTTTTCGGTACCTACTTCTACGCCATTTTGTGCATTAATAACCATTAATGCAGTATCAGTTACATTAAGAGACGTTACGACTCCACCAATAAAATCATCGGAGCCGGGACAGTCGATGAAATTTAATTTCATGTTTTGCCATTCTGTGTAAAGGACGGTCGAGAACACCGAATACTCATAATCGTGTTCTACAGGAAAATAGTCTGAAACTGTGTTTTTTCCTAATACTGTGCCTCTGCGCTTAATTACTCCACCCTCATACAGCATGGCTTCTGCAAGGGTGGTTTTCCCAGAGCCGGAATTGCCCAGCAAAGAGAAGTTTTTGATTTCATCTGATTTATAAACTTTCATGGAATAGTGAATTTATAGATTAGAAATTTTATAGTACTTTTTCAAGCAGCCGGCAAATTATTCAATATTTCATTCAAATCCAAGGATTTATATTTTGAGCCTGATGTATTTAAAAACATTGTTATAAAACATGTGGTGTATTTTGGTTTTTCATGTTTTGAACAACTTTATTGAGTTTTGTTTACTGAAAAAAAAGTTCTATATTCCGCCACTGAATAATTGATAATTAATGGAACAAAAAGTAAGATTTGAGCAGGAATACATAGTAAACGCGTCAATTAGCGTCATTTACCCCATGCTAAGTACTCCAAGCGGCTTGTCAGATTGGTTTGCTGACGACGTTAACATTAACGGAAAAACATATACCTTTTTCTGGGACGGAGCTGAGCAAATTGCTGAGCTTATTGCAAAACGAACCAATGTTTTTGCTCGTTTTAAGTGGATTGAAGATGAGGATCCTAAGGCTTATTTCGAGTTTAAACTGACAACCGATGAACTGACCAATGAAGTTGCCCTTGTAATTACCGATTTTGCAGAGAAGGAAGAAGTGGAAGATGCAAAAGAGCTCTGGGATACACAGGTAGACAAACTCAAACACAATTTAGGAATATAATACATTAATACACAATATTTAACTGGCAGGTTTATCTTTGGTAAGCCTGCTTGTTTTTTTACACCGCTTTAATTATTAATTTTGCGCTCTGAAATTTGGAATAATGAAAAGGCTTTACGTCTATATTCTTAAAAAATTCTTCGGACCACTTATTGCCACATTTTTTGTGTCCATTTTTGTATTGTTCATGCAATTTCTGTGGTTGTATGTTGATGACCTTGTAGGGAAAGGTCTTGATACTATGGTGGTGCTTGAATTTGTGTTTCAGGCTATTCTTACCCTGCTTCCGCGAAGCGTCCCACTTGCTGTTTTGCTGGCTTCTCTCATGACATTTGGTAATATGGGAGAGAAACTTGAATTGCTTTCTATCAAGGCAGCCGGAGTTTCGTTGTTCAGGGCAATGACCCCGGTAATTATTCTGGTAACATTTGTAAGTGTTGCGATGCTTTATTTTAATAATGATGTATATCCCGAAGCATTCAGGAAGATGCGGGTTTTAATATATGATATTAAACGTGCAAAGCCTGAATTGTCCTTTAAAAATGAAGTTTTCAATACTGATATTCCGGGGCTGACGGTTAGAATAGGAAAAAAGGATATTAAAACCGGAATGCTTCATAATGTGATGATTTATGATCAGCGGGATAATAATGAGCCTACAGTTACAAGAGCTGATTCAGGATTAATGAAGACAACAGACGATAAGCGCCATCTGATACTGACACTCTTTGACGGAAAAACATATGGCGAGGTTAGGCAGGAAAAGAACAAACGCTCTAAAAATGACGACTTTGCTCAACCATTCAGAAGGGATACATTCCAGAAGCAAACTGTATTGTTTGAGATCGATGAAAATTTCAAGAAAAGTAATGAGGATGCAGCAAAAAATCAATACTTCAGTAAAAATTATAAGCAGCTTGCCGAGTCCTACGATTCACTGGTAACACTAGAAAATAAGCGGGCAGAATTGTTTTATTTGTCTAAAATAAAATTCGCCTATCACAAAAAATTGCCCGAATCCAGAACGAAGAATGTGATCAATCCTGTTCAACGGAATACAAATTATGATCTTGATAGTCTGTTTGTAATGATGAATAAACGGGAACAGGAAAGTACGATTAATTTTGCATTGCAATCTGCCCGAAAGGTTAAGAATAATATAATGGAACGCGACAGGGAAGAAGAAAATATTATGTACAATACCCGCAGGCATCTGTTTGAATTGAACAACAGGATTGCATTAGCGTTGTTGAGTCTGATCATGTTCTTTATTGGTGCTCCCTTAGGAGCGATTGTAAGGAAAGGCGGGCTGGGATTACCGGTTGTTTTATCTGTATTTTTCTTTGTACTGTATTATATCATTGATAATTTTGGGCGTCATTTAACATATAATGCAGGACATTCAGCATATGTCGGTGCATGGTTGAGTACCATGGTATTATTGCCAATAGGAATTTTCCTGACCAGGCAGGCAACCAGCGACTCAGTGATAATGAATGTGGAGAACTACTATTTATTCTTTAAGAAGATATTTAAAAAAAATAAAAATGAGCGAGGATAATTTCAGGTTGGATCCTATCGAAGATGCTGTTGAGGCTATTCGTCAGGGGAAACTTGTGATCGTTGTTGATGATGAGGACAGGGAAAATGAAGGGGATTTTATTTGTGCGGCGGATAAAATAACCCCTGAAATTGTAAATTTCATGACTATTCACGGACGGGGTTTGATCTGTGTGTCTCTTCCCGAGGAAAGATGTAATGATTTGAACCTGGATATGATGGTGGGTAAAAGCAATGCGATACATGAAACGGCTTTTACTGTTTCTGTGGATAAAATCGGTGATGGATGTACTACCGGCATTTCGGCATCTGATCGTGCCAAAACAATTGCGGCTTTGGCTTCACCCGATACAAAACCTGAAGAACTGGCTCGTCCCGGACATATATTCCCGCTCAGGGCTAAAACCAAAGGAGTGCTTAGAAGAGCAGGGCATACAGAGGCAGCCGTTGATCTGACCAGAATGGCAGGATTGCAGCCGGCTGGTGTTCTTGTTGAGATAATGAACGATGATGGGACTATGGCCCGTTTACCCGATCTGGTTAAAGTAGCGGAGAAGTTTGATCTGAAGTTAGTTTCCATAAAGGATTTGATCGCATTTCGTCTTCAGAATGAATGTTTGATAGAGAGGGGTGAAGAGGTTCAGATGCCTACCAACTACGGAATATTTAAGTTGATCCCGTTTCTTCAAAAATCGAACGGACAGGAACATATTGCTCTTATAAAAGGAGAGTGGACCGAGGATGAACCTGTGTTGGTACGTGTGCATTCTTCATGTGTTACAGGTGATATTTTTGGTTCCCTGCGTTGCGAATGTGGGGAACAGTTGCATATCGCCATGCAGACCATCGAAAAAGCAGGGAAAGGTATCCTTGTTTATATGAATCAGGAAGGAAGAGGTATTGGGCTGATGAATAAAATTAAAGCGTACAAGCTTCAGGAGCAGGGACTGGATACAGTTGAAGCCAATGTCCATTTAGGTTTCGATCCTGATGAAAGAGATTATGGGGTAGGAGCACAAATTTTACGTGATCTGGGTGTAAGAAAAATGCAGCTGATGACTAATAATCCGGTGAAACGAATTGGTTTGCAGGCTTTTGGACTGGAAATTGTAGAAAACATTCCGCTGGAAGTAAAACCTAATAAATACAATGAGTTTTACATGAAAACCAAACGCGACCGAATGGGGCATATTCTTCATAAATACGACTACGATAAGGATAAGTTTTAATCATCAGACACAAGTATAGGAGTCAAGAATCAGGACTTAAAATGTTTTTACCGGAGTTCTGAGAAGGTAGGTCCTCCTTATTCTTATGATATGGACAAGGGATTAACATAGTTTTGTATAAAAAGTCTGTCATTTTTAATAACGGCAAA